>NZ_JAQURE010000018.1 GCF_028715765.1 Rhodoferax sp.
CGCCCTGCAGCATTACGTGGGGGTGTCAGCTGGCGGCTTTATTGCAGCGGGCTTGGCCAACGGCATCACCCCGCTGCAGCTCTTTCACCTGTTCATTGAAGACCGCAAGCGCCACGCCGAAGCGTTTGACCCGTCGTTGCTGTTGCGCCCAGCGTTTCAAGAATTTTTTTCGCGCGGCATGCAGCTGCCACAGTTGCTGCTGCAGGGCACTTGGCAAAGTTGCTTTGGCAAACGCTCGTGGCTGAGCGCCTTGGAGCGCCTGGGGCCGGGCTTGCCCACCGGGGTTTTCTCCAATGCCCAGATTGACATCGAGCTGGCGCGGCTGTTTTCCAAGCCGGGGCGCAGCAATGATTTCCGCCAGCTTCGCACCCGCCTGACCTTGGTCGCCACCCATCTCGACAGCAGCCAAGCTGTCACATTTGGCCGCCCTGGCTGGGATCACGTGCCCATTTCCAAAGCGGTGCAAGCCAGTGCCGCACTGCCCGGCTTGTTTCCGCCGGTGGACATTGATGGCGAGCAGTTTGTCGATGGTGCCTTGCTCAAAACCATGCACGCCTCGGTGGCGCTGAACGAAGGTGTGGACCTGATGCTGTGCCTGAACCCGCTGGTGCCATTTGATGCCACCGCCCCCTTGCCCACCCCCCAAGCGCACGCCCCGTGGGCAGCCACCACCGCCATTCCACGCATCGTGCAGGGTGGATTGCCCGCGGTGCTGAGTCAAACTTTTCGCTCACTGATTCACTCCCGCATGGTGCTGGGGCTCAAAGCCTATGAGCATGCCTACCCCAACACCGACATCGTGCTGATTGAACCCAACCACCGAGACCCTGAGCTGTACCTGGCCAACACCTTCAGCTACAGCCAGCGCCGCCACTTGGCCGAACACGCCTACCAGCAAACGCGTCAGATGCTGCGCGCCAACCCAACGGGCTTGAGCCACAAGCTGGCCACCCACGGTATCACCCTGAACCAGGCGCGCCTGAGTGACCCGACACGCCACCTGTGCCCACCCCAAGCGCCATCCAACCGCACCAGCCAAACGCTCACACAACTGCACCACATTTTGGACAACCTGCACAATGTGATCCAAGCGGACTCACTGGAAGGTCTTTCTCCATGGTAAAAAAAGCACCCCGGCGCACGGCAGAGCGCATTCTTGAGGTCACCCTGGCCTTGTTCAACCGTTTTGGTGAACCCAACGTTTCCACCACACTGATCTCTGCTGAACTCAACATCAGCCCAGGCAACCTGTACTACCACTACCCGGCCAAAGACGAGCTCATCAACACCCTGTTTGACCGGTTTGAGGTCGCCCTGAACACCCTGCTGGCCGCCAGCGACGACGTGCGTGACGTGGAAGACGCCTGGTTTTTCTTGCACTCGCTGTTTGAGCTGATTTGGCAATACCGGTTTTTATACCGTGACCTGAATGACCTGCTCAGTAAAAACCGGCGGCTGGAAACCCACTTTCAATCCATCCTGAAACATAAAACCCACGCCATCAAAGCGCTGCTGATCGGCATGCGCCGTGGTGGAGCGGTGCAAATTGACTCCCCCGAGCTTGAAACCGCAGCCACCAGCATGGTGGTGCTGTTGACCTATTGGCTCAGTTTTGAATACGTGCAAGACCCACGCCACGCGCTGGAAGACCACCACGCCCAAGCCGCCCTGCTGCGTGGTGCCCAACATGTGCTCAACCTGTTGACCCCCTACCTGGAACCTAGCCAACGCACGCACTTGAGCCACTTGGCCGCTGCCTACAATAAAGACTTTCCTACATAGGGTGTGGCACACCCGCTTGGCAAGCAGGCTTCAGCGTGCAATGCGGCCAACCCATAAAAAACGTCAGTGAGATGGAGACAAACATGTCCAGGTGGAACCCTTTTCCCTTCGTGGGTCAATACGATTTTGATGCCCAGCGTGTCAAAACAGCCTGGCCTCAACTCCACCTCTGCGACCTCGAACCCCTGCCGCAAAGCACACCACTGCTGCAAGCCTGGGCGCTGTTCCACAGTGGTGAATTTCAAAAGGCCTGCCAAGCCGGGCTGAAATTGGGCCTGGCCGGGCTGAATGTGGCCAACAAAGCCACCTGCGTTTATGCCACCTACCTTGAAGACAACGAAGCCACGCGCCAAGCGCTGTTTCTGGAGTCGGCCCAGCGTGCCGAGCACCACATCAGCCAAGAACCCGGCAATTTCAACGCCTACTATCTGCACGCTTACGCCTTGGGGCGCTACAGCCAGAGCATCAGCGTGGCCAAAGCCTTGGCTCAAGGGCTGGGTAACACCATCAAAACCAACTTGGAAACCGTGCTCAAAAAGCAGCCCAAGCATGTAGACGCACACATTGCGCTGGGCTCGTTTCACGCCGAAGTGATTGACAAAGTGGGTTCACTGATCGGTGCCATGGCCTATGGTGCCCACCGCGAAACCGGGCTTGAGCTGCTCGACCAAGCGCTCAAGCTCCACCATGCTGCAACGGCTGGCATGGTGGAATACGCCCGCGCCATGCTCATGCTTGACGGCGAAGCCATGCTGGCGCAAGCCAACCTGCTTTACCAGCAAGCCACCCAAACCACCCCCTTGGATGCCCATGAGCGGCTGGAGCTGGAGCTGGCTCGCACCGAGCTGGCTGACTGATGGACCAGTGCGTTGGCGACGCGGCTTGAAATAAGCATGTTTTAGGTCTCTAGACCTTTATTCATAAGCACAAGCAGCTACATTTAAAATAGCTATTCACCCCATGGCAACATCAGCGTGAGCAAACTCAAACGCTCAAACTCAGGGGCAAACTGGTCAATGATGGCCTGCGGGTTGGGGCACAGCGTGGTGTCGCTGATGATGCCAAACTGCACCCCACCGCCATAACTCAAAATTGACACCCCCAAGCCCACCGTGCCAGACTGCGGCACCCAAAACAGCGTTTGCTCCAACGTCGCGCCGCAAAACTGCAACTTCTCGCGCGGACCGGGCACATTGGTCATCACGGCCGTGGTTTTTTTGGAAAACAGGTTCAACATGGCATCTTGCGCAGGTTTGATCAGCACCCCAGCCACTGCAAGCAATGCAAATGCCAGCAGCGGTTGCATGCTGCCCTTGAGCTCAGACATGCGCTGACGCACCGCATAGACCCGCTCAATGGGGTTATCTAACCCCACGGGGAGCACCACCGGCGCCAAGCCAAACTGGTTACCCAGCTTGTAGGCCTCGCTCATGGGGCGCAAATTCACAGGCACCATGGCGCGAATCTCTTTGCCCAAAATGGCATCGCCCTGAGCCCGCAAATACTGCCCCACCGCACCCGCCACGCACGCCAGCAACACATCGTTGATGGAGCAATGCAGTGCTTTGCTCACAGCGCGCACTTCGTCTAACGGCAGCGGCTGGCACCAGGCCACGCGCTTTTTTTGCCCAGGTTGCCCCTTGAGCCGGGTCGGAGAGTCATCGGCCATCAAGGCCAAAGCCGCGCCATCGCGCAGTACCTGGGCAGCCAAGCGTGCCACATCGGCGGCACCACCGAAGCCTTTGGTGGATGCCACTTCAAGCCATTTTTCCAGCGCCCGGCGCGGCTCTTGCACGGCGTTGAAAGCCGTGGCGGCGCGGTTGCCAGCCGCGTCTAGCGCATTGACAGCAGCCACCGTGAGGGGCTCAATCAAAGTGTGCGCCATCCAGTCTTCAGCTGCCGCCCAGGTCGAGGCCGCCTTGGTGCGCGCAGGGCGACGCGGCGGCTCTGCGCCCCCATCCACCAGCGACTGCGTGACCGCAATCAGCGCCAAACCGTCGGCAATGCAGTGGTGAATGCGCACCAGCAAGGCGGAGCCGCCGTCGTAGTGCTCAACCAAGCGGAACTCCCACAGCGGAAAGCGGGCGTCCAGTGGCTGCATGGCCAACTCACCCAGGCGCGTCTGCAACGCCAGCGCTGGGTTCTTTTGGGCATTGGCGGGCAGCTTCTCACGCACCACATGCCGGCTGATCCGAAATTCGGTGTCTGTCACCCAGCTGGCGCCGGTGGCATCAAGCTGCACCCGTTGTGAAAACCGTGGGTATTTGAGCAAGCGCTCTGCAATGCGGTCGCAAACCGCCTGGTACCGAACCCCTGGCTTGATGATCCATACGCCCAAAATCATCATCAAATTGCTGCTGGAGTCCATGCGCAACCAGGCGGTGTCGACCTTGCTCATGCGCTCGGTGGTGATGACGGGCGGCAGTTTCTTGACCATGGCAATCTCGTATTTGGGAATAGCCTCTATTTTGTGATCAAAAGGCCACTTAACATCCCCCTTGCTTACCCTGAGTCATTCGGCAAATAGCCACCAACCCCTAGGAAACCCCATCCATGTCAGACTTGAAAACCCAATTTGAAGCCGCTGTAGCCCATTCAAAAAACTTGAGCGAACGCCCCGACAACATGACCCTGCTCAAACTCTATGCGCTTTACAAACAAGGCAGTGTGGGCGACAACGCAGACAAAAAACCCGGTTTTGGCGACATGGTGGGGCGCGCCAAATGGGATGCCTGGAACGCACTCAAAGGCACCCCCAGCGCTGACGCCATGCAGCAGTACATTGACTTGATCGAATCGCTGAGCTAACGCTAAACGCTCTTTTTCACGCCGGGCTTTTGGGGTGCGGTGGCTGGCGCCAGCAGGGCATCGAGGTTTTTCACAATCTCGCTCTCAATCGTGCCCTTGAACGCACCCAGCAGAAAACCCAGCTCGGCGCGCAGCTCAAAGCGGTCTTTGGTCACCTGCAGCTGGCCGCTGACGCCGCTGCGGACAAAGTCCACCTCATCGCCCTGGCGACCTTCGGTGTAGCTGCATTGCATGGCAAAGTCTTGTTCAGCCTGCTCGGCCCATTTGAAAGCCACTTTGCGTGCTTTGGCCAGCCCCAGCGTGTGTTCTCTCACAATATGTAATTCAGCCATGGTGTTTCAGAGTGTGGTTTGGACTTGTGGGGATGACAGTTGTTGCAAGCGCTCGGCTTGGGGCAGGCGCGCCAAGGCAATGACCGCATCATAAAACCTGCGCCAATCACGCCCTTGGCGCTCAAACAGCGCCTCAAATGCGGGCACCAGATCATCATAGGCGGCTTGGGCACCCAAAGCGGCGTTGTTGGCACCCGCCACCCAGGGGTCATAGCCAGCAAAGCCGCCCCAGCTGGTTTTGAGTGCCGCATAGGCTTGCCTGAAATCTGCCATGACTTTATTTTTCATAGCTGCTTGTACAGTATTGACGGGCGCTAGAGCCTCATTTTGCATATAAACATTTTCCAGCTGCTCACGTGTGCGGCGCGTCAACGCCCGAAACTGCTGGCGGCGTGCGTCGTGCTGGGCAAAGGCATCACGCGCGGCTGGGGTGGCCTGCGCCAGCCAGGCGGCACCGCCCAAGCGCTCGACTGCCGTGGCAAAAGATTCGTTGAACACCGTGTCGTCAGCCACATACACCACCTGGTGCGCCAGCTCGTGAAACAGCATGCGCGCCAGCTCGCCGTCGGGGAAATGGATAAACGTGTTGAGCAAGGGGTCGCCACCCAGCCAGTTCATCCAGCCCAGCGTGGAATAAGCAGGCACGCCGTACACACTCACCTCCCAGCCCTGGGCACGCAAGGCGGCGGCTTCGCGCTCTGCTGCGGCCTGCTCAAAATAGCCCCGGTAGCCGACACACCCTGCCACCGGAAAGCACCAGGTTTTGAGGGTGAGTGAAAACTCGGGCGCGGCCACCACATTCCACACCACATGGCGGCGCTGCAGGTCGGCATAGCGCTGGTAGCTGGCGTTGTCAGGCAAATGCAGCGCGGTCACGGCAAATTGGCGAATCGCCTGCGCCAGCTGCAGCCGCTGCTTGAGGGCGGGGCTCGCCTGTGGGTCAGCCAGCCAGGCGTCGATGGGGCGGGCGGCTTGCATCAGCTTCACATGCCCGCTGACCGACTGCCAGTAATAGCCCGTCTGTGCGCAACCGCTCAGACCCAGCAGCACCCACACCGCTACGATGGAGGCCAGACACTTTTGATGACGGAGAAAATTCATGCTCTACAAATTCAAGTCCAAAGCCACAGGCGATGTGATTATGTTGCAAGCCAACGGCCAGCGGCTGCTGGAAATCATCGGCAAACACAGCGCCACCGAGCCCAGCGTCAAGGGCATTTTGCTGCCCGAGCAAATGCCGCAAGCGCTGGCTGCTTTGGCCGCGGCGGTGCAGCTTGAAGAAGCTCAACAGCAAGCGGCCATGGCACAAGCGCAGGCCGAGCACCTGCTGCCACCGCGCTTTGAGGCGGTCAGCCTGCGCCAGCGCAGCACGCCGTTCATGGAGATGATCCGCGAGTGCATGAAGGCCGAAGAATCCATCACCTGGGGTGTATAAGAAACTAGCTTCTAGCCCTTATTAAATAAGCGCAAGAAGCTATTTTAAAAATAGCACTCAAACCCCTGTGGTGAGCGGCTTTATTGGTAGCTGCGCGCGTCTTCGATCACTTTGCCGTCATTGGGCAAGCTGCCGGGCGCCACAACTTCGACCTGGCCGCGCAGTTTGGTCACGTCGCGAATGGCTTCCATGACTTTTTCCACCAAGGCTTGCGAGCTCTCGGCGGTTTCGATCTTGAGCGTCATCTGGTCATTGGCCATTTCACCACTCACCACCAGGCGCGCTTTGCCCACAGCGGCGAAGCGTTTGGCAATGGTGTCGACCTGACCGGGGTGCACAAACATGCCGCGGATTTTGGTGGTTTGGTCAGCGCGACCCAGCCAGCCTTTGATGCGGGTGTTGGTGCGCCCGGTGGGGCAGTGGCCTGGCAGCACCGCAGACAAGTCACCGGTGCCAAAACGGATCAGCGGGTAGGTGGGGTTGAGCGTGGTCACCACCACCTCGCCCACTTCACCTTCAGCCACCGGGTCGCCGGTGCCGGGGCGAACGATTTCAAGCAACACGCCTTCGTCCTGCACCAGGCCCTCGCGCGCGCTGGTTTCATAAGCAATCAGCCCCAAATCTGCGGTGGCGTAGCATTGGTAGCCGGCCACGCCGTGCGCAGTGAACCAGTCGCGCAGGCTGGGCGGGTAGGCTTCGCCACCGAACATGGCTTTGACCAGGCTGGGCAAGGCCACCCCCATGTCTTGGGCTTTTTCAAGAATGATTTTGAGAAAACTGGGTGTGCCAATGTAGCCGGCGGGCTGCAGGTCGGCCATGGCTTGGACTTGCTGCTCGGTCTGTCCGGTGCCACCTGGGAACACCGTGCAGCCGAGCGCGTGGGCACCGGTTTCCATCATGGAGCCAGCGGGCACAAAGTGGTAGCTGAAGCTGTTGTGAATCAATTCACCGGCGCGAAAGCCTGCCGCAAACATGGCACGCGCCATGCGCCAGTAGTCGCGTGCCGTGCCTTCGGGCTCGTAAATCGGGCCGGGGCTGGCAAACACACGCGGCAGCTGTGCGCCAAAACCATGCGTGCTAAAGCCGCCAAACACGTTGCCGTGTTGGCTACGGCTGTGCAGTTGCAGCTCTAGCAACTGGTGTTTGCGGGTGACTGGCAGCTTGGCCAAGACGGCTCGGCTGGTGACTTCAGCCGGGTTCACGTCTTTGAGGATGTCTGCAAACGCCGCTGACGCCAACTTGGCATGCGCCACCTGCAACGGCAACGCCTTGAGCAGCGCGGCCTCGCGTTCGGCCTGATCACGCGTTTCCAGCGCGTCAAAAAATTCACTCATGGTCCATTTCTCCAAATATCAATCAACGCTCTAGAGGTATTGCCCCCTGCCAGGGGAAAAGCCAAGGGGGGTTAAGCCAGCCAGCGTTTGCGGCGCTTGTAGCTCTTGACATCTTTGAAGCTCTTGCGCTCACCGCCACCCATGCCCAGATAGAACTCTTTCACGTCTTCATTGCTGGCCAGGTCACTGGCAGCGCCGTCCATCACCACCCGGCCACTTTCCATGATGTAGCCATAGTCGGCGTATTTCAGCGCCATGTTGGTGTTTTGCTCGGCCAGCAAAAAGGTGACTTTCTCTATGCTGTTGAGGTCTTTCACGATCTCAAACACTTCATGCACGATTTGCGGTGCCAGCCCCATGGACGGTTCATCCAGCAGCACCATGCTGGGGTTGGTCATGAGCGCCCGGCCAATGGCACACATTTGCTGCTCACCGCCCGAGGTGTAGGCAGCCTGGCTGGTGCGGCGCGTTTTCAGGCGCGGAAAATAGGTGTAGACCTTGTCCAGGTTGGCGGCAATCTCGCCTTTGTCTTTGCGCGTGTAACTGCCGGTGAGCAAATTTTCTTCAATGGTCAGGTGGGCAAAACAGTGGCGGCCTTCCATCACCTGCACCACGCCGCGCTGCACCAGGTCTGCTGGCGACAGGTTTTCAATGCGCTCGCCACGCAGCTCGATCGAGCCTTTGGTGACCTCGCCGCGCTCACCATGCAGCAGGTTCGAGATGGCACGCAAGGTGGTGGTTTTGCCCGCGCCATTGCCGCCCAGAATGGCCACGATCTTGCCTTCGGGCACATTCAGGGACACGCCCTTCAAGACCAGAATGACGTGGTTGTAAATGACCTCGATGCCATTGACGTTGAGAACGATGTTCGGTTTTTCACTCATGGTGCGGGTTCCAGAAAACAAAATGTGCCCGATGTTGCCGGGTAGATTGACCAACTGAAAAGGCAGCAGCGCTACCCTTTCAGTTGGTGACGTGAGGCAGATGCCTGCCCCACATCAACGCATCAGCGCATCAAGACTGGCAATCTGCCGGGGTGCGCGGTGACAACTTCTTGTCTGCCGCGTATTTGGCTGAAGTCTTCTTCACCAGCGGCTTCAGGACTTGCTCGTCAGCCTGCAGCCAGTCAGAGCTGAAGTTCCATTTCTTGCCATCCCAGGTGTGAACACGAGCCCAGTTGGCACCCATGTGGTCGGCACAGGTGGTTTGCACCGGGCGCATCACGCCGGCAAAACCCAATCCGTCAAGCTTCTTCTGGTCCAGCGCCAGGTTTTCATAGCCCCAACGGGCTTGCTCGCCAGTCACCCACTTGCCCTTGCCGAAGCGCTCTTGGGCACGGCGCACGCCTTCCACCGCAAACATGGCGCTGATGGCGCCGCGCATGTAAAGCACCGAGCCCACTTCTTCCTTGGGCCCTGTGCCTTGACCCTTGTCATGCACCTTGGCCAAAATTTCCTTGACCACGGCCGAGTTTGGCTCTGCGCCATGCTGCATAGTGACCGCGTTGTAGCCCTTGGCACCTTCGCCGACGTCTTTCACATCTGGCTCAGCACCCGACCACCACACGCCATACATTTTTTCGCGCGGGTAGCCGGTGGCTTGGGCTTCTTTGAGCGAAGTCGAGTTCATCACGCCCCAGCCCCACAGCAACACGTAGTCAGGGCGCGCCTGGCGCACCTGCAACCAGGTGGCTTTTTGCTCTACGCCGGGATGCGCCACAGGCAACAATTGCAGGCTGAAACCGTGCATGGCGGCACGCTCTTGCAACAGGGCAATGGGTTCTTTGCCATAAGGTGAGTCGTGGTAGACCAAGGCAATTTTTTTGCCTTTGAGCTTGTCAAGGCCACCTTCTTTTTTGGCAATGGTCTGAACCAACACGTCGGCCGCCAGCCAGTAGGTGCCAGCAATGGGGAAGTTCCATTTGAAGACCAGGCCATCCTGGCTTTCGCTGCGGCCATAACCTGCGGTAATCAACGGGATTTTGTCCACCGGGGCTTTTTCAGTCAGCGCAAAAGTGATGCCCGTAGACAACGGCTGGAACACCGTGGCACCACCGTGTTTGCCTTTCAGGCGCTCGTAACACTCGACACCGCGGTCGGTGGCGTAGCCGGTTTCGCATTCTTCATAGATGATCTTGACACCGTTGATACCGCCACGGGCATTGGTCAACTTCAGGTAGTCAGAGTAGCCGTTGGCCCATGGCACACCGTTGGGAGCATAAGCCCCCGTGCGGTAGGGAAGACCAGGGAAAAACTGTTCTTTGGGTTGGGCAAACGCACTGGCGCCCACCGTGGCCATGAGAGCCGCTAACGCAAGGTGTTTCATTTTCATGCTTGTCTCCTAGATGTAATGCACCGCAGTGCTTTGGTTAACGAAAAACAACTCAGTGAGGGAAAGGCCACAGGCGCAGTTTCTGCTTGCCAATGGACCACAGTTTGGCCAGCCCGTGCGGCTCCACAATCAGGAACCACACAATCAACGCGCCAAAAATGATCAACTCGGCATGCGAAATGCCCGAAGTTGAAATGTCGATGCCGAACAAATGCCCTAAGAAAGGCAAGAACTGGTTCAGAAAAATCGGCAGCACCACAATGAACCCGGCACCAAAAAAGCTGCCCATGATGGAGCCCATGCCGCCAATGATGACCATGAACAGCAGTTTGAACGACAAATCCACCGAGAACGCTGCTGGCTCCCACGACCCCAGGTGCACAAAGCCCCACAAGGCCCCCGCCACACCGATGATGAAAGAACTCACAGCAAACGCGGTGAGCTTGGCGTACATCGGCCGGATGCCGATCACGGCGGCAGCCACGTCCATGTCGCGAATCGCCATCCACTCACGGCCAATGGCACCGCGCACCAGGTTTTTGGCCAGCAGCGCCAGCACCACCAGGAGCGTCAAACAAAACAGGTACTTGGAAATCGGGCTGGCAATCGGGTAGCCCAGCAGTTGCAAGTTGGACACCGACACCGAGCCCGAGGTGCTGTTGTTGGTGAACCAGTTGATGCGCAAAAACATCCAGTCGCTGAAAAACTGCGCCGCCAGCGTGGCCACGGCCAGGTACAAGCCTTTGACGCGCAAACTGGGCAAGCCAAACAAAATGCCGAACACAGACGCACAAATACCGCCCAGCAGCAAAGCCACCAACACCGGCAGGCCGTCAATGCGCACAAAGAAGTTGAAGGCGGCATAAGCCCCCACCGCCATGAAAGCCCCCGAGCCCAGCGAAATCTGGCCACAGTAGCCCACCAGAATATTCACCCCCAGGGCGGCCAGTGACATGATCACGAACGGAATCAAAATCGCCCGGAACATGTATTCGCTGGTGACCATGGGCACCACCAGAAACGCGGCAGCGATCAGCAGCAGCACCGCCACCCGGTCTTGCGTGATGGCAAAAATTTGGCTGTCAGCCCGGTAGCTGGTTTTGAATTGGCCGTTTTCGCGGTAGAACATGACAATCTCTTGGTTAAATTTATAACAAAATAGGCTCTAGAGCTTATGGATACTGCGTAAGCTGCTATAAAAATCAAACGCGATCAATGATCTTCTCCCCAAACAGCCCTTGCGGCCTGAACAGCAAAAACACCAGCGCCAGCACATAGGCAAACCAGATTTCAATGCCGCCGCCCACATACGGACCCAAAAACACCTCGGACAACTTCTCGCCCACACCAATGATCAAGCCGCCCACAATGGCGCCGGGCACCGAGGTCAGGCCGCCCAAAATCACCACCGGCAAGGCGCGCAGGGCCACCGTGGTCAATGAAAACTGCACACCCAGTTTGCTGCCCCAGATCATGCCGGCCACCAAGGCCACCACACCGGCCACACACCACACAATGACCCAGATGCGGTTCAGTGGAATGCCAATGCTTTGCGCCGCCTGGTGGTCGTCAGCCACCGCACGCAAGGCGCGACCGGTGACGGTTTTCTGAAAAAACAGGGTCAACAAACCCACCAGCACCGCGGCAATCAAGGCGGCGTAAAGGTCTTCCTTGTTGATCAGAATGCCGCCTTCAAACACGCTCTCAAACGCCATGATCGGGTCTTTGGGCATGCCAATGTCAATCTTGTAGATGTCGCTGCCAAAAATGGTTTGGCCTATGCCGTCCAGAAAGTAGCTGATACCCAACGTGGCCATCAGCAGCGTGGTGCCTTCCTGGTTGACCAGGTGGCGCAGCGCCAGCCGCTCAATCAGCCAGGCCACCACAAACATCACCGCACCGGCGCCCACAAAAGCCACCAGGCTTGAGAAATAGAGGTTGTCGATGCCGGTGTAAAGCGGCACCCATTCAGAAAACCGCGCCATGGCCAGCGCGGCAAACAGCACCATCGCCCCCTGGGCAAAGTTGAACACGCCACTGGCTTTGTAAATCAGCACAAAGCCCAAAGCGACCAGCGAATACAACATGCCGGCCATCAGGCCACCGAGCAAAGTTTCAAGAAAAAAACCCATAAACACCTCTCATCAGTTGAGGACAGGGCAAATTTGCTGCGCAAATCTTGGTCTGTCCCGCAAAGTTTCAATGACCCGTTCCCAAATAAGCGCTAATGACTTCTTCGTTGCTGCGCACCTCGTCCGGTGTGCCGTCACCGATTTTTTTGCCGTAATCCAGCACCACCACGCGGTCTGAGATGTCCATCACCACCCCCATGTCGTGCTCAATCAGCACAATGGTGGTGCCAAACTCTTCGTTCACATCCAGCACAAAGCGGCTCATATCCTGCTTTTCTTCCACGTTCATGCCGGCCATGGGCTCGTCTAAAAGCAGCAGTTGCGGCTCCATGGCCAGGGCGCGACCCAGGTCAACGCGTTTTTGCAGGCCATAGGGCAACTGACCCACCGGGGTTTTGCGGTGCGCCTGAATTTCCAGAAAGTCGATGATGTGCTCGACAAACTCGCGGTGTGTTTCTTCTTCGCGCTGCGCCGGGCCGATGCGCAGTGCTTGCATGAACAAATTGCTTTTGATGCGCAGATTGCGCCCGGTCATGATGTTGTCAATGACGCTCATGCCCTTGAACAGCGCCAGGTTCTGAAAGGTGCGCCCGATGCCCATGCTGGCCACTTGGTAGCTGTCCATGTGGCTGAAGGTCTGGCCTTTGAACGTGATGGCACCTTCTTGTGGGCGGTACACACCGTTGACGCAGTTGAGCATGGAGCTCTTGCCCGCGCCGTTGGGGCCAATGATGGCGCGCACCTCGTGCTCGCGCACGTTGAATGAAATGTCAGTCAGCGCCTTGACCCCGCCAAAGCTCAAAGAGATGTTTTTGACATCCAGAATGACATCGCCAATGTGTTTTGTTGCCATGTTGTGTTCAGAAATGTTGGAGAGCTAAACCGCAGTGAACCCGCTTTGACTTGTGCGCATGTGCCTCACGCCGCAGCCTTGACGGGCGTGAAGGTTTTGGCGTCGTCAATCGCCAAGGTGGCGCTGACACTGCCGGTGCGACCGTCTTCAAACTTGACCACGGTCTCAATGAACTGGCTGGTTTTGCCACCGTACAGGGCATCGATGAGCACGTTGTATTTGTCGGCAATGAAGCCGCGGCGCACTTTGTTGGTACGGGTGAGCTCGCCGTCGTCGGCATCCAGCTCTTTGTGCAGCACCAGGAAACGGCTGACCTGGCTGCCGGCCAGCAGCGTGTCAACACTCAAGTCAGCGTTGACTTTTTCTACACATTCTTTGATGAGTTGGTAGACCTCGGGCTTTTGCGCCAGGTCGGTGTACCCGGCGTAAGGCAGGTTGCGGCGCTCAGCCCAGTTGCCCACGGCATCAAAGTCGATGTTGATCATGACGCAGACTTTCTCGCGGCCATCACCATAAGCCACCACTTCTTTGATGTGCTGGAAAAACTTGAGCTTGTTTTCCACATACTTGGGTGCGAACATGGCGCCGTCATTGGCACCGCCTTTGATGCGCCCCACGTCTTTCACGCGGTCGATGATTTTGAGGTGGCCATGGGCATCCAAAAACCCGGCGTCACTGGTGTGGTACCAGCCGTCTGGTGTGAGCACTTCGGCGGTGGCTTCGGGGTTTTTGAAATAGCCTTTGAGCAGGCCGGGGGATTTGACCAGCACTTCGCCGTTGTCTGCCACCTTGATCTCGACGCCTTTGCACGGCACGCCCACGGTGTCGGCACGCGCTTCATGGTCGGGTTGCAAACACACAAATACCGCGGTCTCGGTAGAGCCGTAGAGTTGCTTGAGGTTGATGCCAATGGAGCGGTAAAAGCTGAACAAATCAGGCCCGATGGCTTCACCCGCGGTGTAGGCCACCCGCACCCGGCTGAAGCCCAGGTTGTTGCGCAGCGGGCCATACACCATGGCGTTGCCCAAGGCATACAGCACACGGTCGGCCAAGCCCACGGTTTTGCCGTCCATCAGCGTGGGGCCCACCCGCTTGGCAATGTCCATGAAGTAGTGAAACATGCCGCGTTTGAAGCGGCCAGCGTCTTCCATGCGGATCATCACGCTGGTGAGCATGCCTTCAAACACGCGTGGCGGCGCAAAGTAATAGGTCGGGCCAATTTCCTTCAGGTCGATGCTGACCGTGGACGCATCTTCGGGGCAGTTGACCACGTACCCACAGCTCAACCACTGGGCGTAACTGAAGATGTTTTGCCCAATCCAGGCTGGTGGCAGGTAGGCCAACACGTCTTCGGCATGGGTGAGCTTGTCAAACTCGGCACCCGCACGGGCTCGGTTGAGCAAGCTGTCATGGGTGTGCACCACACCTTTGGGGTTGCCGGTAGTGCCAGAGGTGAAAAACATGGCAGCCACGTCATCGGGTTGCACCCGGTTGACCGCCGTTTTGAAAAAGCTGCTGTGTTGGGTGGCAAAGGTCTGGCCTTGGCTGACCAGGTCGTCGAGCGACTCCAGGCCGGGCTCATCGTAATTGCGCAAACCGCGTGGGTCGTCAAAGTAAATGTGCGCCAGCTGTGGGCATTGCTCACGGATTTCGAGCAGTTTGTCGACCTGCTCCTGGTCTTCGGCAAAGGCAAAACACGCCTCGGCATTGTTGATGGGGAAGACGCATTCAAGCGCGGCGGCATCTTGGTACAGCGCAATCGGCACCGCCCCCAAAGACTGCACCGCCAGCATGGTGGCGTACAGGCGCGGGCGGTTGGCGCCGATCACCATCATGTGGTCATGCTGGCGCAGCCCCGCCTGGTGCAGGCCGCAGGCCAACTGTTCTACCAGCACAGCCATGTCGTGCCAGCTGATGGCTTGCCAAATGCCATATTCTTTTTCGCGCATGGCTGTGTCAGCCGGACGCTGGGTGGCATGGTTCAACAGTAATTGGGGAAACGTGGTTTGCATGAACGTGGCCTTGTCTTCAATTCATCACCCTGGAGCCGCTGCAGCCCATGGGTTTCGATGGCGAAATGATAGGACTTGGTTTGACGTTATGTTGTCGTTTGGACGACAATTAAAGCCTTAGTTGGTAGGTGTTTTCCCTGCACCTTTCACCCCTCAAGCCACCCCACCCGACCATCCCACATGCCCACTGATATTTCACTTTTCCAACGACGTCGGCCGCTGACGGAGGCCGAACTGGCCGTGATTCCGTGGCTCAAATTACTCTCGCTTGACGAGCGGGAGCGCGCCATCGAAGACCTGAAAATCACCGACGCCCAACCCGGTGACTTTTTGTGCCGCACCAGCCGCCCGGTGACCTATTGGTTTGGCGTGATCGATGGTCTGCTGAAAATGAGCAGTGACAACGCCGAAGGTCAAACCATGACCTTCACCGGAGTCCCGCCGGGAGGCTGGTTTGGTGAAGGCACGGCCTTGAAGCGCGAGTGCTACCGCTACAACATTCAGGCACTGCGCAAAAGCCTGGTGGCGGGCCTGCATGTGGACACGTTTCACTGGCTGCTGGACCATTCGATTGGCTTTAACCGCTTTGTCATGAACCAGCTCAACGAGCGGCTGGGGCAGTTCATTGCGGCGCGTGAAATTGACCGCATGACCAACCCCAATATTCGCGTGGCCAGAAGCCTGGCGGCGCTGTTCAACCCGGTGCTCTACCCCGGCCTGGGCACGGTGCTGCGCATCACGCAGCAAGAGCTGGCCTATTTGGTGGGCTTGTCGCGCCAGCGTGTCAATGAGGCGCTGACCACCCTGGCGGCTGAAGGTGCCATTCAGGTGGAATACGGCGGCTTGCGCGTGACCAATTTGGCGGCTTTGCGCAGCCAGGTGTTCTGAACCACCTGCGCGATAATGCGATTTATTCTCATTGACACAGCGCCATGCATCAGCAAAAGACCACCGTGACTGAACACGCCATTGCACTGCACAGCCCGCTGCGCCGTGGCGCGCGGCGTGTGCGCATGGCTTTGGTGGGGCTGCCGGGCGCGGGCAAAGCCACGCTGTTTGACGCCATTGCCAGCACCGCACCGCAGCAAGGCGAGCTGACCGAAACCCACCGCGTGTACCGCACCTGCAACGTGCAAATTGGCCTGGAAGAAGCCAGTGTGGTGCTGTTGCCCAGCCTGAATTCGGTGCTGCATTTGCAAGGCGAGGATCTCAGCACGCTGAAATATTTGCTGTGGGGCAATGATCGCCCGCCCATCACTGCCCACGAACCCAAAGCGCCCCCCGCGCCGTTTGAGCCACCCGACTTGATCATCCAGGTGGTTGATGCCACCCATTTGCAAAGCCACCTGGAGCTGACGCTGGAGCTGTGCCAGCTTGGACACCCGGTGCTGCTGGCACTCAATCACATGGATCAGGCGCGCCGCCAGGGCTTGCACATCAACCTCAAGGCCATCTCGGCGCGCTTGGGCATTCCGGTGGTGCCAACGTCAGCGCTGTTGGGGCAAGGGCTGGCCGAGTTGTTCAAAGTGGCCATGACCTGCGCCCACCAAGGCGTGTGCCAGCTGCCGCAAGCGGCGAGCCCGCACATTGCACACGCGCTGGCGCACTTGGGTCAAGCCTTGCGCCAGCATGATTTTTATGCTGCTTTTCGGGTGCCGCACCCCTTGCTGCTGATGCTGTTTGCCACCGAGCATTGCTATTTTGAGCAAGAGCTGGCTGAGCACTTTGCCGCGCAGCTGCCCAGTCTCATGGCGCTGCGCACACAGGCTGGCCAGGGGTTACCGCGCCCGCTGGCCGAAGAAATTCGTGCCGATGCCCACTACCAAGCCGCCACCCTGTTTGAGGCGGCGTTGCGCCCGGGCCCCGCGGAGCCTGGGCGGGGTTGGCAGTTTTGGCTGGATTCTTTTTTGCTGCACCCGCAGTGGGGCTTGGTGTCTAGCCTGGCCGTGTTTGCTGCGGTGCTGTTTGTGGTGTTTGAAGTCAGCGGCTGGATTGACCAGCACACCACCCAGGTATTGATTGAAGCCACCAATCCGTGGCAGCCGCAAACCACGGTCGGCGTTGCCGGGCGCGCTGTGCTGGACGGTTTGATTGGCTTGGTCGGCATTGTGGTGCCTTACATGTTGCCCTTGTTGCTGCTGCTGATTGCGCTGGAAGACATGGGGTTGATGCAGCGCATTGCGTTTGTGGTGGACCGGGGCTTCCACAAAATTGGTCTGCATGGCGGTGTGGCTGTGCCTTTTTTGCTGGGGCTGGGGTGCAATGTGCCTGCGCTCTCGGCAGTGGCGCGCACGTCGGCTGGGCGCGAGCGGCTGATTGCCTCGGTGCTGATTACTTTTGTGCCGTGCTCAGCGCGCTCGGCCATTATTTTGGCGGTGGCCGGCAAATACCTGGGTGTGATGGGGGTGGTGGGCATGTATGCCTTGACGCTGCTGCTGTTGGCTTTGATGGGGCTGCTGTTATCGCACCTTGCGCGTGACATTGGACCCGGCCAGGTGCAAGAAATCACACCGTTGACGCACCCGCACTGGCGCAACTTGCTGCAAGAAACCTGGCTGCGTTCCAGCGATGTGCTGACCATCGTGACGCCGCTCTTGGTGGGCGGCAGCGTGGTGCTGGCGCTGCTCAACCACTGGGGTGCCGATGCCAGCATCAACCTGCTGCTGACCCCACTGACCACGTGGTGGCTGGGCTTGCCGCTGGTGCTGGGGCTGCCGCTGCTGTTTGGTGTATTGCGCAAAGAACTCTCATTGCTGATGATTTTTCAGGCCTTGGGCACCCAGGACATTGACAGTGTGCTGAGTCAGGCGCAAATCATCACCTTGCTTGTGTTCATCACGTTTTATGTGCCCTGTGTCTCGACCTTTGCGGTGATGCTGAAAACCTTGGGCGCTGCCAAGGCCTGGTTTTCTGTGATGGTCTCGATTGGCGTGGCCATGCTACTGGGTTTGCTGGTGCGTTTTTTTAGTCTTGTAATTGGCTTCTAGCGCTTATATATAAAGCGCAAGAAGCTACATAATAGATAGTACATCTACGGCCTGGATGTCATTCAGGCAACGGGTGTGCCCAAGCGGACATTCACGCTCAAAGCAAGGGGCACAGGTCAAGGCAGGCTGGTAGTGAGGATCAGTTTTGAGCCATATCACATGGGCACGAGGGTTCAGCGGGGGCGTGTGCAGCGGGCTGCTGGAGCCAAAAATGGCCACCTGAGGCACGCCAAAACCAGCAGCCACATGCATCAGCCCCGAGTCGTTGCTGACCATGGTGTGACAAGCTGCAATCACACACAACGCTTGGCTCAAGCTGGTTTGCCCGGCCAGGTTCATGATTTGCCCCGGGCGATGGGTGTGGGCTGCAATGTCAGCGCACAGATCAGCCTCTTTGGCCGAGCCCAACAACACCACAGGCCAATCCAATTGACTGGCCAGCTCGGCAAAATGACGACTGGGCCAGCGTTTGGCCGGGCCGTATTCAGCACCCGGTGCAAACACGTGGTAGCCCTGTGGGGTGAGCCCCAAGGCATGCAGGGCGTTGGCCACCTCGCCTGCGGGCAGCGTCAACTGGGGGCGGTCGGCGGCAATGTCCTGATCGCCACTGAGGGCTGAGTAAAACGCCACCATGGGCAGGCGCTGCCCTTTGGCTGGGTTTTTCAGGCGGTGGGTCAGCAGCCCCACCCGTGACTCGCCCAGGTAGCCCACACGCTTGGGCACGCCAGAGAGCAACGGTAACAATGCACTTTTCAGGGAATTGGGGCAGACATAGGCCACCTCAAACCGCCCCCTGATTTGTTTGGCCAATTGAAGCCGTGCGCGCAGTTGCAGGCCACCATGTGCGAACGGAAATTCAATCACTTCGGCCACTTGCGGCATGGCGCGGTAGACCAGCGCCACCCAGGGCAAGGCGCCTACGGTGATGCGCTCACCTCGGGCATGCAGCCGGCGCAACAGCGGCTCGGTCATGACGGCGTCGCCAATCCATTGCGGGGCGATGACCAGCGTGCGCGTCAAAGGGTTTTGCTGCTAAGGATGTGGCGTGTGGCGGTCATGCTCATCAGGCTCGCCCTACTTCAATGGCCTTGAAAATGCTCGCCGGCTTTGAGTTTGTAGACCGTGCCGCAGTACGGGCATTTGCCTTGGCCAGTGTGCGCCACATCCAGGTACACCTTAGGGTGGCTGTTCCAGAGCTTCATGTCAGCGGAAGGGTTGGGGCAATACACACCGCCAGCGTGGTTCAGGTCTTTGGCCAGGAGTTCAACAGTTGCAGTGGTCATGAGTGGTCCAAATCAGTGGATAAAAAAGCGTCTTGGTTTGACGATGGTCGACGCAGCGAAGGCTAAACCAGCGTTAACCAATGCGCGTAACGAGGGTTACGGCCATTGACGATGTCAAAAAAGGCACTTTGGATTTTTTCGGTGATCGGCCCGCGGCTACCCGCGCCCAAGGGAATGCGGTCTAGCTCACGAATTGGGGTAATTTCAGCTGCGGTGCCGCTGAAGAAAGCCTCGTCGCTGATGTAAACCTCATCGCGGGTGATGCGCTTTTGAACCACTTCCAAACCCAGGTCTTTGCAGATATGCAGCACAGTGTTGCGGGTGATGCCGTTCAGGGCGCCAGCTGACAAATCGGGCGTGTAGACCACGCCGTCTTTCACCACAAACAGGTTTTCGCCTGAGCCTTCGGACACAAACCCATGGGCATCGAGCAGCATGGCTTCGTCGTAACCGTCGTCCAGCGCTTCCATGTTGGCCAAAATGGAGTTGGTGTAGTTGCTGACCGCCTTGGCTTGCGTCATGGTGATGTTGACGTGGTGACGGGTGTAGCTGGAAATTTTGACGCGAATACCGCGCGACATACCCTCATCGCCCAGGTAAGCGCCCCAGGCCCAGGCTGCCACCATCAGGTGGATGTGGTTGCCTTTGGGGCTGATGCCAAGCTTGCGGCTGCCGATCCAGCTCAGGGGACGCAGGTAGCACGACTCAAGCTTGTTGTCGCGCACGGTATCAATTTGCGCTTGCATGATTTGCTCTTTGGTGAACGGGATGGCCATGCGCAAGATCTTGGCGCTGTTCAATAGACGCTGGGTATGTTCTTCAAGCCGAAAAATCGCTGTGCCGTTGGCCGTGTTGTACGCGCGCACCCCTTCAAAAACACCGCAACCGTAATGCAAGGTGTGCGTGAGGACGTGAATCTTGGCGTCGCGCCAGTCCACCATCTGGCCATCCATCCAGATTTTTCCATCGCGATCTGACAGGTCGGGGGGCATAGGGCTCATCGGGTATTCCTTGGTTGCCAGCATGTTGCTGTGGGTCAAAACGCGTATTTTACGGTTCGGATTTATTCACCCCATCGGTGCAATAAAGCACCCAAATCTAAGAATTGATAACCCCAGAAACGACAAAGCCAACTGAGAACAGCTGGCTTTGAATTTTGGTGGTGTAGTCCAACTCACATTTAAAACAGCCCTTGAACTGTCTTGAGTAGTCCAACTCGGACAGTCGGAAGTGCGTGCCTATGAGCTGCAACTTTTTGTCAGCCGTTCCCCTCCCACCTAGCACTCGAAGGATTATTTGCCCTCGGTCACGCTATAAATTTGCCAAGCGGCCTTGCTTTCCCCTGCGTTCTACGCCTCAATGCAGGTCCAACTTTTACATGGAGAAAGCAATGACCAAACTGAACGTGCATGAAAACGAACTGGCCCAACGCTGGGGCATGAGTCCCAAGACGCTGCAACGCTGGCGATCAGAAGGGCGCGGCCCGCGGTACTTTAAATTGAGCAGGAAAGTGATCTATCCGATGGCGGAGATTCAAAAGTTTGAGGCCCAATCGCTCTACGCGTCCACATCAGAAAGAGCCAATGACATCGCAGCTTGGCGAGACTCGGCGCCAGAGGCAGCCAAAGAGGACTCTGCCGCAACCCAGTCACCCATGAACCAACGTTCGGGTGAATCAAACAATGGGAGGGTACGGGGTCAGGTCTTGTGCAAGACCTGACCCTATCCACGGAACACGGAAAAGGGTAGTGCGCCCTTTTGCGTGAGAGTGTTGTAGCGCATAATGCATATATGCATAACTGGAGTTTGATCATGCAAAAAAGAATGACCATCACCATGGACGAAGTGGTTTACGAGGGGCTGGTGCGCGTGGTAGGCCGTCGCAAAATCAGCGCTTTTCTTGAGCGGCTAGCTCGCCCGCATGTGCTGGGTGACGATTTGTCGGCCGGTTATCAGGCCATGGGTCAAGACGTGGCGCGCGAGCAAGATGCATTGGCATGGAGCGAGGCGCTGATAGGTGACATCAGTCAGGCGCAGTCATGAAACGTGGTGAAGTGTGGTGGGTAGATTTTGATCCTGCCAAAGGGAGTGAAATCCGCAAGACCCGTCCCGCAGTCATCGTCAGCAACGACATGTCAAACACGCATCTCAACCGCTTGCAAGTGGTGCCGTTAACCTCAAACACAGGGCGACTTTACCCCAGCGAAGTGGTCATCACGGTGGCTGGGCAGACCAGCAAAGCCATGGCAGATCAACTTACCACGGTGGCCAAAGAACGTTTGACGACTTTGCTGGGCAATTTAACCCGGCTTGACCTCAAGGCGGTTGAACGTGTCGTCAAAATTCAATTAGGGCTACAGCTTTAACGGGAAAAAAGGTACGGGGTCAGGTCTTGCAATCTAACATTCAGAACTCACGCGCCGGAGCACAATGTGTGAATGCAAGACCTGACCCTATCCACCCCATCAACAGAATGCGCCCATCTGGCCGCTGCAGAAGTAGAACAGCAGTATTGGCTGTGTTGTCATCAAGCGTTGCCTTGGTCAACTCAATGGCGTTCTCGCCCTGCAAGAAGTTTGCCAGCCATTGGGCATCGGCAGCACTGCCGAGCCAGTCGGTGTCTTCGGTCAGTAAGTTTTGATCGCCCGTCGGGGCTGGAACATCAAGCAACACGCCCCAGACTTCTATGGCCTGTCCACCGACCAGTACCAATCTTGCTGGGTCTTGTGCAACCCCATTACAGACCAGATAAAAGTCGTCTCTGGTAAATGCCTGGATGCCAGCGTCTTTGACGATCTGGCTCAGGCGTTTGATGCCTACAGTGATGGCCAATGGATCACGACACCCTGAATATCAGCAGGCATAAACCCAAACGATTTACGCACATCAATGACGGGTGGATTGCGTGAAGAAGCTGACACGCGCATCGCCTGTGACTTGATTTGGGCAGGCGACAAGCTGCCAGCTTTGGAGCCTTTTTCCAAGGCTTGCGAGCGTGGTTTAGCTGAGGTCGTTTTCATAAATCGAAGTGTACTCCGGGTGCCAGTAAAAATTAATACGGGAAAAAGGGTAGCGTCCCCTTTAATTCACTGCCGCAACCCAGCCACCCATGAACCAACGTTCGGGTGAATCAAACAATGGGAGGGTACGGGGTCAGGTCTTGCAATCTAACATTCAGAACTCACGCGCCGGAGCACAATGTAAAGCGCCGCGAGATAAATGGCATAGGGAAAGCGAGATAAACGACAAGAGAGTGATGTTTCGTGTCAACAAACGAAATTACACACTAAGAAATAAAAGATTGCGTGTTTATCGATGTTTTGGCGGGCACCAGCTTCACATACATACTCATGCAGGCCACACCAACACTGGCAACAGTGGCTCAACGTCTGCAAAGCTGGTAGGCATGAGCCATGCGCCGGCCTGCACGTTGCCCAGCATCTCGTACAAAGCAGCCCAAGTCTGATCACGCGCATTGACCGCAGCCTGCCCCTCTGCTGCAAACTTAGGCACCGTGCTGGTGGCGTAGGTGCAGGCGCTCAGGATACCGTCGTAGTTGCGGGTGGCTGCAAATGCGTCAAGTCGGGCCTGCACTGCTTGCACGATGACGGCCTGGATGTCAGGCTCTGGCAGTACACACATGCCAGCCGCGCAGACGTATTCATGCAGCCGCGCAATGTCAAAGTCAGCGGGTGCATCAGCGTACTCGTCTGGCCCAGTATATGCGTCTGTTGCAGTTCCAGCGATGCGGTTTGATTGGATGATGAGTTTCATTGGTTAGGCCCACAGTGCGTACTTGGTTTTGAGCAAGTTGGTGATGCGGTCTCCCTCGGTATCGCCATCAGCAGCGTTTTTGCCAAGGATGATGATCTCGGCTATCTGCCCTTCGAAATACATGTCTCCATTGACATCGGAGTCATTCATGCGGCCAATGGACAACGAGACCGTGCCAAACAGCGCATTGGCTCCCGTGGTTGCCTCAGCGCCGTTGTTGCGCTTGGCCCACGACGTAGTGCCCGTGTTGCGAACCCGGATAAGCTCCCACGCGTTGTTCACCGTGCCAACCGCCATTTGGTAGGAGGCGGGGTTGCCTGAGTAGTCGATGCACACAGAGCCAACTGTGGAGCTGTCAGCGATGGCACCAGCGTTATTCGCTGAGCCTGTGCCGATCAGGCCCATGTACGTTGAGTCCAGCGTTTTGCGCCGCACAATAAAGGCTGTAATGTCCTCTGGCATGGCGTAGCTGGTGGTGGTATCTAGCACTTGCGTGCTTGATCTGACAAACGTCAGCGTGTTGTAGCCGTTGACCACCGATGTGCTGTTAAACAGCGGCTGCCTAGATGTTGTAGTCTGCACAAAATGCCGTGCGTTGGCTGATGCGTCTGACCACTGCGTGACGTTGGATCCTGACAAGCTGAGGCGCGATGCGTGCGGCCCATACACACCCCAAGCCGTAGGCGCAATGGCGGCAATGGCCGCAGGAGATGCGTAAACAGCGTCCATAGCTGTAGAGCTTGCTGCTACTGCTGTCATAGCTGTAGAGCTTGCGAGGACTGCTGCCATAGCTGTAGAGCTTGCGAGGACTGCTGCCATAGCTGTAGAGCTTGCGAGGACTGCTGCCATAGCTTGCGGGTTATTGGCAACGTTTTTCATGCCAGCGCTGTTGCCCGTCAGCGCAGTCAGCGCAGTACTGCTGGCGATTAACGCGGCGGTTGCGGTGGATGATGCAAAAAGGCGGGCTGATTGCCCCCGCATCCCCAGCAGCACGTTGAGTTCAGCCAGTCGGCCAGGGTCTGCTACCAGCAGGGCTTCAAGCTGTGGACCGGATAACGTACCGGCTTCTACGGCGTTGAGTAAACGCATTGCTCTGACCATTGGCATGATGTTTTCCTTTTAAGATTTGATGACGGTGATGATCCACAAGCCTGTGGTCTGGAAATATGTGGTGCTGTAGCCCGACCCGTAGTACACCGTGACAGTGTTGGCTGCTGTGACGATGCCAAACACGTTGCCCTGTGGGTTGCTGGCAGACACGCTGGGGCGTGTGATCACCACAGCGTCACCGATAGACGCACCCTGCACGCTGACCACCTGCGTCACTGGCGTAGTAGACGCACTGGATATGGTGTTTGTGTAGGTCTGTCGAATGACCTTGCTGGCAAAGCTGCTGGCAAAGCGCAGAGGCTCATCCTCGTCATCATCAGTCTGCGCTTGCAGGTCTGGTGCTTGCCACGCGTCAACCAAGTCCCAAGAGGCGGCTTGCAGAAGCCAGCAGCCATCAGCCGTGGAAAAGCATGACTCATCATCGTCAGGCTCGGTGCTAGCGGCTTCCCACACAAAAAGCCCAAGGTCTTTGACAATGGCCTGATCACCCGCAGCAGGCGTTTGGCTTCGCAGGGTGGCGCGTGAGTCGTAGGCGACAGATTGCGTGGGTGGCAGGACGACGTTGCCAGTCATGCCGTTGATGCTGGAGACACCTGCAACAGCGCTGATACCTTCCGCCCAAGCCGTGCCAGACCACACCCGCCAAAGGCTGAGTGTGGTGTCGTAGTAGGTCGCGCCTGCCAGCAGCGCTGCGCCTTGGTTGTCAAGGCTTGGGGCGCTGGTTTTGCTGCCCAGGTTTAATTTGCTTGCGGCAATGGCTGCGGTGCTTGCGGTGCTTGCGTCTAGGCCTGTTTGCACTCTGTCAGCAGCAGTGGCCACAGCGTCGTCGTGCGTTAGCGCAACATCTGCTGCGGATAACGCTGCTTGTTCAGTTGCGGCAACAGCGCTTGCAGCGGCTTCGTCAGCATTGGCCTTGACGTTGGCAGCAACCGCAGAAACCTCAGTGCCAAAGGCAGGCAGCGCCGCGCTCCACGGGTAGGCCCTGGCGTTGAACGTGGTGCGGTCATTGGGATCAGGCGCGGTGGGCAGCGCCGTGATGCTGGGTGGTGTGGTGGTCATTACACGAGGCCCTTTACGGTGATTGAAAGATTTGCGATGCCAAAGGAGTCGTAGCTCATGGAGCCAGAGCCAAGGCCGAATGTGGTCAGCCCGGCGTAGCCCTGGGCGTTGGTGGCGATCCAAGCCACGGGCACATCCAGCACGCGCTGTACGCTCTGCAAAACAGCGTCGGCCTCAGCCCTTGGCATGGCGATGGTCAGCCGCAGGTTGGTGGCAGCGTGGCGTTTGACGATGCTGGTGGTGCCGTCATCATTGGTTTTGATGTAGCTGTAGGTGACAGGCTCTGCGCTGGCCCCGTACTGCACACCGCCCCACTCGCCCGTGCCAGCGAGCGAAACGTAGTCGCCCATCACG
Organism: Rhodoferax sp.; assembly: GCF_028715765.1. GTDB lineage: Bacteria > Pseudomonadota > Gammaproteobacteria > Burkholderiales > Burkholderiaceae_C > Rhodoferax. The sequence goes on from NZ_JAQURE010000018.1 coordinate 25,587, forward strand.
ATCATGCCAACGCCCACAGCCGCACCCGTGGCGGCGGTGATGGTCAGCGTCATCTCAGCGTCTGGCCTGATCGGGATGTCGGTAAAAATCAGCTTGTCAACGGGCTTGACTGCACCAAAAAGGTACTCGTACCAGCCCAGCGGGGCCTCGTACAAATAACCGCTGCGGGTGTAGATGACGGTGCCGCCAGCGGTGTCTTTGACGGTCAAGCTGTACTGTGAGCCGGTCAGACCGTACAGCGCGATGGCGTTGAAATAGCCAGGTGTCAGTACGTAGGTCAGGCTGGTGACAGTGGAGGCGGCGGTGTTGGTGTAAATGTCAAACGGTGCCCACTTGTTTGTTGGGCGCGTGTCCACCCACACGGTTGGTGCAAGCTCTGGGCTGGTGCTGCTGACACCCGCCACTGCGCATTTGTAGACCCGGTGTGTGGCAACCACGTGGCAATAGTCTCCCACCGCGTAGGTGGTGCCTGATACCCAAGCGGCGGTGGTGTCCTCTGCAAGCGAGCTAGTCATCATGGCTGAGGTGATGGTGATGGGGGAAATGATGTTCATACGGCCTCCATTAACATGGCCATTTCGCCTCGGCCATTGGTGGCATCGGCGGTGCGCTGGCTGCTGCCCTCGATAGCAGCAAGGCGTGTTTCAAGGCGCTCGTTGGTTTTCACCAGCACTTCAACTAATGCTTCAAGGCGCTCGGTATTGCCGCCTATGCCGTTTTGGCGTGCGTTGGGGTTGAATGGGTTGAACGCGGCTGGTACCACAGCTTCGTCGGCGTGAATGCGAGCTGTCATGTCGTAGGGCACGCGGTTGATGCCCACGGCAAAGCCGTATTTGGCCTTGTACTCTGGCATAGCAGCCAGGGCGAAGGTTTGTTTTTCAGCCGCGTCAATCACCCCGTCGCCCATGAATTGCGCCGTCCAGTTGGCCAAACCCTCTGGGTCGGCAACACGGCCAAGGTTGACAGAGTACAAGTCTTGGATGGTGCGGATGTCGTCGCCCATGCCAGCATAGATGGTGCTGGCGTTTTCAGGCAGTGGCACGGTGCCACCCGCTGCCACCGCTGCGCTGGTGCGGTCGAACAGTGACAGAGATGATGCAAGGTTGGCCACCGCGTCAGCCACGCTCAACACGCTGGTGTTGATGCCATTGGCCGCGTCAAGCTGCTGCTGGGCAAGGCTCAGGGTGTCGTCCAGGCGGGTGAGTTGGTCTTTGCTGAGGGCGAGTTGTTTTTCTGCGGTGGTGAGTTGATCACCACTGAGCGTTTTGAGGCTACCCAAGGTGCCAGCCAGGGCCAGCTTTTGAAAGTCAGACTCAGCTTGGGTAGCGTACACGGTGGCATCGCCCACCGCAGCGGAGATGGCTGCGCTCAGGTCTGCGCCGTCTGGGAGGTAGCCGGTGGCCTGTGCGGTTGACAAGGCGGTGTCAATGAACGCCCGCCCGGTGGCTGCACTTTGGGCGCTGTCCACTTGGCCGTAAAGGGTCTTGATGCTGCTGTCGAGCGTGTCGAAAATGCCCTGCAACTCGGACACGGCAGACTCTGCGGCATCGGCCTGGGCTTGGTAGATCAGGCGCTGCGCGTCAACCGCACGCTCAAGGGCGCTCATGGCATCGTCTGCGCCAGTTTTGGCGGTGTCGGTCAGGGCAGCTGTCAGGGTTTTTACTGCTGCTGCGGCAGCGTCTGCCACGGTTGCAAACTCTGGGGCCAGTGCAAGCATGACCGCATAGGCGTTGCGGCCAGCGTCAGTGGTCAGATCAAGGCCTGTGACAACACTGCGGAAAGCGTCCTTTGTGCCAGGCATGGTCACATTGACCAGTGCCAAGCCTTTGGCAACATCTGTGCTGGTTTGCGCGAGGCGTTCAGCGTCTGTGTAAAACAGGTCGTAATAGGCTTTGGAGCTTGCCGAAAGCGCATCAAGGCCGCCGAAAGCGTCAGCCAATTTGCTGGCAGAGTCAGCGCCCGCCAAGCCCACGTCAAACAGGGTGTCTTGCAGCCTGCCAAGCCAAGCGTTTGCGGTGGTGAACGATGTGGCCAAACGGCTCATAGTGACGCTGGCAGTCTCGCCCACCTTGGCTAAGGCAGTGATACCTGGTGCGGTGGCCACGGCCATGTCATCAGCCATGCCCGTGAAGATGGCCGTCATTTGCTCTGCGGTGGTGCCAGCGGCAATGTCCACAGCCTTGGCGTAAGCGGTGATGCTGGTGGTGGCATGACCAAGGGTGGTCGCCATGCCCGACATGCTGGTTTTGACACCCGCAAAGGCATCGCTCCAGGCTTGATTTGTGGCTGTGTCGATCGGGCTGTAGTCGGTGGTGTCAGTGTCCCCGCTGAACCAGCCGCCATCGCGGTGGAAGTTGGCGTAATTTGTGCCGGTGAAGCCGTCTGCACCAAACGTGCCGCGAGTGCCTTGGCCTGTCATTTCAAGCGGGCCAGAACCAAAGGCGCGGTTAACAATGCCCCCCACAACACCTGCCAATGGGCCAACGCCAGGGATCATGCTGGCAATTCCTGCAATGGTGTTGACGCTGCCCAGCTCGTAGCCACCGCTGAGGGCTTTTGAAATGCCATACCCGGCAATTCCGTTGGCAAAACTGCCGACCACAAGGCCCGCAGCTTGAGCACCACCAGCTTGGGCAGCGGCCTGTGCAGCGGCCATGCTGGATGTGTTCATCATCCCCGCACCGAATTGCCCAAGTGTCAGGTTTGTGGCGTTTGTGGCGATGTAGGTGCCTGCGGTGGATGCAAGGTTCAGCCCGCCAGACACAGTGTTGTAAAGACTGCTCAAGTTGCCAGCCGTACCGAGCAAATTCCCGCCTGACTCACCCGCCGTGGCAGCGCCTGCCGCACCTACGCCCAAGCCACCCATCACGCCCTGAATGCTCACTTTGAGGATTTGGGTCTTGAGGGTGTTTTTGATGGTGTCCCAAAGCGACTCGAAAAAGCCTTTGCCAGACTCGAAAGCCCGCATAAGCGCGTCTTCCCAGTATTTGCCAGAGGCTTCGGCGGCGGTTTGATTGGCTTTGGCCAAGTCATCTGCAGCCTTGATGCCTGATTCTTTTTCCGCCTTGATAGAGACCGCTTTGCGAAGCTGTTCAATGTATGCGTCGTAAGCCAATGTGCCTTTGACAATGCCTTGGCGCTCAAGCTCCCGCTCTACTGTCGCAATGGCACGTTGTTCAGTGTTCATGCTGAGCAACTGCGTTTCAAACTCAATTTGCTCAAGCAGGGTGCGGCCAGTTTTGATTTGGTCATTGACCAACTGGTGCGCTTTTTCGTCTGCAGCAATGGCTGCATCGACCACTTTGGTGTGAGCTGCGGCGTTGGCCAGCATGATGCGGTTGGCTTCTTTTTGTACAGCCGACACTTTTTGGACACTTGTCGCCACCTTATCATTGGCGGCCACGGTGATATCGGCATCCACCACACCCTGGCGGGCAAGACGGGCGCTGGCAGTGGCATTGACACTGGCAGCTGCAGTAACGGCCGCTCTGGCACCCAGAATTCGGGTGGTTGTTGCATCAATTTCAACGCGGGCAGCTTTGGCGTCAGCAACCATGCTTGATCTGATGGCGGCTGCGCCTGCAAAATTACCTTGCAGGATTTGCACAGCTCGCGCGGCCACTCCACCGATTTCGTCACCCACTTGCGTCAGCACGTATTTGACGTTGACACCCAAAACAGCCACTGTTTCAAAGGTGGTAGCCAGCGCTTCTTGCACGGTGGCCATGGCTCCTGTCGCCTTTGCGTTGGCTGCGGCAGCGGAGCTCATGGAATTCACGACGGTGATGGCATCTGAAATCGCTTTTGATGCCAGCGTCACACTGTCATAAATGACGGGCCCGATGGCATTTTGGTTAACCGTGCGAAACAACTCATCCCAGTTATCAGCCAGATTGCTGATGGCGCCATCCAGCGTCTTGGCACGCTCTTGCATCGCACCAGCAAACTCACCATCACCAATTTGCTGCAAATACTGAGTGATCTCAGCCGCATTGTTGCCAATGCTGGTAGTCACCCCCTGGAATGTCAGGCTGACCTGGTCGCCGTTTTGTTTGGCCTTGATACCGAATTCTTTCAACCGCTCAAACTCGCCAGTCGATGCATCGGCCACCGCCTCGATCATCTGATTAATGCCTTTGCCCATTGCACTGGCGGTGTTGCCGTAGCTGGTCAGGGCTTTTTCAGAGGCATCCAGACCCAGCGCCTTCATCTTGACGAATGCGCCCGTGACTTCGTTGAGTTGATAGGGTGTGGTGGCCGCAAAACGCTTGATCCACTCGAACTCCTGCGCGGCTTTCATGCTCGACCCAGTGACCGTGATCAGGCTTGAATTCAAGACATCAAATTCACGCTGGACAGAAATGGCTTTGGCCGCGACCGCCACAACAGACAGCCCACCGGCGATGCCAGACAGAGATCCGATCACAGTTTTGCTGATCAGATGCATGGATGACAACTCAGTTTTCAGAGTGCCAGCGCCGACCGATGCCGCCCTGGCACCCTGGTCAAGCTTGTCCAGGCGCGTCGTCACACCATCAATCGTGGCGCTGACGACCTGGCCACCTTCAATGGCGAATTTGAGCTTGACTTCATTCATGATCGTGTTTGCGTTTCTTGTCTTTCGGCGCGTTGCTTGTCCCACTCATCAATGGCAGCACGCTCCATGGCTTGCAAACAGCAAAATACCTCTGGCATCTTGCGTGGCCGGATGCGGACCACTTCCTTGAGGTACTTGATGACCGATTCGTAGTTGAGGCCACTTTTTCGGCCATCGTCCACAACCCACTGCGTCTGAATGCGCCACCACAGGCTCCAGAGTTGCACGTTACAAGGCCAGAGAAAAAAGGTGTCATGGTCAGGCCTCTTTTCTTCTTCGGGCTCCTCGATCCGCAGGCCAAACACTGCAGCGGATGCATCCAACACCTCATCGGCATCGTCAGCGTCCGTGGGGGTTTCTAGCTGGCCACTGGCCCAGAGCCGAACCCCCAGCGCTAGTTTTTTTCTTTACACCCACACTCGCGCAAATACGATGACCAGAACAAGCCAATGACGGTGGCATGCTTTTTCGACAGGTACTCCATGGCCTCCTGGCTGTAGGGTGCAGGCTCATTGTTTTCAAGCAGGATCAGGCGCTGATCGGCCCAGTCTGTGATGTTCTCAATCAGCACCTCCTTCACTGTCTTGTCAGTTTGAGCATCAAAGTACTCCTGGTCTTGCCTGGTGCCAGTGAGCAAAAAGGAAAACTGCTTGTTCACCAAACCTTCTTTCAAAGTGAACTTCACTTGGAATTTCACGACATCGCCAACGGCTGTTTTGAACATTTGAAAAATCTCTAAAAAATGGATTGCAGGGTGCAGGACAGGGCTTACAGGCTGACGATGCGCAACTCGTCATTACCGGCGACCGGGTCCAGCTCAAAGTCAAAGCCCACCATGCGCTGGCCTTTGATCTCTTCTTTTTTGTGTGTTTTGAGCCGCATGGCAGAGGCGTGCAGCATCAGCTTGTTGCCACTGGTGTTGCCAATGACAAAGCCCAGGCCCTGCGTGGTGCCAGTCTTGATGGCGGCGATCATGGCCGCCTCTTGCGCCGCAGTCATGGCGGCGCTGAAGGTGCCTTTGATCTTGCGATCACTCATGCTGACATCTTCAGTGCTCAGCAGCGGATTGAATTCCACCACATTGCCCCAGTCGAGCGTGAGCCCGCTGGTGTTGTAACTGGTGCCACCGCTGAGCGCGCCAGTGGCATAGGTGCAGGCCAGCTGAATGTCGGTGACATTGGCCTTGACGATGGCCACCGGATCTTTCCAGGCGGTGAGCACGGGCGTTGCATTGCCAACCGCCGTGGGCGTGGACTCCAGGCCAATGAAATCAAAGGTGAGTTTGGCCACATCGCCAGACTTGGCCGACAGCTTTGGCATGCCCATGGCACCAACCATCTTGTGCAACAACCCATCGTCATGCCAGTAGATCGTCATGGTCTTGAGGCCATCTGTTGCGGGCAAGTACTCAACACGGTTCGGCGCAACCAGGCCTGTGGTCTCCGCATGTGCGCTGCCCACCAGCAACGCCCCCCAAGCAGGGGCGGTGGCGGCGGCACCCGCCCCTGAAAACGCCACAGAGAAAGTGCACTTGCTGTACGCTGCACCTGGCAGCGACACGGCAGCACCAAACCAGGAAGCCATGAACGGCAGGTTGATGGATGACATCTCCAGCGGTGTGATGGACATGTCAAACGCTTTGATGGCGTTGAGCGCGCCCGTGGGTGCGGCATCTGTGCCAGGCACGGCCTCAATCTTGGCGAGGATGACGGTTTTTTTGATGAAACGTGGCATGGGTTACTCCGGGAGTTGAACGGTTTGGGTGTCGGGTGCCGGCGCGGGCGCATCAACGTCCACCCAGCCTGAATTGGCGTCGTCCCACCGCCAGCGACCGGCGCCTGGCACAGGGGTGTTTTCTGGCGTGAGGCCGGTGTCGACCATCGGGTCAGCAGCGGTTGCGTCAGGGGTTGGTTTTTTTGCGGCCATGTCAGGCACTCCAATAGTCTTTGAGTTGAAATTCATCCGTCCACCAAAGTCGGCCATCGCCATCCATATTCAGGAGACGGCCACTGGTAAAAGTCACAGCCTCGCCATTGGTGGCATCTGGCACCCATCCGATCAGGGCTGTTTTGAGGTTTGCACGCAGCTGGGTCAAGTCATCCAGTGAGGCCGATCCGCCCTTGACATCACGCCTGTTGCTGATGACATGCACCACGCCAAAGTTGTGCGTCAAGCGCTGTTCAGCGCCCCCAAGCACCCCAATGCCTTCGCCCGTCTCAGCCAAGGGCAGCACAAACGCACTGGGGGTGGTTACCGCGCCGCCAAACGCCGCGTCCAGATCGGCCACCAGGCCGACGGTGCGCAGGCCGATCAGCATGGCCTTGAGTCGGGCTTGAATCAGGCTCAGGTCCATCACGCAAAGCCCCGCAGGTTGTCAGCGCTCATCTGGCGCGGCTCAAAGCTGTGGTGCACCATGGCAGTGCCTGCGGTGGCCACATCCTCAAAACCAGCCAAGCGAACTTCACCACTGGAAAACTTCTTGAGCAGGGCCAGTGCATCTTCGAATCGCTGGCGCACTGCCTCAGTTACGCCATCGTCATACAGTCGGTAGCGCGCAATGTCACAAGCCAGCCGATTGATCACTGTCGGCGTGCTGGCCAGTGGCAAGGCATAGCGGGTGGCCAGGTAACTGTCAATCTCGGCGTCTGCATCTGCCAGCGCACGCGCCACAACCCCAGCGTCGATGGCCGAGCCGTCCAAACGGTTGCTGCGCTGAGCCAGCTCATCAACGCCAAAGCGCTCAGTCAAATCGGATTGGGAAGCGTAGGTCATGGCTGAGGCAGTCAGCTATCAGGCATGCAGGTGGCGAACCACTTGCACTTCAATCAACTGGCCAGCCGCAGTGGCCGCGCCCAGCGCACGGCCGCAATGATCGGTGAGCGTGCCCACTGCCGCCATGCCAGAGCCATCGGCAGCAGGTTTGACATAGTCGCCAAAGGCCACGGCAGCACTGGTTTCCACCAGGCCCGAGTAGTCGGTGATGACGCACAGCGCATCACCGGCCACGCCGCCAAATTCGCTGATGCCTTGTGAATCATGTGTACCGCCTGCACTGGTGGCGTGGGTGCCGTCGTAACCGACAAAGCGGTTGGCTGCCACGGTGGCTGTGGCCACCACGGTGACTGCATCGTCTTTTTGGTACTGCTTACCGGAATTGTTTTGTGAGGGCATAGGAGGCTCCTGTTAACTTTTGGGGGTGATCAACCAGTGGGCGCATCAGCGCTTTTTGGCCGGTGTGGCGGCAGCCGTTGCCGGTGCGATCGAATCGCTGATGGCCCGGATGGCTTGGCGCTCTTTTTCAAAATCGGCGTTTGCCTGGGTGCTCGACTTGGCTTTTGCCTTATTTTGAGCCGCCGTCTCGTCCAGGTCTTCAATGGCACCCATGCGCTTGAGTTCACGCACATCGTGCTCAGGCAGCTCGGGCAATTCGCTGCCTGGTGCGAACTCCTGGCGCTTGCCATCGACAATGGCCAGCACGGCGACCAGTGCAATCAGTTTTGACATGTCTACTCCTGGCAGGTTTACTTTGGGTTCTGGAACAGGAACGCGGCGGTGTTGTAAGCCACGTTGGGTTGGCGCTCGAAGGTGGCACCATAGATCCAGCTTTTGGAGCCGTTCTCGTAGTAAGGCGTCTCGGCAAACGGGTGGCCTTCAATCACGTTGGTGAAGCCAAAGCCGGGTTCAGCCAGGCTGATCTCGCTGCCATTGCCGCCAATCTTGGGCACATAGGCCAGCACGGCGTTGTTGCCCCACACGTCCTGGCCCACGTCGGTGCCGTCGATCCATACCGCGTCACCACACACCACCTCATCCACCTCAAAAATCTTGGCCATCTGCTCCAGCGTGGCCACGCCCATTTGGGTGCTGGGCAGGTAGCCCTTGATCTCGGGGTTGGTCTCTGCGGCCAGTTTGGCATCTGGCGACAAGGTGAGGCGGTTTGGGCGTTTGCCGATCTTTTTGCGGATGACGTTGGCAGCGGCACGGATGTCAGTGACAGGCGTGCCAGTGGTTGCACTCCATTTGGTGCCACCGGCCAGCGCAGTCACATGGCCGCCCGCATAGGTGCCGCTGGTGGTGGCCAGCGTGGCCACTTCCAGCTCGTAGTCCAGGCCCAGGATGTCATTGGCCGTGGCCATGGCAATTTTGCTCACGTCCAGGTGGTTGCTCACGTTGAGGCGGCGGCTCTCGTCGGCCTCACGCAGCAGCTCGCGCGGCATGGGCACCTCAACGGCGTATTGGTTCACCTGGTACACCTTGCCGTCAAACTTGATGTCCACACGCTTGGTGGGCGCACCCGGCGCGCGGCGCAGGTTGTAACGTTTCAGGCGCTCACTGCCCAGCTGGGCCAGTGCCACCGAGCTGAGCGCTTGCGGCAGGCGTGGGAAAAGCTTTTCGGCCACCATGGTGCCTTGCCCCAGCCCGAGCAGCAAACTGGTCAGGACGGGGTTTTGGTTCAGGCGGATTTGTGCGGGTGTCATCATGACGACGGTTCCTTAAAGTGGGGTTGTGTGGGGCTGGCAGGGTGGCGCTCAGGCGGTGAATGACGCGGTGACGGCGCTCAAGGCCTCGGCGTAATTCACCTTGTGCTGCAGGGCGTAGGCTTTGGCGCGTTTGTCCACCTCTGCATCGCTCATGTCTGGGCTGGCTTGGCCGCTGTCACCAGCACCAGGCGCATGCTCGCCAAAGCTGACCACCGGGCGGGCGCTGGCAATCAAGCCCTTGAGCCATTCCACGGGTGTCACGGTTTTGGTGGCGTCGCCTTCAGAAAACTGCACCGACTGGGTGCTGGCCAGCACATCAAGCACGACCACGGCGGCACCTTTGTCTTTGGGCAACAAACGGCCAGCTTTGACTTCGCCCTCTGCAAACGACACATGGCCCGCATGGCGCGCTGCCGTGGCAGCCTCTGCGAACTGGGCCAGTTGGTCGGTGGCTTTTTTGGTGGCGGCTTGCGCTGTGGCCAATGCGGCAGCGTTGTCAGCAGCCTGTTTTTGGGCAGCAGCAAGCTGGGCCTTGAGTTCTTCGTCCATAGGGTTCTCCTGGTTAATCTGGGGGGTGGTGGCTTGAGAAAAGTTGACCGTGCCTTGCGGCTCGTCAAACGCAAAATTGACCGAACCCGCTGCATCGGCGGCAGAAAACGCAATGTCTCTGAGGCCGGCAATGGCCGGCTGCTGTGCACCCAAAAAGGCCACGTGGCGCAAATACCAAGCACCAGGCTTGGGGTTATTGGGGTGGCCGGGTGGGTAAAAACTGGCGCTACGCTTGGCGTAACGCTTGGCCTGCACCAACTCGGCAAACTGGGGCTCGACCGCATGGGTGTTCATGGCCAGGTTGCCTGCAGCATTCACGGCCAGGCTTTGCACCAAGCCATAGGCGGGCAAGTTGTCTTTGGGGTGGCCAATGCACAGCGGTGCTTCGCGCAGTGCCGGGTCATAGCTTGATGCCATGCCAGCCACATCAGCGGGGCTGAAGGCGTGCGCCGTGCCCGTGTCATCCACATGACGACCGGGCTTGAAAATCTCTATCTGCGGGGGGAGTTTTGAAGGCATGCCGCAATGATCTGCGGCAAGGGGGACAGGGGTGAACTAAAGCGTTTTACTATTTTGCGATGATCTAGTCCAAGCCTGGCAAGCCCTGCTGACGCTGCAGATATTGTGCCTTTTGATAGGCATCCACAATCTGGCGCACCCGCATTTCAGTGCGGTCGTATTTTCTGGCCAGCACCTTGTAATCGCCCCGGAATTCAGCGCACATCTGACGGTCACGCAGACTCAAATGGACGGCCACGCCCTTGGCGAGGTAAATGGCCGAACCGCCAATCTCGTCAGCCATGTACTGCAACTGCATCAGCACCATTTTTGCCCACGCTTGCAATTGCGCTTGCCAATCTGGCACCAACACCGACTGGCCACAGCGATCGTCATTGAGTACCAAGGGAGCAAACAGGCATTGCGCCACATCGCGCATGTCTGGGGTCAAACCTTGGGGCAGCAGCACTTCAAGCACGGCCAACTCACATGCTGACACAAAGCGTTGACTCATGAACTCACCTCCAAACCACTGCGCGTGCACCACTTCTTCAAAGCCTCAATCACCGCGTTGACCTGGTAGCTGTTCAGAAAGCGCCAATGCTCCAGCTTGGTCTGGCGCTTCACATAAGTCATCAGGGCGGCGTCGGTGTTGCTGCGCACCACACCCGCTGCGGCCAAGGCATGCCAGAGGGCACGGGCTTTGCCCCAGCGTTCGTCCTGGTCGTCGTCCACCGTGCGGTGCAAATGCGGGCGCTTTTGCGGGCGCGGCGCAATCAGCCCGGCGCGCTCCTGCTGTGCACTCAGGTGCGCCAGGTACTGCTTGCGTTGCAGCGCGGTCATGTCGGCAGCGCTGGCCACGCCAGTGACCGCCAGCTTGACCGACACCGCATCCTCAGCACTCAGGCCCAGCGCCTTTTGCGCCATGTGGATGGCGGCCAGGTGGTTTTGGCGTGGGGCGGATTTCATTTGAACCTCTTGGCCCAATCCACCCAGCCAGCACCAGGCGTGCAAGTCATCAAGGGTGCCGTGTCGCCGGGGATGATCACCCGCAGCGTGCATTTGTAACCGGTGAACAGCAGCTCGGCGGCATTCAACACGCGGACGCTATCAGCGCAATCAAAGTCCAACACGTTGCGCCAGGCACCGGTGGTGTTGACCTGAAGCTTGACCGGGCGGGGTGTGTCGGCGGCTGTCATGCTGACATCTCCCCACCCAACGCACTCACCAGGTCAACAATCAGCTTGCCCAACTCACCGGTCATGATGGCCACATCGGCATCAAAGCCATCAGCGGCAGAATCAGCCTTTGAGCTACCTTCAAAAACCATTTCAAGAAACGCAATGCGCTTGAGCTGCAGACCATCGGTGAGCACAAACGACACCCGGTCGCTCCAGGTCATGGCCAACTCGGTGGGCATCTTGCCGCCTTCAATGTGGTGTTTGACCTCATCGGTGTCCAGCCGGTGGTTGCCGTAGCGCACCACGGCTTTAGATTCGTCAGCGGCCCTGAGTTCACATGCACGGTCCACACTGAAGCCTGGCGGCGCTTCCTGGCTCATCAGCCAGTCCACCATGGCCGCAGTAGGTGACACCTGGGTGTTGAGCAGGCGAACTGCCAGCCCTTCAACAGCTCTGACCAGGCAAGTCACCACATCGTCTGCTTTGTGCTGGCCAGAAGCACCCACCACCAGCAAGCCAGCAGCGGGGTCAATCCAGATCAAGGTGGCTGCTTGCGACGGGAACGCAGTTGGCAGCAATGCATTGCGCGCATCGTCTTTCAGGTCACGGGTTTCCTTCTTGCCAGGCTTGCGGCCAGTGCTCTGAAGAATCTGCACCACCTTTTCATCAACCAGGCGGCCAAGCACTGGGGCTGGCACCGACTTGGACTCGGTCATCAGTTTCATGACCATCTGGCCACCCACCAACTCAACCAGTGCGCCATGGGCCTGCCCACGTGGCGGCACAAAACCATGTGATTTTTCTTGAGTGGGTCCACATGGCTCAAAAGCGTGCGCCTGCAGGCCCGCTTCAATCACCTCAGCCGAAAGGGGTGTGAGTGATGACAGTCGATAAAGAATCGCGTTTTTGATCATGCTCACACCGCCGCTATGTCAAGGTTGATGGGTATGTAGGCCAGCGTGCTGTCATCACGCTTGTAAAAGCGGATGTAGGGCTTGGTGCTGGCGGTTTGCATGCTGTCGGCAATGGCCTGCATGGCGGCTTGCCACTTGTCGTCTTTGATGTCGAGGCGGCGCAGGCTCAGCACCCGGCCCGTGTTGATCTTGCCCTCTTTGTCGGTCTGGAACGCGTGGTTGACCAAGGCCTTGATGTTGTCGCTGGCGTTGACGGCCCACTCGTGCACACACTCGTCAATCAGCGCCTTGGCGGCCATGAGCTGCTCGCCAAACACAATCTTGTCTTGCATCTGGCGCACGATCTTGTATTTACCGTCGTAGCTGCACAGGGTGACATTGCCCTTGGTGCCGCCAGTGAGCACGCCATATGTCTCCAGGCTCAAGGATACAAAGGCGCTCATTTCGGCCATGGCCGACAGTTTGAAGGTGCGCAGCGCCAGGGATTCGACCTCGGCCATGCGGCACAGGTCATAGACAACTTGGTTTCTGACCTGGTCAATCTGTTTCACTTTTGACTCAGGCACCAGGTTGCCATTGGCGTCTTGCCAGTAGCCCGGGGTGGTGCTCTGGCTGTAGGCGGGTTGCTCGGTGGGTTGCTGGGCGTTTTGGCTCATGGTTTCTCTCACAGTTAAAAATGGAAATTGATCAATAGGTCAGCACAGGTAGCCGTAACTGGCGTGGCGCCTGTGGTCCAGCGCGCCAGTGCGCGTGGGTGGGCATTTGGGTGGGACATACGCAGGGCAATGCATCACGTCGTTTTGCCTTGGCGGCACCAGAGCGGCCGGGTTATAAGAGGCCATGGGGCGGTACGTGGCCACCGCGTCGTCAGCCTGGGTTGCCATGACCGGTCTGGCAATGGCACTGGCACCAGGCTTACCCGCCAGTTCACCCAGTGAATACCACGCGGACTTGTCGCGCATGGTGCGCTTCAGTTTCTGGATAGACACGAGGTAGTTCAACTTTTTGCGAAAGCGGGTGGCAGCGTCAGGCTCGCTTTCAAGCCCTTCGGCAAATCTGGTGAACAGCTCTGTGAAGGTGCAGTTGCCACGTTGCGCCACGTGCAGCAGCACGTCGATGTTTGTGTTTGTCATGCTTTGGCGATCTTGTTTTTAATCTGCTGCAATTTGTCGCGTACGGCTTGGGGCATGGGGGCGACTTTCTGGGCGTCGGCATCAAGTTTTGCCAAGGCCGGGTCAACGCCTCCAAACACCTGCGCCAGTGCCTGCCCCATGGGCATGGCCTGACCACGCACCTGGTAACTGGCGGCCAGCACCGGGGTTCGCTTGTTGGCTTCAGCCTGGGCCTCGGTACCAGCCTCGACCTTGTCAGCCAGACTGACCAAGATGGCGTACAGGTAGCCATGCCCCTTCATTGGCAAGTCCAGCTTGCCAGCGTCGCGGCTGGCCAGCATGTGGTCAATGCCTTGCGCCCAAATGGTCAACGGCACCGCCCAATCACGCCCACGGTGGGTGATGGCACAGCGCTCCAGGTCTGGCAGCAGCTGCAAAATGATGCGGACTTGCTTGCGCTGGGTCAGGCGCGTCTTGGACGGGGCAAACAAACGGGTGTATTGCAGCAACCGCCCACCCAGGGGCAAGGCCACTTCAATCAGGCGGGCCACGGCTGCGCGGTTGTCGGCATCGACAAACAGGTGGTCAAGCCCCAGCTCAGCGCCACACACTGGGCAACACAAATCGGTCATGCGAACCTCTCAATCAGGTAGCCTGCCAGCATGCCAAGCGCGCCCGCAACCACGGCGAGCTTCAGGCACGCCAGCACGACACCTTGCAGAGACAGTGGCTGGCGCTGTGGGCCATCAATCACACCTGGTGCAAAGGGGTAAGTTGGCTGTGGTGATGGGTCTGTTTTGCTCATGGAATCCTCCTTACGCTGATGCGCTTGGCGTCTGGGAAGCTGGTGATCACGTCAATCACGGCAGTGAAGCCGTCGCTGTAAATGCCAAGGCAGCGGCCCTGGGAGCCGTCGGCCATGGTGATCAAAATGGAATAAGTTTTCATGCTCAGCATCCTTTGATGACTTGGGCGTCAACCTGTGGCCAATGCGCCTGAGCGGCGGCATTCATGGCGCGACACACCAGGTTATTGACCACCAGAGGGAAACACAGGCTGCGTGATTGACCTGGGCGTGCACCCCTTGGGATATGAATCAGCCTGGCTCTCATGGCATCAAAGGCATCAGGCTTGAACACATCGGCAAGCTTCAAATCAAAGCGGGCAAATTTGTGCTGCAGGTAGCCCTCCAACTCAGCGTCAAGTGGCTCCAGCTCAACCACTTCGCAGCGCTGGGCAACCTCACGCACCTCTGCGTTCTGGCTGCCCAGGCGCTCGCGCAGCTCGGGCTGACCGATCAGCGCTACGCCAATCAGGCGCTGCATACCGTCTTTGAGTTCAATGAAGCGCTTGAGGTGCTTTAGCGTGGCCACGGGCAGGCAGTGGGCCTCTTCAATCACCAGCAGGTGGCGGCGGCCTGCCTTGCGGCTGGCGCGCAGCAGCTCGTGCACTTGGCGAAACCGGGCCTCGGGGCTGCTTTTGACCTTCAGGTTGGGGTCCAGCGCGTAGGCAATGGCCTCTGCAATGTGGCTGCTTTTGAGGGTTTTGCCCTTGGTGTCGCTGGCTTCCATGGCCAGCACGTAGGGGCGAATGACCATCACATTGCGCCCCTCGGCCTTGATGCGCTCTTCCAGGTCTTCTGCCAGGGTTGACTTGCCAGCACCACTTTCGCCAGTCACCGCCACAAAGCCATGGTGCTGAGCCGCATCCATGAGTGTGGCCCGCACATATCGCACGCTGGGCGTTTGGTACACGTCGTCTGTGCTTTGGACATCGTCAACAAACGGATTGCGTGCCAGTCCGAAGTGTTTTCGCGCCTGAGGGGTCAGGGCTTGGTTTTGCAATAACATAGGTTCTTCCTTTTCGGTTTCAGCTGGGACTACGGGAACGGCCTCAGTGGTGTTCGAGACCACTGGGGCCAACTTTTTGGCGCGCACTGCTTTAAGGGCTGTGGTTGCTTTTTCAGGGGTTGGGGCTACGCTGGTATCGACTGGCGGGTTTGACGGCTCGCAGGGGGTTTTTCCCCCTGACAAAAACCCATTGGCATAGCGCTGGTTGACTAACTGCTTCACGGTGCTCATGGAAATGCCCAACGCCAAAGGAATTTGTCGGTGGGTGGCATCCTCGGATTTCAAAAAGAACACCCGCTCGACCAACTGGGGCGTCACTTTGATCGGGCGGCTCACAACACACCCCCATTCACCACACGCAAGCCACCACGCACCGTCAGGCGGGCATGCAGGGCATTGAGCTGGTCTTCGGGCACGCCGTCGGCGTACTGGTTTTTGAGCGTGGCAATCAGCTCAGCATTCAGGGCCATGCCCATGGCAACCAAAGCCTGCGCCGCCTCAAAGGTGCTCAAAACCCGCGCGGGTGCAACCGTTCGACTGGTGGTGACCGCTGGCACCATGTCTGAGCCCGCTTTGGGCAAGTAGTGGCGTTGTGGCGACTGCTCAATGACCTTGTACGGGTCAATGCGACCGCCCAAAGGCACCACACCAGCTTTGCGCTTGGACTCAGCCTCTTCGTTCGTGGCTGCGTCATAGGCAAAGCGCTGCACCTCTTTGCGGTTCACATCCAGTACGGTGTCAGCGGGGCGGGCATATTCCTCACCAATGACATGAGCGCGCTCCAGGAAACCGGCATCGTCTTTCTCAAGCAACGGAATGCTGTGCAGGGTTTCGTGGCCATCGGCATCTTTGAGCACCACTTGGGCAGCGTTGGCCACATAGGGGTTGACCGTGATCAGCAGCTTTTCGCCCACCATCACGCCTGGAACGGTCTTCACACAATAGGTGCCGGCCTTGAAAGACACGGTCAGGTTGTCATTGACCTTGCGGGTTTCCACCTTTTCGCTCAGCAGCGCAAAGCACACCGGGGCCGGGGGCGCAATGCGCAACTGCTCCGGGGCAATGGTGAGCCACTGGTCAAACCGGGTTTTGCCATGGCGGGTGTGAACCTTGTTGGCATTGAACCAGCATGACCAGCGTTGCGCACAGGCATTGAGGTCAGCCAAGTCACGCACGGGCTGAAGACGCAAACTGCTCTCAAAACTGCGCTCGATCAGGTCGCGGGCCTTTTCCACCTGGCCAGTGGCTCGGGCATTGCCAGGGGCGTGAGCGATCAGCTGCACCTGCAAACGCCTGGCAAGGTTGCCAAACAGACCGCTGGTGTTGGCGCTGCCCATGTCCATCATCAAAATGAAAGGCACGCCATGCATGGGATCGCTTGGGCGTTTTTGAATGGCGGCAATGAAGCTCTCAGCCAAATTGGTGCCACTTTCAGCGCCCATCACATAGTTCACAAAGATGGCGCCGCTGTTGTGGTCGGTGACCTCGTAGCTCCAAACCCGATCGGCCTCAATGCGCTTGAGGTTGGCAGGTTTGTTTTTGTAAAACTTGTCATGCGCCATGACCTGCAAGCCAGCCTCTTTGGGGTTGGATGAGTTCAGGTAATAAAGCACGCAAATTGACGCATCAATTTGCCACACGTGGTTGGGGTGCAGGCTTTTGAGTTCAACCGCTGGGGTTGGCCGGTTGAGTTGGTCTGGATGCATGCCATAGCTGCGCAAGGCGCGGGCTATTGCCGAGTCACTCAGGCGCACCAGTTCGCCGGTTTCAGCATCAAGCGCAAAAGGGCTGATTTCGCCATTGGCAGACAACATGTCCACAGCCTGACCAATGCTCATCAGCCGTTTGCTGGTTTTGCGGGCACTGCTCATCAGCAGCGCGCTGATGGCCTTGGCATCAAGACGGCTGAGCTGAACGTCTCCAGCGTCGCTGCGCTGTTTGCGGGTGGGCTTCACGGTGACTTGCTCCAAGTGGCGGTGAATGGTGGGCAGACTGACCCCCAGCTCTGCACAGGCTGCCGCATACAGCGCCTGCTTTTGGCCGCGCGGCGCTGTGGCAGTGGCTTGCGCCAGTTGCACCAGGCGCGTGACGGTGGCGGGGTTGAGTGCCATGGCTGTTGCCTCAGAGCGCGGTGTTTTCGGGTTGGGGGAAAGCCCACTGCGCCACCTCGGCGGCCAACTCTTGGTCGCGGGCGTTGCTGATGTCGGGCAGGTTGAACTCTTCGCGCAACGCTGCCAGTTCGGCTTGCACCTGGCCCACCAACCCCGCCATGAACAAACTGTGGTCAGCGGTGCTGTGGTTTTTGAGGGCGATGAACGCCTGGCGCAATTGGCCTTGCACACAGCCCAGCGCGTCGTTTGTGAAGGCGGTGGTTTCTTTTTGCAGCTCCAGCAGAACTTCATCTGGAGTGGCCTTGGCAATGTGGCGGGTGAGCTTGTCGATTTGCTTGTTTTTGGTTTCCAGCAGCTTGTCGGTGGCGTCTTTTTCTTGCTTGGCCTCACGCACGGCCTTGCGCAGTTCCTTCACGCTCATGGTGGCCACATCGTCCAGGGCGAGTTCGCCGGTTTGGCCAGTGAGTTCGAGTTCTTCGAGTTGATCACCATCCAGACAGATCATCTCGAACAGCTTTGTCTGGTTACCAATGGCCTTGGTCAAATGTGCGTTCGAACGCACATTTGAAAACTTGACAGCAGCTGACACAAAACGGGCAGCAACGTGTCTATCAAGATTTAGTGTCTCAAGCCTAGCTACAAAATTTCCGTGGCCACAAGCTTCTTTCAGTACCCGCAAGCCCTTGCCTACTTCCAGGCAAGCCTCAACGCTTCGGTACATATTTGAGGCAATGTCGCGCTGGATCAGGTCGGGGTCGGTGCAGTCGGCGGGCAGCTGGTAGCCCATTTGCAGGGCCACGGCGCGCACGGCACTGTCTTGCTGGGCGGTGGCCAAGGCCAGTTGGTTGGCGGCACTGATGTCCTCAGACAGCAGGGCTTCGTTCATGGGCACGTCAATGACTTGCGCGGCGGGGGTGGGTTGTTTGGCCATGGTGGCGGGTCTTTCTGTACGGGGATGAATGTTTGGTTTACAAGGGCACGTGGTAGCGGTTTGACACTTCGTCCAGGCGGCGCTTGGCGCTGGCCAGTTCGGTGTTGACCGTCATGGCAATGCGCACAAAGGGCACACCAAGCCGCCAGCGGTTGGTGCCATCAACCCGCTCGACAAAGCCGGTGGAGGACAGTGCTGGCAGGTTGACGCTGACCCAGCTGGCAGGCACCTCAAGGCCTTTGGCGATCTCTGCGGGGGCCAGGCCAAGCACTTCATGGCCTGCCAACAGCCGAAACAGTTCGCAGGTTTTGCGAATGGGTTCGGCCAGCTTGTAGGTGGTGGCATCTGTGGCCGTGGTGGTGTGGCGGGTGGTCATGATGTGAAGTCAAGTTCAGGTGCTGTGCAATGGGCCACATTGGCCTGGTGGTAGGCAACCTCTGCCATGTGGCTGGTCAAGGCGGCAATGACATCGGCAGGGTTCACATGGGTTGGGTTGTCGTAAAAGTGATTGAGCATTTGCAGCGCCTCAGCAAAGCCGGTGTTGAGCTCGACCATGCTGGTGGTGCTGCCAGTGCGCCCTGTGGGTATGGCAATGACCAGCTTGCCAGCGGTGGCCGCCAGGAAGTCACTGGCGAAGTGGCAGCCACAGGCCAACTCAAATGCGGGCAGGCTGATGAGTGGCATGCGCCCTGTGGCCAGCCACTTGTACAAGCTGTCATGGGTGGCACCCATGCGGTCTGCAATGCGCTCAACGCTGAGGTTGTGCCGCTCAAGTGCAAATTCTTTGCACAGGCGCAATGCCTCGATGGTGCTGGTGGCGCGCACGCGTTTCCAGTTGCGTCGGGTCATTTCAGGCCACCTTTGGAAAGGCCGTGAACAGCCACCATCAAATCGGATTGGGTGCAAGCGTTCATTTTGGAAGGCCTCCAGAGAGGGTCGCCAGATGGGCTGCGAAACAAATGCCCCAACTGGAAATGCGGTTCGGCTGGTTTTTGGGCGCAAAGTTGAGTCTTCATCAATCAACCTTTGGAGTGCGCAATGAATGACCGTGAATCAATCCTGGCTCTGGTGCAACAACTGACTGACGAGGTGCAACGCTTGCACATGGCGCAGACCGTGCAGCGCAGTGCGTATGTGGTGCTGGTGCAGCAGTTGGCAGCAAAGGGGCTGGTGAATCCGGGCTCTGTGGCAAAGGCGCTGCGCGTAATGGCGAGCATGGAGCCTGACGCAAACTGGCAATCTGGTCATGCAGAGCTTGCAAGCGCGCTTGAACTTCTGCAAAACCCGCCATCAAAACAGCGCAAAGCTGCTGGGCAACATGGTCACTAAGCACTGTGTCAGCGGGCACGTAGTCGCCGCCAATCACCGGGCCGTCTTTCCTGAAACCCACTTCATCATGCTTGGCTGCCACGGCCTGGCCGACCTTCAGGCCCAGGAACACGGCGATGTTGTGGCTGGCACCGCGCTTGCAGGGCTTTTGGCCGCGCACGATGGCATCCACCAAGCTGACGCTGACCTGGAAGCGGCGAGCCACTTCGGCCTTGCTCAGACCATGTTCGTCAAGCCATTGCTGGGCTTGCTCTGGGGTGTGGGGTGGGGTTTTCATGGCTTTTCTTTGGTGTGGTTTGGTGGTGGTAAATTGGTGGCCTAAAAATCAGGGGGATTGCGTCATGCAAAGCGAAAGACTTTTCGAGCAAGCCGTGCAACTTGCTGCTGCATTCGTTGCCAATGGCGACATACGGTTGGGAGGCGACATGCGTGGCTGGGAGAAGTCGCAAGCGCAGCAGAAGCTGGCTGACTTGATCCCGTCGATCTACCGGACGCTGCAGATCGCACGGGACCAGATTGCGGCGGAACAAAGCGACCCTGCTGATTGACGTAGACCACCTGTCCGCCCAAGCCGCTCTCATGGCCAATTGGCAGGTACACCGACTGCCCATGCAAATGTGCGAGGCCACCAGCTGTCTGGCTGACGGTTCCATCTGCATGCAAGCGGTAATGCGGTTTGGTCATTTTTTTGGCCTTTGGCGGTGGGTTTAGAGACGAATGAGCTTTTCGGCCACTTCGCGCCCGGCGCCAAAGGTGGCCTTGTTGACACCGCGCAGCACGTTGCTGACGGTGTGGTACTGGTAGCCGTGGTTGGCTGCCCACTGCTTGACGGTGAGCTTTTGTTGGTAGAGCCGCTGCTTGATGTCATTGGCTCTTTGGGTATCAATCACGATTGACATGGCGGGTCCTTGTGGTGGTTGTCGAATTGATTGGTTTTAAATCGATGTGTGAATTATGCACAATTAATTGTGCTTGTACAGGCTTTTATCGTGAACGATGAATTATTTTTTGAGACGGGTGCGCGCATCGCTGCCTTACGGGGGGCGATGAAGCAATCCGAGTTCGCTGAACGTCTGGGCGTACACCGCAACTCAGTTCTTGGCTGGGAGGCTGGTAAACGCTTGCCAGATGGCCAGTCACTCGTACGAATGTCTGAGGAGTTCGGGGCGGATATCGCCTACATCCTGATGGGTAGCTCGGGCGGCTTGGCCCCTGCTCTGCGCCCCGATGAAGAGCAGCTCCTGGAGCACTACCGCGCTGCCCACTCAGACGCGCGCGAACGCATCCGCCAGATTGCGGCCACTGCGGCCAACAGCCCCAAGCGGGGCGACGTGAAAGAGAAAAAAGCAAAGCCCACCACGCAGATTGGTGGCACCCACAGCCAGCACGCCAGTGGCGATGGGTCGATTCAAATTGGCAGCATAGGAAACACACCAACAAAACGACAGGGGTAAATGCGTGAGGGAGTTAAAAAAATGGCTGGCAAAAATGATCAGCCGAGTGATGCCTGCACAACACAGCAGCGGCAATGGTGCAATTCAAATCGGAAAAATGGGGGGCGGCGTGACCAATGTGCACCTTACTCAGCACATCTACCGGGCACCCGCGTCACCTGCGGCACACCAGTATGCGGGCAAAGATGTGAGGCTGGTGCTTGCGTTGCTTGACCAGGTGCCAGATCGGATTGCGGTTCTTGACTTTATGGAGCGGGAGTTCGGCACCAGAATGGTGATCGAGTTGTCTGCACCGCAGGTCTACAGAGTGCGTCGTTATGCAGAGGTGATTTTGAAGAATGGTGGCCGCACATGAGGCCGGCACTGCGCGCCTGATCTGTCAAGGCCTGCCAAATAACAATATTTTTTAACAGGGGGAAAACAATGCCAGCCAATGTCATCACGGATGTCATCATCCACAAATTGATCAAGGAACAGCAACAACGGACAGCGACAGTTGAACTTCGCACAGCCCCGTTGCCAGTGAACCCTGTGATCCAGCGGTTGATTGATCGAATATCAAAGCAGTACACCGAGAAAGTCGGCAAAGGTTTTGGCAAGTTTGAGGTTGATGCCAATGAGTATCCTGCTCAGAAACACATTAGAGAACATATTGAAGCGAATGTCATCGATTTTGGCGATCTCTCCAATCGATTGGTGCAACACTTGCGAACACGTGCTGCAGCGGAACCACTGGCTAAAGGCGGCTATGTTCTGATTGCAAAAATTACCACTGGTGCTAGCAACTATTTATTGGTCGCGGTCGTGACTGAAGTCGTTGGTGAAGCCATTACACAGCAGTTAGAAGTGGTTGAAAGTGTGCATGTGGACTTGAGCCAATTGCGTGTGGCTGGACGCGTTGATTTAACGACATGGTTGGCCGGTGGTGACCGATACATTAGTTTTCTGAAGGGTAAGGCTGAAGTTTCAGATTACTTCAAATTATTCTTGGGATGCAACGATGTTCTTGCACCGATGGCAGAATCCAAAAAACTGGTCACAGCATTAGATGACTTTGCTGACCAACAAAATTTGGATACTGCGGCCAAAGATAACCTCTTCAGTCTGGCGCATGCATATTTGGCTGGTCTTTCAAAAGAAAAGCAACCAGTCGAGTTGGAAGCCTTCAGTAATCACGTTTGGCCACATGCGCCCCAAGACCTGCGCGATGTACTCACTGAACCTGAGCGGTCTATATCGGATGGCTTTATTCCTGACCAACGTGCTTTGAAGCATTTGGTTAAATTTGAAGGCAAGTCACAATATTGGAGGTTGACCTTTGAACGAAAAGCGCTGCGCAACAGAGAAATTGTGTTCGATGCTGCTGCAGGTACGTTGACCCTGAGCAACCTTCCACCTTCTTTGCGTGAAGAGCTCGAGCGCGATTGCCAACCCGATGATCCTGACGAAGTTTGAGACGCTGTTGATACCGCTTTACCGCCAGACGACTCTGGCCGGTGGCGGACGCACGGGCGTGCTTGAATTGGCAACGCCGGAGCTGGTGAAGGCGTTCAATACGGCTCGTGCAAATGAGCATCGGTATGGTGTTGTGATTCGTCACGATGTGGATGTCGACCTTGCCCCAGGTGTTTCAGTAGATGTTGAACTGTGCGATCCAGCAACTGGGCTTGGACTATTGGCTGACACGTTTGATGACGTGCTGCAATTCCCGCAAGGTAGATCGGTAGTGCCGCGTTTTTTCTGGCTTGAGCATGGACTGGCTCATACCGACGAAGTGTTGAATGCGCACAGTGTGTTTGTCCGATACAAACAAGTCATTGAACTGGTGACTCTGCTTGCCAAGGCAGCGGCTTATTTTGACAAAGACGCGGAAGAGTTGGTGTTTTTGAAGTCTGGCAAGGTCAACTTGCCTGTCAAATACACAGCTGCCGATTTAGATAGCCTGAATGTGCCTGCCCTGCAGACCATGCTGGATCAATTTGATGGGAGTGACAAGCTGCACGAACAGTTGCTGCCCATTCTGGCCGATGCTGTTATCAAGCATGTTGGCGGGCTAGAGCCTTCGCGTCGCTTTGCATCCCTCCTTGGCCATTTATCTGATGTGGCCAAAGACTTTGACGATGGGCGGCGTTTGTATGTGGCCAACTTTTCGTATGAAAAAGTCCGCAATCAGCTGGAAGCTGACATGTTGGACGAGTTGGCCCGGATCAACAAGACATTTGCGGATGTGCAGGGGCAAATTCTGGGCATTCCTGTGGCAACGGTGCTGGTCGCCACTCAGTTCAAAGTGACTGATGTCTGGGGGCCGCAAGCCTGGGTCAACACGGCAGTATTGCTTGGGGTTTTGGTTTTTGTCGTGTTGGCCAATTTTGTGATGCGCAATCAGTTGCATACCCTGGACTCCCTTGAAACCGAGATCAAACGAAAGAAGGGGAAGGTACAGAGTGAATACGCCATGATCAAAGACATGGTGTCTGGTACTTTTCCCAAGTTGGAGTCCAGACTGACTTTGCAGCGCAGGGCTTTTTTTGCAGTGCAATTCATTCTTGTGATTGGTTTTATTGCTGCGGCCGCGCTGTATTTGGCTATGACGGAGCCTGTTTGGCTGTTTTTACGTGGGTGGTTCAACTGAGTTTGATCGTCTTACCGAATTCATTTGGCTTGGCTTTTTAACTCACATTTGAATGTTTTATCGCCCACATAAAACGCACCAAGCCGCTCACATTCAGCTTCAACTTCGCCGTGCGCTTTGATGTAACCAGCGCCAAAACAGGCGCTTAAGACAAAGGTTCTGAGCAGGAAGCCCAGCAGTGAATCGTCCATGGGCTGAAGTCAGTTGGCCGCTGCAGGTGTTGTCAATCGCTCTTTCAGCGCATAGGCCTCCAGTTCGTATACCTTGCTGGTGGCTTTGAGCAGGGCATACTTTTGACCCAGCAGTGCGTCAAAATTTTCCGCTGAGGCGCAGGCACTTTCGCCCAGAACGGTGAAGCCGTTTTTTAGTGTCAGGCAGCACACGGTTAGCGTGGTGCCTGGGAACACATAAAAATCAGCGCCAACGATCACCTCATTGATCCGCTCGTCAGATACAAATGGCGCAACCATGCTGGCGAGTGGCAAGCTGGTTTCAATGCCTGGGGTGGTGTTTGTGTTCATGGGCGTCTTTCGTGTTGACTTGATTTGTTTCAGGCTTTGATGATCTGACCCTGGGTGCATGGCCAATAACTAAAGCGCTTTACTCATTGCCCCGCCCTCGCGCGCGCGAAAGTAGGGCCATGTCAAATCAAACTCGCTCACTCATTGCTGTATTGGCGCTGTCAGCTTCGGGCCTTGTTGGCATTGCCATTGATGAGGGTTACACCTCTAAAGCCGTGCCAGATCCCGTCAAGGGCTTGTCCGTTCCAACCATTGGATTCGGATCCACCACCGGTGTGCACATGGGCGACACCACCACGCCAGTGGCTGCACTTGTGCGCAAGCTCTCAGATGTCGAAAAATTTGAAGGGGCCATGCGTCAGTGCGTGACGGTGCCTTTGCATCAGCATGAGTACGACGCGTACATCAACCTTTCTTACAACATTGGCTCAACTGCTTTCTGTGGCAGCACGCTGGTGAAAAAGCTCAATGCCAGTGATTACGCTGGTGCTTGCCATGAGATTTTGCGCTGGCGCATGGTTGGTCAAACCGATTGCTCAGCACCAGGCAATGCAACCTGTTCTGGTTTGTGGGTGCGCCGCCAAAAAACGCATCGGTTGTGCATGGGTGAAGGTGGGGAGAAATGAGTTCACTTATTCCAAATTGGGGTTTGCTGGTTGCGTTTTTGGCGGCCTGGGGTGGATGTGGTTTTTGGCTGGGTGGCCAACACAGTGACTTCAGCTGGCAGGCCAAAGAAGCAGCCAAGGACCGTGTTGCCCGCGAGGTGCTGCTGGCAGCACAGGCGCGAGGCGATGCACTTAGCAGCGGTTTGTTGGCCCAGCAAACCCAAATCAATCAACTGAAACAGGAGTCTTACCGTGCCATCTCTCACGCCACCACTGGGCGCACTTGCCTTGACGGCAATGCTTTGCGGGTGCTCAGCAATTCCCCCGGCATCACAGTCTTGCCCACGACCTCCGACGGCGTTGCTGCAGAGGGTGATGCCATTAGCACCGATACCGACATCGCGCTTTGGGCAGCTGATGCAGGAGCCGAGTTTGAAACCTGTCGCGCACGGCTCAATGCCTTGATTGATTGGCACAACGAAGGGGTGGCCAATGATGATTGAGTTGACTGTGACGAATGCGATTGTTTTGCTGGCGTCTGTTTTTGGCGGTGGCTGGACGCTGATCAAGGTGATTGCTGTGCAGTTTGAAAGAGGCATCAAGCGCGATTTGCAAGAGCAATTTAAGGGGCAGGAGACGGCCAGTAAAGCGCACTACACCCAGCTCAACATGCGACTAGACGCGCTTGACGCGGCCACCAAAGCTGACACAGGGCAGTGGCAACGGGTAGAGCGCGAACTGCTGACACTCAAGGCAGACATGCCGCTGAACTATGTGCGCCGTGAGGATTACATCCGTGGCCAAAGTGTTCTGGAGGCCAAGATTGATGGCCTTGGCACCAAAGTAGAAAACGTGCTTTTAAGAGCACTCAACTCCACCAACTAAAAGGGATTTATGCAACAAATTGACCATGCCCGTTTGCGCCGCGAAGCCTTGCGCTGGCTTATTTTGCTCACGCTCAACAACGCACGCCCGATCGGTGCTTTTGAGGGTTTGGTTTTGTCAGTGGCTCAAAGTGAATACCCAGATGCCACTGCACTTGAGTTGCGCCGCGAGATGGATTACCTGCATGACCGTGAGCTTGTGAAACTCGACAAACAGCCCAGTGGCAAATGGCATGCAGAGTTGAGCCGATTTGGGGTGGATGTGGCCGAGTACACGATTGCTTGTGAGCCAGGCATTGCCCGACCGGCCAAGTACTGGTAACGCCATGGGTCGCAAATCCACCATTTCTCGACTGCCGGCTGATGTGAAGTCGTACATCGAGGGCAAGCTGGCTGAGGGCCGCCTGACGCTTGATGAACTGATTGCGGATCTGCATGCGCGCTTTTCGTCTGCATTGGATGCAGGTGAGCTGCCCAGCCGGGCAGCGGTGCACCGGTATGGTCAGAAACTTGATCGCCGACTGTCAGCCATCAGGGCCAGCACGGAGGCAGCCAAGATCATCCAGGCGCAAGCGGGTGATGACAAGGATGCCCGCAGCGAGGCGCTAACGGCGCTGATTCAGACCGAGTTGTTTGAAGCGATCCTGAATCTTCAGGAGGCCGATGACCCCGACATGGACCCGTCCGACCGGGTTGGCATGTTGTCTTCTGCCGCCAAAAACATTGCCACATTGACCAGGTCAAGCGTGAATTTGAAACAGTTTCAGGCCAAGGTGGAAGAAGACACCCGACGCAAGGTGCTTGAAGAGCAACGTGCCAAGCTGGATGCCATGGGCACCAAGGGTGGGGTCACAGAAGACACCAAAATGGCCATCCGTGAAGCGCTTGGGATTGTCTGATGGCAACCATCAAAGGCCGTGCCAAGGTTATACCCGCTGACCGGGATGCCATCTTTTTGCCGTTCCAGGCGGCCTGGATCAAGGATCAGTCACGCATCAAGCTGATGGAGAAGGCGCGCCAGATTGGCATCAGCTGGTCTACCGCCTATGGCACCGCTGAGCGCGCTGCTGCCTTTGGGGCCCGGTTTGACGAATGGGTGAGCAGCCGCGATGACATTCAGGCGCGCCTCTTCATTGAGGACTGCAAGCTGTGGGCTGGCATCATGAACCTGGCCGCCAAGGATTTGGGCGAGGTGGTGATTGATGCCAAGGACAAGCTGACGGCCTATGTGCTGCAGTTTGCCAGTGGCAGGCGCATTCACAGCATGAGCAGCAACCCCGATGCCCAGGCGGGCAAACGTGGCAGCCGCGTGCTGGATGAATTTGCACTGCATGCGGATCAGCGCAAGCTGTGGGCCATTGCTTACCCGGGTATCACCTGGGGTGGCGCCATGGAGGTGATCAGCACGCACCGGGGTTCACACAGTTTTTTCAATGGCCTGATTCGTGAGGCCCGCGAAAAGGGCAACCCCAAGCGCATCAGCTTGCACCGCGTGACGTTGCAAGATGCGCTTGACCAGGGGTTTTTGTACAAGCTCCAGCAGGCACTGCCCGGCGATGCAGAGCAGCAGGACATGGATGAGGCGGCGTATTTTGACTACGTGCGCAACGGTGCGGCAGACGCGGAATCGTTTGACCAAGAGTACATGTGCATTGCGGCCGATGATGATGCCAAGTTTTTGGAATATGGCTTGATCACCGCTTGTGAGTACTCAGACGGTGCCGACTGGCAACGCGGCCTGGAAGGGCCGTTCACCGGGCGCTTGTTCTGCGGTGTGGACATTGGCCGCAAGAAGGATTTGACGGTGCTGTGGGTTCTGGAGCAGCTGGGTGATGTGTTTTACACCAGGCATGTGGAGACGATGCAAAACATGCGCAAAAGCGCCCAGGAGGCCATTTTGTACCCGTGGTTTGAGCTTTGCGAGCGGGTGTGCCTGGACTATTCAGGCCTGGGCATTGGCTGGGGTGATGACGCACAGGACAAGTTTGGCGAGCAACGGGTGGAGTGTGTGACCTTTACCGGCCCGGTAAAGGAGGCGCT
The DNA here is from genome assembly GCF_028715765.1 of Rhodoferax sp. Lineage (GTDB taxonomy): Bacteria > Pseudomonadota > Gammaproteobacteria > Burkholderiales > Burkholderiaceae_C > Rhodoferax. The sequence continues at coordinate 53,276 of NZ_JAQURE010000018.1, forward strand.
GGCTTACCCGGTGCGCGGCGCCATGGAGGACCGTGCGGTGCGTATTCCTGACGAACCCATCATTCGGGCCGACTTGCGCAAGGTGCAGAAGGTAGTCACCGCAGCTGGAAACATTCGCTTTGTGGCCGAAAGCACACCTGATGGCCACGCTGACCGCTTTTGGGCGTTGGCTCTGGCTCTGCATGCCGGGTCTGACCCACAAGCCCCTATCGAATTCACAAGCAGCGGCCAACCCCGTGGTGCTGACGCACAAGGATTTATGTAATGGCCACCAAAAAAGCACCCAATACCCAAAATAGCCAGGCCGCAGTGGGCCGCCCCGAGCTTGACACCGAGGTGGCCAACCGGCTGCACGATCCGTTCGAGACCAATTACATGGGGGTGCTGCGCACCAATGACCCGCTGCTGCTGGAGCGTGGTAACGGCGCGCGTGCGTTTGAGTTGTACCGTGATTTGAAGCGGGACGGCAAGGTGTTCAGCGGGTTGCAAAAACGCAAACTGGCAATGATTGGCAAGCCGTGGCAGGTGGAGCCGATTGGTCAGGGGGACGCCGCTGACAAAGATGTCGAGATCGTCACGGCAATGCTCAAGAGCATCAATTTCGACACCTTGTGTGACCGGTTGATGGATGCCTTGTTGGTCGGGTTTGTGCCTGCTGAGATTGTTTGGACTTACCTTGACAGCCGGTACACGCCAGCTCGGGTCATCAAGCGCGCACAACACCGGTTTGTCTACGTGCAGACCGATGCCAATGCCCCGCCAGCGCTGCATTTGTTAACCAAGTCAAACATGCTGACTGGCGAGGTGGTGCCTGATAAGAAGTTCATGGTGCATGTGGTGAACCCAGAGGATGACAACCCGTATGGCACTGGCTTGGGCCTGCAGCTGTATTGGCCGGTGTTTTTCAAGCGCAAAGGCATTTTGTCCTGGAACAAGCTCAATGACCGCTTTGGCTCACCCACGCCCTGGGGAAAATACCCCAAAGGTGCTGGCCCCAAGGAAAAAGGCACGCTGTTTGATGCTCTCAAGGCGATGAGCAATGACGGCGTCATCATGACGCCCGAGGGCATGGGGCTGGAGCTGCTGGAAAGCAAGCTGACCGGCTCCATCACCACGCAGCAAAGCCTGTGCGAGTACATGGATGACTGGATCATGGAGGTGATTTTGGGCCAGTCACCGCGTGGCAAAGGCGGCGGTGCCTTGGCGGCCGCCAGTAATGAGCGCGAAGACGTGCGGGTGGAGTTGTCGCAGGCGGATTCTGATTTGCTGAGCGAGACCATCAACAGCACGCTGCTGAAGTGGTTTTGTGAGTTCAACGGGTTGACACCCTGCCGGGTGTACCGAGTCATCAAGAAAGATGAGGATCTGAAGGCGGCCAGCGAGACCGCCAAGAACGTGGCCAGCATGGGTTTCAAGATGTCGCTTGAGGGTGTGAGGGCCAAATATGGCGAGCACTGGCAAGAAGCACCGGCACCACCACCTGCACCAACACCATTACCAGCAGGGACGGACTTTGGCAACCGCATCGAGCGAGTAGTTGCGCGGAGAAATTCCGACACTGCTGCGCCAGCGAGTTTTGCGGAATCGTTGGCGGCCATGTCGTTTGCTGATCAGTCTGCCTTTGACCTTGTGATGAAGGCCTTGCCAGATGATTGGCTCCAGGAGCAAATGCAGTCCATGTTGGTCCCTGTTCGCGAGCTGCTGGTGAAGGCCAATCAAAACCCACAGGAGCTGCTTGGGCAGCTGGCTGAAAAGTTCCCTCAGGCCGATGAGGCCTCTCTTCAAAACCATCTGTCACGGCTGATTTTTGCGGCCCAGGTTTGGGGGCGACTCAATGGACAAGACTGATCCAGCTGTGCTGATGGCGTTGTTTGGCATGCCGCCAAAAGAGGCTATGGCGTACCTGGAGGGTAAAGGGCTTCGGATCACGTTCAATTGGGCTGAAATGCTGGATGAGGCCCATGCCCGAGCCTTTACCGTGGCAAAGGCGATGCGCCTGGATGTGCTGCGTGATATTCGCACCGGGGTTCTGGATGCGCTTGCCACCGGCAAGACGCTTCGCCAGTTTGAAGCTGAGCTGACGCCGCTGCTGCAGGCGAAGGGGTGGTGGGGCAAGCAAATTGTGGTGGACAGTCAAGGCCAGGCGCAGCAGGTGCAGTTGGGCAGCCCGCACCGCTTGAAAACGATTTACCAGACGAATTTGCAGAGCGCGTTCATGGCTGGGCGCATGCAGGCGCAAATGGCTGCGACATCCTGCGTTTATTTGATGTATGTCGCTGTGATGGATGGCCGGACCCGTGCCAGCCACGCTGCTTTGGATGGAAAGATTTGGCGCAAGGATGATGCGGTGTGGGCCAGCATTTACCCGCCGAACGGTCATAACTGCCGCTGTCGCACACGTGGGCTTACCGAGGGGCAACTCAAACGCGAGGGGTTGTCGCTCTCAGATCCGCCCGACATCGTGACTCGCGAGGTGACCGCAGGTAAAAACGTTGCGACTGGCGAGCTGTTTCGTACCCATCAGACGGGTGTGACCGTGAAGGATGCTTTGGGTAAGTCGATCACCATGTGGGTTGACCCGGGTTTTGACTCAAGCCCACTGGCGGGGCACCCCATGGACAAGTTGCTGGCGAAAAAGGCGGTGGACGCGTTGGGCAATGCGGCTGGATTTGACCTGGTGCGCCAGGCCGTGTTGTCGGATACGCGGATGAGAGCCTGGAGGGCGTTCATTGAAAACACTGAGCGTTCAGGCATTCGCAATAAGTTGGGTGAAAACGCCATTCAAGGCCAGAGCATGACGGTGGGCATTTTGTCGCCGCAGACAGTGCTTGCCTTGGCTGAGCAAGATCTGAATTTTTCGCCGGTGCTGTCTGTGGAAGACCGCTTGATTGTGGGCAAGAAGGCCAAGCGGCACGGGAATGACGGTGACGCGCTTCAGCCAGGTGATTGGTTGGCGGCGCCAGAGCTTTTGTCGGGCGCATATGCCTATTTGGACAAAAAGACGGGGCAGCTTGTTTTGGTTTATGCGCACGGGACCTCTGAGCAGTCTGTTCAGTTGGTGTTTGAGAAAACCGGTGCGGCTGCCAGCGCCTATTTGACTGACAACGCGTTGGTGATGCAAAAGGTGCAATCAGGGCGCTGGGAGATGGTGAAGTGAGGGCGCTGGCGGTGCACGGGTTCGAACCGGCCATCAATGCCCACCCCAGGTGGGATCACCGCCAACGTCTTAAGGATACCCCATGATCACGATTGAAGTCAAAGACCAGGAAGCATCGGACATGCTGCGCCAACTGTCTGCCCGCGTCAAAGACATGCGCCCAGCAATGGCTGAGGTGGCCAATGCGCTGGCCAGCGAAAGTGAGCGCCAGTTCAAGACCCAAAGCGGGCCGCTTGGCAAGTGGCCTGATTTGAGTGATGAGACAACAAAAGTGTTCCGAACCCGAAAGGGTAGCTGGCCTGGTCAAATTTTGCAGGTGTCAGCCGGTGGCTTGGCCGCCTCAGTGCAAACATCTTTTGGTGCCGACTTCGCAAGCGTGGGTAGCAATAAGCCATACGCCGCAATGCACATGTTTGGCGGTGTCACCAGTCCCAAAAGCATGATTCCAGGAAAGAGGATTGCTGCGCGGCCATTTCTTCCGTTCAATCCTCAGACTCAGGCGTTGTCAGTGCCAGCAAGGGAGGCGATCGTTGAGATTCTGAACAACTACCTCGCGCATCGTTGAAGTTATCCCTCATTTTTGTTCACAACCTGAAAGGACATCATGGAAGTCGTCATCACTCCCGGGCCAATTCGGCCCTTACGCCCACAAGCGGTGGCCGTGGTTGGATCTGCGAAAGATTCAATCGGTGAAGTGTTTAACCCCGAGGACTGCGCCATTGCGTATGGTCGAGATTCAAATGGGAATATCACCACCGAAACAGCGACGGACGGGGCGAACAGCTGGGTGAAAACTTACACCTGGGTTGCTGGCGTTTTGACTGCAGAAAGCAAGTGGGTGCGGCAATGAGTGCGCTCGGTGCGTTTCAAAAGCTGTTTGACCTGGTCGGTGGTGTGCGTGCGAAACGCAGTATGGCCGGTGGGGTTGTTTTATCGTCTGGTGGCATGGAGATACCCGTCGGCGCTAACCTCAACGCCATCGGCAACCCTGGTCAACAAGGCTTCGGGGTAGGCATCTGCCCCGCGCTACCCACGGGCTTCAGCGCCATGTACGGCACCAGCGACCCCGCCAGCGACAACTACGGCAATTACCAGTACACGGACGGCTCTGTCATGGTGTGGGTGCCAGCCTTTTTTTACAAGATTGGCACTGGGTCCAATGGCTTGGGTGTCAACCGGGTAGACATCAGGGCGTACGCTGCGTTTGCCAATGTGGCTGCAGCCAACGCTGAAGGGTTTGCGCTGCATCGGGCCTTTTACAACGCAGGCGCGATTCAGCTGGGGGTGTTTGTTGACAAATACCAGTGCAGCAACAATTCCGGCGTGGCCAGTTCGGTCAAAAATGGCAACCCATTGAGCAGCAGCAGTGCACACAACCCATTCGGTGGTCTAACTGGTGCGCCTGCCAACAACTATGGTGGGGCCATTGCAGCGGCAAAAACACGCGGGATCACATTCTTCTGTGCGAGTCTTTTCGTTCACAAAATGCTGGCTTTATTGTCACTTGCGCACGCGCAAGCCAGCACGGGCACTGCCTTTTGCGCCTGGTTTGATGCGGCAGGTGTCACCAACTTTCCCAAGGGAAACAACAATAACGCACTGCGCGACGCCAATGACGCGACCCTGCTCTACGTGTCAGACGGCTACTCGAATTGCGCCAAAACAGGGTCATCCAACGCGCTGGCCAGGACAACCCACAACGGGCAAGCCTGCGGCGTGGCGGATCTCAACGGCAATATGTGGGAGATCGCTCCTGGGTTGACCAGTGACGGTGCTAACTATTACCTGCTGAAAATTGCCGCAAACATCACAACAGCCACGGGCGGCAATGCATTGGCCACGGACTTGTGGGGCGCAACCGGGTTGGTGGCGCTGTATGACAACGTGGGCACCACTTATGAATCAATGACCGCCAGCAACACCAACAAAGTTTTTGGCGCGGCCACACAAGTACTCAGCCCAGCCATCAGTGGCACAGCTTGGGCCATGACAGGTGCAGGCATACCGCTGGTCACTGGTGTGAGCGGCTCCAATGCGTTTGGTACAGATTATTTTTATGACGCTCGCCCCAATGAGCTCTGTGTGATTTCGGGTGCCGCTTGGGTCCACGGCGGCACTGCCGGGGTCTGGGCCCTGCTTCTGGACCACGTTCGGGGTAACTCGAACCACCACGTGGGCTTTCGCTCTGCCTCGTATCTCTGACACCCTGAGTGATAACGAAGGGTTCAAAAAAATTTTATGGCTCAAAAAACGCAATCAATACACGCAGAAGCAGGCTTGCATCGCAAGCTGGTGCTTTTTGCAGTGCAGCTGGAGATGTATCTGGCCCATTTCCCAAATTGCCACAAATACACGCTGACGCAGGGGATTCGCCAGGCTTACCTGGATGTTTACAACCTGGTGACCGAGTGCCAAAAACGTTACAACAAGAAAACGACATTGACGCAACTCGATGTGCGTCATGAACAGTTGCGCATGATGCTGAACCTGGCCCATGAATTGGGTTTGTTTGGCTACAGCACTGGGCGAAAAGATGCTGAGTCACCAGGCGCACATCGCCACTTGGTGATCACGCGAATGGTTGATGAGTTGGGTCGCATGATTGGCGGCTGGCTCAACATGGAAATTCATGGGCGAGAGCCCTTGAATGCGGTGGAGGCTTGACATGCTCTGTGTGATTTCGGGTGCCAATTGGGACAACGGCGGCAATGCCGGGGTCTGGGCCCTGAATCTGAACAACGTTCGGGGTAACTCGAACGACAACGTGGGCTTTCGCTCTGACTCTGTGCCAAATACGCCTTATGCAGCGTGTGCTGACTGGCAGAGAGGGAGCCTTTGCCGTGCCTTGCGGCGAAATGTTTTGCTCAAGCCCCCTTTGGTAGCGCCCATGGCCCGTGTTGGTCAGCGCGTGAAAATTGGTGCAGGAGTCCTTGCATGAAGCGCGCAGGCCATCTTTATGACAGCATTTGCACCCCAGATGCGCTGTTGGCGGCGTATCTGGCGGCCAGTCGACACAAGCGCAGCCATCGGGCCTGCTTTGAGTTTTCGCGCAATCTCGGGGCTAACCTGTCCGAGCTGCAACGGGAGCTGCAAAGCCAAACTTACCAGCCACGCCCGTGCAGTCAGTTCATGGTCACCGATGGCCGCAAGCCGCGCCTGATTGAGGCACCTGCATTTCGAGATCTGGTGGTGCAGCATGCGGTTTACGCGGTCACCTCACCGCTGTTTGAGGCTCGTTACATCAGCACCAACTTTGCGTGCCGGGTGGGCCTTGGCACACACAAAGCAGCGGACTGGCTGCAGGCCGCCATGCGCCGGGCACCACGCACCGACTGGGTGCTGCATGTCGATGTGCGTAAATTTTTTTACAGCATCGACCGCGACATTTTGATGTTGCTGCTGGAGCGCTTTGTCAAGTGCGCCCCCACCCTGGATCTGATGGCTGCGTTCGCAAAGCGGCCGGATGCTACTGGTGTGCCTATTGGTAATTTGATGAGCCAGACGTTTGCAAACCTTTATCTCAACAGCCTGGATCACTACTGCAAGCGCACACTCAAAGTGGCGGACTACGCCCGCTACATGGATGACAGCATCATGCTGGCACCCAGCCGAGCGATTGGATTGGCTTGGCTCGCAAGCATTCGTCAACACCTGGCGATGATTGGGCTGGAGATCAGCCACTACAGCCTACACCCCATCAAGCGCGGTGCGAATTTTGTAGGTTTTCGCACCTGGGCTACAGCGCGGTTTGTGCGCCCACATGTGATCAGTGCACTAAGAGCAGATGCACGTCACGGTCGGCTTGAATCCGTCATTTCCCGGCTTGGCCACGCCAAGAGAACCTGTTCATTGAAACCGCTCACTCAATTCCTGAAGGAAAAACACCATGCCATCTTTGTACGCCTACCGAAAAGTTATCGACACAGTCACAACGCACACACTGCGCCTGCCTGAAGCCCAGCAGGGTGAGCAAACCGGACAGGAGTTGGCTACGCTTGCCGACGGCCGCACGGTGATCGTTATTTTTGATGGGGTCGCACTGCCAGACGATCAGTCTGTGGCCATCTCTGCCAGCATTGAGCTGCTGCCAAATCCATTACCCGACTTGCTGCGGGAACAGATCAAGGTCGCCAGCCCGCACGTGGCTTTGATTGATGCCCGCATGATTCAGATGATCAGGGCCAGCTACACCCAGGACGATGAGAATTACTTTTCTCGCATAGGTGTAGGCGCGGCCATGGGCATGTACACGCCCAAGGCTGATGAAATTCAGGCCATGACCGTATTTGGTGAGTTTGTTGAGTCGATTCGGCAATGGGGGTGTTGCCGCCGACCGAAAACTGAGCCACTTTTAGAGGTTATGCCGCCCCAAAACTGAGCCAGGTGTTTTACTAGCGCTGCCTACTTTTTAGGCAGGAGCAAACAAGGTGATCACCATGGAATTTTT
>NZ_JAQURE010000019.1 GCF_028715765.1 Rhodoferax sp.
CACCTCCAGACTGTTGGATAACCGTATGATTTCAAACGGAATTTCTAATGGTATCCATTAGAAATCTGCACTGGGAGGTTTGCACCACTTTTCTTTTGAAAATCCTAATGGACTATCTGGGTTCAACGATCTAGCGCGCCGAAGCGACCAATCTCTGTTGTCTGCAAGCTCATAACGATCACGGATATCCTGATCTGAAATGCCTTCATTGAAGAAATCATGAATCCGCTTTTGTGCTTCGTCAGCACCGAATGCAACCGCGAAGTGGTCACGATGTGAATTTGGCCCAAGCAAGGTCAGCCCAAAAATTTTCATAAGCGGCCAACCTTTCGCGTACTCTGCCGCATCAGATTCATCGCGTGGCACCAGTAGCAGTTGCGGCAAGGCAGGTTGCAGGCTTTGCCACGGTGTGTCTGACAGGCCATGCTTTTCAAGCCAGCCGTATTTGTACTCGCGGCTGCCCCACAAATCGGCTTGATGAATGCGAGCTTTCAAGGTCACTTTACCGCCCTGGAGTTGGTGATGCTTGTTTTTCTTGGCACCAGATTCGGGCGCGGTAAGTTGAAAGGGTTCTTCAACCGCTGGCGCGACAAATTCGGGGGGTAGCTTCACCAGGAAAGTTATAGACACACCTTCCAGAATGTCGAATACGTTTTTGTCATCGCCCTGAATTTGCAATATTTTCGGAGTCCGTTCGCCCTTGTTGCCATTGCCGTGCAGGTCAAGCACATAAATATCGTCAAAGTCAGCCATCAGTTGTGCCCGCATACCGCGAAAAATAGGGCCATCCAAAAAGCTGTTGCTGCTGATAAAAGCCACGATGCCATGGCCGGTGCGCTTGACTCGGTCGTGCGCAAAGCGGATGAATTTGACGTAATCGTTGTTAATCCACTTGCTGTTGCGCTCTTTGAGCGGGCCACCTTCGGGCTCGGTTTTATAGCTTTGCAGCAGCGCCATGATCCAGTCGCTCTTGTTGCGCGACTCGCCTGAATACGGCGGGTTGCCCACGACCACCACCACGGGTTGGTCGAGCTTGATTTTTTCAGCCCCTTCGTTTTCTTTCGCAATCCACTGGCCCAGCATGGCGGCGGTTTTCTGGTGCAGCTGGTCAAGGGTGTTGGTCAGGTAAACATGCAGGCGCTCGCCCTGGGCAAATTCAAAGCCAGTCTCCGTGAGCTGCAGCGCCAGCTTGAGGTGGGCCACGGTGTAGGGCGCCATCATCAGCTCAAAGCCAAAAATGCGCGGCAGCAACTGGGCGCGCACATAACCCGGCCATGCGCCCGCGCCGTGCTCGGCGTCTACCCGCTGGTGAATCAGGGCGATGACTTTGCGCAAAAAAGTGGCCGTGCCAGTGGCTGGGTCAAGCACCAGCGCGCTGGGGTCGGCCAGACCGGCTGGCAAGCCGAAGCGGTTGACCAGCAGCCAGTCAACACCGCGCACGATGTAGTCCACCACCGGTTCAGGCGAGTAGAAAACGCCGCGTGAGTCGCGCAAGCTGCGGTCGTATTCGGCCAGAAAAGTTTCGTAAAAATGAAACACCGGGTCTTCAAAGCCCTGCTTACGGCTTTGGTGGTGCAGCACTTTGTCCATGTCGGTGTAGCGCAGGCTCTCAGCTATTTGTACTACCAGCCAGCGCAGGTCTTTGTGCAGGCTGGGGCTGGCGATGTGCTGGAAAAATTGCCGCAAAAACGGGTTTGCTTTGGGAATGAGGTAGGCCGCTTGCTCCAGGCTGAAGGCATCGTCTTTTTTAAGGCTGTCAGGCAGCGACTCGGGGTTGCCGCCAAACATGCTGGTGTGCGCAAACACGCGTGCGGTGAACAGCCCGTAGGTGGCAGTTTGCGCGTACATATCGGCAAATTCTTCGGGTTTGAGGTCTGGCACCAGCATGGCGCGAAAACTCTCGTCTTGCGCCATCAGGTCTGCATCGCCCGCAGTCAGCAGCTCCAATGACAAGTCCCGCAGCAGCCGGGTTTGACCCGCCAGGTTTTTGGCCAGTTGCTGCGGGCTTGACACGGTGGGCGTGACTTCGGCCAAAAAACAGGCCATCAACTCGGCCCAGCGGGCTGGGGCGTCTTTGGCGGGGCTGACGTGCAGGCCGTTCAACTCGCCCAGGCTGATTTCCATGCGCTTTTCACCGCCCACGAACCAGATGAAGTCGAGGTAGTTCGTTAACAGCAGGTTCGGCAGCGCTTCAAGGTAACGCTTGAGCTGGTTGGTTTTGAGCGTAGCTTTAAGGCTTTTGTCCACGTCTTTGGCCTCGACAAAGCCCAGCACCGAGGCGCCCTTGCGCACGATGTAATCGGGCTTGTTTTCACGCTGTGTGGCTTTGGGCTCGTTGGTGGCGAGCAAACCGGGCGCAGCAGACTCAATCAAGGCTTTAAGGGCACTGCGGTGCGTGTGCTCTGTGGCGTCGCCGCGCGACAGTTCTTTTTGCAGGGATTGCAAGTAGGCTTGAACGGATAGGGAGGCGTTGGTTTGGGCGTTGCTGAGGGTCATCAACTTATCGTAACAGCGGCCCATAGTTATACTAATGTGTAATATAAATCCCGAGAGTTCACTATGCCCACCGCAACCCTGCGCACTGTTGGCGGCTCTGTCGTCATGGCCATACCCAAAAGATTGCTTGAACTTGTCCACTTGCAGACAGGCGCACAAGTCAACATTGATGTTCAAGACGGCAAACTGATCGTGGCACCGCTCAAAAAAGCGCGCTACACACTGGCTCAATTGCTGGCGCAGTGTGATGGAACTTGCCCCATGACAGAAGAAGACCGCAACTGGCTAGACGCCCCACCAGTTGGGCTTGAAATCATTGAGAAGAGCCACTGATGCGCACCCCTGCACGCGGCGACGTCTGGCTTGTCAGCCTCAACCCCACCTTGGGCAAAGAACAACAGGGGTTGCGCCCGGTACTGGTGGTGTCAGACAAAGCATTCAACAACTTGGGTTTGTGTGTGGTCTGCCCCATCACTCAAGGCGGTTTGCAATCTCGGTTTGCCGGTTTTGCCGTAACCTTGATGGGCAGCGCAAGCGTCTCACAGGGGGTGGTCATGTGCAACCAGCCACGCACCATCGACATGCACGCACGATCAGGCCGCTTTGTCGAAGCTTTGATGTCACGCTTTCTGATGGATGAAGTGCTGGCTCGGCTTCAACCTATTTTTGAGCTTTGACAGCGACTGGCCAAGCCTATTTCCCCAGCGCCCGCAACGCCAGCTTGATGCCTTCGCTCACGCCCACCTCTTTGGGCAGCGCCTTGAGCGCCAAGGCCGCCTCGCGGTCGTTGTAGCCCAGCGCCAGCAGGGCTTGCAAAATGTCAGACTGCGCGTCGCTGGCAACGCTGGCCACCACGCCAATGTCAGGGCCGAGCTTGCCTTTAAGCTCCAGCAACAGGCGCTCGGCAGTTTTCTTGCCAATGCCTGGCACCTTGATCAAGCGCCCGGCCTCTTGCAGCGTGATGGCTTGCGCCAGCTCAGCCACGCTCATGCCCGACAAAATAGCCAACGCAGTACGCGGCCCCACGCCCGAGATTTTGATCAGCTCGCGAAAGCCTTCGCGCTCTTGCGCGCTGGCAAAGCCATACAGCAGCTGCGCGTCTTCACGCACCACAAAATGTGTCAGCAGCGTGACCTTGGCGCCCAGCTCGGGCAAGTTGTAAAACGTGCTCATGGGCACGAACACCTCGTAGCCCACACCGTGGCAATCCAGCACCACCGCGGGCGGGTTTTTGGCATCGAGCGTGCCAGTGAGTTTCGCAATCATTTTTTGCCTATCATGGGGAACAATTTTTGGAATTATCAACGTGATCCTTCGCCACCTCTTCACCCCTCCCAACAACACCCGCCTGGCGCACCTGTGTGGCCCCATGGACGAACACCTGCGCAGCATCGAGCTGGCGCTGCAGGTCAAAATTGCGCACCGGCATGAACAGTTCAAGGTGGATGGCCTCAAGGCCAACGCCAAACGCGGCATGGAAATGCTGCAAGCCTTGTACGAAATGGCGGCGCGCCCGATTGAGCCGCGCACCGTGCAACTGATGCTCTCTGGCGACGGCGATGTGCAGGGCGAAGACAGCCCCTCACTCAAAACCAAACGCGCCGACCTGAAGCCCCGCTCCATCAACCAAGCGCGTTACCTGGACAGCATTGCCAGCCACGACATCACCTTTGGCATTGGTCCGGCCGGCACCGGCAAAACCTACCTGGCGGTGGCCATGGCCGTGGACGCCTTGCAACGCAGCGCCGTGCAACGCATTGTGTTGACCCGCCCAGCGGTGGAAGCAGGCGAGCGGCTGGGTTACCTGCCGGGCGACCTGGCGCAAAAAATTGACCCCTATTTGCGCCCGCTGTACGACGCGCTGTACGACCTGATGGGTTTTGAGGCGGTACAAAAAGCCTTTGAGCGCCAAACCATTGAGATCGCGCCGCTGGCCTTCATGCGCGGGCGCACCCTGAACACCAGTTTTGTGATTCTGGACGAGGCGCAAAACACCACGCCCGAGCAGATGAAGATGTTTCTGACCCGCATCGGCTTTGGCTCTAAAGCCGTGGTGACTGGCGACGTGAGCCAGATTGACCTGCCCACCACCCAGTTCAGCGGCCTGATTGATGCCGAGCGCGTGCTCAAAGGCGTGGCTGGCATTGCCATGTGCCGCCTGACCAGCGCAGATGTGGTGCGCCACCCGCTGGTGGCACGCATTGTGGACGCCTACGACGCACCCGGGCGCATTCACCCACACCCCCGCCACGATGCCCTGCCGGTGCCCGACTTTGAAGCCACCCCCCTGCCCGTGCACACCCCACCCAAACTGCCCCAACGCGCTAAAACCGCCCCCAAAGCCAAGGCAAACGCCAACACGGTGGTGCGCAAACCAGCGCACAAGAAGCCTGTTTTGTAAGCAAATTACTATTGAATACATAGCTACTTATGCTTATAAATAAAGCGCTAAAGGCCAATTTCTTATAAATTTAAAACCCCATGAACCAACTTACCCTGTCTTTGCAATTTGCCCGCTTTGCCGATGCGCCACTGCACCGCGCGGCACTGCCACGCCACAAAGTGGCCAAATGGATTCGCCATGCGCTGCAATTTGATGCCGAAATCACGGTGCGCATTGTGGACACCGAAGAAGGCCAAACGCTCAACCGCGACTACCGAAAAAAAGACTACGCCACCAATGTGCTGACCTTTGACTACAGCCAAGAGCCCATCGTGACAGCCGACCTGGTGCTGTGCGCCCCGGTGGTAGCGGCAGAGGCCAAGGAGCAAAACAAGACCTTGGAAGAACATTACGCCCACCTGCTGGTGCACGGAGCCTTACACGCCCAAGGCTGGGATCACGAAGAAGACGAAGACGCCCAAGTGATGGAGCTGCGCGAGAGCGAGATCATGGCGCGACTGGGGTTTGAAAACCCGTATTGATGGCAATAAATTTCAGGTGATGGCCTGGCAAACTTTCAAGCACGGGCTTTCAGGCGCGCCCTCACACCAGCAAGCTGGTGTAGTGCTGGTACAGCGTGAACAAAAATGCCACCCGTTCGGCATCTGTTTTCAACCCCTTTGTACCGTAGGCAGCGTCTACGGCTTTGTCTAGCGCTTTGTGCGCTGCGGTCAGGTTGGCGGGCATCGTGACCGGGTTGTAAAGGTCAGCCAAGCTGGCCGGGGTTTTGCCTTTTTGGTGCACGGCTCTGGCCTCGAGCACGCCTTGTGCAGCGGTGCTGACGGCGGCGTGCAGCTTGTCACTGACATCCTGTGGCCAGGGGTAATTGTTGTAAACAATACCCGCCGAATAACGAAAATCGCTCTTGAGCCGCCCGCAGGTGTAGCGCACCCAGGCGTTGTGCATGGTCGAGCTGAGCACGCCAAACTCGTACGCCGTGGCGTTGGGCACCACCAAGGCTGCATTGCTGGCCACCACTTTGGGCTGCATGAACCCAATCGGGACAAACTGGCGTTTTTCTGATGACACACTGGGTATGAACAAATAAGCGCTTTGGGGTTGCCGGTCTTCCCCAAACAGCGCAGGCGTGGCAGCCAGCGCCTGGGTGGTGGGGCGAGCGCTGTTGGCACGATGCTGTCGCACACCTTCAAGGCGCTGGCGCACCGCTTTCAATGTGGTCAGGGTTTGCGGCGGGCAGTCTTTGAGCCACAAACACCAGCGCGTGCCGTTGTTGATGAATTCATCTGCGCCCATGAAGCGCCTAAGCCAGGGCGCCGCAGCAGGCTCCACCGCCAGCAGCGCAGCCTTTTCATCTGGCTTTAACAACAAGCCACCGCCATCATTGGGCATGGAGCCAAACACAATGGGGGAGACCTTGCAAATGGGCGCGCGCCGGTTGGGCAGCGCCACCGAGGGCGCATCCACCAGGTAGGGGTTGATGTTTTTGGCGGTCACCTCATGCGCCAACCCTTGGATGTCTTCGTATTCAAACAGCCGGGGCGCGGGCACGGGCTCCATGCCAAACCCCACAATCACACAATGCACCGCCGCCTTGCCAGGCGCGTCGTTGCTCCATTGAAAGGTTCGATGCGCAAACCGAATGCACATGCCCTGCGCCAGCATCCACGCCCACAACACGCCCACTTGCTCGCCTTGGGTAATGCTGTTGGTAGAAACGAATCCGCAGCGAATGGCGCGGCGCTGCTTGACCTCTGCCACTGCAGCCGCGGCAAACATGTCACCCAAACCCTGCCCGAACTTCACATCCTTGAAGTTTTTTCGCCCCTTGTTGGCTTTGGCTGCAATGCCACCAAACCCGTCAGGCGTGCTGCTGATGTATTGCCCGGCCTTGACGAACCAGCCCGCCACAAAATCCAGCACGCCCGCACCGGCCATGCCGTGCGTGACCGATGCCAGTGCCGCTTTTTGCTCGGCTGACTGCATTTGTTTGCCAATAAAAGGCGGGTTGCCCATGATGAAGTTAAGCTGGCGCGGTGGCACAAACTCAGCCCAATCAATTTCCAGGGCGTTACCCTTGCGAATGTTGGCGCTTTTCACCAACGGTATGCGGGTGATGACTTCACCAAACGCCACCCCGGCCATCACATTCATCTGGTGGTCGGTCAGCCACATGGCCACTTGGGCAATTTGCGCTGGAAACTCTTCAATTTCAATGCCGTAAAACTGGTCTACATCCACCTGCAAAAACCCAAACACGCTGCCCACTCGCTGGCCAAACTTGGCGGCGGCACGCAACACCTCAAACTCAAGCTTGCGCAGCTCGCGGTAGGCAATCACCAAGAAATTGCCACAGCCGCAAGCGGGGTCCAAAAAGGTAAGGGTTTGCAGCTTTTTATGAAACTCAAACAGCTTGTCCTGGTTGGTTTTGATTTTTTCAAACTCTGCCTGCAACTCATCCAGGCACAGCGGCCCGAGCAGCTTCAGGATGTTGGCCTCGCTGGTGTAATGCGCCCCCAGCTGGCGGCGGCGGTCGGCAGCTTCCAGCTCGATCACGGTTTGGAACATGGCGCCAAAAATGGCCGGAGAGATGGCACCCCAATTCATGGCGCACAGCGTCAGCAGCTGCTGGCGCATGGCCGTATCAAACTGCGGCGGACGAAAGTGCGCTTCAAACAGTTTGCCGTTCACATAGGGAAACAGCGCAAAATGCTCGGCCAGCCTGCCTTGGCGTTGGCTGGGCTCTTCGTTCAATGTGCTGAACATTTCATCCAACACCGCACCCACGTCAGAGCCGTCGGTGTGGGTGTGAAATTCAATCAGATCATGAAAACTGTCTTTGGGTTGAAAAATGCCGGTGTCGTCAGCAAACAGGCAAAACAGCAGCCGCACCAGAAAGACTTCCAGTTTTTGGCCGGTGTAATTGTCCCGCTTCAAGGCATCATGCAGTTGACCCACTGCCACCACCGCCTCTTGGTTGATCGGGTCAGATTCACGAATGCGCTGCGTGCGGTAACCCGCAATAAAAGCAAAGTGGTGGATGTTTTGCGGCAGCTCTGAAAGTTTGAACTTGTGCACCGGTGCCACACCGTCATCTGGCTCCAAGTCGTGCAACTCAAACCGCTCAAAGTCACACACCAGCACATAACGGGGCAGTTCCTCGGGCTTGAGCCCCGGAAAATAGTCAATGGCCTGCTGGTAAGCCCGATCCAGGTCACGTCCCAGAGATTTGTGCTCAATCAGCAGCGTACCCTTCCAGAGCAGGTCAATCTTGCCCTGCGCCGTGCCCAGCTTGTGCACCCGCTTCTCAAAGCTCGACACCTTGCGTCGGGAAACCCCAAACACATCAAAAAATGCGTCCCAAAAGGGCTTGGCATCAGCATCCTCGCTCTCGGTGCCCTGCCACTCGGCAGCAAAAGTGGTGGCGCGTGCGCGAATTTCGTTCCAGCTTAACGGCATGTTGAGATCAATTTCGTGTGGAGATGAGCCACCCAGTCGGTAGCGGCTTTGTCAAACTGTCTGAGATTGACCGCTCAAAGGTTAGCACGATGTGGCGATACATCACGGCACGCCAACAGGCGTCAACCGGTTGCCGTGTGCTGACCCTACCACGCAGCGCACGCCAGCAGCCGGATGCCAAATTTGAGGTGGCGCAATTCAGCACCGACTCACGCCCCCAACGGCTCCACAAGCTCTTCCACATACTCCGACAAGGCCGCCAAAACGGCTTCGCCACGCGCGTCTACCCCATCGGCCAGCTGATCCATTTGCGCCATCCAATCATCTAATGTCAGGGTGCCTGCCGCACCATCGAGCAGGTATGCCTTGCGGTGGGCTTGCCAGCGCTGTTGCTCTTGGGGACTCAGCGTGGCGGGGAAGTTGCGGGCGCGGTAGCGCCACAGCAGCTCGGGCAGGCGAACATCGTCAAAACTGGGGCGGGCGCTGGCCAGCTCTTGCGGGGTGCGCTGGCGCAAGTCGTTCAGGCGGCGGCGGTCGGCGTTGCCCACAAAACCGCCATACAGGTCTTCGTCCACATCCACTTCACTGGCCGCTTCGCGCTTGAAGACTTCAGCCCACACGCCGCTCATGTCGGGCAAATCACGGGCCACGGCGGCGCGCTCGCACTGCAGCGCCAGGTCAATGCCCCAGCGCTGAGCCTGGGTGGCGTTCAGCACTTTCAGGTTGCTCATGACCATGGGTGACTTGTTCAGGTGCACCGATTTGATCGGCAAACGGCTCACCCCTGCGGGCAAGTCTGCGGTTTTGGTAAACAGGCGCAACCGGATGTCGGCCACGCTCAAACTGGCCAATTCGCTGGGGTCAAACGCCAAGTCCCAGGCCAGCAGCTCGTTTTTGTTGCCGGGGTGCATGGCCAGCGGCCACATCAACGCGGTGCAGCCGCGCTCGGGCGAAAACATGCCCGACACATGCAAAAACGGTTTGGCCTGCGCCCGGGTGGTGGGCAAGCCAAGCTCGGCCATGACTCGGTCTTTTTTGTGCAGACCAAAACAAAAGTCGAACAGTTTTGGCTGTGCGGTTTTGATGAGCCGCGCCAGCGCGATGGTGGCGTGCACGTCGCTCAAGGCATCGTGCGCTGCCTCATGCACCAATCCGTTGGCGGCGGTCAGGTCAGTGAGCTTGAAGCTGGGCTTGCCCTCGGCATTCACTGGCCACTGAACGCCCTCGGGGCGCAGGGCGTAGGCGGTGCGCACCACGTCGAGCAAGTCCCAGCGGCCACAGTCGTTTTGCCACTCGCGTGCATAGGGGTCGATCAGGTTGCGCCAAAACATGAAGCGTGTGATTTCATCGTCAAACCGAATGGTGTTGTAGCCCACACCCACCGTGCCAGGCAGCGCCAGCGCTTGCTCAATGTGGGCGGCAAACTGGTGTTCAGGCAGCCCCTTCTCAAGGCATTCCTGGGGCGTGATGCCAGTGATCAGACAAGCTTGCGGCTCTGGCAAAAAATCATTGGCTGGCTGGCAATACAGCATAAGCGGCTCGCCAATGGGGTTCAGCTCGGCATCGGTGCGGATGGCGGCAAACTGCGCCGGGCGGGCACGCCGGGTGTTGATGCCAAAGGTTTCATAGTCGTGCCAAAGAAAAGTGTGGGTCATAAAAAACCTGGTAGTCACTGTATTTGCTACTTTATAAATAGCTGCTTACGCTTATTCTATAAGGGCTAAAGGCTTATTTTTTATAAATTTAATTTCAATTCACTAAACGTTTACGATGCTTGCAAAGCGTCAAAGGTTGTCATGAAATGGCTACCCCGCTTGCTCGTCCGCATTAACCGCGTCACTTGCTATCGGCGGCATGTGACCCAAAAAAATAGGCTCGTATGGATTTCAAAATTCTCTTTGCAACTCGGATCATCCGGCTTTTTTGCTATGGCTTTCTGTCGCTCATTTTGGCGCTTTATCTTGCACAAGTTGGGCTCACTGGCGCGCAGATCGGTCTGCTGTTTTCGCTCACGCTGGCGGGGGACGCGGCGGTGTCACTGTGGCTGACCACCTCGGCAGACCGGTTTGGCCGGCGGCGCACGCTGCTGATTGGCGCGCTTTTGATGTTAGGCGCGGGACTGGTTTTCATGGTGACGGACAACATTGCCGTGCTGATGGCGGCGGCCATTGTCGGCGTCATCAGCCCGAGCGGGAACGAGATCGGACCGTTTCTGTCGGTTGAGCAGGCCAGCCTGAGCCAGATCGTCCCAGACCAAAAGCGCACGCACGTCTTCGCTTGGTACAACCTGACGGGCTCGTTTGCGACCGCGGCCGGTGCGCTGTGCGGTGGCTGGGTGGCGCAAATTTTGCAGAACCGTGGCTGGCCGGCGCTGGACGCCTACCGCGTGGTGCTGGGCGCTTACGCCGCCGGTGGTCTGCTGCTGGCGCTGCTTTTTCTGAAGCTCTCACCCGCCATCGAGGCGCAGAAAAAAGTGGCCGGCAGCACAAAGCTTGTGCTGGGGCTGCACCGCTCACGCGGCGTGGTGCTGCGCCTGTCGGCCTTGTTTGCGCTAGATGCCTTCGCCGGTGGCCTGATTTTGCAAAGCCTGATGGCGTATTGGTTCCACATCAAGTTTGGTATGGACACCGGGCTGCTGGGAAGCCTGTTTTTTGCGGCCAATGTGCTGGCTGGCATATCGGCCCTGCTGGCCGTGCCGCTGTCGAAGCGTTTCGGACTGATCAACACCATGGTCTTCACCCATGTGCCCTCCAACCTGCTGCTGATGCTGGTGCCGCTGATGCCGAACCTGCCGTTGGCAATCGGCCTGTTGCTGGCGCGTTTCAGCATTTCGCAGATGGATGTGCCAACGCGGCAGTCCTACACCATGGCCGTGGTGGCGCCCGACGAACGCTCGGCAGCAGCGGGTGTGACTGGCATCGCGCGCTCAGTTGGCGCATCACTGTCACCCCTGCTAACCGGCATGTTTCTGGCTAATGCGGCTTGGCTGAGTTTGCCTTTTTTCCTCTGCGGAGGTCTGAAACTCGTCTACGACCTGGCGCTTTACAGAAGTTTCAGCGCAATGAAAGCACCCGAAGAAAATCGGCCCTCATGAGTTCATAGCACCCTGAATAGTGACCTTTATTTTCTGCGCACCGAACGCACACCAGTCAACTCGGCCACCATGCCCAGCACCTTGTGCAGGCGGCCAGCGTCGGCCACTTCCACGGTAAAGATCATCCAGGCGGTGCCTTTGATGGACTGGGTTTGCACGCCGATCACGTTCATTTTTTCTTTGGTGAACACTTCAGAAATATCGCGCAGCAGCCCAGTGCGGTCGTGTGCCTGCACCGCCACGTCCACCGGGTAAACATGGCTGCTGGCGGCTTGACCCAGACCCCATTCAACCTCAATCAAGCGCTCGCCATTTTTGGCCACCATCTCAGCCAGGTTGCTGCAATCGGCGCGGTGCACGCTGACCCCCTTGCCACGCGTGACAAAACCCACAATGGCGTCCGGCGGTGCAGGTTTGCAGCACTTGGCCATTTGCGTCATGAGCGAATCCACGCCCACCACCAGCAGACCACTTTTGCCAGCCTGGTCGCCACTGCGGGGTTTGCGCAGCAAAGGTGCCTGGGCATCAAATTGGGCGGGCTCGTGCGGGCGCAGCAGCTGCTCGATGGGGCGCAGAGAAAACTCGTCTTTGCCAACCGATTCAAACAACGCATCGGCACTGGCAAAGCCCAGTTGGGTGGCCAGGTCTTCAAGCTTGATGGCGGTTTTGCCCTCGCGCTGCAGCAGTTTTTCAACCGCCTCGCGGCCTTTGGCAATGGTTTCGGTCAGCGCCAGCGCGTTGAACCAGGCGCGCACTTTGGTGCGGGCGCGGTGGCTGACCAAGTAGCCCAGCTCGGGGTTGAGCCAGTCGCGCGAGGGGCCGCCTTCTTTGGCGGTGGTCACCTCGACCGTCTGGCCGTTTTTCAATGGGGTTTGCAGTGGCACCATCACGCCGTCGAGCCGCGCGCCGCGGCAGCGGTGCCCCAGACTGGTGTGCACACTGTAGGCAAAGTCCACCGGGGTGGCGCCTTGGGGCAACTCGATGATGGCGGCATCGGGCGTGAGGACGTAAATGTAGTCATCCATCAGCGCCTGGCTGGGGCTGCCCGAGAGGTCGCGCTGCCAGGCCAGCAGCTGGCGCAGCACGGCGATTTTGTTGTCATAGGCGCCGCTGGCCGACACCCCGGCATAGCCCTTGGCACCAGCCTCCTTGTAGGCCCAGTGCGCCGCCACGCCGTTTTCAGCATGGTCGTGCATGGCTTGGGTGCGGATTTGAATCTCAGTAGGCTGGCCGCTGGCGTCACGCACCACGGTGTGCAAAGACTGATAGCCATTGACCTTGGGCTTGGCAATGTAGTCGTCAAACTCTTCGCTGATCGGGTTGAAATGGCTGTGCACCCAGCTCAACGCGGCGTAACACTCAGGCACGTTGGCCACCACAATGCGCAGGGCGCGCACGTCATAAACACGCTCAAAGTCAAGCGACTTGCCGCGCATTTTTTTCACAATGCTGTAGATGTGCTTGGGTCGGCCAGACACTTTGGCCGCCATGTGGTTGGCGTTTAAATCTGACTCCAGTTGGGCGCGCATGCGCTCCACTGAGCGCTCGCGCTCGACCCGGGTTTCATCGAGCAGGCGGGCAATGTGTTTGTAGGTGTCGGGCTCTGAAAAACGAAACGCCAGGTCTTCCATCTCCCACTTCAGCTCCCAAATGCCCAGCCGATTGGCCAGCGGGGCAAACACGTGCAGCGACTCGTCGGCCAGGCCAGCTTGCAGCGGGGTTTTGCTGTTGGCATAAAACCGCAGGGTTTGCAGGCGCGAGGCCAGCCGCAACATCACCACACGCAAATCGCGCGAGAACGCCAGCAGCATTTTGCGCACGTTTTCGGTCTGCATGGCACTGGTTTGCGCCAGCGCCAGCGGTGCGGCATCGGCGGCGGTGCGCATTTGCCGGGCATGGCGCTGCACCCGCACCAGCTTGGTGGTTTCCATGGCCAGCGCGGCAAAGTTGTCACCAAAGGCTTTGGCAATGACCTCTTGGGGCTTGTGCAAATGCTCGCAGGCATAGACCAAGTAGCTTGCCGCCTGCATCGCTTCAGAGCCGCCAATGCCACGCAAAATGGCCGCCACTGCATCGGCATGCGCCAGGATGTTTTCACCGGTGTCAAGGGTTTCGCAGGCCAGCAGCGGCTCGGCAAAGGCGCGCGCCCGGGTCAGGGCGTTGGCCTGCTCTGGCAGGCTGTGGGCGGTGGCAGCTACCACTGGCAGTACCGGCTTGGCACCCGGCGCAAGCGCTGGCACCACCGAGTCAGCAATGTAGAGACTTTTCATCAGGCCAGGCTCACAGGTTCATCCAGTAAAAAAGCCAGCACCGCCTGCACCTGAGGCTCGGCCACAAAGGTGGGCGCGTGCCCGACCCCGGCAAATTCAAGCAGCTGGGCGCGCGGGCCGCGCTGGGTCATGGCCTGGGCAGTTTGCACCGAGAGCAAGTCAGACTGTGCCCCGCGCACCAGCAAGGTTTGTGCTGTGATGCGGTCATAGGCCTGCCACAGCATGGCTTCACCCGCGGCTGCGGCCTCGGGGGTCAGGGCTTTGAAGGGCTCGGCCAGCGCCGGGTCGTAATGAAGGGTCAGGCGGCCGCTGCCGTCTGGCAACGGCTTGAGCAACGGGCGAGTCAGCGCCAGCCACTGCGCCGGGGTGTGCGGGCCAAAGCTGCTGGCAATGGCCCACAAGGCATCAGCAGCTTGCTGCTCAGAGTCAAACACCCCGGTTTTGCCCAAATATTGGCCAATGCGCTGCAGCGCCTGCCATTCAATGCTGGGACCGACATCGTTGAGCACCAAGCGACGCACTTTGGCACAAGCCGGCGGCTCGGGCAGGCTGGCCACTACCAGGCCAATCAGCCCGCCCATGCTGGTGCCCAGCCAGTCAAGGGTGTGGGCATTGAGCTGCTGCAATAGAGTGAGCATGTCGGCGGCGTAGGTGGGCAACTGGTACAGCGCGGGGTCTTTGAGCCAGTCGCTGCGGCCACGCCCGGCCACATCAGGGCAGACCACCCGCAGGGGTCGCCCTTGCTCAGCCGCACGGCGGCACAAGGCCTGCGCCAGCACCGTGAAGTCTTTCCCCACACGGGTCAGGCCATGCACGCACAGCACCACATGCGCACTGTCAGGCTGACCCCACTGCCAGTAGGCCATGCGGTGGCCGCCTTGCGGGTCGGGGCAGGTGACAAATTCAAGCGTGGGTTCGGCAGGTGGGTTGGGGTAAGACATGGGCGGGGGTTGGATAATGAAGTGTGAGGGCAGGTGCTGATGGGGTTTGAGCGCTTGCCAACATCCTAATTCAATCTGCAACACAGACTCCCCGTTTCATTTTTACAAGGAAATTTTCATGCTCAAAGGTAAAACAGCGCTGGTGACCGGTTCCACCAGCGGCATTGGTTTAGGCATTGCCAAGGCGCTGGCCGCCCAAGGGGCGAACATTGTGCTCAATGGGTTTGGAGATGCCGAGGGTCCCAAGGCCGAGGTGGCAGCACTGGGCGGCCAAGTGGCTTACCACGGTGCCGACATGAGCAAACCGGCCGAGATTGAAGCCATGATTGCCTTTGCCGCCGAGCAGTTTGGCCGGGTTGACATTTTGGTCAACAACGCCGGCATTCAGCATGTGGCGCGGGTCGAAAACTTCCCCGTGGAGCGCTGGGACGCCATCATTGCCATCAACATGAGCAGTGCTTTCCATGCCACCCGCGCCGCGCTGCCAGCCATGCAGGCGGCGGGCTGGGGGCGCATCATCAACGTGGCCTCGGTGCACGGGCTGGTGGCCTCGGCTGAAAAATCGGCCTATGTGGCGGCCAAACATGGTGTGGTGGGCTTGACCAAGGTGACTGCGCTGGAGAACGCCACCACCGGCATCACTTGCAACGCCATTTGCCCCGGCTGGGTGCTGACGCCGCTGGTGCAAAAGCAGGTGGACGCCAAAGCCGCTGCCCTGGGCTTGAGCAATGACGAGGCCAAAAAACTGCTGCTGGGTGAAAAAGAGCCATCGCTGCAATTCACCACCCCCGAAGAACTGGGCGCGCTGGCGGTGTTTTTCTGCTCCCCGGCCGCCAACAACGTGCGCGGCGTGGCCTGGAACATGGACGGCGGCTGGGTGGCGCAATAATTCAAAAGCAGCCATCAGGCACACCTGCCCTGCCCCCTTCTCTGGCAGGTTTCCCCATCCAAAGGCTGTGACTCAAACCTCTTGTTTGGTTAATTTTTTATAGCTACTCACGCTTATTCCGTAAGCGCTAGAGGCCAATTTCTTATATAAAAATGCAAGAAGATATTTTGATCAACTGGTCGCCGCAAGAGACGCGGGTGGCGGTGGTGGAAAACGGTGTGCTGCAAGAGCTGCATGTGGAGCGCGCGCTGGAGCGTGGGCTGGTGGGCAATGTGTATTTGGGCAAGGTGGCGCGGGTGCTGCCGGGCATGCAGTCAGCCTTCATTGACATTGGGCTGGAGCGTGCGGCGTTTTTGCATGTGGCTGATGTCTGGCACCCGCCGGCAGAGGGCGAAACCATTGCTACCGCGCGCCATCTGTCCAGCCAAACACCGATTGAAAAACAGGTGTTTGAAGGCCAGAGCCTGATGGTGCAGGTGATCAAAGACCCGATTGGCACCAAAGGTGCGCGGCTGTCCACCCAGATCAGCATGGCTGGGCGCATGCTGGTGTTTTTGCCGCAGGATGACCATATTGGCGTGTCGCAAAAAATCCCGCAGGCGCGCCGCGACGAGCTGCGCACCCACTTGCAAACCCTGGTGGGCGACGCTGGTGGCGGTTTTATTTTGCGCACCAATGGTGAAGACGCCACCGCGCAAGAGTTGGCTGACGATGTGGCTTACCTGCGCAAAGCCTGGCAGCGCATTCGCGACGCTGCCAGCACGCTGCCGCCCAAGTCGTTGCTGCACCAAGATTTGAGCCTGCTGCAGCGTGTGCTGCGTGACCTGTGTACCGAGCACACCCAGTTCATCAAGGTCGACTCGCAGGAGCAATGTGCCGTGATGCTGGCTTTTTGCCAAACCTTCATGCCTGCAACCGCGCAAAAACTGCAGCATTACAAGGGTGAGCGGCCTATTTTTGACCTGTTTGCGATTGACGAAGAAATCGCCAAAGCGCTGGGGCGGCGGGTGGAGTTGAAGTCTGGTGGGTATTTGATCGTGGATCAAACCGAGGCGCTGACCACGTTTGACGTCAACACTGGCGGGTTTGTGGGGGCGCGCAATTTTGACGACACCATTTTCAAAACCAACCTGGAGGCGGCTCAAGCCATTGCCCGGCAGCTGCGCCTGCGCAACCTGGGCGGCATCATCATTGTGGATTTCATCGACATGACGCCACCAGAGCACCAAGAGGCGGTGTTGACCGAGCTGCGCAAACAGCTCGCGCGTGACCATGTCAAAACCATGTGTGGCAGTTTTTCACAACTTGGGCTGGTGGAGATGACGCGCAAGCGCACACGCGAGTCGCTGGCGCACATGCTGTGCAAACCCTGCCCGCTGTGCCAAGGCAAAGGCATGGTGAAAACCCCGCGCAGCGTGGCCTACGACATCTTGCGTGAAATTTTGCGCGAGGCGCGCCAGTTCAACCCCAAAGAGTTCCGGGTGGTGGCATCGCCCAAGGTGATAGAGCTGCTGCTGGACGAAGAAAGCCAGCACCTGGCGGGCTTGAGCGAATTCATAGGCAAGCCGGTGTCGCTGCAAAGCGAGAGTGCCATGGGGCAGGAACAGTACGACATTGTGTTGCTTTAGAGGTGGATATGACTTGGTTTGAGACTGCCAACGCCTCGCCCATTCCCATCTTGGTCTACCACCAGATTGCTGCTGCGCCGCCCAAGGGGGCGCCGTTCAGAAGCCTGTATGTGTCGCCCGGCGCTTTTGCGCGCCAAATGCGCTGGCTCAAGCGGCTGGGTTACCAAGGCTTGAGCATGACCGCGCTGCTGCCCTATGTGCGCGGCGAGCAAGTGGGCAAGGTGGTGGGCATCACGTTTGACGATGGCTATGAGAACAATCTCATCCACGCCTTACCGGTGCTGCAGGGCCTGGGTTTTTCGTCGACCTGCTACTGTGTGAGCCAGCGTTTGGGGCAGACCAATGCGTGGGACGCAGCGCTGGGCGTGGCGCCAGCACGCTTGATGGACGCCGCCCAATTGCGCCAATGGGTGGCGGGTGGGCAAGAGGTGGGGGTGCACACACGCCACCATGTGAACCTGACACAGGTCTCGCCAGCGCTTGCCAAAGAAGAGATTGAACTCTCAAAAACAGAGCTGTCTATGCACGTCAACCAAGGGCTAGAGCACTTTTGTTATCCCTATGGCTGCTACCACTCAGCGCATGTGAACATGGTCAGGCAAGCTGGCTTTGCGTCGGCCACCACCACCCAAAGAGGCCGGGTGCACAGCGGTGCCGACCTGTGGCAATTGCCCCGGGTGCCAGTGCTGCGCGCCACCACCTTGGCCGTGTTTTGGCTCAAAGTTGCCACCCGCTACGAAGACAGGCGCAGCGCATGACCGCCCTCGCCGCTGATCAGGCACCCACTCCAAGACGACTGCGCATTGCGGTGCTGAACCGCCAGTTCTCAGGCACTGGCGGCGGTGCTGAGCGTTACTCGATTGCGCTGGTGGAGCAGCTGGCCGCGCAGCACGATATTCATGTGTTTGCCCAGCACATTGACCATGTCTGGCCAGGCGTGACTTACCACCAGGTGTCTGCGCCGCTGACACGGCCGCGTTGGCTGAACCAGCTGTGGTTTGCCACGGCCACGTGGTGGGCCACCCGCAAAGGCTTTGATGTGGTGCATTCGCACGAGAACACCTGGCACGGTCATGTGCAGACGGTGCATGTGCTGCCCATCAAGTACAACTTGCTGCAGGGTGTGCAGGGCGCACGGCTGGCACTGCGCTGGCTGAACATCATCACCAGCCCACGGCTGCTGGTGTATCTGGCACTGGAGCGCAGCCGGTTTGCAGTGCGCCAGCCACGCGCGCTGGTGCTGACCTCGCAAACGCTGGTGGCGCAAGTGCTGCAGACCTACCCGGCTTGCCAGGCGGCGCTGAGCGTGATCACGCCGGGTGTTGAGCGGGTGGTAGGGGCTGCCAGTGCGGCCGAGCAGGCAGCCGCGCGAGCCCGTTTGGGTTTGCCACTGGAGGGTTTCGGCATTTTGTTTGTGGGCAACGACTACCGCAAAAAGGGCTTGACCAGCTTGATTCAAGCGCTGGCGCAGTTGCCCCGCAGCTGTTTTGTGGCGGTGGTGGGCAACCCGGCGCAGACGGCGCACTTCAAGGTCCAGGCGCAATCTGCCGGGGTGGCGGCACAGGTGTTTTTTTTGGGGTCACTGGCCGATGTGGGCGTGGCTTACCAAGCTGCCGACTGTCTGGCGCACCCCACACTGGAAGACACTTTTGCCATGGTGGTGCTAGAGGCCATGGCGCACGGTTTGCCGGTGGTGGTGAGTGCTGCACGCTACTGCGGCATCGCCGCACTGCTGACCGATGAGGTCAATGCGTTGGTGCTGGCTGATCCGCAGAACGCATGGGCATTAAGTACCGCGTTGAGCCGTTTGCAGCAAGAGGGTGCGCTGCGTCAGCAGCTCAGCCAAGCCGCCCTGGCGTTTGCGCAAAACCACCAATGGTCAGCACTGGCGCAGCGGCAAGCCCAGATTTACGCTGATTTGGCTGACCACAGACAACCAGACACAGGCCGCAGCTGAAGCATCAGCCGGCTACGCCGTCGTGCAAGCCGAGCCGATACAGCCGGGCATACAGGCCGTTTTGTTGCAACAACGCGGCGTGGTTGCCCACTTCTGCAATGCGGCCGTGGTCAAGCACCACAATGCGGTCGGCGTGGTGCACGGTGGACAAGCGGTGTGCAATGACCAGCGTGGTGCGGTGGTTCATCAGCCGCTCCAGCGCCTCTTGCACACTGCGCTCAGACTCGGTGTCAAGCGCCGAGGTGGCTTCGTCCAAAATCAAAATCGGGGCGTCTTTGTAAAGGGCTCGGGCAATGGCCAGGCGCTGACGCTGCCCGCCTGAGAGTTGGGTGGCGTTGTGCCCCACCAGCGTGTCAAGCCCTTGCGGCAGAGCTTGCACAAAGTCTTGCAAGTTGGCCGAAGTCAAACATTGCAGCACGCGCGCTTTGTCCATGGGCAAGCCCAGTGCCACGTTGGCGGCGACACTGTCGTTGACCATCACCACCTGCTGGCTGACCAGCGAAAACTGCGCCCGCAGGGCGGGCAGCTGCCAGTCGCGCAGGTCATGGCCGTCCAGCAGCACCTGGCCTTGGGTCATGTCAACAAAGCGCGTGAGGACATTGACCAGCGTCGTTTTGCCCGAGCCCGAGGCGCCTACCAAGGCCACGGTTTCACCGGCTTCAATCTTGAAATTTTTAATGTTCAAAGCAGGCTCTGAGGCAGATGGATACTGCACCAATAGCTCTGAAAATAAGAGTGACCCAGTGGCTCTGGAAGTGCTGAACGAGCCACTGGACTCGTCTGGCGTGTGCTCGATCAAGGCCAGCGCCCGCTCCAGTGCCACCAAACCCCGGGTGATGGGGCTAGACACTTCAGAGAGTTGGCGCACCGGCGCAATGATCATCAGCATGGCGGTGACAAACGCCACAAAGCCACCCACCGAGGTGCCGCTGCTGGCGCTTTGCACCAGCGCCACCGAGATCACAGCCGAAAGCGCAATGGCCGCCAGCATTTGGGTCATGGGGGTCATGGCCGCCCCAGCCACGGTGGATTTCATGGCCAGATGCCGCAGGGATTCGCTCAAGCCATTGAAGCGGCGAGCCTGGCTGGCCTGGGCAGCGTAGAGCCGAATATCGCGGTGCGCCAACACGTTTTCTTCCACCACATAAGCCAGCTCGTCGGTGGCTTGCTGGGTGGCATGGGTGAGTTTGTGCACGCGCCGTGTCAGCACTTTCATGACCCAGGCCACTGCCGGAAAGATGGCTGCCACGATCAGCGTGAGCTTCCAGTTCAAGTAAAACAGGTAGGCAGTCAAAGCCAGCAGGGTCAAGCCGTTGCGGGTAAGGCTGAGCATGGCGTTGACCAGCATGGTGGCACCGTTTTGCACTTCATAGACCACGGTATTCGACAAAGCGCTGGAGCTTTGCTGTGAAAACAACCGCAATTCAGCTGCTAAAATTTTGCCAAACATGGCTTGGCGCATCAGCAGCAAGCCTTGGTGTGTGATGCGGGTCAGGCCAATTTGCGACAGGTAACCAGCCAGCCCGCGTACCCCGAACAACAGCAGCAACGCGGCCGACACTTCCCAGATTTCAAGCTCGCCACGCTGAAAGCCACGATCAAGCAGCGGTTTGAGCAAGGCCGGAATCATGGGCTCGGTGGCGGCACCGACCACGGCACTCAGCGCCACCATCAGCCAAGTGCCAGGCAAGGTGCCAAAGTAGGGGGCAAAGCGCCGAATGCGCTGGAGCAGCCCTTTGTCAGGGGGGCTGACCTGTGCCCTGGTGTCGTTTGAATCTGGCGTGCTCATGCCGGTAGACCGTTTGAATGGAGGGATAGGGAGCCTGCCAAAGGCGCTTCTGTACGCACCCCCAAGGCCAACAACAGACCCAAGGTGATGCAGAAAAAATCACCAATCAAGGCGTCATACAGCGAAGAATTAAATAAGCAACCCACCACCATCACGGCCACCACAGAGATCAACGCGCGCTGCAGGGGTGGGTCAAATCGCATGGCATCTCGCACCAGGGCTGCCACCCACAGCAGCAACAAAAGGCTGCCCGCCACTCCCAACTCCACGCCCCACAACAAAAATTCCTGGTGCGGGTTGCTGCTGAGTCCGTCGCCAAACACCAGGTTGGCGTTGGCACCTTCGATGCGTTTGACCGTCTGCGTCCAACTGCCCACACCGAAGCCGGTCAAGGGTTGCTCGGCCATGGCTTGCAGCGAGCGGCGCCAGGCGTTCAAGCGAAACCCAGACGAGGAAATGTTGTCGTTTTGGACACTGTAGTTTTGGCTCTCGGTGATGACTTGTGCCACCTTGCCCTGGAATTTGGCCGAGCTGGCATACATCAGCCCGAACATGACCACAGGGAAAACCATCAATGACACCACGCGCCATTGGCGTGGAATGTGCCACATCACCGCCAAGCTCAACACCACCAGCGAGGCCAGGTAGCCAGTTTTACCGACTTGCAAAAACAGGTTGTTGGCAAGGGCCAACACCGCCAGCGTGGCCAGCGTGACCGCGACCCAGGCCGCTTGCGGCCAATGCCGACGCATGTGCCAGCACACTGCGGCAGTGGCGGCAAACATCAGGGTTTGATCCAGGTAAGTGGAATAGACGACCGTTTTGTACTGAGGAATTAAGATGCTGGTGGCCCAAGGCACGCGGTAGCCGGTGGCCATGACCCATGAACTGAGAATGAAAAAGGCTTGGCTCAGACCAAACACCAGCAAGGCCAGGCGGGCTTCACGGGGGGTGCGAATCAACATCACCAGCATGGCAACTTCGAGCAGTTTGCTGTGCTTGACAAAAGCTGTGACGGCCATGTCCAGCGGGGCTTGCGTCCACAACAGGCTAACCGCAAAAGCGGCCAGAATGATGAAAATCAGACGCACCGACCAGAGCGTGTGAAGCGCATCCTGCGCCCTTTTTTGCCGAAAAGTGACAAAAAAATAAACCAGGCACCCCACAAATAGCAGCAGCTTGCCCAAGCTGATCCAGGCCATGGGCAGGCTGACTGATGCGGTGACCAAGCCAACAATAAACAGTCTCAGGCTGAGACCAAAGCGGGTGAGCGAATGGGGCATTTTTTTGAAAAATAGCAGCGCCTGACTTTACCGCATGGTCAAGAGTGAGCCGCTGACGCCATGAGGCTCAACTATGATCATCTGCCTGACTTCATTGAGACCCTGACCATGCGTTTGTCTGCCATCCTGATCACCCACAACGAGCAAGCCCACATCGTGGACTGCCTTAAGGCGCTGGATTTTGCGGATGAAATCATTGTGGTGGACGCTGCCAGCACCGACCAAACGGCTGCGCTGGCGCGCCAGTTGGGCGCACAGGTGCATGTCACCCCAGACTGGCCGGGTTTTGGGGCACAAAAAAACCGTGCGCTGGCGCTGGCCAAGGGCGATTGGGTGCTGTCTGTGGACGCTGATGAGCGCGTGCCGCCCGCACTGCGCGACGAGATTTTGGCCGTGGTGGCGCAAAACCAGGGGGCGCAGGTGTACCGGTTTCCACGGCGTTCGAGTTACTGCGGCCAATTCATGCAGCATTCGGGTTGGTCACCCGATTGGGTGGTGCGCTTGTTCAAGCGCGGCAGTGCCCAATTTTCAAATGATGTGGTGCATGAAAAATTGTGTGTGCAAGGTGCCGTAGGAGATTTGAAAACACCGTTGGTGCACTTGAGCTTTCCAGACTTTGAATCGGTGCTGGACAAAGCCAACCGCTACTCCAGCGCAGGCGCTGTGGCACTGCGTGCGAAGGGTAAATCTGCCACGTTGTGGGGCGCCCTAGGGCATGGTGCATGGGCATTTTTCAGGACTTATGTATTGCGGCGAGGTTTTTTGGATGGGCAGCTCGGGCTGGCGCTGGCCATCTCGAATGCAGAAGGCACTTACTACCGCTATGCCAAACGCTGGCTGATGACGCGCCACGAAATTGGGCAGTGACATGGCTGTGACCACCTGCTTTGTGATCTTGACTTACAACCGGGTCGATGCCTTGGTTCAGGTGTTGCGAGCCTTGGCGCCGCAGTGCACAGCACAGCATGAAATTGTGATTGCAGACGATGGCTCTAGTGCAGCTCATGTGGCGGCGCTGCGTGCGCAACTGCCCAAATTCAGCTGTGCGGTCAGCCATGTGTGGCATCCAGATACTGGCTTTACCGCCTCACAAGCCAGAAACTTGGGCGCCATGGCCAGCCAGGCCGAGTACCTGGTGTTTTTGGATGGCGACTGTGTGCCCAATGCGCACTTTGTCAAGGCCCATGAGGCGCTGGCCGAAGCTGGCTATTTTGTCAATGGCAACCGGGTGTTGCTCAGTGAGCGTTTGACCCAACAGGTGGTCACGGGTGAGGTCGATTTGCTGGCAGCGAGCGCTTGGGATGGCTTGCGTTGGCGCTTTCAAGGGGATACAAATAAGCTGGCGCATTGGGTGTATTGGCCGCAAGCGCCTGGGCGATGTGAGTCGCAATTTCGCTGGAAGCAGATTCGCAGTTGTAACTTTGCGCTGTGGCGAAGTGACTTTATGGCGGTCAACGGTTTTGACGAGTCGTTTGAGGGCTGGGGCCATGAAGATGCTGACCTGGTGTTGAGGCTGCATCACCTTGGCTTGTCTAGAAAAAACGGTTTTTTCAGCACCGAGGTTTTTCACTTGTGGCACCCACAAAACAGCCGCTATGCCGAAAGTGTGAACTACCAGCGGGTGATAGATCGCAGTCACACCAGCATCGTCGAGGCCAGCCGTGGTATCCGCGATAATTTGAGCTCAGAAGGTGTGGTTGTCACTGCCTTGAACTGAGCAACAGGCCTGTAGGCACATGAATTTCAAGATGAGTTATTTCGTTAAATTTTGCATGGTTTGCACCTTGGCCTTGATGGCGCTGTCAAGTCATGCGCAATTCAAAATTGACGTCTCAGGTGTGGGGTTGACCCAATTGCCGGTGACTGTGGCTGCCTTCAAAGGGCAAGAGGCATTGAGTCAGAAGATTTCAGAGATTGTTTTGGCCGATTTGCAGCGCAGCGGCCAGTTTCGCGCCATTGATATCGCTTTGGGGGTGATGGACGAAGCCACCAAACCTGAATTGTCTGCATTGCGCCAGGCCGGTGCCGATGCATTGGCTACCGGCAGTGTGACCAAGCTGGCTGATGGCCGCTTTGATGTGCGTTTTCGGCTCTGGGATGTGGTCAAAGGGCTAGATCAGGGTGGCCAGGGTTTTGTGGTGGCTGCGCTGGATTTGCGCATGGCTGCGCACCGAGTGGCTGACTACATCTACGAAAAGTTAACCGGCGACAAAGGTGTGTTTTCAACCCGCATTGCTTATGTGACCAAGGTGGGGACGCGTTTTCAGTTATGGGTGGCTGATGCGGATGGCGAAAACGCACAGTCTGCTTTGGCCAGCCCAGAGCCCATCATCTCACCAGCGTGGTCGCCCGATGGCAATCAATTGGCTTATGTGTCGTTTGAGTCGCGCAAGCCGGTCATTTATGTGCACAACGTGAGTACAGGCAAGCGCAAATTGATCGCCAACTTTAAGGGTTCCAACAGTGCGCCCGCGTGGTCGCCAGATGGCAAAACTTTGGCGGTGACTTTGAGCCGTGACGGCGGCTCACAACTTTTTTTGCTGAGTGCTGCAGGGGGTGAACCGCGCCGATTGATTCAATCCAGCAGCATTGACACCGAACCAGCTTTTTCACCTGATGGACAAAGCATTTACTTTGTAAGCGATCGGGGTGGCGCACCCCAAATTTACAAAGTAGCGGCCACGGGTGGCAATGTGGAGCGCATCACCTTCACGGGAACCTATAACATTTCTCCCGCCGTCAGCGCCGACGGCCGGTGGCTGGCTTATATTTCGCGCGTCAGTGGTGTTTTTAAATTGCATGTGATGTCGTTGACTGATGGGACAGCAACTGCCCTGACCGATACAGCCGCGGATGAAAGCCCGAGTTTTTCGCCCAACAGCAAATTGCTGGTGTATGCGACCCAGCAGCAGGGGCGAGAAGCGCTGATGACCAGCACGCTCGACGGCCGCGTCAAAGCGCGTTTGAATGGACAAGGTGGTGACATTCGTGAGCCACACTGGGGACCTTTTTTTAAACCTTGATTTTTTGGAGTAACTCAATGATGAACGTGAAAAGTGTTTTGGTTTCAGTGTGCGCAGCTGTGTTGTTGTCTGCCTGTGGCACGTCAGTGCCGTTGAATGATGTGCCTGTGGCTGATGCCACTTCTAAAACGGTTCAGCCCTCTGATGCCAAAGGTTCAGGCGTAGCGGGCAGCGGCGTAGCCCCTGTGGATTTGGGTAAATCATCCATGCCTACCAATGCCTCTTCTGAATCACGTTTGGTGTATTTTGATTACGACAGTTATGTCATCAAACCAGAGTTTCAGTCTGTGATTGCGAACAACGCACGTTTGGCCAAGGCTCAGCCATCGCGCAAACTGGCCATTGATGGCCACACCGACGAGCAAGGCGGCCGTGAATACAACTTGGCTTTGGGACAAAAACGTGCAGATGCAGTGCGCAATGCCTTGGCTATTTTGGGTGTACCGCAAAGCCAGATGGAATCCGTGAGTTTTGGTAAAGAAAAACCAGCCGTATCTGGCTCCGACGAAGCGGCATTTGCGAAGAATCGCCGTACCGAAATTCGCTATCAATGAGTGAGCACTGATCCATGCAATTGAAGCTTAGAGCCGTTGTTTTTTTGCTGGGGTGTGCTTGGGTGGCAAATGCTGCTCAAGCTGCTTTGTTTGAAGATGATGAAGCACGCAAGGCGATTCTTGACCTTCGTCAGCGCGTGGAAGCCATGCGCCAGGATACGGATCAGTCACTCAAATCGACTCAGGAAGAAAAAGATGCGCTGGGTCGAGGGCTGTTGGATTTGCAACGTCAAATGGAGCAGTTGAAGACCAGCGTGGCGGCGCTTCGGGGTGAGAATGAAAAGCTCTTGCGTGATTTGTCTGACCTGCAACGCAGTCAAAAAGACCAGGCCCAAGTGCTGAATGAACGTTTGGCTCAGTTTGAGCCAGTCAAAGTGCAAGTTGATGGCATTGAGTTTTTGGCTGATCCGGCAGAAAAGCGAGACTTTGAGAATGCGCTGGCTGTGTTCAAAAAAGGTGACTTTGTCAACGCACAAAATGCATTGGTTGGCTTTGTTGGACGGTATCCGCTGAGTCAATATGTGCCATCCGCCTTGTTTTGGCTGGGTAACGCACAGTACGCAAGCCGAGATTACAAAGAAGCCATCATCAACTTTCGTGCTTTGATCAGCCGCAATCCAGATCACTTGCGTACGCCAGAGGCGGTGCTTTCAGTGGCTAACTGCCAGTTGGAACTGAAGGACAGCAAGGGCGCGCGAAAAACGTTGACCGATTTAATCAAGGCCTACCCTCAGTCTGAGGCAGCTTTGGCCGCCAAAGAGCGCTTGACTTCACTGAAATGACTGATCGTCGTTTTGGGGGTATCGAGCGCTTGTATGGCGTAGCGGCTGCTCAGCACATCTTCAATGCGCATGTGGCTGTGGTGGGCATAGGAGGGGTCGGTTCATGGGTTGCAGAAGCCTTGGCCAGAAGTGGTGTCGGGCAATTGACCTTGATCGACTTTGATCAAGTGTCAGAGTCCAACATCAACCGCCAAATTCACGCCACACAACATACGCTGGGTATGGCCAAAGTGGATGCCATGCGCGAGCGTATCCATTCATTTTTTCCTGATTGCCAAGTCAATTGTGTGGAGGTTTTTGCCGATCCAGACAATTGGCCAGCGGTATTGCCACAATCTGCGAATGCGGTGGTGGATGCCTGTGACCAAGTGACTGCCAAAGTTGCCATGGCTGGGTGGGCCATTCGCTCTGACGTCCATTTTGTTTTGGTGGGTGCTGCTGGCGGTAAGCGTTTGGCTCAGCATGTTTGCGTTGAAGATTTAAGCCAAGTGACGCATGATCCGCTGCTCGCGAAGGTTCGCTACCAATTACGCAAAGTACACAATGCCCCCCGAGAGGGTAGAAGAATGGGCATCACGAGTGTGTTTAGCCGCGAGGCTGTGGCACCACCAGATGCATCCTGTGGCGTAAGCGGTGATGGCACGCTGAACTGTCATGGTTATGGTTCTTTGGTCACTGTCACTGCGACTTTTGGTCAATGCGCTGCCGGGGTTATTTTGAATAAATTAGCTGGCGTGCCTAAGAGTTAGGCTGAATTTGTTTATAATTTAAGGCTCTTCTTTAAGAGATTAAAGAAAGGGATGTTAGCTCAGCTGGTAGAGCAGCGGACTTTTAATCCGTTTGTCGTGGGTTCGATCCCCGCACATCCCACCACTTTCAAAAGCCTAGTCGTTTCGACTAGGCTTTTTTGTTTACAGACTCAGTAAACCTTTGTAGGCCATGTAAGCGGCCAGTACATACAACACGCTGGCAAAGACTCGTTTGAGTTTTTTTACAGGTAATCGGTGTGCAGCTTTAGCGCCAAAAGGTGCGGTCGTGACGCTGCAGGCAGCAATGATCAACAACCCAGGCAGCCAGATATAACCCAAAGCATAAGGTGGGAGTTCCGTAAGGTGCGCCCCACTCCATGCATAGCCCAAGGCGTTGGACAGTGCAATGGGGAAACCCAAGGCGGCCGAGGTGGCAACCGCGTTATGTATGGCGACGTTGCACCAGGTCATGAAAGGCACGCTGACAAAGCCACCGCCTGCGCCAACCAAGCCAGATAAGAAGCCAATGCCACTGCCAGCACCCAGCAATCCAAAAGTGCCAGGTAGTTGTCTGTTGGCCGCTGGCTTTTTATCCAAGAACATCTGTGTGGCTGAGAAGGCCACAAAAACCGCAAAAAGGATGGCAAGTGTTGACCCTTTCAGCATAGAAAAAATACCGAGGCTGGCTAGGGCCGCCCCCAGAACAATGCCTGGCGCAAGCGCTTTCACAATGTCCCAACGAACCGCACCACGCTGGTGGTGAGCCCGCACACTGGAGAGAGATGTGAATACGATGGTGGCCATAGAGGTGGCAATGGCCATTTTGACGGCGAGCTCAGGACTCACGTTTCTGGCCGACAAAATCGCCGTAACGAAAGGCACCATGACCATGCCGCCACCTATGCCCAAGAGACCGGCTAAAAAACCTGCAGCCAATCCTAGCAGCGCCAATTCAATGATCAATGAAATGTCAAATGGCATAAAGTGGTATCAAGGGTGTCTGCAGCGTAACCTGACCGGCATCCTGAACCGGGGTTCAGGTGGGCGAGGTCAGTGGTTGTTTTGGGTTCATCTAACGCGAGACGATCACGCCAACATCACGATGTTCCAAGCCCTGGCTCAATGAGCATTGGTTCAAGGAAATATAAAGCCAAGCTAACGCTGCAGACAATAAGATTGTAGGACGAACCTGGAGGTGAATGGCGAGCCATGTGACTTGGTATGCAAATCATGAGTTGCGCACCTGTTGGCTTGAATCAGCGCGCAATCTGGATGTAAATTTCGTTGGCTTTGATCATGCCAAGCTCCATTCGAGCCTTCTCCTCAATCATGCTCAAGCCACCTTTAAGGTCATTTATTTCAGTCAGAAGCCGTTTGTTGTCAGCTTTGATTTGCTCATTTTTTAGAAGTTGCGTGTTCAACTTCGAGCGCAATTCAGCAACATTGCTGACGCTGCCGCGACCCAACCACAGTTGACCGTGAAGAATCACGAGCAAAGCGACCAGGGTCACAGGCACAGCGAAACGACTCACGGCATTGATCAACGCAGGTTGTAAAACGCAGAACGACCTGGGTAGGTGGCAATATCACCCAAATCTTCTTCAATACGAAGCAATTGGTTGTATTTGGCCATGCGGTCAGAGCGGCTTAAAGAACCGGTCTTGATTTGCCCGGCATTGGTACCCACGGCAATGTCAGCAATGGTTGAATCTTCAGTTTCACCAGAGCGGTGGCTGATGACGGCGGTGTAGCCGGCTTTTTTAGCCATTTCAATCGCCGCAAAAGTTTCAGTCAACGTGCCGATTTGGTTGATTTTGATCAGAATCGAGTTGGCAATGCCTTTGTCGATGCCTTCCTTGAAGATTTTGGTGTTGGTCACAAACAGGTCGTCACCGACGATCTGAACGTTTTTGCCCAATCGATCGGTCAAGATTTTCCAACCATCCCAATCGCCTTCGGCCATGCCATCTTCAATGCTGATGATGGGGTATTTGTCAACCCAGGTGGCCAGCATGTCAGTCCACTGTTGGGCATCAAGCACCATGCCTTCACCCGCCAGGTGGTATTTGCCGTCTTTGTAAAACTCACTGGCGGCGCAATCTAACCCAATGGCGATGTGTTCACCCGCAACGAAACCAGCCTTGTCGATGGCTTGCAAAATGAGTTGAATGGCGGCCTCATGGTTTTCAACGCTGGGGGTAAAGCCGCCTTCGTCGCCCACCGCTGTGCTCATACCACGTTCGTCAATGATCTTCTTGAGTGCATGGAAAGTTTCGGCACCGTAGCGCAGGGCTTCGCGAAAGCTGGGGGCGCCCACCGGGATGATCATGAACTCTTGCAAGTCCAGGCTGTTGTTGGCATGGGCGCCGCCGTTGATGACATTCATCATGGGCACGGGCAACTGCATGCCACCCATGCCGCCAAAGTAGCGGTACAGCGGCAGTCCAGACTCTTCAGCAGCGGCGCGCGCCACTGCCATGGACACCGCCAACATGGCGTTGGCACCCAGACGGCTCTTGTTTTCAGTGCCATCAAGGTCAATCAAGGTTTTGTCCAGAAAAGCTTGTTCTGACGCATCCAGGCCAAGCACAGCTTCACTGATTTCGGTGTTGATGTGTTCTACGGCCTTGAGCACACCTTTGCCAAGATAACGGCTTTTATCTCCATCACGCAGTTCAATGGCTTCACGGCTGCCCGTGGATGCACCAGAAGGTACAGCAGCACGACCCATGGTGCCACTTTCCAGAAGCACGTCACATTCCACCGTGGGATTGCCACGGGAGTCGAGGATTTCACGTCCGACGATGTCTACGATTGCACTCATTGAATTCTTTCAGTTAAACAAGTTGATAAAGTGAAAACAAAACTCAGACAGTAAAACTGTCTTCCAGAAAAGCCGACCGTTTGGTGACCTGATCCAGCGCCATCAAGGTTTCCAGCAACGCTTTCATGTGTTTCAAAGGTACGGCATTGGGGCCGTCACTCAGTGCCTCATTGGGGTTGGGATGCGTCTCCATAAACAACCCAGCCACACCCACAGCCACGGCTGCGCGTGCCAGCACTGGCACCATTTCACGTTGCCCACCACTGCTGGTGTCTTGACCGCCAGGCAATTGAACTGAATGCGTGGCATCAAACACCACTGGCGCACCGGTTTCGCGCATGATGGCCAGCGAGCGCATGTCGCTCACCAAGTTGTTGTAGCCAAAGCTGGCA
Source organism: Rhodoferax sp. (assembly GCF_028715765.1). Taxonomy (GTDB): domain Bacteria; phylum Pseudomonadota; class Gammaproteobacteria; order Burkholderiales; family Burkholderiaceae_C; genus Rhodoferax. The sequence continues at coordinate 30,532 of NZ_JAQURE010000019.1, forward strand.
CCGCGTTCGCAGGCCATGAAGTTGTCCACATTCAGGCCTTTTTCACGGGCGGCAGCACGGGCTTTGTCAATCACGTTTTTCATGTCGCCAGGCGCCAAAAACTGCCCTTTCTTGATATTGACAGGCTTACCAGACTGAGCCACTGCACGAATGAAATCGGTTTGTCGGCATAAAAAGGCTGGCGTTTGCAGCACATCCACCACCGCTGCGACTTGTGCAATTTGGTCTTCAGAGTGGATGTCCGTCAAGATCGGCAAACCCAACTCGCGTTTGACTTTGCTCAAAATCTCCAAGCCTTTTTCAATGCCTGGGCCACGAAAGGTGCTGCCGCTGGAGCGATTGGCTTTGTCGAAACTGCTTTTAAAAATGAATGGGATTCCCAAACTCTGGGTGATCTCTTTCAATGTTCCTGCGGTGTCCATCTGCAATTGCTCGGACTCAATCACGCACGGTCCAGCAATCAAAAAAAACGGGTGCTGTAGCCCAATTTCAAACCCGCAAAGCTTCATCAGGCCACCGCCTTCAGTGGTGTTGCAGACTTTTGATGGTCTAGCGCAGCACGAACGAACGCATTGAACAAGGGGTGCCCCGCCCAAGGGGTTGATTTGAATTCAGGGTGGAATTGAACGCCGACAAACCAAGGGTGAACCTCTTGGGGCAATTCAACAATTTCAGTCAAATGCTCGCGTTGCGTCAAGGCAGAAATGATCAAGCCCGCATTGCGCAGCGTGTCCAGAAAATTCACATTTGCCTCATACCTATGACGATGGCGCTCGGTGACCACATCGCCATAAATTTTGTGTGCCAACGTGCCTGGGGTGACATCTGAACTTTGTGCGCCCAAGCGCATGGTGCCACCCAGGTCAGACGCTTCATTGCGGGTTTTGATGGTGCCGTCTTGATCTTTCCACTCGGTAATCAAAGCGATGACAGGGTTGGGCGTGCCCAAATCAAACTCGGTGCTGTTGGCATTTTTAAGCCCAGCCACATGGCGGGCAAATTCAATTGTGGCCACTTGCATGCCCAGGCAAATGCCCAAGTAGGGCACTTTATTTTCGCGCGCAAATTGCGCTGCGCAAATCTTGCCTTCTACACCGCGAATGCCAAACCCGCCAGGCACCAGCACCGCATCAAATTTGGCCAGTTGAGCCACGTTGTCCGGGGTGATGGTTTCCGAATCGATGTAGTTGATCTTGACGCGCACATGGTTCTTCATGCCAGCGTGGCGCAAAGCTTCATTCAGCGATTTGTAGCTGTCACTCAACTCTACGTACTTACCTACCATGACGATGTTGACATCGCCCTGCGGATGGGCTGTTTCATACACCAGGTCGTCCCAGCGTTTCAGGTTAGCGGGAGGTGTATTCAGGCGCAGCTTGTCACAAATCAGGCCATCCAGACCTTGCTCGTGAAGCATGCGCGGCACTTTGTAGATGGTGTCTACATCCCACATCGAAATCACGCCCCAGGCAGGCACGTTAGAAAAGAGCGAAATTTTTTGTCGCTCTTCATCAGGAATGGGGCGGTCTGCACGACACAACAGCGCATCAGCCTGAATGCCGATTTCGCGAAGTTGTTTGGCGGTGTGTTGTGTCGGCTTGGTTTTGAGTTCACCCGCCGCAGCGATCCAGGGCACATAACTCAGGTGCACAAAAGCGCTGTTGTTGGGCCCGAGTTGCAAGCTGAGTTGGCGAACGGCCTCAAGGAACGGCAGCGATTCGATGTCACCCACGGTACCGCCAATTTCAACAATCGCCACATCCACTGCGTCAGCCGTGCCGAACCCGGCGCCACGCTTGATAAAGTCTTGAATCTCGTTGGTGACATGGGGTATCACCTGCACGGTCTTGCCCAAATAGTCGCCGCGACGCTCTTTTTCCAGCACACTTTTGTAAATTTGGCCGGTAGTGAAGTTGTTGGCCTTCTTCATGCGCGTTTCAATAAAGCGCTCGTAGTGGCCTAAATCGAGGTCTGTTTCCGCGCCATCATCCGTCACAAACACTTCGCCGTGTTGAAAGGGTGACATGGTGCCCGGGTCAACGTTCAAGTAAGGATCAAGCTTGATTAACGTGACTTTCAGGCCGCGCGATTCAAGAATCGCAGCAAGTGAGGCAGAGGCGATTCCCTTGCCCAGGGAAGACACCACACCGCCGGTGACGAAGACAAATTTGGTCATGTCAGAGAGAGCTTTAAACTCGGGGAGCTGGTAAAAAGCGATTATAAGGTTGCGCTTTCGGCTGCAGATAGCTCTCTGTTACATTGCGTTGCATGAAAGATTTAGCCGGAAAACACATCGTTTTGGGTCTCAGTGGCGGGGTTGCTTGCTACAAATCTGCGGAGCTTTGCCGCTTATTCGTCAAGGCAGGTGCCAGTGTTCAGGTGGTGATGAGCGCAGCCGCAGAGCAGTTCATCACACCGGTCACCATGCAGGCGCTGAGCCAGCATGCCGTGTATGGCTCGCAATGGGATGCGCGCGTGCCCAACAACATGGCACATATTCAACTTACCCGTCAAGCCGATCTGTGTGTGATTGCGCCAGCAAGTGCCGACCTGATCGCCAAATTGGCACATGGGATGGCGGATGATTTACTCAGTTTGATGTGTTTGGCGCGGCCAATCGACCGCGTGCCCTTGATGCTTGCACCCGCCATGAACAAAGAAATGTGGCAACACCCAGCCACACAAAGAAATCTGAAACAAGTGGCACTGGATGGCGCGCAAGTGCTGGGAGTTGGGTGTGGTGAACAGGCCTGTGGCGAATCTGGTGATGGCCGCATGCTTGAGCCTGCTGAAACTTTGGACGAAGTGATTGCCATGTTTGTGCCCAAGGTATTGAAAGGGCAGCATGTATTGGTGACCGCCGGCCCAACCTTTGAAGCCATTGACCCGGTACGTGGCATCACCAATTTATCCAGTGGCAAGATGGGATTTGCCATTGCCAGAGCCGCCACCGAAGCCGGAGCCACCGTCACATTGGTGGCAGGGCCGGTAAGCTTGCCAACGCCGCGGGGAGTTCATCGGGTGGATGTGAAATCTGCATTAAATATGCTTGATGCGGTTGAAAATAAAGCGTCAATAGCTAATGTATTTATAGCAACTGCAGCGGTTGCAGATTGGCGCCCTGTGAACGCGTCAGATCGAAAAATCAAAAAAGATGGCGCGGGTCAGCCGCCTGCGCTGGCCTTTGTGGAAAACCCAGACATTCTGGCCCGCCTGGCGCAGTCACCCCGCGGCTTGTCTCAAGAGCTGTATTGCGTGGGTTTTGCGGCAGAAAGCCATGATTTATTGGTCAATGCGCAAGCCAAAAGGCTGCGCAAAGGCGTGCCGCTGTTGATAGGCAACATTGGGCCTGACACATTTGGACAAGATGACAACGCCCTTTTACTGGTGGATGAAACTGGCGCACGCGAACTTTCACGTGATACCAAGCTTTCTCTTGCTAGAAAATTAATAGCTGATATCGCAATAAGAATAAGCGCTGGAGCACAAAAATGATGAAAATCGATGTGAAGGTCATTGACAACCGCATGGCCAACCAGTTGCCTCACTACGCCACGCCTGGCAGTGCGGGTCTGGATTTGCGTGCTTGTCTGGATGCACCGTTGACGCTGCAGGCGAATGCTTGGCAGTTGGTCCCCACTGGCATTGCCATCTATTTGCAAGACCCCAATTTTGCAGCCATGATCTTGCCGCGTTCAGGTTTGGGTCACAAACATGGCATCGTGCTGGGGAATTTGGTGGGGCTCATTGACAGCGATTACCAGGGTCAGCTGATGGTCAGTGCCTGGAACCGCAGTGACGTGCCGTTCACCATTGAACCCATGGAGCGCATTGCCCAACTGGTGATCGTGCCAGTCGTTCAGGCACAGTTCAATGTGGTGACAGACTTTGTGGCCAGTGCGCGTGGCGAAGGTGGCTACGGTTCTACCGGCAAAGCCTGAGTTTTGACTCAAACAGGTTCAATCAACTGCCTATTGAAGCAACTGACTGCCAGGCGCGATTTGAAGCGGCGAAACCTTAAAAAACCCTGTGCCTGCGCTGCGGCAAGCCAGTTCAGCTTCAGTAGCAGCACGAACTGCGCGAATTTGCAGGGTTAAGTTGAGTGCAATGCCTGCCAGTGGGTGGTTGCCGTCCAGCACCACATGCTCTGGGTAAATGTCAGTCACCGTGTAGAGCACATCCTGCGGCATGTGTGGGCTGCAGCCCGCAGGCAAGGCCACCCCTTCAATCGTCATGCCCTCTTCTAGTGCGGAGGGAAAAACGTCTCTTGATTCAAGAAAGATGAGCTGGTCATTGAATTCGCCGAATCCTTGCTCAGGTTCAATGCGCACATTGACCGTGTCACCCACGGTTTTCCCGATCAAAGCAGTTTCAATGACCTCAAACAGATCATCGCCACCGACCAAAAACTCAACAGGCTCATCGAGTACATCCAAAACCTCACCCAAAGTATCTTTGAGCGACCAAGTCAACGCCACAACGCCATCATTTGCAATATTCATGAACGAATTGTCGCAGAGCGATCGCCATGCTTGCGCCATCCCATGAGGTGTTGACGTTGAAAAGAGTGTGGCAAATGTCAGACAAGAGTAAGCCCAAGTCACCCAAAAAGGTGCGTCAGACACTCAGTGCACCGTCGTTAATCAACAAATATGAGGGTTTACACTATAATCGGCTGTTAAGTAAATCAACGTAAAGTTGTTTACTTGATCTTTGTGGCAACACAAAAGCAATTTCCGGAAATTGTCAATTTTTACACTGGGTATTTTCAAATGAACAAATCTCTCGTTCTGATCGCTGTTATCGCTGCTGCTGCCTTGTCTGCTTGTGGCAAAAAAGAAGAAGCTGCTCCTGCCCCCGCACCAGCCCCAGTCGCTGCACCCGCACCTGCTGCCTCTGAAGCGCCTGCAGCTGCACCTGTGGCTGCTGCATCTGAAGCTGCTGCACCTGCTGCTGCCGCTTCTGAAGCCGCCGCACCTGCTGCTGCTGCCTCTAAATAATCAGTTTTTGACTGATTCCAAAAAGCCACCTTCGGGTGGCTTTTTTTCTGGGGCATTTCATTTCAAGAGGTCAGCCCCACCCGTGCACGAGCACACATGGGAAAATCCAAAAAATATGCATCCAAAAGCCCTTCTCGACGCCTGCGCTGAACTGGTCAGACTCACGCTCAAATTTGACCACCCTGCCGATGCCATCGTGTCGCATTTTTTCAGAGATCACCGGGGCTTTGGCCCACGTGAACGTGCCACCATGGCGGAAACGGTTTACACCGTGTTGCGCAAAAAACTGTTGTTTGATCACTTTGCGCCCTCAGGCAGTGGCCCGAAAGAGCGGCGGTTGGCCATTTTGGGGTTTTATGGTCCGGGCGACTTCTTACGCAGTGCATTGACAGATCAAGAAATCAAATGGCTTGACCAATGCCAAAGCATCAAAAGTGAAGACCTGATGGATCGGCACCGCCACAACCTGCCTGAGTGGCTGGTAGATCCGCTCAAAGCGCAACTTGGCGCAGAGTTTTGGCCGCTGGTGGAAAGCTTCAATCAGGGCGCAGGGTTGGACTTGCGTGTCAACACCTTCAAAGCCAAACTGTCCGACGTTCAAAATGAGCTTGCTCGACTGGGTATCAAAGCGGCGCCCACCCCTTTCTCGCCTTGGGGTTTGCGCATTGCCGGAAAACCAGCGCTGAACAAGCATGAGAGTTTCAAACGTGGCGATTTTGAAGTGCAAGACGAAGGCTCCCAACTCTTGGCCATGTTGCTCGATGCCAAACGTGGCGAAATGGTGGTGGATTTTTGTGCTGGCGCCGGCGGCAAAACACTGGCCATCGGTGCGGCCATGCGCAGCACTGGGCGCTTGTACGCGTTTGACACTTCAGCCGGACGACTTGATGCTTTCAAGTCGCGCTTGGCACGCAGCGGTTTGTCTAATGTGCATCCAGCAGCCATTGCACACGAGCGAGATGAACGGGTGAAACGCCTGAGCGGCAAAATTGACCGCGTGCTGGTCGATGCACCCTGTACCGGTTTAGGCACATTGCGCCGAAACCCAGACTTGAAATGGCGGCAAACGCAAGCAGCGGTGGAAGAAATGGCCGTCAAGCAAACGGCTATTTTGCAAAGTGCAGCTCGTTTGGTGAAGTCGGGCGGGCGCTTGGTTTATGCCACCTGCAGTATCTTGCCGCAAGAAAATGAAGCCATTGCCCAAGCCTTTTCTGCGGCCAACCCAGAATTCAGTCCCCTTGATGCTGGCGAAGTGTTGTCAGGGTTAAAAGTTGCTCAAGCCCACACGTTGTGCAGTGGCGGTGATAATGGTCAGCGGTTTTTGCGACTGTGGCCACATCGGCATCAGACCGATGGATTTTTTGCAGCGGTTTGGCAAAAGAAATAAAACTTATTTGAGAGAGACATTGACGTATGAACACATGGTTGGATTGGGCTGCGCATGGGTTTTGGCAATTGACGCTCTGGCAACTGGTGCTGTTCACGCTGGGCGTGACGCACATCACCATGCTGAGTGTGACCATATTTTTGCACCGCCATCAAGCGCATCGGGCGCTTGACCTGCATCCCGCCGCAGCGCATTTTTTTCGCTTTTGGTTGTGGTTGACGACTGGGCAGGTGACCAAAGAATGGGCGTCCATTCACCGCAAGCACCATGCCAAATGCGAGCAACCGGAAGACCCACACAGCCCGCTGGTCTATGGCATCAAAACAGTGCTATTGCAGGGCTATGAGCTGTATCGAAAAGAGGCGAAAAACCCCGAAACCTTGACACGTTATGGCCATGGCACCCCCAACGACTGGCTCGAACAGCAGGTGTACAGCCGGTATTCATTTGCTGGCATTGTGCTGATGCTACTGCTCGACCTGGCGCTGTTTGGCGTGGTGGGCTTGACCGTGTGGGCGGTGCAAATGGCCTGGACGCCGGTGATGGCGGCAGGCATCATCAACGGTGGTGCGCACTACTGGGGGTATCGCAATTTTGAGTCGGCTGATGCCAGCACCAACATCTCACCTTGGGGCGTGTTGATTGCGGGTGAAGAACTGCACAACAACCACCACACCTATCCCACCTCTGCCAAGTTGTCTGTCAAACCCTATGAGTTTGACATCGGCTGGGTATACATCAGCTTGCTGCAGCGCTTGGGCTTGGCACAGGTCAAAAAAACACCGCCGCGTCTGGCTTTTGGTGCTGTTCGCCCAACGGCAGACGAGCAAACGCTGGAGGCCTTGATACAAAACCGTTATGAGTTGATGGCCAGTTATGCGCGCGGCATGCGTGTCGCGTTCAATGAGGAAGTGGTGGCTTTGAAAATGCGTTGTGCAGATGCAGCGGCCATCAAGGCCGGGCGCAGTTGGTTGCATCGTGATGTTGAAAAAGTGCCTGCCGTTTTGGCCACCAAATTGGCCACAGTTCGAGCAGCCTCGCCTGTACTTGACAAGATGGTACTGATGCGTGAAGAACTGCGCCAGCTGTGGCTGAACCGTTCACACACCCGCGAGCAGTTGGCTGCTGATTTACAAGCTTGGTGCGTGCGTGCCGAGGCCAGCGGCATTGCGGCGCTGCAAGAATTCTCCATGCAGTTGCGTGCTGTGCGTGCCTGATTTGAATGATGTTTTAGGCCTCTAGCGCTTATCCAGTAAGCATAGGCTGCTCTACAAAAGATAACAAAAAGCCCGCATCAAGCGGGCTTTTTTGCAAGAGAACACTGAATTACTTCAGTTTCATTTCTTTGTAATCCACGTGCTTGCGAGCTTTTGGATCAAACTTTTTGATCAACATTTTCTCGGGAGTGGTTTTTTTGTTTTTGCTGGTGGTGTAGAAGTGGCCAGTGCCAGCTGTCGATTCCAGCTTGATTTTTTCGCGTCCGCCTTTGGTTGCCATGGTGTTCTTTCTAGTCTGGTGGATGAATTAGGCTTGACCACGAGCGCGCAAGTCTGCGAGCACAGCATCAATACCATTTTTGTCGATCAAACGCAGACCGGCATTGGAGATGCGCAAACGCACCCAGCGGTTTTCTGATTCAACCCAGAAACGGCGGTATTGCAGGTTGGGCAGAAACCGACGCTTGTTTTTGTTGTTGGCGTGAGAAACTGTGTTTCCCACCATGGGCTTTTTGCCCGTTACTTCGCAGACGCGTGCCATGTGGACACTCCGATACTAAAACGGTGCTGATTGACATCAGACACCTCACCTCGCCAAGAAAAGGGTGGCGGTAACCCTGATTTTGCCAACTTAACCTTCACAGATTACAGCAAAGCCCAAAATTATAGCCTAGGCTTGTTCCAGAAACCGCTGTGCGTCTAACGCGGCCATGCAGCCGGTACCAGCGCTGGTAATGGCCTGGCGGTACACATGGTCTTGCACGTCTCCTGCGGCAAAAATACCGGGCACGCTGGTTTGGGTAGCAAAACCCTGGTTGCCACCTTGGGTCACGATGTAACCCCCACTCATGGCCAATTGGCCTTGGAAAATATCGGTATTGGGTGCGTGGCCAATGGCGATGAAACAGCCTTTGAGGGTGATGTCTTCGGTTGCACCGGTGTTCACATCCCTCAAGCGCACACCGGTCACGCCACTGGCATCACCCAGCACCTCGTCGAGCGTGCTAAAGGTTTTAAGCACAATGCTGCCAGCTGCCACTTTGGCCATCAATTTGTCAATCATGATGGGTTCAGCCCGAAATTTGTCGCGGCGGTGAATCAACACCACCTTTTTGGCAATGTTGGACAAATACAGCGCTTCTTCAACGGCTGTGTTGCCGCCGCCCACCACACAGACGTCTTCACCTCGGTAGAAAAAGCCGTCGCAAGTGGCACAACCCGACACCCCGCGCCCCATGAAAGCTTCTTCAGACGGCAAGCCCAAATACTTGGCAGAGGCACCGGTGGCCAAGATCAACGCGTTGCAGGTGTAGCTGCCGCTGTCACCCTTGAGGGTGAACGGGCGCTTAGAAAAGTCAACCTGGTTGATGTGGTCGAACACAATCTCGGTTTTAAAGCGCTCCGCATGCGCCAAAAAGCGCTGCATCAGGTCAGGGCCTTGCACACCATCCACATCGGCCGGCCAGTTGTCGACCTCGGTGGTGGTCATGAGCTGGCCGCCTTGCGCAATGCCGGTGATCAGAAGGGGCTGCAAGTTGGCACGCGCGGCATAGATGGCGGCGGTGTAGCCTGCAGGGCCGGAGCCCAGAATAAGAACTTGAGCGTGTCGGGTGGTTGTCATGAGGATTCTTTCTGAAAGCAAACTTAAAGTGCCCTGGAGTGACCGTGTACAGTTAGGTTTCTAAAACCCGGTCTGTCCCAAGATGGGCTATGTTTGAACAAATGTTGCAAGAAGGATTATCTGATGGCTGTACTTACCAATGTAGATTTGCTGCGCAGAGTCAGTATTTTCTCAGAGTTGACCGAGCATCAGATGGCGCAACTGGCTGATAGCGTGACCAAGCAACGCCTCAAACGCGGCGAACTGATTGTGGAGCAAGGCAAAAAAAGCAACGCCCTTTTTATCATTTTGTCTGGCAAAGCCCGTGTGGTGATGACCGACCGACGCGCCCGTGAAGTGATTTTGGATGTGATTGGTCCAGGCGACTACGTGGGTGAAATCAGTTTGATAGACGGCAAAACCCATTCTGCCAACGTGCAAGCTGAGAGCGTATGCGACGTGTTGGTGTTGGGGCGGGCGCAATTTCACCACTGTTTGCAAGAAAACCATGCCATGGCCAACTCGGTCATCAAAGGCTTGGCGCATCGCCTGCGCAAAGCCGATGAAAAAATCAGTTCACTGGCCTTGATGGATGTGTATGGCCGAGTGGCACAAGCCTTGATTGAAGCCGCGCATGTGGCTGGAGAAAACCACTTGCTTATTCGCGAAAAAATCACCCGCCAAGACATTGCCAAGCGGGTGGGCGCATCACGTGAAATGGTCAGCCGCGTGATGCGCGACTTTGAGGAACAAGGCTTTATCAAAACCAACGAAGATGGCTCGGTGTCTTTGACCGAGCGACGCGCCACCACCCGCTGAAACAGCCACATCTTGCATGTCCTACTCACTTCACACCCTGCACCCTACACGCACCAAACCCGCACCTGTTCAACGCTCAGTCTTGGCACGTTTTGCCAGCGAGCTGACCTTGGCTGTAGGTCTCTTGGCCTGGGTGCTTTGGCTGGTGGCACTGGGCACGTATGCGCTGCAAGATGCCGCCTGGTCCAGCTCTGGCACGGGTGAGCCACTGCGCAACCGGTTGGGCTGGCTGGGTGCCTGGGTGGCCGATGGCAGTTATTTTTTACTCGGCTTTTCGGTCTGGTGGTGCGTGGCAGCGGCCGTGCGCGCGTGGCTCTCGGCGTTGGCGCGCTGGTTGCGCGAGCACGACCTGCTGGCCGCGGGTGAACTGGCTGTGGTGCCCAGCACCCAGCGCTCTGAGCGCCTGCAGCGCCTGACGTTCTGGCTGGGTTTGGTGCTTTTGCTGGTGGCCAGTGCCGCGCTGGAGTGGTCGCGTTTTTACAGTTATGAGGCGCGCCTGCCGGGCCACAGCGGTGGCATTTTGGGCTATCTGGTGGGCCCCTTGGCGATGCACTACTTGGGGTTCACTGGCTCAGGCCTGCTGGCCATTGTGCTGGGTGGCTTGGGTGCGGCCATGGTGTTTCGGTTTTCATGGGTCACGCTCGCCGAGCGCCTGGGTGCCTGGATGTTGGGGCACATTGAAACCCGGCGCGAACAAAAAGAGCTGGCGCAAGACAAAGCCTTGGGCAAGCAAGCCGCCAAGGAGCGTGCCGAAGTGCTGGTGGAAGAGCGCCAAGAGCAAGCCGAGCACCGCCCAGTGCCCATTCGCATTGAGCCCGTGGTGGCTGAAGTGCCCCCCAGCACGCGGGTGGCCAAAGAGCGCCAGCAAGCGTTGTTTGTAGACCCCTCTGACACCAAACTGCCGCAGGTGGATTTGCTCGATGCCGCGTTAAGCCGCCAAGAAACCGTGGCCCCCGAGACGCTGGAGATGACCAGCCGCATGATCGAGAAAAAGCTCAAAGACTTTGGCGTGGATGTGACCGTGGTGCTGGCACAGCCCGGCCCGGTCATCACACGCTATGAAATTGAGCCCGCCACGGGTGTCAAAGGCTCGCAGATTGTGGGCTTGGCCAAAGACCTGGCGCGCAGTTTGAGCCTGGTGTCGATCCGCGTGGTGGAGACCATTCCGGGCAAAACCACCATGGCGCTGGAGCTGCCCAACGCCAAGCGGCAAACCATCAAGCTGTCTGAAATCCTGGGCTCGCAAACCTACCACGAGGGCAAATCCCTGCTGACCATGGGCTTGGGCAAAGACATTATTGGCAAAGCGGTGGTGGCCGACCTGGCCAAAATGCCGCACGTGCTGGTGGCCGGTACCACCGGCTCGGGTAAATCGGTGGGTATCAACGCCATGATTCTGAGCCTGCTCTACAAGGCCGAAGCACATGACGTGCGCCTGCTCATGATTGACCCCAAGATGCTGGAAATGTCGGTGTATGAGGGCATTCCGCACCTGCTGTGCCCGGTGGTGACCGACATGAAACAAGCTGCCAACGGCCTGACCTGGTGCGTGGCCGAGATGGAGCGCCGCTACAAACTCATGAGCAAAATGGGGGTGCGCAACCTGGCCGGTTTCAACACCAAGTGGGACGAAGCCAAGGCGCGTGGTGAATTCATCTACAACCCCTTCAGCCTGACCCCTGAGAGCCCCGAGCCGATCGAGCGCCTGCCGCACATCGTGGTGGTGATCGACGAGCTGGCCGACCTGATGATGGTGGTCGGCAAGAAGATTGAAGAGCTGATCGCCCGGCTGGCGCAAAAAGCCCGTGCCGCCGGTATTCACCTGATTCTGGCCACCCAGCGCCCCAGCGTGGACGTGATCACCGGCCTGATCAAGGCCAATATTCCGACCCGCATTGCGTTCCAGGTGTCAAGCAAGATTGACAGCCGCACCATCCTCGACCAGATGGGGGCCGAGGCCTTGCTTGGCATGGGTGACATGCTCTACATGCCCAGCGGCACCGGTCTGCCGATCCGGGTACACGGCGCGTTTGTCAGTGATGACGAAGTGCACCGCGTGGTCACCTACCTGAAAAGCCAGGGCGAGCCCAACTACATTGACGGCATTCTGGAAGGTGGCACGGTTGACGGTGAAGACGGCGCGGCGGGCGAGGGCGGTGGCGCCGGCAGCGGTGAAAAAGACCCGCTCTACGACCAGGCGGTGGAAGTTGTCCTTAAAAACCGCAAGGCCAGTATTTCGCTGGTGCAGCGCCACCTCAAAATCGGTTACAACCGGGCAGCGCGGCTGGTGGAAGACATGGAAAACGCTGGCTTGGTCAGCAGCATGAGCACCAGCGGTCAGCGCGATATTTTGGTGCCCGCACGCAACGAATAAGTCAAGGATATTCATGAAACGAATTGCTCTTTTATTTATAGCTACTTACGCTTGTATATCAAGCGCTACAGGCCTAAAAAGCTTAGAAGAATTTGTCAAAACGGTAAAAACCGGCAAAGCCGACTTCAGCCAGGTGGTCACAGCGCCCGCCAAAGACGGCATGGCGCCCAAAGTCAAAACCTCGACCGGACAGTTTGAATTTGCCCGCCCCAACCACTTCCGCTTCACGTACACAAAACCTTTTGAGCAAACCATCGTGGCTGACGGCCAAACCCTGTGGCTGTATGACGTGGACTTGAATCAGGTCACGGCGCGTCAGCAAGCCAGCGTGTTGGGCAGCACCCCGGCCGCGCTGATTGCTTCAGCCGCCGATGTGCAAGCCCTCAAGGCTGATTTTGTGCTGACCGATGCGCCCGACAAAGATGGCTTGCAATGGGTCACCGCCACACCCAAGGCCAAAGATGGCCAGTTGCAAACCGTGCGAATCGGCTTCATAGCCGCTGCCGATGCGCCAGGCAGCACGCTGCAGGTGCTGGAAATTTTGGACAATTTTGGCCAGCGCTCAGTCTTGACCTTCAAGCAGTTTCAGACCAACCCGGTTTTGCCCAGCAGCGCCTTCACCTTCAAGCCGCCAGCCGGTGCGGACGTGATCAAGCCCTGAGAACGGCGCCACGTCAGCGCCCTGCCCTGGGCCAAGCCGCTTCAAAAATGCTGCGGGAACACCATGCTGAACGTGGTCATACCGTGGTCTGACTGGGCACTGATGCGCCCGCCATGCGCCTGCACGATAGACTGGGTGATGGCCAGCCCCAAGCCCGTGCCCTCAGCCCTTGCCGCAGGATACAACTCTTGGCCTGCGCGCTGGCGTGCTGGGTCGACCCGAAAAAAGCGGTCAAACACCCGCTCAAGATGTTCCGGGGCAATGGTTTCGCCCTGGTTGGTGACGCTGATTTCAATCTGATCAGCCAGGTTTTGGAGTTCAACCCGGATCACACTGCCCGCCTGGGCATGGCGCACCGCGTTCGATACCAAATTGCTCAGGGCGCGGCGCAGCATCAGCCGATCTGCCCTCAGGCGAGCCTCACCGCTCAACTGCAAAGACAGGTTTTTTTCTTCGGCCAGCATCTCAAAGTAATCCAGCACGGTTCGCACCTCTTGCGCCATGTCAAGCGTTTCAAGCCGCGGCAACACCAGCCCGTGGTCGGCCTTGGCCAGCAGCAACATGTCGGCCATCATGCGTGCCATGCGCTCAAACTCCTCCAGGTTGGACTCCAGCACGTTGCGGTAGTCGTCGGCGCTGCGCGCGCGTGACAGGGCCACCTGGGTTTGCGTCATCAGGTTACTCACCGGCGTACGCAACTCGTGAGCAATGTCAGATGAAAACGCTGACAGCCGCGTGAAGGCATCTTCCAGCCGAGCCAGCATGTTGTTCAATGACTGGGCCAACTCGGCCATCTCCACGGGCAGGTGCTGCAGGTGCAGGCGGTGACCCAACTGCTGCGCTGTGATGCCCTGCGCCTGGGTGCGCATCTCCAGCAGGGGCGCCAGCCCGTGGCGCACCGCCCAGCCACTCAGCACCGCAGTCAGCACCGCCGCACCAGCCACAAACCACCACAGGGTGTGTAAAAACGCCTGCATGAACGCCTGGTGGTGGCCAATGTCAATGCCCGCGGCCACAAACACTTCGGCGCGTTGTCCCTGCGCGTCTTTCACCGCAGTGGGCAGGCGTGCAGCCAATACCCGGTAGGTGTGCGACTCCAGCGGCCACAGCACCGCCCCCGGCAGCGCCTGGCGGGCTTGAGCCACCACTTGTTGCGGGTCAAAACTGGCGTGCGCCGTGGCGAACAACACGCTTTGGTCAGCATCAAGCAGCAGCACCTCCAGCCCATGGTGCCCCACCAGCGAGCGCGCCAGTTGGTGCGCCATCCCGGTCAGGTCTTGTGGCGTGGCGACATGTTGCAAAGCCTGGGTGATCAGCTCCATCTTGCCGGAGAGCACGTCCATGTCCAGGTCTTCAAAGTGCTGCTGCACCGACTGCGCCACCACGGCTCCCAGCCCCAACAACACGGCGCTGGCAATGGCCACAAACAGCAGGGTCAGGCGTTGCGCCAGGGTCAGTGCTTTAAGCCGTGGTGCATGCAGTGCACTCACAGCGGCTGCTCCAGCACGTAGCCCATGCCACGCACGGTGCGAATCAGTTTGGGCTCAAACGCATCGTCCACCTTGGCGCGCAGGCGGCGCATGGCAACTTCGATCACATTGGTGTCACTGTCAAAGTTCATGTCCCACACTTGCGAGGCAATCAGCGAGCGTGGCAGCACCTCGCCTTGGCGGCGCAGCAGCAGCTCCAGCAGGGCAAATTCCTTGGCGGTGAGGTCAATGCGCTGGCCGGCGCGGCTGACGCGTCGGCGCAGCAAGTCCAGCTCCAGATCAGCGGCATGCAAAAACGGTTCGGTGGACGGTTTACCGCCACGACGCAGCAGCGTTCGCACCCGCGCCAGCAGTTCGGAAAAAGCAAACGGTTTGACCAAGTAATCGTCAGCGCCCAGCTCCAGCCCCTTGACCCGGTCGTCGACCGCGTCACGGGCGGTCAAAAACATCACCGGCAGGTCTTTGCCCGCACGGCGGATGCCGGCCAGCACGCCCCAGCCATCCAGCCCCGGCAGCATCACATCCAGAATCGCCAGGTCATAGGCTTCAGTCAAGGCCAAGTGCAAGCCGTCCACGCCATGGCGTGCCAGGTCCACGGTAAAACCGGCCTCGCTCAGGCCCTGTTTCAGGTAGTCACCGGTTTTGGGTTCGTCCTCGACGATCAGGATTTTCATGGGTATTGGTGTGGAATTCGCCTGGCTATTCTGCCTGCATGGCTCGCCACGCTGCTGACTGACGGCACAAGATAACAAACTTGTCACTTTCCCGACAGCTGGCTGTGGGGCGGGACATTGGATACTCACGACAGTAAGTTATTTATGCATTGGATAGCGTTTTAATGCTATTTAATACATAGCTGATTGTGCTTACTATATATGGTCTAGAGGCCTAAAACACTGTAAATTTTTCAAAAAGGATGATGCATGCAACGCCGTCAATTTATCCAAACCAGCAGCTTCGCACTGTCCACCTCGCCCTGGCTGGGCAACGCCTGGGCACAGGGTGACATGCCGCATGACATGAATGCCATGCCCGGTATGGCTGGCATGCACAGCGGCGGCGCAGCCACAGCAGCCGCAGCCGCGCTGGCCCCGGTCGAGGCCATTGCCGCTGGCGCACCCTTGGCTGCTTTGAGAAAACTGGTGAACACCAGCAACCAGCCAAGAGTGTTTCGTGCCACCTTGCGTGCCGCGCCGGTGTCACTGGCGGTGCTGCAAAACGGCTCACCCACCGAGTTCTGGGCCTACAACAACAGCCTGCCCGGCACGCTGATCGAGGTGATGGAAGGCGACACGGTCGAGATTGAATTCATCAACGCCTTGCCGCAGCCGAGCACCATCCACTGGCATGGCCTGCCGGTGCCACCCGAACAAGACGGCAACCCGCAGGATGTCGTGCCAGCGGGTGGACGGCGCGTCTACCGCTTCAAATTGCCCCTGAACTGCGCGGGCACTTACTGGTATCACCCGCACCCACATGGCTTCACTGCCGAGCAGGTTTACCGCGGGCTGGCGGGCCTGTTCATTGTGCGGGCCAAGAACGACCCGCTTAAAAGTATCCCGGAACGGCATTTGGTTTTTTCAGACCTCAAGCTGGGCGCGGATGGCCACATTGCCGCCAACGACATGAACGACGAAATGAACGGGCGCGAAGGCCAGTTTGCGCTGGTGAATGCGCAGCGCCAACCGCTGCTGACGTTTGATGCCGGTGGCCGCGAACGCTGGCGCATCTGGAACGCCAACAGCGCCCGTTATCTGCGCCTGACATTGCCGGGTGCCACGTTCACGCTGGTCGGCACGGATGGTGGCTTGCTGGCGAAACCCGTGACTGGCCTGACCGAGCTGCTGATGACCGCAGCTGAGCGCATGGAGGTGATTGTGGATGCGCCAAAGGGCGGTGGTAAGGTGGGCCTGGTGACCGCGCCGGTGGAGCGCGGCAAGATGGGCGAGGTGCCACCCGAGCGTCCCATCACCCTTTTGGATGTGGATTTTTCAGCCGTCAAGCCTGAGCGTCTGGCCGCCTTGCCCAAGCTGCCTGGCACGTTGCGCCGTATTCAGCCGCTGGGCGCGGTCAAGGCCAAAAAGCGCGTGGTTTTTTCAGAAGAGATGTCAATGGCTGGTGGCGTACACAGCATGAAGTTTTTGGTCAACGGCAAAAACTTTGACATGCAGCGGGTTGATTTCACCAGCCGCATCAACGAAGTGGAGTTGTGGGAAATTGCCAACGACTCTGACATGGATCACCCGTTTCACATCCACGGCACGCAGTTTCAGGTGGTTGAACGCGAGGTTGATGGCAAGGTCACGCCTGAGCCTTTGCTGGCCTGGCGCGACATGGTGAACACCCGTTCTGGTGAAACCGTGCGCATCAAGCTGGTGCAGCGTCACAAGGGCTTGCGCATGTTTCATTGTCACATCCTGGAACACGAAAACGCCGGGATGATGGGGCAAGTCAACGTTATTTAAAGGAAAACACATGAAAGCCCTTGTATTACCTGCGCTGATAGCTATCAATTTTGTATATGCTGGCGCTGCTTTTGCACAGATGGATCACAGCACGCATGGTGCTGCCACCACCTCTGCCACCGCTGCTGCTGCACCCAAGGCGCAGGCCATAGACTTGGGTGAAGGTGTGGTCAAAAAAGTCAACAAAGCCAGAGGCACAGTTACCTTGGCGCACGGCGCACTACCCAACGGCATGCCGCCAATGACCATGGCCTACAAAGTCAAGGACAAAGCTTGGCTGGATCAGTTACAGGCTGGGCAAAACATCCGCTTTGCCACCGACCCTGCCGATGGTGGCATGACGCTGACCCGGTTTGAGCTGGTCAAGTAAATCCAAGCACCGCGGCCCCCGGTGTGGTCGCTGGGTTGATCTAACGCGCTGTTGTCAGCCTATATCTTTGTCAACATCCGAGACCGCGCTATTGGCAGCTATGGGCTAGAACTGAACAGCAGCAAAATTTCCTGGCCTTCTGCCTAAGTTAGCGTACGAATTTGGCCTCGCAAAACGGTAATTGAATACTTACCGCGCAAGATACCCTTGCGCAATCGGCTTCAAGGCGGCAGCCGTGATGCCCAGTGCCGCCAGACCGGGCAGCTGGCCGCTGGCCACGTTGTCTTGCTTCATCGAGTCCAGGTTGTCCAGACTCATCAGTGGCTCGCCGGGCGCCAGGCTCATCATGCTGGCTTGCAAGCGCCCTGCCCATTCCGGCAAACCCAACACCGGGCGGCCGCGTCCACCACACACACCGCTGAGTTGCGCGGACAGTTGCACCAGCTCTTTGAGGGTGTAGACATCTGGGCCCGCCACCTCGATGGTGCGTGGCGAAGGCAATGTACTGACCCCTTGGAGACAAGCCACCACGGCGCTGGCCACATCTTCCACCCAGACCGGCTGAAACCGGGCACTGGCGCCAGCCAGTGGCATCAGCGGAAACACCTTTTGCAATTTGGCAAACAGGTTTAAAAATTTGTCGTTGGCACCAAAAATCACACTGGGGCGAAGAAGACTCAAGTCAAACCCATGGTCGGCTCCGGCACCCGCACTGCCACCCACAGCAGCCTGTATCAACACCGCCTCACCCTCACTTTTGGAGCGCAAATACATCGACGGCAGGCTGTCGGGCTGCTGCGCATTGGCGCCCAAGGCGCTCACATGCACCAGTTGCTTGACCCCGTTGACCAAACACGCACGGGCAATTTTTTGCGGCAAGGCGACATGGGTGTGCGCAAAAGCGGCTTGGTCACCATGCAAGATGGCCACCAGGTTGACCACTGCGTCATGACCGGTCATCGCTTGGGTCAACACAGCCTCGTCATGCACACTGAGCTCTTGCACCGTCAGCCCTGGCAAGTGCTGCACCGCATTGGCGTTGGCTCGGCGGCGCGTGGGCACCGTCACATGCCAGCCCTCGCGCACCAGTTTTTCACACACGTGGGCACCGACAAAGCCGGTACCACCTAAAACAAAGATTTTTTTCATGGCTCAATGATGCGCTTGTTTGGGTTGTCCCCAAGGGCATGGGGTTTAACCGAGAAAACGGCTAAAGAACCACCGGCTCCATCTCCAGCATCAGGCCAAAGCGCTCGTACACACTGGTTTGAATGGCTTTGGCCAGGGTCATGACTTCACCGCCAGTGGCCGCGTCTGCCCCATTGACCGAGCCACGGTTGACCAACACCAGCGCTTGTTTTTCGTACACACCCGCCTGCCCGACCGATTTGCCGCGCCAGCCACAGGCGTCAATCAGCCAGCCAGCCGCCAGCTTGATGGCACCGTCTGCCAGCACGTAATGCACCACCTTGGGGTCGCGGGCAATGATGTCGGCACATTGCTCAACGGAGACCGTGGGATTTTTGAAAAAACTGCCGGCGTTACCGATCAGCGCAGGGTTAGGCAGTTTGGCACGCCGAATCTCACACACCCAGTCAAACACCTGCTGCGCGCTGGGCTGGGGGCAGGCGTGTTCAGCCATTTTTTTCTCAAGGTCGGCATAGCCCAACATCGGCACAAAGCGCTTGGGCAGGCAAAAGCGCACCCGCAAAATCAAAGCACGGTTTTTAAGGCCAATTGGCCTCTGATGCCGGTCTAGACTGCCTGAGCTGCTATGTTTAAAAACAGAATCACGGTAGCCAAAAGCGCATTGCGCTGCGTTCAAGGTGAACACGTGACCAGTGTCAAGGTCGATGGCGTCCAAAGACTCAAAACGGTCTTGCAGTTCCACCCCATAGGCGCCGATGTTTTGCACCGGTGCGGCGCCCACGGTGCCGGGAATCATGGCCATGTTTTCCAGCCCGCTGTAGCCCTGCACCAGCGTCCAGGCCACAAAGTCGTGCCAGTTTTCGCCCGCACCGGCTTCCACAATGAAGGCCTTGGCGGTCTCAGCCACCAGCTTGCGGCCCCCAATCTCCACCTTGAGCACCAGCGGTTTGACATCGCCCGTCAGCACCAGGTTGCTGCCACCACCCAAGACAAATTTATCTGCCCCCGCCCACTGTGGTTGCTGTAGCAGCGCCAGCACGTCGTCTTGGCTGTGAATGCGGCACAGCGCATGCGCTTTGGCCACAATGTGGAAACTGTTCAGGGACTGAAGGGGGACATTTTTCTCGACTAACATCCAAGAATTGTCATTGATTTTTATGAGACCTTTCCATGCCTTCTTTTGATACCGTTTGCGAAGCCAAGCTGGTGGACGTGAAACACGCCGTTGAAAACACCAGCAAAGAAATTGCCACCCGTTTTGATTTCAAGGGCACGCCAGCCGCCATTGAACTCAAAGACAAAGAGGTCACGCTGATTGGCAATGCCGATTTTCAGCTCAGCCAAATCGAAGACGTGCTGCGCAACAAGCTCACCAAACAAAGTGTGGATGTGCGCTTTTTGGACAAGGGCGAGGTGCAAAAAATGGGCGGTGACAAGGTCAAGGTAGTGATCAAAATCCGTGATGGCATTGAGACCGAGCTGGCCAAAAAAATCCAGCGACTGATCAAAGACAGCAAACTCAAAGTGCAAGCCGCCATCCAAGACGGCAAACTGCGCGTGACCGGCAAAGAGCTTGATGCGCTGCAAGCCACCCAGGCCTTGATTCGCAAAGAAATTGCCGACATGCCACTGAGTTTTGACAACTACCGCAGTTAAAACTTAAGTTCAGCCCGCCTCAGCCCATGAGCCTGCTGCTTAGAACCGAAGAAGACTACGAAAACCTGCTCGGGCAGTGGTCTGACCTGGAGGCCAGCCTGGGCGTGATCTTGGCGCACCCCAGCAGCGCCCAAGAGTTTGAAGCCCGGCTGTACCAATATGGCCGCTGGATGCAAGACCTGGTGGCGCACGATGCCAATCTGGCACTGTATTTGTTGTTTCAATTGGCAGTGCAGTCGCCGGTGGGCTACAGCGCCTCACACGCGCTGGCCTGCGCGGTGTTGTGCCACTTGATTGGCCCGAAATTTGCCCTGAACACCCACGAATGCAACAGCCTGGAGCTGGCCGCACTGACCATGAACGTGGCCATGACCGAGATGCAAGACCAGTTGGCCACGCAGCTGGACAAGCCCAACCGCGAACAGCAGGCCGCCATCCACAGCCATGCCGCGCTGGGGGCGGCACTGCTGCAAGAGCTGGGCATTCATAACTCTTTGTGGATGCGCACGGTCGAGCTGCACCACCAAGACATCGACCCTGCCACACCACTGGCTGAACTCACGCCACCGCACCGCTTGGCGCACATCCTGCAAGTGGTGGACCGATACGCTGCCATGATCAGCCCACGCCAGTCCCGCGAAGGCCGCAGCGCGGCCGAATCAGCCCAAAGCCTGCTGGGTCACTCGGCGTCGGCGCCCAATCCGGTGGGGCAAGCGCTGGTGGCACTGGTCGGCAACTATCCACCGGGGACTTATGTGCAGCTTGAGGATGACAAAGTGGCCGTGGTGTTGCGACCCGACGCCCAGCTGGGTCAGCCTGATGTGGCCATTGTGCTCAACAGCCGGGGCGACGTGCTGCGCCCGCCCACCTTACACCGCACCTCAATGGGCAGCCCACGCATCAAGACCGCGCTGTCTGCCTCGAAAATCCAGGAGCGGCTGAACCACCATTTGATTTTGCAGTTGGGTTTGTCAGCTGCTCCAGCATCTCTTTGGTCACCAGGGTGATGCCCGAGGGGGTGACGCGGAAATGCTTTTTATCTTGCGCCGCATCCACACCAATGACAGTGCCTTCGGGCAGTTTGCAATTCTTGTCAACAATGCATTTTTTCAGCACGCAATACCGCCCCACATCCACACCGGGCAGCAGCAAAGTGTCTTCTACCGTGGCGTAGCTGTGCACTTGCACGCCACTGAACAACATCGACCGGCGCACCACGGCGCCGCTGATGATGCAGCCCCCTGAGACCATGGAATCCACCGCCTTGCCACGGCGTGTATCGTCATCAAACACAAATTTGGCCGGGGGTGTTTGCGGCTGCCAAGTCCAGATCGGCCAGTTTTCAGCATACAAATTCAGGTCGGGGGTGACTTGCACCAGGTCAATGTTGGCGGCCCAAAAGGCATCAAGCGTGCCCACATCGCGCCAATAAGCGGGTTTGCCAGGCTCAGTGACGCAGCTGTCTGAGAAATTTTGGGCATAGGTGCGGTAGCGTTTGACACAGTGCGGAATGATGTCTTTGCCAAAGTCGTGGCTGGACTGCGGGTCATCCGCGTCGCGCTGCAGTTGTTCGTACAAAAAGCTGGCATTGAACACGTAAATGCCCATGCTGGCCAGCGCTTTGTCGCTTTGGCCAGGCATGGCGGCAGGTTGCTCGGGTTTCTCGGTAAAGTCCACCACCCTGGACTCGTCATTGACCGCCATCACGCCAAAACTGCGCGCCTCTTCCAAGGGCACTTCAATGCAGGCCACGGTCAGGTCGGCTTTTTTGGCCACATGGGCGGCCAACACGCGGCCGTAGTCCATGCGGTAAATGTGGTCGCCCGACAAGACCAACACATACTCAGGCCGGGCATGGCGGATTTCTCGCAAGTTTTGAAACACCGCGTCGGCTGTGCCCTGGTACCAGTGCTCGCCGCTGGACTGCTGCTGCGCCGGCATGATCTCAATGAACTCGTTGAGCCGGCCATCCAGAAAGCTCCAACCCAGCTGCAAATGCCGAATCAGACTTTGCGACTTGTATTGGGTGGCCACCCCCACCCGGCGCACGCCCGAGTTGACGCAGTTGGACAGGGTGAAGTCAATGATGCGAAATTTGCCACCAAAAGGCACGGCCGGTTTGGCGCGAAAGTCGGTCAACTCATGCAACCGGCTACCGCGCCCACCCGCCAAAATCAGGGCGAAGGTGCTGCGGGTGAGCTGGCTGACAAAGCGCGGGTCATGCCCCGCCTGAACGTGCGCGGGCAGACTGGAAGAGGTGATGGGCTGAACCATGGTGAGTGCTCCTGAATGTGTGAACGGCTTGCCCACACTAGCAAGATTCAGACCCTCAGGTACTGATACAGATCAGCTCACGGTACCAAAATTTTCAGGCATTTGAATGGCCACAATCTCGCCCCGAGCGGTGGCCACACCAGCGGCGTAAACGGTGGCCTCGACCACCACTTTGCGGCCTTTGATTTCTTTGACCCGGCCACGGATTTCAAGTGTTTCAGTGATCGGCGTGGGCTTGAGGTAGTCCACATGCAAAGAACCGGTGACAAAACGAAACGCCGGCAAGGTGTCCATGGCACGACCTTCTTGGCGGTACATGGCGGCAGCGGCCGTGCCGGTGCCATGGCAGTCAATCAGGCTGGCCAGCAAGCCGCCATAGGTGTAGCCCGGCACGGCGGTGTGGTAGGGCTCGGGGGTGAAATGGGTCACGGTCTCGTCGCCATCCCAAAAGGTTTTGATGCGGTGGCCATGCTCGTTTTGGGCGCCACAGCCGTAGCAATGCGCCAGATTTTCAGGGTAATACTCTTGAAATGCTTTCATCAGGGTCTCCGGTTAGTTGAATCGTTGTTATGCTATTGATAGCTGTATGCTCTTTATCCATAAGCTCTAGAGGCCAATTTCTTATATATTATTTAACGCATCAATGGCTGACATGCAGCTTGGCATGAATGCGCTGGGTGGTGCGCCACACCGCCCACAGCACCACCGGCACCAAGGCACCAGCTGCCATTTCGGGGTTGATGGGCAGACCCGCTGCCTTGAGCGCCTTGCCGCCATACAGCAGCAAGCTGATGACGTAGTAGGAAATGGCCGCAATCGACAAGCCTTCCACCGTGCTCTGCAGCCGCAACTGCGTGGCCTGGCCGTGGGTGAGCTGCTCCAGCAGCTGCTGGTTTTGCACCTCGGTGGCAATGTCAACTCGGGTGCGCAGCAAATCGCTGGTACGCGCCACCCGCTCCGACAACGAGGCCAGGCGCTGCGCGGTAGCCGCCACCGTGGCCATGGCGGGTGACAAGCGCCGCTGCATGAATTCGCCAATGGTTTGCGTGCCCGGAATGGCTTTTTCGCGCAGCTCGGTAATGCGTTGCCCGACCAGCGTGTAGTAGGCCTGGGTGGCAGAAAAACGGTAATTGTTTTCAGCCGTGGCGCGCTCCACCCGCGCCGCCAGCGACACCAGGGTATCGAGCAATTCTTGGTCAGAGGCCGACTTGTCTTCTAACTGCGCGGTGATCAGCATCAGCGCCGCTTCGGCTTCGGCCAGCTTGGGTGCCAGCAGTTTGGCCACAGGCAAGCCGCGCAACGCCATCAGGCGGTAGGTTTCCAGCTCCAGCAGGCGCGCGGCAATGCGCCCGGCACGGGTTTGACTGGTGCCCTCAGGGGCAATCACCAGCATGCGCTCAAAGCCGTCGGCCTGCATTCGAAATTGCGTCAGCGCCCACGAGTGCCCCATGGGGTGAGCGTAGCCATGCCGGTTGTTGGGTTCCGTCACTGGCAGCGCCGCCTGGCTTGGGTTGCTGCCCATCAGCGACGCCACCACGGTGCGCCCACCCAGCCAGTTGACGGCCTGTGCCATCAGCACCGTGGCCTCATCCAGCGGCGCGTTCACCATGGCCAACTGCACTGCCGCCACCGTGCGACCGGGAATTTGCGCAAACCACTGTGCAGGCAGCGCCAAGCTGCTCAACAAATCAGGCTCGCTGGCGCCCAGTCCAGCCTCTGGCGGCAGCGGTTGCACGATGGAATAGCGGGTGAACTCGGTGTGCCGCTCCCACTTGACCGTGAACCCATCCAGGCGCAAGCGCAAAAAATTGCTGTTCAGCTGCTCTGGCGCCAGCTCTGCTTGACCCGGCAAGCGGCGCAAATGGGCGCACTCGGCTTGTCGGCTCACGCCGGCATTGAGCACGGCCACATACACAATCAGCGCAGGTAACCGAATGCGTGCGCTAGGGCGCGCATGCACCTCGTTGTGCAGCTCTAGGCGCAGGCTGTCGTCTGGGGGGAGCCAGCTGCGGTCAGCGGCCAAGGAATCAGGGGCAAGGGCTAGGTGCATGGGTCAGATTTTGCCCTCATTCACCTGACATGCTGCTCACAAACTGGTGACAAATGCCGCCACATCCGGGCGCAAACGTGCCGACTTGGCTTTGGACACGGTGCCGAAGTTGATGCAGCACACCGCCAGCTCGTGCGCTTGCAACGCAAACAAGGTGCGCAAGGGCGCTGAAGCCAAGGCCTGGCCGCTGGTCAGACCAGAGCCAAAACCCAGCGCATTGGCCACCAACAGCATGTTTTCAATGGCACAGCCCAATGACACCAGCCGTTCGGCATCACCCACCGCCAACTCACCGGCCAGATGGCGCTTGTCATCTTGCTCGGGGGTGCTGCCGGTCAGCCGGGCAATGGCCAACATCAAAAAGGGGGCACGAAATGCCTTGTCACGGGCGTTTTCAATTTGCTCGGGTGTGGCCGCTGGGTCACGGTCTTGCAACGCCTGGCCAAACACATCGGCCAGGCAACCGCGCTTGTCCAAGGGAACCTGCACAAACCGCCACGGTTGCAGCTGGCCATGGTCTGGTGCAGCGGCAGCGGCAGCCAAAATGTCACTCAGTTGCGCGGCACTGGGGCCAGGTTCCACCAAGCGGCGTGGTGCCACATGCTGACGCGAATGCACCAGCACTTTGGCAAACTCAAAAAAATCCTGGCCCGGTAAAACATCCATTTCTTGCCCCATGGTGAAGTCAATTCAGTGTGCCTTATTTTGGCGTTTTGCTGGTTTACCCTGAGCCACCTCAAACGATGGGACACTATTGCCCCTTGCCACACCGCCGCCACACCTTGATTCGCCCCCTTCAACATCTTTTTCACCACCCCGCAGCTCGCCTGCGCCTTGGCACTGAACTGGCCGGTTTGTGGCAACTGGCCTGGCCCATTTTGGTGGGGCAGCTGGCCTACGTGGGCATGGCGGTGGTGGATGTCGCCATGGCGGGGCATGCCAGCGCGCAAGATTTGGCTGGGGTGTCGCTGGGGGTGTCGATCTGGAACATGCTGATGCTCACCGTGATGGGCATCATGATGGCCATCAACCCGATCGTGGCCCACCAGGTGGGCGCCCGGGAGCACGCCCAAGTGCCCCACATGGTGCGCCAAGCGCTGTGGAGCGCTGCGGGCGTAGGCATGGTGGCGCTGGGCTTGGCCAACCTGTCTGCGCTGCTGTTTGACCACATGCAGCTCGAACCCAAGGTGCATGACATTGCCAAAGATTTTGTGCTGATCTCCAGCCTGGCGTTACCACTGTTTGCCTGCTACCGGGTGCTGTATGGCTACAGCACCAGCCTGAACCAAACCAAACCGCTGATGGTGATTGCACTGCTGTCGCTGGGGCTCAACGTGGTGGTCAACAGTGTGCTGGTGTTTGGGCTGGCCGGTTTTCCGCGCCTGGGTGGAGTGGGCTGCGCTTGGGCCACGCTGCTGACTGTGGTGTTTAACTTGTTGGCGTTGTTGTGGTGGATGCATCGCGCCAGCGCTTACCAGTCGACCTGGCCGTTTGCTCAGTTTGAAACGCCGCAGTGGGCGAGCATTGTCAGCTTGCTGAGACTGGGCTTGCCGATTGGCATCACCTACTTTGCCGAAACCAGTGCGTTTAGCCTGATTGCACTGCTGATTGCCAAGTTTGGCAGCACGCAAATGGCAGCGCACCAAATTGCGCTGAACTTCACCTCGCTCACCTTCATGCTGCCGCTGAGTCTAGGGCTGGCGCTGTTGACCCGGGTGGGACATTCGTTAGGTGCGGGCGATGCGGTGTTGGCACGCTACCAGGCTTGGGTGGGGGTAGGCGTGGGGCTGGGAATTGCCGTTTTGTCAGCAAGCTTGATGGCCGGGCTGAACCACAGCATTGCCAGCCTGTACACCAGCGACGCGGCAGTGATCGCACTCACCGCCGAGTTGCTGCTGCTGGCCGCCGTGTTTCAGTTTTCAGATGCCACGCAAGTGATTGCCAGTTGCGCCATTCGGGGCTACAAGGTCACCCGAGCACCGATGGTGATCCACATGACGGCGTTTTGGGTGTTTGCCTTGCCGCTGGGCATGGTGCTTGGCTTGGCTCCCGCCTGGCTGCCTTGGGCGCCAGCGCAGCCCATGGCCGCGCAGGGGTTTTGGATGTCGCTGATTGTGGGGCTGACGGTGGCTGCACTGGGCTTGGTGCTATTGCTCAGAAAAGTCTCGCGCAGCCGGCTACCCGTCAGCCCTTCACCGCAGGGCTGATCTCAGTGCAACGGCACGCCGGTTTTGCTTTGCAGTTCTTCAAAGCTCACACCGGGGGCGCGCGCCACCACTTTGAGGCCGTGCGGTGTGATGTCAAGCACGGCCAGGTCGGTGATGATGCGGTCTACCACGCCCACACCGGTCAAGGGCAAGGTGCATTCGGGCAAGATTTTCAGGTCAATCGTGCCGTCTTTCTTTTTGGCCACGTGTTCCATCAGCACCACCACGCTTTTCACGCCACCCACTAGGTCCATCGCGCCGCCCATGCCTTTGACCATCTTGCCCGGAATCATCCAGTTGGCCAGGTCACCCGTGGCACTGACCTGCATGGCGCCCAAAATGCTCAGGTTGATCTTGCCGCCACGGATCATGGCGAAGCTGTCGTGGCTGCCGAAAATGCTGGAGCCGGGGATGGTCGTCACGGTTTGTTTGCCGGCGTTGATCAGGTCGGCATCCACTTCATCTTCGGTGGGAAACGGGCCAATGCCGAGCATGCCGTTTTCGCTTTGCAGCCAGACCTCGATGCTGGGGTCTACAAAATTGGCCACCAAAGTGGGCAGGCCAATGCCCAGGTTCACATAAAAACCGTCTTGTAATTCTTTGGCGGCCAGTGCGGCCATTTCGTCGTGTGTCCAAGCCATGATCAAACTCCTGCTTTTTGGGTAATGGTTTTTTTCTCAATGCGCTTTTCTGGCGTGGCATTGAGCACGAGGCGATTCACATAGATGCCAGGCAGGTGCACGCTGTCGGGGTCAAACGTGCCGACCTCCACAATTTCTTCAACTTCCACCACGGTGATCTTGCCCGCCATGGCCACTGCCGGGTTGAAGTTGCGCGCAGTGCGGCGAAACAGCAGGTTGCCACTTTTGTCAGCTTTCCAGGCTTTGACCAACGACACTTCTGGCACCAGGGCGTGCTCAAGGATGTAGACATGGCCGTCAAACACGCGGTTTTCTTTGCCTTCGGCCACCAGCGTGCCAACACCGGTGCGCACATAAAACGCCGGAATGCCAGCACCGCCAGCACGCAGCTTTTCGGCCAGTGTGCCTTGTGGCGTGAACTCAAGCTGCAATTCGCCTGCCAGGTATTGGCGCTCAAACTCCTTGTTTTCGCCCACATAGCTTGAAATCATTTTGCTGATCT
>NZ_JAQURE010000020.1 GCF_028715765.1 Rhodoferax sp.
GTTGACGGCACGAATTTCGTTGGTGGTGACCGATTCATCCAGTTCACTGGCCTCAAAGTCGCCCTCGCGCACCCGGCTGGCCGCAAACGACAAGTCTTTCAGCGGCCGGTTGATCAACCGGGCAATCCAGGCCGCACCAGCCAGTGACAACAGCGCCGCCGTGCTCAGCCAGATCAACCAGGTTTTGCCCGCTGGGGGCTCAAACCGATCCAGGCTGGTTTGCAGCCAAAAATGGTCTTTGTCGATGGCAAAGCCAATCCACAAGCCGGCTTTGCCATTCACACTGCCTGCCACCCGCGTGTCGGTACCCAGCCGCGCCGTCAGCTCATTGACGATGTAGTGGTTGAGTTCGCTGTTGTCCAGGTCGATGGCCACGTCTTTGGGCTCGCGCGGCAAGATCACCACATGCTCTTGGACGCGCATGGTTTTGAACAATGACACGCGGGTGATGGCATCGGTGTGCATCACTGCGGCACGGCTCAAGTTGACCAACGAGGCAATTTGACGCGCCGTTTGAAGGGCGCGGGGCTCGGCCTCAAGCTCCCGCAAGGTTTGCGTCCAAGCCAGCACACTGCCCATCAGCAGCAAGGACAGCAGCACAAACGTGCGCCAAAAAAGGCTCAAGCCACTGCGGTGCTTGCGGGCTGGCTCATCCTCTGGCGGGTACGGTTTGAAGGGCGACTCAAGCGTTGCCATCGGGCACAAACACGTAGCCCACACCCCACACCGTTTGGATGTAGCGCGGTGCAGCAGCATCGTCTTCAATCAGTTTGCGCAGGCGCGAGACCTGCACGTCCAAACTGCGGTCAAACGGTTCAAAGTCGCGCCCGCGCGCGAGTTGCGCCAATTTTTCACGCGACAGCGGTTGGCGTGCGTGCCGCACCAGCGCTTTGAGCATGGCGAATTCACCGGTGGTCAGGGGCAGCTCTTGACCTTCTTTGTTCAAGGTGCGTGCCCCCATGTCGAAGCTGAACGGGCCAAAGCTCACCACCTCCAGCTCGGCCGAAGGGGCACCAGGTGCCTCCGGCGGGGGGCGCCGGCGCAGCACGGCGTGGATGCGCGCCAGCAGTTCACGCGGGTTAAAAGGCTTGCCCAGGTAGTCGTCTGCGCCCACTTCCAGCCCCACGATGCGGTCAATGTCTTCGCCTTTGGCGGTGAGCATGATGATCGGCGTGCGGTTGTTGGCACCGCGCAGGCGGCGGCAAATCGACAGGCCGTCTTCACCTGGCATCATCAGGTCCAACACGATCAGGTCAACGGGTTCGCGCAGCAGCACGCGGGTAAGCGCCTTGCCATCCTCGGCTTGCAGCACTTCAAAGCCTTCTTGACTCAAGTAGCGGCGCAGCAGGTCGCGGATGCGGGCGTCGTCGTCAACGACCAAAATTTTGTCAGTGCGGTCAAGGTTTGCGGTCATACTTACTTTCATGGATGTCGCACCACCCTGAAATGATGAAACCGTTCGCCCTGAGCGTGTCGAAGGGTTCGACCAGCTCATTCTGAACGGTGTTTCACATTAAGATGGTGCGCAAAATGTAACGGTTTGATTTTGCGTGGTTCAGTTGCAAATGTGAACCTTTTTAAGCCCGGTTTCACATGTTGTTACAAATAAGATGAATGTTTTTAAGATTTTTGCCAGCTACTTTTCCAGATGAAATGCTCAACTAAATTTATAGCAGCTTGCGCACTATTCATAAGCGCTACAGCCTGTTTTTCTCAAAAAAATCCGGCGCTTCTACCGGTTCAACAAATCACCTTGTCAGCCACTGCCAGTGTGCCAGTGCCACAAGATGTGTTGACCCTGTCACTGACCACCCAGCGTGAGGCATTGGACGCCCAAAGCGTACAAACCCAGCTCAAAGCAGCCCTTGAGCAAGCCTTGGCGCAAGCCAAACGCAGCAACCTGGGGCCGGCACTGGAGGTGCACACCGGGCACTTTCATGTGTCGCCGCGCACCGACCGCAACGGCAAGGTCAGTGGCTGGGCGGGCAGTGCCGAGCTGGTCTTGCAGGGGCGCGACTTTGCCCGCCTGGGTGAGCTGGCTGGCCAACTGACCACTTTGACCGTGGCCAACGCCAGCTTTGCTTTGACCGAGCCACAGCGCCAAGCGGCGCAAAGCCAGGCGCAAAGTCAGGCCATTGCACTGTTTTTGCAGCGGGCCCAAGAGGCTGCCAAAAGCTTTGGCTATGCCAGTTTCAGCTTGCTGGAGGCCAGCCTCAATGCCAATGACTTTGGCGGCGGTCGCCCACCCCTGATGGCCATGAGCACCCGTGCTGCGGCCGCCGAGGCGCCGCTGCCACTTGAAGCCGGTGTGACCACCGTCAGCGTGACGGTGTCTGGCTCGGTGCAGCTGACCCACTGACCCACTGACCTATTGACCCACCCGACCCTAACCCAAGCATGGCTGACTTTTCTCCCCTTTCAACCCTCAAGCGCATGGCCAGCGGGGCGCAAAGTGCCGACCCAGGGCATCTGGGGCGGTTTGAACTCAGGCGCTTGCTGGGGCAAGGCGCACAGTCCAAGGTGTGGCTGGCGTTTGACCCGCGGCTGGAGCGCGAAGTGGCCATCAAACTGATGAAGCCCATGAGCGCCAAGGACACCACGGGGCTGACCCAGTGGTTGAGCGAGGCGCGCACCGTCAGCCGCCTGACCCACCCCAACATCGTGCCGGTGTTTGAGGCCGATGTGCAAGACCAGCAGCCGTTTTTGGTGTTTGAATACGTGGCGGGGCAAACCTTGGCACAACTCATGGCCAGCCAGGGCGCACTTCCCGCCACCCAAGCGGTGGCACTGATGACAGATGTGTTGCAGGCCTTGACCGCTGCCCATGCCACCGGGGTGGTGCACCGCGACCTGAAACCGTCGAACGTGATGATTGAGCCCAATGGCCGCGCCCGGGTGATGGACTTTGGCATTGCCCAACGCATCAGCACCCAACAACTCGGCCAAACCACGACCGCGCTGGCTGGCACGCCGGCTTACATGGCGCCTGAGGCTGCGCGTGGCGACCCGGTGTCACCGGTGATGGACGTGTTTTCTGCGGGCTTGATGCTGGCTGAGTTGTTGTGGGGCAAACCGCTGCAGCCGCAAACCGATGCCTACCAGGCCATTTACCGCGCCGCCTACCAAAATTTGGCGCTGCCTGCAGCCTTGCTGGACCAGCTTGATGACAACCTCAAGGCCATTGTGCTGCGGGCGCTGAACCCCGCAGCTGATCAGCGTTACCCCAGCAGCGAAGTTTTTCTGGCGGCGCTGGGCGCATGGACAGCACAGCAAAGCGCTGCCGTATCCCCCCTGGAGGCACCAGCGGACAGCCAGAACAGCACACTGGAATTTTTGCTGCGCCGCATGCGCAGCAAAACCGACTTTCCCGCGTTGTCAGAGTCGGTGGTGCGCATTCAGAGCATGGCCAACTCTGAGAAAGAAAGCATCAGCAGCATCACCAACGAAATCTTGAAAGATGTGGCGCTGACCAACAAGCTGCTGCGGCTGGTCAACAGCGCCCACTATGCCCGCGGCAACAGCATTGGCACAGTCTCCCGGGCAGTGCAGCTGGTGGGCTTTAACGGCATTCGCAACATGGCGCTGAGTCTGGTGCTGCTGGAGCACATGCAAGACAAAACCAACGCGCATTTGCTCAAAGAGGAATTTTTGCGTGGGTTGATGGCCGGCGCTGTGGCAGCCGAGCTGGCCAGCACCAGCGAAGAGGGTGAAGAAGCCTTCATTGGTGCCCTGTTTCAAAACCTGGGGCGCATGCTGAGCCAGTTTTATTTCCCCGAAGAAGCCACCAACATTCGCAGCCTGGTGCACGCAGCCAAAGAGCCGGTGGAGGAACGGGTAGCCTCGGTGCGCGTGCTGGGCATGAGTTACGAAGCGTTAGGCGTGGGGGTGGCGCGTGCCTGGGGCTTGCCAGAGGGCATTCAGCGCTGCATGCAATGGCCCGCTGGCGAGCCGCCCAGCCGGGTGCCCACTGATGCGCTGGAACGCTTGCGCTGGGCCGCGCGCGCCGCCAACGACATGACCGATGCCATGCTGCACACCAACGTCGATGATGTGGCGCTGCAGTTGGACAAAGTGGCCAGAAAATTCAGTAAAACCCTGGGGTTGACCACCCCTCAGGTGACTGCGGCTACCCAAGTGGCCAGAAAAAAATTGGTGGAGTTGGCCGATGCCATGGATTTGCGGGTGCGGAAAACCTCGCCTGTGGCGCCCTTGTTGCATCCGCCGGGCAGCGTGCCCGAGCATGTGGAGTATTCAGAGCAAGACCACGACGCACTGGTGGCCAGCCAGTTGCAAGCCACGCCCGAGCCTGCCGCAGCACACGGGCACGCCAAACCTGCTGCTGAACATGTGTCGCAAACCCTGACGGCGGGCATCCAAGATATCACCAATGCCATGGTTGAAGACTACAAACTCAGTGACGTGTTGCGCATGATTTTGGAGGCCATGTTTCGTGCCCTGTCGTTTCACCGCATCATTTTTTGCATGCGCGACCCCAAAACCGACACCCTGACTGGGCGCTTTGGCTTGGGCGCTGGGGTCGAGGGTGTGGTGAAGTCGTTTTGTGTGCCGCTGTCTGACAGCGCTGTGCCAGATGTGTTCACCACCATTTGCACCAAGGGGGTCGACACCTTGATTGCCGACAGCCGCGAACCGCGCCTGGCCAGCCGCCTGCCCGCGTGGTACCTTAAATCGTTCAACGCACCCACATTTTTGGTGTTGCCGCTGGTGCTCAAAGGGCGCCCGTTTGGGCTGATTTATGCCGACATGGCCGACAGCGGGGGCTTGAAGCTGGATGAAAAAGAGCTGGCGCTGCTGCGCACCCTGCGCAACCAGGCGGTGATGGCATTTCGCCAAGGCATCAAGTAGACGCCGGGTTGTGGCCACACAACCGCAGAAAAGTAAGTCATGACTAAACACACCACACCTCATTTGATTCTGGCCTCCACCTCACGCTACCGGCGCCAACTGCTGGAGCGGCTTCGTCTGCCTTTCGATGTAGTCTCCCCAGACGTGGACGAAACCGCCTTGGCGCTTGAGACCCCGGCACAACTTGCCTGTCGCTTGGCACACGCCAAGGCGCAAGCGGTGGCGGCCTTACACCCCAACAGCGTGGTGATTGGCTCTGATCAAGTGGCCGACCTTAATGGTGAGTCGCTGGGCAAGCCCCACACCCATGCCCGCGCAGTGGCGCAACTGCAGCGCATGCGCGGCCAAACCGTGATCTTCCAGACCGCGGTGTCGGTGGTGTGCCACGCACGCCAATTTGCCCAGACCGAGTTGGCCCAAGTCAAGGTCTGCTTCAACCCCTTGACTGACCTTGAAATTGACGCCTATTTGCATGCTGAGCAGCCTTACGACTGTGCGGGCAGTGCCAAGAGCGAAGGCTTGGGCATTGCCCTGCTGGCACGCATCGACAATGACGACCCCACCGCACTGGTCGGGCTTCCCTTGATTCGCACCTGCCAACTGCTGCGCGCTGCTGGCCTGAAACTTTTATGAACACACCTGCCACCCCACGCACGAGCGCACTGGGCAAGCTCTACCTAGTGCCCGCACCACTGGACTTTGGCTGCGACCAAGCCACAGACTTGCAAGCCAGCATGCCCTTGGGCACGCTCCAACAAGCGGCCAGCTTGTCGCACTGGGTGTGTGAAAACGCCAAAACGGCGCGCGCTTACCTCAAACGCATTCACGACATCACCCCGCTGTGTCAACCGATACAAGCCATGTCGCTGGTGGAGTTGCCGCGAGAAGTGCACAAAAAAGGCGATCACCAAGGCCAGTTTGACGCACGCGGTTTGCTGGCGCCTGCGCTGCAAGGGCATGACTTGGGTTTGATCAGTGAAGCCGGTATGCCGGCCATTGCCGACCCCGGTGCGTCGGTGGTGCGTGCCGCGCATGACGCAGGCCTGCAAGTGTGCCCCTTGGTCGGCCCGGTGTCGCTGCTGCTGGCCTTGGCTGCGAGTGGTCTCAATGGGCAGAATTTTGCGTTTGTGGGCTACCTGCCACAAGACGCGCAAGAACGCTGCGCACGGCTGCGCGACCTGGAAGCGCTGGCTTTGAAGACTGGGCAAACGCAATTGTTCATTGAGACCCCCTACCGCAACGCCGTGATGCTGGCGGCGCTCAAGCACACCTTGCAGCCGCACACCCGGCTGGCCATCAGCAGTGGGC
Source organism: Rhodoferax sp. (assembly GCF_028715765.1). Taxonomy (GTDB): domain Bacteria; phylum Pseudomonadota; class Gammaproteobacteria; order Burkholderiales; family Burkholderiaceae_C; genus Rhodoferax. The sequence continues at coordinate 6,175 of NZ_JAQURE010000020.1, forward strand.
TGACCATGGCGCAAGCCAGCATCATCAGCCACCCCGTGAAACACTGGAAACAAAGCACTGCGGTGCTAGACAACGCCATTCCAGCTGTTTTTGCCATCGGGCGTTGAGACTGTCCGGCGCAAGCGCCAACCAGCCTCAATGCAAGGCGGTAGAGGCCTTCAAGGCCTGCACCGCCCCGGTGCCGATGGCTGCACCAAAGCGCTTGACCAAGCGCTCGGCTACGTTGTCACGCCGGGTGTAGTCCACAATGTCTTCTGCTTTCACCACCTCGCGCGCCACATAGTCAAGGCTGCCCAACTGGTCAGCCAAACCCAGCTCAATGGCTTGCTGACCGCTCCAAAACAAACCGCTGAAGGTTTCAGGCGTTTCTTTCAGGCGCTGGCCTCGCCCCTCTTTCACCACAGCAATGAATTGCTGGTGAATTTGATTGAGCATGGTCTGGGCGTAGGCGAGTTGGGTGTCAGTTTGTGGGCTGAACGGGTCTAAAAACCCTTTGTTTTCACCGGCGGTCATCAAGCGCCGCTCAACCCCGAGTTTGTCCATCAGCCCGGTGAAACCAAACCCGTCCATCAGCACGCCAATGCTGCCCACAATGCTGGCTTTGTCGACAAAAATCTTGTCGGCCGACACGGCAATGTAGTAAGCAGCCGAGGCTGCGGACTCTTCCACCACAGCATACACCGGCTTTTTGTGAATGCTTTTCAAGCGCTTGATTTCATCGTTGATGATGCCGGCCTGCACCGGACTGCCGCCCGGCGAATTGATCAGCAACACCACGGCCTGGGCGCCCACATCTTCAAAAGCCGTGCGCAAGGCCGACACCAGCAGCTCGGCACTGGCTTCGGCACCCGAGGCTATTTCGCCCTTGATCTCAATCACCGCGGTATGCGGTGCGCTGACATCTTTGGTGCCGGCGTTTTGACTCACACCCAAACCGATCAAAGCCAACAACACACCTAGCCAGGCAAAGCGGAAAAAAATTCGCCATCGACGGCTGGCGCGCTGCTCCTTGAGGGTGGCGAAAGCCAGTTTTTCAAGCATGGAGCGCTCCCAACCTTGGGGTTCGGCTGCGGTCTTGTCTTTGTCATTTTTAGGAGCTGCTTGAGCAATATCCACGGGCTCTACAGTGCTATTTTGCTTAAATTTTTCAGCGGCGTTAGCGTCTTCTGGCGCAGGCAGATGTGGATCGGTCATGGTGGTTTGATGGGGGTGAATTGGCCTGAAGTATGCCAGTGCACCACGCCGTCGACCTCTGACAACGAAATTTTGACCAAACCACCCCGGCACGGCCCCATGCGGCAGTGGCCGGTGTGCGGGGCATACATGGCGCCATGGGTGGCGCACATCAACCAATGGCCAGTGGTGTCAAAAAACTCATTGGGCTGGTAGTCCATTTCCATGGGCACATGGCTGCAGCGGTTCAAATAGGCATGCACTTGGCCTTGGTAGCGCACGGCAAATGCCGCTTCGGGGCGCCCAAAATACAGTACATCAAAGGCCACCGCCTTGCCACTGTCTTGCAACTCATCAGAGCGGCAAAGGGCAACGGCAACGCTGTCGTCGTGAGGCTTAACCATGCGCGCACAACCACTGGTGCAATTGCGCCACGTCGTGCGCCACAAACAAGGGGTTCAGGTCAGCAAAGGCCTCGGGTTCATGCGCACCATAGCTCACACCCACACTGGCACAGCGGGCATTGAGCGCCATTTGCAGGTCGTGGGTGGTGTCGCCAATCATCAAGGTGCGCTCTGGGCGCACATCAAACTCAGCCATGAGTTCGTGCAGCATCAAGGGGTCGGGCTTGCCAGCGGTTTGGTCTGCGGTGCGCGAGGCATCAAAGGTGCCGGCCAGCGTGGAGGTGGCCAGTGCCTCATCCAACCCCCGGCGACTCTTACCGGTGGCCACAGCCAACAGATAGCCCCTTGATTTGAGATCAGCCAACAGGGGAAGCACCCCCTGAAAAAGGCTGATTTCATGTTGAATGGCAAAGTAGTGGTGGCGGTATCTGTCACCCAACTGTGGGTAAAGCGCTTCGGGCACGTCTGGCGCGGCATGTGCCAGCGCTTGCATCAACCCCATGCCAATCACAAACGACGCGGCCTCATAGGTTGGCTCTTGGCCACCCACATCGCGCACGGCGGCTTGAATGCAGCGGGCAATGATGGCAGTGGAGTCAAACAAGGTGCCATCCCAGTCGAAAGCGATCAAATCAAAACGTCGTGGTGTCATAAGGGTGTGAGATTGTGCAAAGCCAGCCATTGACCAGCAAAATAAAGGCTATATTCTTGCCACTTAAGGCTCTGAGTCATTATGCATACGACCCAATACAAAATCTGGATTCAACTGCTCACCACCATTGGCGTGGCCTTGTTGGTGGTTTGGACCGGCGTCATCATCTGGCAGGGGCATGTGACGCGCCAAGCTGCCCTGGACCAAGCCACAGACTTTTCAGCCAGCATGCACGATGCCACCATGGCCGGCCTGACAGGCATGATGGTGACGGGCACCGTGGCACAACGGGATGTGTTTTTAGACCAGGTGAAACAGCTCGGCTCTATTCGCGATGTTCGGGTGTTGCGCGGCGAGGCCGTGATCAAGCTGTTTGGCAAAGGCACTGAAAAAGACGACAGCCAGCCCGACGCTTTGGAGCAGCAAGTGCTGCAAAGTGGCCAAGCCATCGTGCAAGTAGAGTCTGATGCCAAAGGCGAGTATTTGCGTGCGGTGCGCCCCACTTTGGCCTCTAAAAACTCTTTGGGAAAAGACTGCACCAGCTGCCATTTGGCGCCTGAGGGCACGGTGCTGGGGGTGGTCAGCATGAAGGTCTCGCTCGACAAGGTCAATGCCAGTTTGGCTGAGCAGCGCATGAAGTCGATTCTGGCGGCACTGATCACCTGCATTCCGGTGCTGATGCTGATCTACCCGTTCATCCACCGCGTGGTGACGCAGCCGCTGGAGCGTTGTGTCGAGGTGGCGCGCAGCATTGCCGCCGGTGACCTGACGCAACAGGTAGCCGTGCACAGCCACAACGAAATGGGGGAACTGCAACAGGCTTTGAAAGACATGAACCAAAGTCTGGGTGGCATCGTGCGCCAAGTGCGCTTGGGCACTGACACCATTTTCAGAGCCTCCAGCGACATTGCCAGCGGGAACCTGGATTTGTCGAACCGCACCGAGCTGCAGGCCAGCGCGCTTGAACACACAGCCGCCTCCATGGCGCAAGTGACCACGGCCGTGACCCAGAACGCGGAACACGCCCAACGTGCCAACCAGTTGGCTCAAAGCGCCTCTGAGGTTGCGGTGCAAGGCGGCACGGTGGTGGGCGGTGTGATTGACACCATGGCCTCGATCAACACCTCGTCCAAGCGCATTGTGGACATCATCAGCGTGATTGACGGCATTGCCTTTCAAACCAATATTTTGGCGCTGAACGCTGCGGTGGAAGCGGCCCGTGCCGGTGAGCAAGGCCGTGGCTTTGCCGTGGTGGCCACCGAGGTGCGCAACCTGGCCAAACGCAGCGCCGATGCCGCCCAAGAGATCAAAACGCTGATTGCCGACTCAGTGAGCAAGGTCGATGCCGGCAGCAGCCTGGTCGAAAAAGCTGGCCACACCATGAACGACATTGTGGACAGCATTCGCCATGTGACTGACATCATGGGCGAGATCACCGCGGCCAGTGCCGACCAAACCGCTGGCATCGAAAAAGTGGGCAGCGCGCTTGATGACATGAACCACGTCACGCAGCAAAACGCGGCACTGGTTGAGCAAGCCGCCGCCGCCGCTCAATCACTGCAAGACCAGGCCGAGCATTTGGAGCAGGTCGTGAGCACTTTCAAAATAAATGAGTCAAACAACCACCTAGCCCTTATGAATAAGGCGTAAGATGCTATTTTTTAAATAGCATTTGTGTCATGCCTCATTCCCAAACTCTTTACCCCAACCCGCTGCAACCGATCACCTTGCCTGAACCGCCCCGGGTGCATTGGGTCGAGTCAGGACAAGCGCGCTCTGCACGCTGGCGCAGTGAGCGCGGCAGCGCTGCCCCCAAACAAGTGGTGTTGGCCGACGACAGCTTGACAGCGGACAGCGCCTACCGGATGGCTTGTGCGGGCACCGGCATGCTGTGGCGGGGAGACTTTCAAAATGCGCGCTTGCTGCTGCAAGCCATGAGCCGACGCATTGACCAGGTGCCCAAACGCAAACGCGTCAAAACGCCAACACCCGTGTCCATGGTGGAGGCTTTCCATTTGCACCGCCAAGCTCAGGCACAGCGGGCACGCACGCTGGGCATGGTGTTGATTGAAATGGATGCCAACCACCACATTGACTTGCGCCGTGCACCCAACGTGCAAACCGCCTGCGCCCAGGCGTGGCACGCCGCAGAGATGCCTGAACAGGCTAGTTCGGAGGCGACTGATGACCACACTGTGTTGTCATTGCGGGAGTTACTGGGCATCACCAGCGCCGCTGAATGGCGACGGGTGGGCGTGGAAGTGATGGCTCTGGGCGTTGCGCCAGACAACCGCATTTACCCACACTACGGTGTGTTTTCTCCGGTGCGGGGGGAATACACAGGTCTGGTCGCCAGTGCCCACTTGCCCAAACCCGGCAAGGGGCAAACCAGCCTCACGGCGTTTGACATAGGCACGGGCTCTGGGGTGTTGGCCGCGGTCTTGATCCGCCGCGGTGTCGGACATGTGGTGGCCACAGACTCAGAACCGCGAGCCTTGGCCTGCGCCGAAGACAACTTCAACCGTCTGGGCATCCAATCGCAAGTGACGCTGCTGCAAGCTGATTTATTTCCCCCGGGTCAAGCGCATTTGATTGTGTGCAACCCACCTTGGCTTCCGGCGCGACCCGGCTCTTCTTTAGAGCGCGCGGTGTATGACGAAGGTGGGCGCATGCTGCAAGAGTTTCTGGCTGGCCTGCGCAGCCACCTGGCACCGGGCGGTGAGGGCTGGCTGATTTTGTCCAACCTGGCTGAAAACCTGGGTTTGCGCAGCCGAAGCGAGCTGTTGACCATGATCGACGCTTGTGGCCTGCGTGTCATTAGCCGCATTGATGCCAAAGCGCAACACCCCAAAACCCAAGACACAACTGACGCACTGCATCAGGCGCGCAGCAAAGAGATCACTTCGCTGTGGCGGTTGGCTGCACCGAAGCCTTAAAACACTCAGCAACAGCCACACCAAATGGCTGATCAATCTGGTGATGGCACAACAGTTGCATTGGCTTGCCAATCAAACTATTTGACAAACTTGATACATCCTGTAACATGCAATTCAAATTCCCGGAGATCACCATGTTCAGCATTTCAAAAATTTTGGCAGCTTCTTTGCTTGCGATCGGTTCACTTAGCGCACATGCCGTGACTGAAAACAACTACACCTCCAATGATCTGGTGCTTGACCCAAGTGGTTGGTTAAAAGGCACTTTTGACAATGGTATTGGTTATGACATCTACAGCAGTCACACAAAGTCTGTGGTGGGTGACGCAGGTGACGGCTACAAATTCTCGGATTTTTATACTTTCAATTTGACAGATCCCCTGGCCGGCTACGCCTCTCTGGTCAGCAACTGGAAAATTACCTCTTGGTCAGCCGTGCTCAATGGTGTGCATTTAAACCTCACACCTGGATCGTACGCCGGCACGCTGTCGGGTGCTGCAAGTTTTTATACAGGCATGAACACATTGGTGATTACCGGCGTTACCGCTGGCCCAGGCGGGCCTCAATGGGGTAACGGTACAGGTACCTACAACATGAGCCTGGGTGGCTCTGCGGTGGCAGCTGTGCCAGAACCAGAAACCTTCGCCATGCTTTTGGCTGGTTTGGGTTTGGTGGGTTTTGCCACGCGCAGGCGCGAACGCAAGGTTGCAAGTCAGAGCTAAACCGCGCTGTTCGCTACAGCTCAAAGGGGATTGTTTTGCAATCCCCTTTTTTTGTTTTTCAAAACGCTGTGGTGTAGTGGCTGGTGAATAGCAAAAATCATCCTGCTATTTTTTGACCTTGTCTCTGTTTCAAGTTGCGGCTCAGCGCCAGTTTGCATGCGTTTGAATTCATTCTTTCTTGTGGTTTGCTTTGTTGCGGGTACTTTGGCTGTAGCAGACGTGCAAGCTGAAGCGTCGCACCTGACCCTGAAGGCTGAGGCGGCTTTGACCTTTGACAACAATCTGTTCAGGCTCCCGGCAGCCACCAACACCCTGCGGGTGCTTGGCAAAGACAGTGGTGCCGAGCAAATTGGGGTCACCACCTTGAGCCTGAACTTCAGTCAAACGCTGAGTTTGCAAAAAGTCAACGTCTCTGTCAGCGTGGTGGACTCCAAGTTTCAAAACTTCAGTTATTTGAATTACGCCTCGTACAACTACAACGCTGCGCTGCAATGGAGCCTGACCCCCAGGCTGCATGGCCTGCTAAGTGCAGACCGCAAGGAAACGGCCAACAGCTTTGCAGACTACACCGGCCGCCAAAGCAACTTGCGCACCGAAGCCAGCCAGCGGCTTGATGCTGAGTATGAAATTGATGGCCCTTGGCGTGTGCTGGCAGGTGTCTCAACATTTTCACAAACCAACCAGCAAGCGCTGGTGGCCGGCGGGGACCACACCACACGCACACTGAATGCAGGCTTAGGCTACGTGTTTGCCAGTGGCAGCAGCTTGAATTGGATACAAAAACAAGTCAGCGGTCATTTCTTGCGCCGCAAACTGGTGGCCAACAGCCCTTATGACCCGGATTTCAATCAATCCATCAGTGACTTGCGGGCGCATTGGGCCATGCCAGAGAAGCACAGCGCTGACTTCTACCTCACGGCACTGCGTCAAACCCACCCCCATTTTCCTGAACGCGATTTCAGCGGCCTCAACTCTGGTGCCAGCCTGAATTGGCTGCTCACAGGCAAATCTTCCGTGCAACTGGGGCAATCGCGAACGGTGACCAGCTACGCCGTCAGAGACAGCAACTACACCCAAACCCAACGGCTGTTCGTGTCACCCAGCTGGCAGTTCAGCCCTAAGTCTTTGGTGCGGCTGCAACACAGCAGGTCACGCATCCGTTATTTGGGCGCCCCGCAAGGCGTCGTGCCCAGCCAGCGTGAAGACAATATTCATGACACAGGTGTGACTTTTTACTGGCAACCTGATCAACGTTTCACCTTGAGTGCTGCACTGCAAAATGCCAGCCGTAGCGCCAACCAATCTGGCTTAGACTATGAAAGTCAGCAGATTTCAGTGTCTGCTCAATACAGTTATTAACCTTTTTCTCAACCGCCATGCACACCGCCCCTCTTAAAAGTTATTTGCTCATTGGCATTTTGATGTTGGGCTTGTCTGCCTGCGGCAAAAAGGACGACAAGTCTGTGGCGACTCAGGTGGCCGCCAAAGTGGGTTCTGAAGAAATTTCAGTGCACCAAATCAACCAAGTTCTGAGCCGCAGCAACACCGCAGGTGCCACGCCAGAGGCTGCCAAAGCCATGGGCAAAGAGGTGCTGGAGAAACTCATTGACCAACAATTAGCAGTCAACAAAGCCATTGAGAGCAAGCTCGACCGCACGCCCGAAACGGTGGCCGCTCTTGAAGCTGCCAAACGCGACATTTTGGCGCGCACCTATTTGCAAAAAATTGCCTCAGACTTGCCTAAACCTACCCAGGAAGAAGCCAAAAAGTATTTCGACGAACATCCTCAGTTGTTTTCGCAAAGACGCATTTTCAACATTCAAGAAATTGTGGCGCCTGTCACACCGGGACTGGTGGAACAATTGCGCGGCATGGCCGCTGCCAGCAAATCAATGGACGAGGTGGCCAAACAGCTCCAGTCCAAAAACATCAAATTCAATGGCGGCAGTGCCAGCCGCCCCGCCGAACAAATTCCACTGGAATTGCTGGCCAAGGTGCACGCCCTGCAAGACGGGCAGAGCCTGGTGTTAGACACCCCTCAATCAGTCACCTACCTGCGCTTGGCATCGTCACAATCAGCGCCTGTGGACTCAACCACTGCGCTGCCGCGGATTGAGCAGTTTTTGAGCAACCAACGCGCCACAGAAGCTGTGGCCGCAGAGATGAAACAGCTCAGAGCCAGCACCACCATCACATACATGGGTGAATTTCAAGCCACGCAACAAGCCGCCACTTCGGCGCCAGCGTCAGCAACAGAAGAGCCTAAAAAAGATACGCCCAATAAGCCTCTAGAGCTTATGGATAAAGTGCAGAGCACTATTGAAAAAGGTGTAGCTGGCCTGAAGTAACTCACAGGGTATGTGGCTATGAATGCGTTTTTTCACCCCTTCCGATCCGGCTTTTTTTGGGTTTTGATGCTGATGGCAGGTTTTGTGCTGCCAGGGTTGGCGCAAGTTCAACCTGACTATCCCTTGGGTGTAGGGAATGCGTTAAGAATTCAGGTGTTTCAAAACCCTGACCTCACCATTGAAACACGTGTCTCTGAAAACGGCGCCATCACCTACCCGCTTTTGGGTGAAGTGGCATTGGGTGGCTTGTCTATTGCTGCCGCTGAAAAAAAAATCAGTGAGGGTTTGCAACAAGGTGGGTTTTTACAAAACCCTCAAGTCAACATTGTGCTGGTGCAGATTCGAGGCAACCAGGTGTCGGTGTTGGGGCAAGTCGCTCGCCCTGGCCGCTTTCCACTTGAAACAGCCAACACACGTTTGACAGACATGCTGGCCAACGCAGGTGGTGCAACACCGGGTGGCGACGACGTGGCCATCGTGACTGGCGTGCGCAACGGCAAGCCATTTCGCAGTCAGGTGGATATTCCTGCCATTTTTTTGGATGCTGACATTCAAAACGACCTCATCTTGCAAGGTGGAGACACCATTTATGTGCACCGTGCACCGGTGTTTTACATTTATGGCGAAGCTCAGCGCCCTGGCGCTTTTCGCATTGAGCGAAACATGACCGTGATGCAGGCCCTGGCGCAAGGCGGCGGCCCCACGGCCAGAGGCAGCGAAAAGCGGCTGCGCCTGCATCGCAAAGATGCCCGTGGCAATGTGCTGCAACTTGAACCCAACTTGACAGACGCAGTGCAACCCAACGATGTGATCTTTGTCAAAGAAAGTATTTTCTAAAGTGCGCTCCTTGCCCAGCTCTCGTCTCCTGCTGATCACAAATTTCATCCGAGCCATGCAGTCATGACCCTGCAGCAGTTTTTATTGATTTTGCGGGCACGCTACAAAATTGCTTTGTTGGCGCTGCTGGTGACGGTGACCACAGCGGTGGTGGTGAGCTTGCTGCTGCCCAAACAATACACCACGGGCGCTGCTGTGGTGATTGACGTGAAAGCACCCGACATGGTCAGCGGCATGATTTTGCAAGGCATGATGGCGCCCGGCTACATGGCGACGCAAGTGGACATCATCAACAGCGACCGCGTGGCCAAAACAGTGGTCAAGATGCTGAAAATGGATCAAAGCGCCGCCATTCAACAACAATGGCAAGATGACACCAAGGGCGAGGGGCAATTGGCAGACTGGCTGGCGAACTTGCTGCAAAAAAATCTTGACGTGAAGCCCGCACGTGAAAGCACGGTGATCAACATCAACTACACCGCGGTTGACCCAGACTTTGCTACCGCGGTTGCCAACGCTTTTGCGCAAGCCTACATCGACGTCAACCTTGACTTGCAGGTGGCACCGGCGCGGCAATACGCCACTTTTTTTGAAGAGCAAACCAAAGAAGCGCGTGCCAAGCTGGAAAAAGCCCAACAAGCTTTGTCTGATTACCAGCAAACCCATGGCATCACCTCGGCAGATGAGCGGCTTGACTTTGAAACCGCCAAATTGAATGAAACCTCTAGCCAACTCACAGGCATTCAAGGGCAAACCACCGACAGCCAGAGCAAGCGCCTCAACGCCCAAAGCGACACGCTGGCTGAAGTGATGCAAAGCCCCCTGATCAATGGCCTGAAAGCCGACATTGCCAGAATGGAGTCGCGCTTGACAGAGAGCAGTGTCAACTTGGGTAAAAATCACCCCCAAGCTCAGCGCTATGCGGCTGAACTGTCTAGCTTGAAAGCTCAGCTGACTTCAGAAACCGAAAAAATCAGGCGCTCTATTGAGACCAGCTACCAAATCAGCCTTGCCCGAGAACAGCAACTCAAAGGCGCGCTTGAGAACCAAAAAAAACGTGTCCTCAAACTCAACAAGCAGCGCGATGAGCTCAATGTGCTGCGGCGTGACATTGAATCAGCCCAACGCGCGTTTGAATTGGTGAGCCAGCGCGCCTCGCAAACCAACATTGCCAGCCAAACCAACCAAACCAACGTCTCGGTGCTCAACCCTGCCGTGCGGCCCACACTGCCATCCAAACCCCGTGTGTTTTTAAATACCTTGGTTGCTATTTTTTTAGGCACCCTGTTGGGCGTTGGGTTGGCACTGATGCTGGAGTTGAAAGAGCGCAAAGTGCGCTCAGCCCAAGATTTAAGAGATGCACTTGACTTGCCTGTGCTAGGCAGCATTGGCCGAGCCACGCACTTGTTGCCAGGGAAAAAGGTGGCGGCATGACGGGGTCTGTGGCATTGCCAATTTCACCCATATTCAATGCCAGCCGCTCGATTGGCGACATCTTGGTGGCCAATGGTCGGCTCACCGAACAAGCTGCCGCACAGATTTTGGCGTATCAACAAGCCCAAAATTTGCACTTTGGCGATGCGGCCATTGCGCTCAAACTGTTGACCAAAGATGACATTGACTTTGCCCTCAGTCAGCAATACGACTACGCCTATTTGAATGCCACCAACACCAGCCTGAGCCCCGCCTTGCTGGCAGCCTACCAGCCATTTGGTGCCGTGAGCGAAAACCTGCGCGCGGTGCGCAGCCAACTCACATTGCGCTGGCTTGGCAAACAGCCCCAACAGAATGTGTTGGCAGTGGTAAGCCCCAGCAAAAATGATGGGCGCAGCTTTGTGGCGGCTAATCTGGCCATCGTGTTTGCCCAACAGGGGCATCGCACCTTGCTGATGGATGCTGATTTGCGCGCCGAACCGCATAAAAGTCAACAAAGCTTGTTCAAACTGGAACGCAGCTTGGGGCTCTCTGGCATATTGGCCAACCGTGCCGGGCTTGAAGCGGCTCAATTGGTGCCTGGTCTGCCGCATTTAGCGGTGCTGCCTGCGGGCGCGGTGCCGCCCAACCCGCAAGAATTATTGGGACGGCTGGCCTTTGGCAACTTACTTGAAGGTGCCAGCCAGCAATTTGACATCATCTTGATCGATACGCCCGCTGGGGGTGATTTTGCCGACGCAGAAATCATTGCCACCCGGGCAGGTCATGCGCTTTTGGTGTGCCGCAACAATCAAACCTTGCTGCCCGATGCCCTGCACTTGGCTAGCCGACTGCAAGGCGGCGGTGTGGAGCTGATTGGCTCGGTGCTCAATGATGCGTAAAAACATCGTCACTTGGTTGCCGGTCATGCTTGGACTGGCGGTGCTTTATGTGCCCAGCCTGTATGACTTGTTCACGGGCATCTGGTCGAGTGACGAGCAAATGCATGGCCCCATTGTGCTGGGCATCAGCTTGTGGCTGCTGCAGCGCAACTGGGCCGCCATGGAAGCAGCGTCCCAAAGCCAGCCCACCAGTCTTTGGGGTTGGCCCATTTTCATCATGGGTCTGCTGCTGTATACCTTGGGACGGTCACAAGATATTTTGATGTTTGAAATAGGTTCTGTGATCTGGCTCTTGATTGGGCTGGCGCTGTTACTGCGCAGTTCTGCCGCCCTGAAAGTGCAGTGGTTTGCGCTTTTTTTCATGCTGTTCATGGTGCCGCTGCCCAGCGCTGTGGTGGATGCCGTGACCATGCCCATGAAAATGGCGGTGTCGTATGTGGCTGAGCACGTGCTGTTTTGGGCAGGTTACCCAATTGGGCGCAATGGGGTCATTTTGCAAATTGGCCAATACATGCTGCTGGTGGCCGATGCGTGCGCCGGTCTGCACACGCTGCTCACGCTGGAAGCACTAGGCTTGCTGTATTTGAATTTGGTGCGGCGTGACTCAGCCTTCAGAAACATTGGGCTGGCCATTTTGATTGTGCCCATTTCATTTACCGCCAACGTGATTCGCGTGATGGCCTTGAGCCTGATCACTTACCACTGGGGGGATGCGGCTGGCCAAGGCTTTTTGCACGGTTTTGCGGGGATGGTGCTGTTTTTAAGTGCGTTGATGCTGATCATTGGGTTTGACACCGCGCTGCACACGTTTGAGCACTATCGGCAGCGAAACACACTGAACAATTGATAAACAAATTGGCCTCTATCGCTAGATAAATAAGCGTAAGCAGCTATGAATTTAAACTGAATTTTTTTGTGATCTCCACAACCAAAACCCTCATTCTGCTTGTTTTAATGCTGCTGTCTGCAGCACTTGGAACGGTCTTGAAGCCACGCATCAGTCTGGCTGATGAGCGCCCCCCCATCAACCTTGAGACCATGGTACCCAAGACGTTTGATGAATGGCGTGAAGAAGCCAACATGCTTGCCCAAGTCGTCAATCCGCATCAGAAAAGCATGCTGGACAAGATTTACAGCCAAACATTGAGCCGTACTTATGTCAATAAGCAGGGCTACCGCATCATGCTGTCGATTGCCTATGGCAAAAACCAGAGCGATGCGCTGCAACTGCACAAGCCAGAGGTGTGTTACCCGGCGCAAGGATTCAAACTTCTATCCAGAAAAAATACCATCATTGAACTGCCAAGTCACCTCATTCAGGCCACACGGCTTGAGACCTCGCTGGGTGCCCGCCATGAGCCGGTCACTTACTGGACAGTTGTGGGTGACTATTCAGTCAAGTCCAGCATCAGCAAAAAACTGGTTGAAATAAATTACGCCATCCAAGACAAGGTTCCAGACGGGATGCTTTTTAGGATTTCATCCATCGACAAAGATACTTTGACCGCTTACGCCATACAAGAACAGTTTGCCAAAGACATTGCTGATGTGATTGATGACAATATTCGCACTCGATTTATGGGTGGCAAATCCAAAAAAATATGAACTATATCTGCATGTATTGGTATCAATTGAAAAGTATTTCACGCCAATGAAAAAGTTTTATTTATCTGGTCAAAACAACTTTGGTAATCGGGGTTGCGAAGCGCTGGTGCGCTCAACACTTCAGTTATTAAAGGCAGAGTTTGGCGATGTCACAGTGTTGGTGCCTAGTTACAGACCAGATTTGGATATGAAGCAATGGCCAGATGCCGTCAACGCCGGTTGTAAATTTGTTCGTGCAATGCCTTACCCAACTTCATTGAAGGTATGGGGGAAAATAAGAAAATATTACCCTGGTATTAAAAATAACTACATTCCGGATTTTTTAATTCCGACAGATATAGAGAATGACATTCGTTCATGCGATGCGCTTTTGATGATTGGTGGCGACAACATCACCCTTGACTACGGCTTGGAATCTTTGATTTGGCACATTCGCTTCGCTCAGCATGCGCAACGCTTAGACAAAAAAGTCATGGTATGGGGTGCCTCGATTGGCCCATTTCCCGAAGAGCCAGCCGTTGAGAAATTCGTTGCGGATTTTTTACGGTCAGCTGTCAGTGTCACAGTCCGTGAGACGATCTCTGAACACTATCTGAAAACAATAGACATTACAGAAAATGTTGCACTGGTTGCAGATGGGGCTTTCGTCATGAGGCCAGAACCGGTCGACACATCCTCGTTTTGGCCGTTTCCAGAAAATACGCCAGTGCTTGGATTCAACATTAGTCCATTGATTCAAAAATTCAGACCACCTGGTGAGGCTAAGGAAGTTTTACAAAGGGAAGTTGCTGATTTCATTCAACATACGCTCGAAACTTCAAATATTTCTGTGCTATTTATTCCTCATGTTGATCCTCTGGATGGAATAGCCAACAATAGCGACACGTTCTATATGCGTGAGATATTTATCATGTGCAAAGGCTATGAAAACAGGATAAGTATGGCACCCAGTACGCTTAATGCTGCTCAGTTGAAATTTCTGCTATCACAATGCACTTACTTCATGGGTGCACGAACGCACGCCACCATAGCGGCATTAGGCTCCCTGGTACCCACAATTTCAATTGCCTACAGCATGAAGGCCAAAGGATTAAACAGAGATATTTTTGGTAACGAAGATTGTGTACTTGAAACACCAAAAGTCTGCACAAGCAATCTTAAAAAGTATTTAAGTTATTTGGTTTATAACCATAAATATATCATCAGCATACTGAATGAAAAAATACCTTTATGTCGTGAGAAAACTTCTACTTCCGCTAGACTCTTGGCTAGAGCTCTCATAAAATAGTGCCATAAAAACGTTTTTAAATGAAAATTAAAGAATATTTTCGGCATAAACTTCAGACATGCCATGAGTGTTATGCATGTTATGTTTCTTTTAAATACAGAATTCAATGCTTGCTCAGTCTCAGGTATTTTTTTTATGATCTTAGGATTGTTAAGAAAAGCATGTTTTGGGGTAAAAATGAGCAAATGGAGCTTGCGCAACTCCGGGCTAAATTACTTTTTTATTATCATAAAATAGAAAAAGGCCTTTGCATGCCAGGACAGCATCGTCTATTTGCACTTGAAGTTGTTCCGCAAATCATCCACATGATGAACAGCTGGAAAAAATCAAACTTCAGTGTGAATGATCCCATTTACCAAGGTGCACTGAACAGTTTGCAGGCGTATTTAACTCATCTTGAAAATCAAAAACTGGATCCTGAAAACAAGATTCTCCCAACCGTCTATTCATTTTTAAGCAACCAATGCTACTTTGGGGATACTGCTGACACGCCCATGTTGATTGAAAAAGAACAATTGATCAACTCTGTATCATTTTCAAGCTTGCATCACATGTACTTGGCACGACGCAGTGTTAGAAATTTTGAAAGCAAGCCGGTTTCACAAGAAATTTTGCGGCATGCTGTTGCGGCTGCGCAGCTAAGTCCGTCAGCTTGTAATCGACAGCCCTGCAAAGTTGTCGCGGTGAGTGACGAATCCTTGCGTGCATCGTTGCTTGCTCATCAAAACGGCAATACAGGCTTTGGTCATATGGCTCCTTTGCTATTGGTTGTGACAGCAAATGCTGATCATTTTTTTGGTGCCATTGAGAGAAACCAGCCTTATATTGATGGTGGACTGTTCGCCATGTCACTTCTTTATGCCCTTGAAGTCCATGGCTTGGCCACATGCTGCCTGAACTGGTGTGTCACACCTAAAACTGATTCTGTAGTGCATCAGCTTCTGAACCTACCAAAGTCTCACAAAATTATCATGTTCATTGCGGTGGGCTACCCTCATCAGCAAACTAAGGTTCCACGGTCTCATCGCAAGGCTTTGATTGATGTACTGTCTTTTAAATAAATCGGGGGCAGCATTTTTCAAAAAATGAATGCCTCCAGGCTGAATTCTTTTTCAGTTTTAATGTCCTTGACGACGCTGGTTGTTGCTGCAGCTGCGGGAGTTGGCATTGGCTTTGGCTTTTACTTAGCCATTGCACCTTTGGTTTTGCTGGTACCCGCTTTTTATTTGGTGAAATATCCACAGATCGGGCTGGTTGCCTTTGCAGGGCTGACACTCTTGGTAGCTGGATCACTTAAGTATTTTTTCGGTCTGGGTCAATTTCAGTGGGTTATTTCCGGGCTGGGCGTGGCCTTGCTTGCCTACACAGTTTTACAACGTGCATACGCATCACCGTCAATCCCTTCAAGTGACACGGGGCTCCTTGCATGGATGGGGCTGTGGTGGTTAATTTTGATTTTTAGTTCTGCTGCCAACAGCTTACCCATACTTGATTGGCTGGTGGGCGTGCGAATTTACTTACCCGTGTTTGGCATCTTTGCCTATATTGCCTATTGCAACCCTAACGAGCGACTTCTCAAAGGGATTTTGATTTTTATGCTTGCCATTGCAAGCGTGCAATGGGCGTTCTGTCTCTACCAAAAACTCTACATCGTGCCATCCAGGCTAGCAGGGCACTATCCTGGCTCTGCGTGGGACAGCATTGTGGGTACTTTTGGTGGCGACAAGTTTGGTGGCGGCGAAAGCGGCTCTTTAGGAATCTACTTATCGCTTATGACCACCTTGGCTATCGCCCTACATAAGCAAGCCCAACTTAAGACGCTCTGGTTTTTAATCATTTTTGTCTCGAGCTTTGCCGCCATGGCCATGGTTGAGTCAAAAGTCATTGCCTTGATGATTCCCGCAGGGTTCTTTCTGGTCTATCGCGACTACGCATTCAAAAAACCGGTCGTCTTCATTGCTGGATCACTGGCTATTGCCATGTTGATGTGTGGCTTGCTGGTCGCCTACTATTTCTTGTACTGGCAAACCGACAATAACAAAGGGATGTTTGATGCATTGTTCAATCAATTTGCTTACAGCTTTAATCCCCAGTTTCAAGCGTCCACAACCAACTTGGGGCGTGTCAAATCGCTGCTCTTTTGGTGGAATCATCACAGCGTGTTAGACAACCCATTGACTTTGCTATTTGGACATGGTCTGGCTAGCGCAGTGAGCTCAAGTTCTGTCATTGGTGAAGGCGTTGCGGTGCGTGCGCAAGCTGTCATGCTTGATGTCACAGGCATTTCAAAATTGCTTTGGGAGTCAGGTGTAGTCGGCAGTCTCACTTTCGTAACCGTATTTGTATTGGGTTTCTTTCGTGCCCGGTCGCTCAAAGTAAACCCAGCTGTGCCAGCATGGCATCGGGCAGCCATGTCCGGTGTCGAAGCTGCCCTAGCCATCATGCCATTGGCCATTTTTTATGAGGTGACCATTGTCAGCAGCCCGCCCATGCAGTTTGCAGCCATGTTCTATTTGGGATATGTGGCTTACTGGTGGCGCAAAACACAAAGCAAAAGCAGTGGCTAATCATTACGGCAAGTCTGCCGTCAAAACATCCCTGTTCCATTTTCTATGGGGTAAAGCGCTCAATGCAATGGTTAGCCTGACGACCCTCGTCGTTTTGGCGCGTTGGCTGTCGCCAGCAGACTATGGTGTTTACATCGCCTTTTTGGCGCTACAAGCAACCTTGCTTGCTGTCTCTAACTTGGGTATAGATACAACCGCCGAGCGATTTATGCCAGAACTACGCATGCGGCACTCCGATTCAGACTTACTTGGTTTTGTGGCCACCGTCTTGTTTGCACGCATTGCAACGCTGTTTTTGCTAGTGGGCACGGGTTGGGTATTCGCTGAAAACATAACCGCGCTCGTTGGATTGAGTCCACAGAGCGAGTTGTTCAAACTATGGCTCTGTGTGGTGTCACTGACGGGGTTGCTGGCTTTTGCCGTCGTTCTTTTGGAAGCCATGCTTCACCAAAGGCAGGCGCAGATCAGTATGAGTGTGTATGTGGTCATCAAGTTACTGTTGTTACTGTTGTTACTGGCTGGCTGGCAGGTGACTGAAGTCAATACCCATCTTGTCATCCAAATTGAACTGATGGCCACGGGTGCTGCAGCATTCATGAGCGTGGTGTTGCTGCTAAGTCATTTTTCGCGTGTAGGACTTCACAGCGGTTGGACTATCGTCAAGACCCATCGCCATCGCCTGCAACGCTTTGCACTCTTCAACTACGTCGCACAAGTGGTGTTTCAACTCTTCAACGCAGAGGCCATGAAATTGCTGGTCACACGCTTGTCCGGTGTTTTGCAGTCTGCCGTTTACGGGTTCACCTACAGCCTTGCCGATACGGTACAGCGCTATCTCCCCGCTGTGCTCCTACTTCGTCTGATCAAACCAGTATTTGTAAGTCAATACGTCAAAACAGGTGACTTTGGACAACTCAATGCAATGGCACGGCTCATTTTGAAATTGAATTTGCTGGTACTCACTCCAGGCATAGCGCTTGCGGCCGTCTATGGCAGCGACATACTCGGCTGGATCTCTGGTGGGAAATATGCAGAAGGCCACTGGTTATTTGTTGGCATTTTGAGCCTACTCGTGTTGACCAGTCACCAGTTAGTGTTGTCACTCTTGGCGGGCACATTGGAAAAAAATACCATGCAACTCTATGCAGGACTTGTTTCCACCATTGCATTCCCCTGTGCGCTGTGGTTGGTTCCTCATTGGGGACCGCTGGGAGCAGTTGCTGCATCAGCAATTGGTGGTTTAACTTACAACCTATTTGCATCTTATTATTTGCGCCGCAAAGGCTTCGCATATCAACCTGACACGCATGGCATAGCTATTTTTTTACTTGCTGGCGTTGTCATGTATGCCATATTGATAATTATTAATAAATTACAAAATGGGGCACTTAATTTTGTCGCAGGAATCATTATAGCCACATTTACTTATTGCTTAATCATAAAATCACGTGATGCATTTTCAAATACCGAAAGAAATTTAATAAATTCTTTGCTTCCGAGAAAAATATTTTTTTTATGAAACAGCAATCTATCATTAAAATAAGTCTAATTATAAAAGCGCTGAATGAAGAAAAAAATATCGCGTCTACTATTCAAAGTGCAATCGACGCCCTGCAAGGTTTCAGTAGTGAAATCATATTGGCGGATTCATACTCGACAGATCGCACAGTAGAAATTGCATCACAATATAACATTCGCATTGTTCAAATCACACATCCCAATGAAAGATGCTGTGGTGTTGGAGGGCAACTTGGTTATCAATATGCAACAGGTGAGTTTGTATGGCTGATAGATGGAGACATGACTATCGAGAAGAGTTTTCTTGCGCATGCACTGAAATTTCTTGATGATCATCCTAAAACTGCAGGGGTCGGTGGGCGAGTCGTTGAACGCAACTTGGAAAGTCTTGAGTTTCGTTCACGCGTTCAAAGAGCCCCCAAAGATTTACTACCCGGTCTAGTAGATCGACTAGATGGTGGTGGCGTTTACCGCCGTACAGCCATCGACGGACTCGGTTATTTCACCAATCGGAATCTCCACGCATATGAAGAATATGAACTTGCTGTTCGACTTCGGAGTCATGATTGGGAGCTTTACAGAATCGACAAGGTTGCCGTGTCTCACTTCGGCCATCAAACTGAAGCCTATCAACTGCTGCTCAAAAGATGGCAAAGCGGATATGTGCTGGGAATTGGTGAATTATTTAAAAGCGCAATAGGGAAAAATTATTTAACGCTTTTGATCAAAGAAGTACGAGAAATCAGAGTCTACGCAGTAGTTGCAATAGGCTGGACTGTGCTTGGGATAATATTAGTTTTTGGATTGATATACAAACACGCCATTTCAAGTTATATCCTTTATTTCCTGATAACGCCTTTTCTGGGCATGATTATCAAAAAGAAATCAATTTCAACTGGAATTTATTCTGTAGTATCTTGGCATGCGTATGCACTCGGCTTGATTGGCGGACTACTAAAAAAACAAACATCACCACATTTAACAATATCCAGCATCGAAATAAATAATAAAATTAATTGATATATTTAAATCTATGAAAAATACATGGTTTTCTTTTTCGATCCTTTTTTTATTAATAGCACACGCCAACGCAAAGACTTTTGAATGCACTTCTACATTACAAATTAGCGATAGTAATAAAATTTATGTAGATCACAGAGACATTGCCTTAAGAAAAATTTCGCCACAATTTTTTGGATTTAATTTGGAAGTTATTGAGTTTCAGGACTCTCTTTGGGATAAGTCAAATAAACGAGTCAATAACGAAGCTCTTTCACTACTTAGCAGATTCCCAGGAGCAGTCTACAGATATCCTGGTGGCACAGTTTCAAATCATTTTACCTGGCAACAAGCAATTGGCCCAATTGATCAACGGATAGCTCAAAAAACTGTTGATTATCAATCAGCGAAAGTCATCTCATTTGGCTTAATTGAATATTTAAAATTTGTTCAACAAGTCAATGGTACCCCTTGGTATGTATTAAATATGTACGGATCGATTAAAAATTCAGACACTCCAATTAATTTAGCTGGTGCTGCAGCTGATCTAGCTAAATTTCTTAGCAAACCAGAAAATAATGACTTACCCACCATTTACAGGTGGGAACTTGGCAACGAGTTGGATCGTGGCAGATACCAATGGATGCCTGACAAATACTCAACGACTGCTGCCGTGATGACCGATGCCGTGCGCTCAGTGCGTACAGATGCAGAATTTGTTGTGATGGGTCAAGACTGGGCGCACACAGGCGCCGGACGGTCGGGTACTGATTACAACGCCTACACCGCGGCGGCGCTTGCCCACACATCCAACGAGCATTCGTTCCATCTTTACTACGATGGAGCACCTTGGGGACCACCTCTTTCGCGCGTTTTCAAGCAATTCTGCAAGAACCTTGAGGCGACCCAATTGCCCAACAGACATTCAACAACATGGGTGACAGAGTTTGGAAAAACGCCAATAGGCACCCCAGCGGATACTTTTTGGAAAAACAACTGGCCACAAACTGGCGATCTGTCTGCAGCTGTCAGCGCTGCAGACTTAATGATCACGTTGGCACCACTAGAGAGTGTCAACGGTGCGTTTGTTCACTCTCTTCATGCCACCAAAGGCCCATGGCCCATATTTCATAAACGCGCTGATGGTGTTGTGTATCCTGGTGCGGTTTATTGGGCGCTGGTCATCTTGCGAGAAACGATGTTAGAGGATGTATTGAGCGCAGACATGTCAGTATCAAATCGATCTGACAGCAGTGTTGGATACGATACCCATTCAGTTGTGATGGCTTCACAAAATCGCAGAAATTTTTCAATATGGACTGTACAGCGAGGTCACACAGCGGAGAATATTTCAGTGGTCATACCCCAATTGGCTGGACAAACAGTTTTAATCAAAACCGCATCAATATCGGGCAAGGACTCCAGTGAAAACAATTATGTTGTACCTTATAAGGTATTTCCAAAACGCAGTAAGTCCATCATTCAAATTGGTGCTTCAGGCGACTTTACTTATGCAGTTTCAGCACACTCTGTCACCGCATTGAGTCTAGAGATTACTTCAAATCAGTCAAGTGATCTGAAATAACGATGGCAAGGCTACTTAGTGTCAACAACTACCACTACCGTCGCGGCGGCTCTGATGTGGTTTACTTAGATCATGCTGCCTTGATGGAGTCACAGGGTTGGCGTAATGGATTTTTTGCCATGCACCACCCCAAGAATCTTGCGACACCTTGGTCTCAATACTTCGTTGACGAGATTGAGTTTGGCCACGCCTACACCCTCAGTCAAAAGCTGGCCATGGCTTCCAAGGTGGTGTATTCGTTCGAGTCGCAACACAAGCTCAAACGACTTCTGCAAGACTTCCCCGCTGATGTAGCACACCTTCATTGCATCTACCACCACCTGTCTCCATCCATCATCCCCACGCTGCACGATGCAGGTGTACCAGTGGTCATGACGGCGCACGATTTAAAAATTGCCTGTCCTGCTTACAAAATGTTGAACAGCACAGGCATATGTGAAAAGTGCAAGGGTGGCAATTTACTCAATGTGGTAACGCATCGCTGTGTGCGAGATTCACTGGCAGCCAGCACCATCGTGATGGTGGAAAGCACTGTGCACCGTATCTTGAACACTTACCAAGGCAAGCTAGACAAGGTGGTGGTGCCAAGCCACTTCTTTATGGAGAAGTTTATTGAGTGGGGCTGGCCCCGTGACAAGTTTGCCTACATACCCAACTACGTTGATGCCACGCACTTTACGCCTGGGTATGAACCTTGCGCTTACTTCCTTTACTTCGGGCGACTTGCGCCAGAAAAGGGCGTAGCCACACTCATGCGCGCAGCCAAGGCGGCAGGTGTCAATCTCAAGATTGCGGGCACGGGTCCCATCGAAGTCGAATTACATGCTCTGCAGGCAGAGCTGCAGGGCGACATCGACTTCTTGGGCTACCGATCAGGCGCAGAACTGCATGCACTTATTCGCGAAGCGCGGGCAGTGGTGCTGCCATCAGAGTGGTATGAAAACGCGCCAATGAGTGTGTTAGAAAGTTTTGCGCTGGGCACACCGGTGATTGGTGCGCGCATGGGTGGCATTCCAGAGTTGGTGCTTGACGGTGAGACCGGTTGGACGTTTGAGAGCCGCAGTACTGAAGATCTCTCAGCCCTTCTCTCGCGCATAATCGCCATGCCATCGGCTCAGGTGGCAGGCGTTGGCAGGCACGCGCGCAATCATGTTGCCAGCCACTTCAACCGCGCTGGGTATCTCAATGCCACGCTGGCACTTTATGCCAGCCTGGGTGTCACAAATTAACATGCCAAAAACCCTACGTATCCTCGGCACGCGCGGCGTGCCCGCCGCACACGGCGGTTTTGAAACTTTTGCCGAATATTTATCCCTCTATCTGGTTGCGAATGGCTGGCGCGTGGTGGTTTACTGTCAAGATGAGGGAACTGGTTCCTTATTCGAAGACATTTGGCAAGGTGTAGAGCGTATCCGCATCCCAGTTTCTGAAACAGGTACCAAAGGTTCAATCATCTTTGACTGGAAATCCATTCAGCACGCTTGCCAACACAATGACCTGTGCCTCACCCTTGGCTACAACACAGCGATTTTCAGTGCCCGACTCAGAGTAAACGGCGTTCCCAATTTATTCAATATGGATGGTATTGAGTGGCATCGAGGCAAATGGGGTCCCATCACAAAATTTTGGTTCTGGCTCAATGACTGGGCAGGATGTTTTATTGGCAATCACTTGGTGGCTGATCACCCTAGAATCAAAGAGCATTTACGTACGCGAGTCCCTGACAAGAAAATCACCATGATTGCTTATGGTGCTGACTTGGTGACAGATGCATCGCTAGAGCCTCTCAAAAATTTTGATCTTGTCCCAGGTAAGTATTTGACTGTGATTGCACGAGCAGAGCCAGAAAACTCTATTCTGGAAATCGTACAAGGCTTTTCAGTCAAGCCGCGCGGCTTAAAGCTCTTGGTGATTGGCAATTACGAATCCAATAATGTTTATCACCAACGTGTCAAATCTGTGGCCAGTGATGAGGTTCAGTTTGCGGGAGCCATTTACGACAAGCATGTGCTTCATTCGCTTCGATTCCACAGCTTGGCCTATATTCATGGACACCAAGTCGGCGGCACAAATCCATCATTGGTTGAGGCCTTGGGCGCAGGCAATGCCGTGATCGCCCACGACAATCAGTTCAACCGGTGGGTTGCAGGTCAGGGAGCCAAATATTTCAGCGACGCACAAGGGTTTGCTCGTTGCATTGACCGATTGGAAGAAAACCCTGCACTTTTAGAAGCATTAAGAGGCCATGCAAGAGAAAGATTCAAAGAAGCTTTTTACTGGTCTGATATTCTGGGGCAATATCAAAAACTATTGGAATCGTTTCAGCCCAAGCTCTCGGGTCAAACATAAATTTCAAAAAGTCTCACACGACCCGTCGCAACGTCTCCACCACCGGCCGCCCCAACACTTCTCTTAACCCCCACCACCCTGCCATCAAAGCCAACAAAGCGCCAGCCAAAGAGCCCCACACCAACACCCAAGGCGACACCGCCCAGTCAAACTCAAACACAAAGCGCGCCAGTGCCCAGCCAACCAAACTGGCCATCACAGATGCCAAAAAGCCCGCCAGCAAGCCCACACCGGCCAACTCAAAGCGCTGCACCTGGCGCAGCAACCCGGCACTGGCACCCACGGCACGCATGATGGCAAATTCTCGTGCGCGCTCCTCTCGCGTGGCTGTGACTGCGGCAAACAGTACCACCAACCCAGCGGCCAAGGTGAAGGT
This sequence comes from Rhodoferax sp., assembly GCF_028715765.1. Lineage (GTDB taxonomy): Bacteria > Pseudomonadota > Gammaproteobacteria > Burkholderiales > Burkholderiaceae_C > Rhodoferax. Next base: position 29,849 of record NZ_JAQURE010000020.1, read on the forward strand.
AAACAAAAACTCCACAGCGCCAATCACCTGATCCAGCACGCGCTGGATTTGTGCCAGGGTAGCCGTCATGTCTACGTTGGTGATGTTTGGAAACTCTCGCACCAGTGCACTGTCAAAACCTTTGGCGGGTGGGGCTTTGAACGCACTCATGAACGTAGCAGGCACACCCACGAGCTCATTGACCGGGTACATGACAAAAAAGTTGGCACGCATTGACCCCCAGTCCACCTTGCGCAGCGACGTGATTTTGGAGACAGTTTGCACGCCACCCATGTCAAACGTCAACGTGTCTCCAAGCGCCAAGCCCAGGGTGTTGGCAATGCCCTCCTCCACACTCACTACCCCCTTCTCATGAGCCAACCAACGCCCTTTCACCACCAGGTTTTGATCGGGTTGGGTTGCGCTGTAAGACAAATTGAATTCTCGATCCACCAAACGCCGAGCGCGTTCATCAGGGAAATCTTCTGGGCTCACCGCATGGCCATTCACTGCCACCAAGCGCCCTCTAATCATGGGATACCAATCAAACTTGGCCACCCCAGCATTTTTCAGTGCATGGGTAAAGGCCTCGCCCTGTTCCGGCATCACGTTGATGACAAAGCGGTTGGGGGCATCAGGCGGCGTAGCGGCACGCCAACTGCTGATCAAATCAGTGCGCAGCAGCACCAGCAACACCAAAGCCAGCAAACCGACGGCCAAACTGCTTACCTGCACCACCGCAAACGCTGGGCGAGCTGCCATTTGGCGGGTTGCCAGCACCCAAGCCATTGGCGCCGTGGCGTCATTCACAGCCCACCGCAACAGCTTGACTGCCAATCCACTCAGCCCAGCAAACAGCAATGCAGCCAGCGCAAAACCACCCACCGCAATCAAGCCCAGCTTCACGTCGCGGCTGGCAGCCATCAGCAAAATGGCAAAACCCAACACACCCAAGGCCAACACCGCTGCAGAGGCGGGTTTCAGCCCGCCAGTGTCGCGCCGAATGACTCGCAGCGGCGGCACTTGAGCCAGCTGCAACACCGGCGGCAAGCCAAAGGCCAACAACAACGTCAAGCCCATGCCCATGCCAAAAACCAAGGGGGCAAACCCTGCCGCAGGCAAATTGGCATCCACCAGCCCAGCCAACAGCGCCACAAAACCATGGTGCACCACAAACCCCAACCCCACGCCCAAGCCACTGGCGATGACACCCACCCACACAAATTCAAAAATGTATGCCGCTGCAATGGTGCGCTGGCGCAATCCCAGCACGCGCAGCATGGCGCAGTCGTCCAAATGGTTGGCAGCAAACCCACGCGCGGCCAGAGCCACTGCCACAGCACTGAGCAGTGCCGCCAACAAAGCCACCAAGCTCAAAAACTTTTCTGCGCGAGCCAGCGTGCTGCTCAGCTCTGGGCGCCCGCCGTCCAGCGCCTCTACGCGCATGCCCCTTACCGCATGGGTGTTGACCTGCTGTTGAGCCCAGTCCACAAAGGCTTGTACCGCCTGATCACCACCAGCCACAGCCAGCCGGTAGCGCAAACGGCTGGCAGGCTGAATCAACCCAGTGGCTTCAATGTCAGCCTGATTGATCATCACCCTGGGTGAAAAATTCATGAACCCAGCACCACGATCTGGTTCATTGACAATGATGTGACTGATGCGAAACGGCTTCTCACCCAACAGCACCTCAGCGCCCATCTGCAAGCCCAAAGCATCAAGCAAACCGGCATCGACCCAGGCCTGTCCCAAAGCGGGAACGCCCTGTGCCAACTCACCGCTTCCATCGGGCTTGCCGCTCACTCGCACTTTTCCGCGCAACGGGTAAGAGGCATCGACCACCTTCAACGCCACCAGTTTGAGCCCGCCACCCAGTTCATCAGGTGCCCGCGCCATGGTGGGAAACGTCAGATTGAGTGACTGTTGCAGCCCCAAACTTTGTGCTTGTGCCACGAATGAAGCTGGCACGTGGTTGTCACTGACCACCACGGCATCACCCCCTAACAGCTGATGCGCATCACGCTGCAAGCCCCCCTTGAGGCGGTCGGCAAAGAAACCCACTGCCGTCATTGCAGCCACCGCCAGTGTGACCGCCACCATCAACAAGCGCAGTTCGCCGGCACGCAAATCACGCGTCAAGCTGCGCCAACCTAGTTTTAAAAAAGAAATTCGCATTCAGCAACCATACCGCAGATTGCTTTCGCGGCTGATGTGTAAGGCGTTGCAAGAGGGAGGCAGACCCCAACATCAAGCCCAAGCATTTCGACCAGCACCTTTGGAAACTATGCAGGCGCGGCCTCAAGTGGCTGCAGCTTGAGCCGTTCCACCCCGCTGTAACACAAAAAGCGCTTGTTGGTGGCGCGGCCAATGGTGCAAAGACCCAGGCGCTGCGCCACCTCCAACCCCATGTGCGTGATGCCACTGCGCGAAACCACAATCGGCACGCCCATTTGCGCGGACTTGATGACCATCTCGCTGGTCAACCGGCCGGTGGTGTAGAACACCTTGTCTGCGCCCGTCATCTCTTCATCTTGCATCCACATCCAGCCCGCAATGGTGTCCAAGGCATTGTGGCGACCCACATCTTCGATGAACACCAGCATCTGCGCGCCCTTGAACAAAGCGCAGCCGTGCACCGAACCCGACGATTTGTAGGTGGTTTCCTGCACACGAATGGCGTTGACGATGCCATACAACTCGGTCTGCGTCAGTGTGGCCGGTGGCAACACGATGCTTTCCACCTCAGCCATCAAATCGCCAAACACGCTGCCCTGGCCGCAACCGGTGGTGACCACACGTTTTGCGGTGCGTGCTTCGATGTCTGAAATGCCTTGGCGCGTCTTGACTGCTGCCGCGCCCACGTCCCAATCCACCGTGATGGACTCCACCTCGTCGACGCTGGCGACCAAACGCTGGTTGCGCAAAAAACCCAGCACCAACAACTCGGGGTGCGCGCCCAGCGTCATGAGCGTGACCAGTTCACGCTTGTCCACGTAAACGGTTAACGCACGCTCAGAGGGGATGGAAACAGTACCGGACTCGCCAAACTCGTTGACGACGCTCACCTCACGCGTCAAAGGCGCGCAGGCTTGGGTCAGACGCGGCAACAACAAATGACTCAGGGCTTTTTCGCAGCTGCTACAGCTGCAGGAGCTGCCGAGGCAGCAGCAACGGGGGCTACAGCCTGATTTGGCGTATAAACAAAGGGGCCTGGGTCGGCACAAGAACCCGCTGGTGTGGCTGCAGGTGCTGCACCTTTGGCTGGCGCTTTGACCGCTTTGGGTTCAGGCGCCTTCTTGTAATGCGCAACCACTTGGTCTTGCGCTTGACACAGCTTGTAGGCGGCAACCTTGCCACTCCAATCAGCCTTGGCTTTGGCCTGTGCCGCTTTGGCCTTGGCTTCATCTGAAGGCGCAGGGAGTTTGGCGAACGCCGTGGCACCCATCAGCGCCACCGCACACGCCACACAGAAAGTTTTCATTCGATTGCTCATGAACATGTCTCCTTTGGGGTCAAGCTTGAACTGGCTTATTGAGCGAAGTGGACGCGGCAACGGGTGTACGACGTGCGGAAATTTTGCCTGCCTTGATGTCGTCATACCAAAGCTTGTGGTGCTGTGCGGCCCATGTCTCGTCAACAAAGCCTGTTTTCATACCTTCAAGCGCACCTTTTGTACCCAAAGTCCCCAGGTAGATATGCCCCATCATCATCAACAACATCAACAAGTTAGACACAGAGTGAACCATGTGCGCAATTTGCATGGTGCTGCGGTCGTAGGTCAACCCTGGCAACAATTTGTCCATGGCCAAACCAGACACAACCACCGTCAAACCCAGCGCAAACACCCCCACCCAAAACACCACTTTCTCGCCAGCGTTGTAGCGAGCCGAATCTATTTCGTGGCCCGCAAAAAGCCCCCCACCCTTGAGCAACCACTGCAGGTCACCTTTGGCAGGCATGTTGTCACGCATGAAAGTTGCAATCACCACCAACAGCGACACGGCAAACAACGGCCCGGCAAAGTTGTGCGCGTTTTTCAAGGCATAGGTAAGCCAGCCAAACAAGGTGCCGCCTAGCACGGGGAGCAAGAAAAATTTGCCAAACGCCATCACTACACCTGACACCGCCAAGGTGAGGAAAGCCGCCACATTGGCCCAGTGTGCTGCGCGCTCAAATGCCGAAAAGCGTTCAATCAACAGCCCTGTCAACTCACCTTTGACCTTCATCGGGCCAATTTTGAAATGAAACAAAACAATCGCACCCAACACAATCAACAGCAACGAACCACCATAGGGAATCAGCCAGTTGTTACGCACTTGCCGCCAGGCTTCTCCCGCATTGGTGACACGCGAGCCCGGGTACTGCACAAAGGGTTGTATCAACACGCCAGCCTCTGGCGCTTGGGATTTAGGCAAGCTGCTAAAACCCTCTACGCCAGAGCCCACTTGCCGCCACATAGGTGCGTTATTTCCTGGCTGCACTTTGGCACGCTCACCATTGTTTTGGCTGGCATAACCGGGATCAAGGCTGGCATCAGGCTTGACATCTGCAATGTTCATGCTCTGAATGCCAGGCATGCCCGCCGCAGCGGCTGGCTTAACATCGGGCGCGGAAACAGGTGCGGATTGTGCCAAGGCATTGCCCAGCAGCAGCGACAAGGCACAACTCAAAATCAAGGCATTTTTCATAGCAGGCCTCCGGCTTATTGCATGCGCGTGTAGTCGTTTTGACCATACTGCTCACGTGCTTTCAGATGCGACTCCCAACTGGCTTTGTCACCCGGTTTCCAGTCAGGCTGAGTAAACGCCTTGCCTGTGCCGGTGTAAGCCGCGCTGTCGTGCTTATTGGTTTCAAGCGCCTGTGGTTTTTCGCCACAAGCTGCCAAACCTGCCAGCAAAACGATTACGAATAAGCTGCGTTTCATGACTTGGCTCCTTGCTGTGCCGGCTTGCCGTACTGATTGCCCTGCCCACCCTGATCACCTTGTCCATGTGGACCTTGCTGCTTGCTACCGTAGGCTGTGCCCCAACCCCAAGCTTCGGCGCCTTTTTTCTGACGAGTCATGACACGGGTTCTGAAAATGTCAGCCACCACATCGCCATCGCCCGCTAAAAGCGCTTTGGTCGAACACATTTCGGCACAGGCCGGCAACTTGCCTTCAGCCAACCGGTTGCGACCATATTTTTCAAACTCGGCTTGGCTGCCATTGGCTTCAGGGCCACCGGCGCAGAAAGTGCACTTATCCATCTTGCCGCGCACGCCAAAGGTACCTTGGCTGGGGAACTGTGGCGCGCCAAACGGACAAGCATAGGAGCAGTAGCCGCAGCCGATGCACACGTCCTTGTCGTGCAGCACCACACCTTCGTCGGTGCGGTAAAAACAGTTCACCGGACACACCGCCATGCAAGGCGCATCGCTGCAATGCATGCAGGCCACCGAGATGGATTTTTCACCCGGCACACCGTCGTTAAGAGTGACCACGCGGCGGCGGTTCACACCCCAAGGGACTTCATGCTCGTTTTTGCAAGCGGTGACGCAGCCATTGCATTCAATACAGCGCTCTGCGTCGCAGACAAATTTCATTCTTGCCATGGGATTCTCCTTAAGCGCGTTCGATGTTGCAGACGGTTGTCTTGGTTTCTTGCATCATGGTCACGCTGTCGTAACCATAGGTGGTGCTGGTGTTGATGGCCTCGCCACGCACCACAGGTGCTGCACCAGCCGGGTAATACGCCAGCATGTCCGCCCCTTGCCAACGCCCCGAGAAGTGGAACGGCATGAACACGGTGTCTGGCCCCACCCGCGGTGTCACCAAGGCCTGCACGTTCAGCCGTGCACCGGTGGGGGTGGAGACCCAGGCGCGCTCGCCATTGCGAATGCCTTTTTCAGCCGCCACTTTGGGGTTGATTTCAATGAACATTTCTTGCTGCAGTTCAGCCAACCAGGGGTTGGAGCGGGTTTCTTCGCCACCGCCCTCGTATTCGGTCAAACGCCCCGAGGTCATGATGAACGGGAACTTTTCATGCACCTTGTCGGCCACGTTTTTGTCTTGCACCGTCTTGTACAAGGTGGGCAAGCGCCAGAAGGCTTTCTTGTCGTCATGCGTGGGGTATTTGGCCACCAGATCAGGGCGAATGCCGTACAGCGGCTCGCGGTGTTTGGGAATGGCATCGGGAAAGTTCCAGACCACGGCACGCGCTTTGGCGTTGCCAAACACGTGGCAGCCGTGCACTTTGAGCACCACACGCTGGATGCCGCCTGAGAGGTCAGTCTTCCAGTTTTTGCCCTCTGCGGCTTTTTGTTCGACCTCGGTCAAGTCCGCCCACCAACCCAGCTTTTTCAGCAGCACGTGGTCAAACTCGGGGTAGCCGGTGGTAATTTCAGCGCCCAGCGAATGCGAACCGTCTTCAGCCAGCAGATTCACACCGTCTTTTTCCACGCCAAAGTTGGCGCGGAAGTTACCGCCGCCGTCCATCACGTGTTTGCTGGTGTCGTACAGGTTGGGGGAACCGGGGTGCTTGAGCTCGGGCGTGCCGTAGCACGGCCAAGGCAAGCCAAAGTAGTCGCCAGTCATGTCGTAGCCAGTTTCCTTGTCTTTCACCGTGCCTTTGCATTTGAGGGTTTTGACATCAAACGCGCCCATGTTGCGCATGTGCGCTTTGATGCGATCCGGACTTTGGCCGGTGTAGCCAATGGTCCAGGTGGCGGTGTTGATCTCGCTCAAAATGCTCTCTGGCGTGGGCTCGTCCATGCCGTGCACTTTTTGCATTTTGTAGTTGACCGAGAGCTCTTTGCCAAAGCCCAGCTTGTCGGCAAACTGCTGCATGATCATGTGGTCAGAGCGACTTTCCCAAAGCGGTTCAATCACTTTTTCACGCCACTGGATGGAACGGTTGGAAGCCGTGACCGAGCCGCTGGTCTCAAACTGTGTGCACGCTGGCAACAGGTACACCGCGCGGTTCGGGTTCAAGTCTTCAGGCTTGCCAGGCATGGCTGCCATGGCTGCGGTGGCGGATGGATAGGGGTCGACCACCACCAGCAAGTCCAGCTTGTCCATGGCGCGTTTCATTTCCAGACCACGGGTTTGCGAGTTGGGCGAATGGCCCCAGTAAAACACGCCACGCAGGTTGCTGTCTTGGTCAATCAGCTCGTTCTTTTCCAATACGCCATCGATCCAACGCGACACGGTGATGCCAGGTTTGGTCATCATGGCGGGTGATGCAAATTGCTTGACAATCCAGTCGTAATCCACGCCCCAGACCTTGGCGTAGTGTTTCCATGCGCCCGGAATAATGCCGTAGTAACCGGGCAGTGAGTCAGGGTTGGGGCCAACGTCAGTGGCGCCCTGCACGTTGTCGTGACCACGGAAGATGTTAGTACCGCCGCCGCTTTTGCCCACGTTACCTAACGCCAGTTGCAAGATGCACGAGGCGCGCACCATGGCGTTGCCAATGCTGTGCTGGGTTTGCCCCATGCACCACACCAATGTGCTCGGGCGGTTCTCAGCCATCATGCGTGCCACACGCAGCACTTGGTCTTCTTTGACACCACAGACTTCTTCGACCTTGTCCGGGGTCCAGTTGGCCATCACGTCGTCACGCACCTTGTCCATGCCGTACACACGGTCGTGGATGTATTGCTTGTCTTCCCAACCGTTTTTGAACACGTGGTGCAGCACACCAAACAAAAAGGCAATGTCAGAACCCGAGCGGATGCGCACGTATTCGTCGGCCTTGGCCGCCGTGCGGGTGAAGCGCGGGTCGATCACAATCATCTTGGTGCCGGTCTCTTTGGCGTGCAGCATGTGCAACATGCTCACCGGGTGCGCTTCAGCGGCGTTGGAGCCAATGTACAAAGCGCACTTGCTGTTTTGCATGTCGTTGTACGAATTGGTCATAGCCCCATAGCCCCAGGTGTTGGCGACACCGGCCACCGTGGTGCTGTGACAAATGCGCGCTTGGTGGTCGCAGTTGTTGGTGCCCCAGAAGCTGACAAACTTGCGCATCAGGTACGACTGTTCGTTGTTGTGCTTGGAAGACCCAATGAAATACACGCTATCAGGGCCGCTGGCTTTTTTCAGCTCTTGCATTTTGGCCGTGATCTCGTTCAAGGCAGTGTCCCAGCTGATGCGCTGGTACTTGCCATTGACCAGTTTCATGGGATAGCGCAGGCGGAACTCGCCGTGGCCATGCTCACGCAGTGCCGCACCCTTGGCGCAATGTGCGCCCAAATTGATGGGCGAGTCAAACACTGGCTCCTGGCGCACCCAGACACCATTTTCCACCACCGCATCCACCGCGCAGCCCACCGAGCAGTGGGTGCACACGGTGCGCTTGACTTCAATCTTGCCCTCGCCTACCGCTACATTGCCGGTGGCAGCCTGGGATTTTTTGACCAGCGTCAACTGCGAGGCTGCCAGCCCCACGCCAACGCCCAGACCAGAACGGCGCAAGAAAGCTCGCCGATCCATGGTGGGCAGCGCCTGGCTCAAGCCACGACGCAGGCTGTGAACAAATGGCGCATGCACAGCATTGCCCGATGAACCAGATTTTTTGGTTAACAACATATCAGTCTCCGAAAAACGATGAGGTGGGCGAATCAGACCCGTGCTGTTTTGTAATAGTGCTGGACGTGCTCGCTCAGGGCGTATCCGCCACCTTTTTCAGGCTTGGCTGCCGGTGTTGTCGTATGAGCATCTGCCTCGGATTTCATGACAGGCATGACGCTGACCGCAGCAGCCAATGCAGAGGCGGTACCCGCGCCTAAAAAAATGGAGCGACGTGACAATCTGGATGGGGTTGAAGGCATGAAAAGTCTCCTCAAGTGGCATGCTTATGAACTCATCAACATATCTGAGTGGCTGGAATCTAACCGCTAGAGCATGCTCATGCAAGTGGGTAAACCCACTGAGCATCCAGCTTGAAGCGCTGGTGGGTTCACATTGCTTTTGATGGGTATTTTTGAGAAGCCGTTTACTAGCAATAGTTATGCCATTTCAACCAGACCGCATGCCATCAAAATTCCAGCGTTTTAGCTTGATCCAAGTCGCCATTAGGTCCATCCATGCCGATTCATAGGTCAAAGTGTCAAAACAGGTGCGACAAGTTGTCGCACGATGGGTTTTAAAACCCTTTCATGACCCCAGTAGGCGCACAGTCACACGAGCGTGACAGACCATCAAAATATTTTTACCCGACTAATTTAGTCGGGTCTACCGATAGAATTTCTGAACACCATGATGCATCCTAGCCCCCTCTTCGCACCCGCAACGGGTTCAGACAACCCTGTCCAAGCCTGGCCAGATTGGTCAATTTTGATCGTCGACGATGAGCCGGGCATGCGAAATTTTTTGGTCAAAACCTTGGTCCCCCGTTGCCATACGGTTCATGCGGTGGGCAGTGCCGAGGAAGGTGCGCAGGTTTTGCAGCTGCAACACGTGGATTTGATCGTGCTCGACATCTCATTGCCCGGCCAAAGCGGTGTGGCCTGGCTCAAAACTCTGCGTGGCCAAGGCTACCGTGGCTATGTGATTTTGATCACCGCCTTTGCCGACCTTGAAACTGCCATTGAGGCACTGCGCGCAGGTGCATCTGATTTCATTTTGAAACCCTTTCGCGTGCCGCAAATCTTGAATGCCATCAAACATTGTTTTGACTGTGCGCGCTTGCTGCGCGAGAACTACGTGCTTAAACACACCTTGTCACGCCAAAGTGACACCCACACGGGTTTGATTGGACGATCTGCTTTCATGCAAGGTTTGCGCGCCGCACTGCCGCGCGTGGCGCAAGTTGAAAGCACGGTGCTGTTGCAAGGCGAATCAGGTACTGGCAAAGAACTGGTCGCGCGCACCCTGCATCAACTCAGCCCGCGCCATGCAGGCCCCTTTGTGCCGGTGAACTGCGCCAGCTTGTCGGATGAGCAAATTGAGGTCACCTTGTTTGGCCAGGCCACCGCCAGCCACCTCACTGAGCGCGATGGACTTTTTTACTACGCCCAAGGTGGCACCTTGTTTTTGGATGAGGTGGCAGACCTGCCTTTGCCCATGCAGGCAGCCTTGCTGCGCGCCCTGGAAGATTTGCAAATTCGCCCCGTGGGTAGCAACCAACTGATCCAGGTCAATGTACGCATCATGGCCGCCACCAACCGGGTGTTGCAAGACGAAGTGGCCGCGGGTCGCTTTCGCAAAGACTTGTACTTTCGCCTGCAAGTGGTTGAGATGCATTTGTTACCACTGCGCGATCGCAAGCAAGACATTGCAGATTTGGCCGCACATTTCATGGCACAACTGGTGCCACGTTTGGGGCTTAAACCCCTAACCCTGTCGCCCGAGCACATGGCTTACCTGATGCAATACCCCTGGCCAGGCAACGCCCGTGAACTGCGCAATTTGATCGAGCGCTCTTTGATTTTGGGCGAGCTTAATGTGTCTGCCCTGTATGACATGTCCGCCCCCTGCGCGCCCTCATCGAGCCCCGCCCCGACAGATTTGCACACCCTTGAAAAACAGCACATTCAAGCCGTGCTCGACAGCGTGCAAGGGGACAAAACTCGAGCCGCAGAGCTGCTGGGTATTTCGCGGCGCACGCTTGAGCGGCGAAGCGCCGAATGGGCCACGCCATGACACTTAACGCCTGGCGGCAACGCTGGCTGAAATTGTCGGTACGGCACAAACTGATGGTGCTGGCTTTGTTGCCCTTGGTGCTGGTGCTGCCCCTGTTGATGACTGCTTTGGTACTTTGGGGCAACGCAGCTTACGACCAGTTGCTCATCACCAAAGTGCGCAGTGACCTGGCGGTGGCGCGTGGCTATTTTTTGCAAGTGCAGTCCGAGGTGGGCAACAGCACGCAGGCCACTGCCAATTCCCATGCCTTGCACCAAGCGCTGGCCAGCCAAAACACCCGCTTGATTGAACAAACCCTGCAAAAGGCACAGCACACGCACAGCCTGGATTTTGTCAATTTGTATACAGCAAGTGACCAAATTTTGTCTGCACACCCATCTAAAAATGAGAGCTACTCACGCTTTATTGACAAGGCTTTGAACCCATTTTTATTCAAAAATCAACAAGTGGGTACAAACCATTTGATGCGCTTGAGTCAGGCCCAGGTGTTGCAACTTGCGCCACATTTGGCGACTCGCTTGAACATTCCCCTGGTAGCCACACCCAATGCAGCCCCCACATCACGCAGCCACGAAGACCAAGGCTTGATGATGTTGGCCAGTTATCCCATCTTGCGTGACGATGGACAAGTGCTGGCCTGGGTGCAAGCTGGCGTGCTGGTGAACCAAAATTTGCCTTTGATTGACCACATCAACCAAATTGTCTACCCCGTGGGTTCGCTGCCTTTGGGCAGCTTGGGCACCGCCACGCTGTTTCTGGACGATGTGCGCGTCACCACCAATGTGCGCTTGTTTCAAAATCAACGCGCCATTGGCACACGGGTCTCGCAAGCCGTGCGAGATGCGGTACTGACGCGTGGCGAAACCTGGCTGGATCGCGCGTTCGTCGTCAACGACTGGTATGTCTCTGCCTATGAGCCGCTGCTGGGGGCTCAGCAAGAGCGCATTGGCATGCTGTATGTTGGCTACTTGGAAACGCCCTTTCGACACGTCAAAACCGGGCTACTGGGGGCAGTCGTTGGCATATTTGCCTTGGTGATGATGCTGGCCGCCTGGCTGTCGCTGCGCTGGGCACGCAGTATTTTTCAACCCGTGGAGCGCATGAACCGCACCATTGAGCAAGTGGCGGCTGGGCACGCGGACGCCCGTGTGGGCACACTCAAGCAACAAGATGAACTGGGTGCCCTGGCCGTGCATTTAGATCACTTGCTTGACACGGTCAACGACAAAACTGCCCGCCTGCAACGCTGGGGGCAACAGCTTGACTTGGAAGTGGCTGCACGCACGCACGCTCTAGAAGAGAGCAACCAATCTTTGAAGCAGGCGCAAGCCCAGTTGGTGCATTCAGAAAAATTGGCGGCCATTGGCCAAATCACCGCCAGCATGGCGCATGAGATCAACAACCCGATTGCCGTCATGCAAGGCAATCTGGATTTGATGCGGGAAACCTTGGCAGAACAGGCCCAGTCTGTGAGGCCAGAACTGACCTTGATAGATCAACAAATTGAGCGCATGCGGTTGATCGTCACGCAATTGCTGCAATACGCCAAACCCAATGATTTCGCAGGCTACGTGGTGCCAGTCGATGTGAATGATGCCTTGGCAGGTTCGCTGGTGCTGGTAGAACACGAGCTTAGCCGTGCCCAGATCACGATTGAGCGCAGTTGGCTGGCCTCACGTCCTGTCAACATCAACCGCCAGGAGCTGCAGCAAGTCCTGATCAACTTGCTGCTCAACGCCATTCAAGCCATGCCACAGGGCGGCACCCTGACCCTGCGCAGTTTTGATCAACCGCATTCAGCGAGCGGTACCGGTGTGGTGATTCAAGTCTGCGACACCGGCTGCGGCCTGACTGAGGCAGACCAAAATCGCCTGTTCAAGCCATTTTTCACCACCAAACACGAGGGACATGGGCTGGGCTTGTGGGTCAGTGTGGGGCTGCTGGAGCGGTATGGCGGCAGTATTCAAGCCAAAAACCGCCGTGAGCTTGGCGAAGATTCGCCCGGTGCGGTGTTCAGTATCAATCTTTCATAGATTGAAAAAAAGCCCACAGGCGTTAAGTCCTGTGGGCTTTGGATGTCAGCGCTGGTGCGTCAAGCCATCAGCGGTCATTTTTGGAAAAGCGTTTTTGCGCATCGCGCGGTACAAACACTTTGCCACCACCAGCGGGCTTGGAAAAAGCTGGTTTGCCAAATGCTGGCTTGCGGTCTGCGAAGTCACCACGGGGCGCAAAGTCTCCGCGGGGCGCCGCGCTGTTGCGGTCAGCGGCAAAACGGTCGTTGAAACCGCCCTTGCGTTCATAGCTAAAGCCTTCACGTGGGGCGTTTTCACGGGGGGCAAACGGGCGGTCTTCGCGCCCAGCAAAACGTCCGCCTTGGTTATTTTGATAGCTGCCTTCGCCTACAACACGGGGGCCAGAGGTGTTTCTGTCACCAAAACCCGCACGTGGTGCATCAAAACCACCAGCGCGTGGGTTGCCAAACTTGCGGTCACGCGGGGCAAAGTTGCCACCGCCACGGTTGTCACGGCCACCAAAGCTGGGGCGCGACTCGGGAATACGCTGTTTGGGCTCCAAACCAGCAATCACATCGGGCTTGATGGGCTGGCGGCTGTAGGCCTCAATGTCCATGATTTTGCGGCGGTCACGCAACTCGGCAAAGGTCACGGCAATGCCATCACGCCCAGCACGCCCGGTGCGACCAATGCGGTGGGTGTAATCCTCTGCCTTCATGGGCAGGCCAAAGTTGAACACGTGCGTGACGGTGGGCACGTCAATGCCGCGTGCGGCCACATCAGTGGCGACCAAAATTTGCACATGCCCTTGGCGCAAAGCCATCAGGCGGCGATTGCGCAAGCCTTGGCTCAAGGCGCCGTGCAAGGCCACGGCATCAAAGCCTTCTTGCTGCAAATCGTTGGCCAAGCCGTCACACTCGATTTGCGTGCTGGCAAACACAATGGCTTGGTTGATGGTTTCGTCGCGCAGCCAGTGGTCTAGCAGTTTGCGCTTGTGTTGGGCGTTGTCAGCCCAGAACAGCACTTGCTTGATGTTGGCGTGTTTTTCTTGCGGGCTGTCGATGGTGATGCGCTGTGGCTCACGCATCACGCGCGAAGCCAGCTGCTGGATACGCGGCGCAAAGGTGGCGCTGAACATCATGGTTTGCTTGCGATCAATGGTGAGCTGGTTGATTTCAGCCAAGTCATCAGAAAAACCCAAATCCAGCATGCGGTCGGCTTCATCCACCACCAAAAACTGCACTTTATCGAGTTTGATTTGCATCGAGCGCTGCAAATCCAGCAAACGGCCAGGCGTAGCCACCACCAAATTGGCGTTTTGCAGCTTGGCAATTTGCAACTGGTAAGGCATGCCACCCACGATGTTGGCCACGCGCAGGCCACGGCAATGCTGCACCAGGTCAATGGCGTCATGCGCCACTTGCTGAGCCAGTTCGCGGGTGGGGCAAACAATCAGCGCACCGGGTGTGGGGGCAGAAAAATGACGTGGGTTGGTGGGGTCTTTGCGCTTGGCACGCTTGGGCGGTGCTTCGCCTTTGGCGGCCGCTTCTGCCACAGCGCGCTCGTAGTCGGCGCGTGCGTCAATTTCAATTTGTTCTTGTTGCTTGAGCAAGGTGTGCAGCACGGGCAACAAAAATGCAGCAGTTTTGCCACTACCCGTTTGGCTTGACACCATCAGGTCGACAAATTTGGCCTTTTGACCTTCGCAGGCAATGCCTTCCATGGCCAGGGGAATGGTTTTAAGCTGCACGGTGGTCGGCTGGGTAAAGCCCAGGTCTTTCACGGCTGCAATCAGCTCGGGCGCCAAGCCCAGGGTGACAAATCCGTTGGGGGCTTCAATCACGTCCGCATTGGGTGCATCAGAGATGTCAAGCGGCAGCACGTTGAATTCGTTGGACAAGTTTTCGGCAGACGAGATTTCGCCAGCCGCTAAAGTAGCGTCAGTCATGGTATTTCCTCAATACGAAAGCCCTGCAAGTTGTGCAGTAGCTCCGTGGTGGTTAAAAAACATCAACCATCAAACGGAACCGGCTAGCGCCTCACCAAAGTGAGGCTGTATCGAAGCAGGGGATCTTTTTGAAGTCAAGCCGTAAACAGCTCAAATTTCAGATCCAGTGAATGTTGGGAGATGTACATATGTGTTCTGCTATGTACAGAACAGCCTAAGATTATGCCATGAATTCGGGTTTCTACCTAAATCAACCACAAAGCCGAATTGACCACAACCCATCCACCCGCAGCGCAGTGCCTCGGCCTGAAAATTGCATGTTGTAACCTGCCTGTAAAGCTGGCTGTCATACAAGTGCAAAATAAGTGCAGGCTTGCCTAGCCAACCTTCCACCCATCCACGTCGCAAGGAACTCCATTGAACGCTTCTGCCACTCCGCTTGCCACCACGTCTTCCGAGCAAATCAACGCGCACTTGCTGCACACCGTGGGGGTTGACCCCAGCCGCGCTTCCCCCAACGAATTGATGCAGGCCACAGCGCAGGTCGCGCGTGCCCAACTGTCCAAGCGCTGGGTCGACACGCAAGCCAAAGAGCGTCAGCACAAGGCTCGCCGTGTGGTCTATTTATCGATGGAATTCCTGATGGGGCGCACCCTGTCCAACGCGCTGGCCGCGCTGAACCTGACCGAAGGCGCAGCCCAAGGACTGGCCGAGCATGCGCAAAAACTTGAAGATATTGCCAGCCTGGAGCCCGATGCAGCGCTGGGTAATGGTGGCTTGGGGCGCTTGGCAGCTTGTTTTCTGGACGCCATGGCCACCCTCGGGTTGCCTTCTTACGGTTATGGCATTCGCTACGAATACGGCATGTTTGCGCAAGAAATTCAGGGCGGAGCGCAAGTTGAGTACCCCGACCCCTGGCTGACTGACGGCACTCCGTGGGAGTTTCCGCGCGCCGACATCACCTTCCCGGTGCGCTTTGGCGGCTGGGTAGAACATATTGACGACCGTGCCCTGTGGCGCCACGCTGGCGAAGTGGCTGCCAAAGCCTATGACATGGTGGTGCCTGGCCACGGCACCCAAAAGGTCAGCACCCTGCGGCTCTGGAAAGCGGTGGCTCCGGCTCACTTTGACCTGGGAGCCTTCAACACCGGTGACTACGCCCGCGCCGCCAGCACCAAAAACGAGTTTGAGAACATCTCTTGGGTGCTGTACCCCAACGACAGCACACCTGCCGGGCGCGAACTGCGTTTGAAACAAGAGTACTTTTTTGTTGCCGCCTCGCTGCAAGACCTGGTGCAACGCCACTTGAGTGAACACCCCAGCCTGGACAACCTGGCTGAGCATGTGGCCATTCACCTCAACGACACCCACCCCGCCATTGGCGTGGCCGAGTTGATGCGCATTTTGTGCGACGAGCACCTCATGCCCTGGACGCAAGCCTGGGCGCTGTGCGGCCAAACTTTCTCGTACACCAACCACACCCTCATGCCCGAGGCTTTAGAGACCTGGCCGGTGGGGTTGATGCAGCATGTGCTGCCGCGCCACCTCGAAATCATCTTTCGCATCAACAAAGAATTTTTGGAGTTTGCCGCCCAACAGCGCCCTGGCGACAACGACTTTTTGGCGCGCTTGTCACTGATTGACGAGCGTGGCGAGCGCCGTGTTCGCATGGCGCATTTGTCCATTGTGGGGAGCCACCGGGTCAACGGCGTGTCGGCACTGCATTCTGACTTGCTGGTGCAAACCATCTTTGCCGACTTTGCCGCCCTGTGGCCTGAGCGTTTTACCAACATGACCAACGGTGTCACACCAAGGCGTTGGCTGGCGCAGGCCAACCCTGGCTTGTCCAGTTTGCTGGACGAGACGCTGGGGCAAGGCTGGCGGCTCGACTTGGATCAACTGCGCCAGTTGCAAACGCACAAGACAAATGCACAGTTTCAACAGCGCTTCATGGCCGTCAAGCATGCCAACAAAGCGCGTCTGGCCCAGGCCATTGCACAAAGCACCGGGGTGGTGGTCAACCCTGACAGCCTGTTTGACGTGCAGGTCAAACGCATTCACGAATACAAGCGCCAGCTGCTCAATGTGCTGCACGTGGTGTGGCGCTACCAGGCCATCTTGGCCGAGCCGAACGCACCATGGGTGCCACGCACCGTCATCTTGGCGGGCAAGGCCGCGTCGAGCTACGTCACGGCCAAGTCCATCATTCGACTGATCCACGATGTCGGCCAAATCATCAACAACGACCCGCGTGTGGGCGACAAGCTCAAGCTGGTGTTCATGCCCAACTACAGCGTCTCGGTGGCCGAGGTCATCATGCCCGGGGCAGATTTATCTGAGCAAATCTCCACTGCCGGTACCGAAGCCTCTGGCACGGGCAACATGAAACTGGCGCTCAATGGTGCCCTGACCATTGGTACTGACGATGGCGCCAACATTGAAATCCGGCAAAACGTGGGCGACGACAACATCTTCATCTTTGGCTTGAAAACCCCCGAGGTGCAAGCCCTGAAACAAAGCGGCTACCAGCCCATGCGCTACTTCGAGCGCCTGCCCGCACTCAAAGCCGTGCTCGAAGCCATTGCCGGAGGCCAGTTTTCACCGGCAGAGCCGGGGCGTTACCGGGCACTGGTGGACTCGCTGCTGTGGGGCGGCGACCATTACCTACTGCTGGCCGACTTTGAGTCTTACATTGCCACCCAAGCCAAGGTCGACGCGCTGTACCGCCAGCCCGCCCTGTGGTGCGAGCGCGCCATTGCCAACGTGGCCGGCATGGGGGTATTCTCGGCAGACCGCACCATTGCCCAATATGCCCAAGAAATCTGGCATGTCGCCAAGCTGCCCGACTGACCACACTCCCACAGGCCCTTCACCATGCTCACACCCCAAGACATTGCCTTGATTTGCAGCGCCAGCCATGGTGACCCTTTTGCCGTGCTCGGGCCGCACCGGCTGCGCCCCAAACACTGCAGCGTGCGCTGCTTTTTGCCACATGCCCAAAGCGTGCAAGTGGTCAGCCCACAGGGGGCGGCGCTGGCCGACCTGGTGCGCCGCACTGGCACTGACTTTTTTGAAGCCGCTGTGCCCATGGCCATGGATACCCCCTACCAGCTGCAGGTGCAATGGGCTGACGGCCAACACAGCACAATGGAAGACCCCTACCGGTTCCCCTTGGTGCTGGGTGAAATGGACGTGTGGCTGCTGGGTGAAGGCACCCACTTGCGCCCGTTTGAGGTGCTGGGTGCCCACCCGTCTGAAATGCTGGGCGTGGCCGGCACCCGCTTTGCGGTGTGGGCGCCCAACGCCAGCCGCGTCAGTGTGGTGGGTGACTTCAACTTTTGGGACGGCCGCCGTCACCCCATGCGGCTGCGCCGCGAATGCGGTGTGTGGGAGCTGTTTTTGCCCGGTGTGGGCGCAGGTGCGCTCTACAAATTTGAGCTGCGCAGTGCCAGCGGCCAAGTGCTGCCCGCCCATGCCGACCCCTACGCCCTGCAAGCCGAGCTGCGCCCCGCCACCGCCAGTGTGGTCGGGCAACTGCCCGCCAAAATAGCCCTTGCGTCAGGTCGCCAGCAAGCCAACGCGCTGGATGCACCGGTCAGCATTTATGAAGTGCACCTGGGCTCGTGGCGACGCGCGTCTGACGCCAGTGGCCGCTGGCTGACCTGGGACGAGTTGGCCGACACGCTCATTCCCTACGCCCAAGATCTGGGCTTTACCCACCTGGAGCTGCTGCCCATCAGCGAGCACCCGTTTGACGGCTCTTGGGGTTACCAGCCGGTGGGCATGTACGCACCCACCTCACGCTTTGGTGACGCGGCTGGCTTTGGCCGCCTGGTGCAGCGCTGCCATGATGCCGGGCTGGGGCTGATATTGGACTGGGTTCCCGCCCACTTTCCCTCAGACGCACATGGTCTGGCCAATTTTGATGGCACCCACCTCTATGAATACGCCGACCCACGCGAAGGGTTTCACCAAGACTGGAACACCCTGATTTACAACCTGGGGCGCACCGAGGTCAGCAATTTCTTGGTTGGCAATGCCCTGTATTGGCTAGAGCGTTTTGGCGTAGACGGCCTGCGTGTAGACGCGGTGGCCTCCATGCTCTACCGCGACTACAGCCGCAAAGCGGGTGAATGGCTGCCCAATGTGCATGGTGGCCGAGAAAACCTGGAAGCCATTGCTTTCCTCAAACGCGTCAACGAAGTGGTGGGCGAGCACTGCCCGCACGCCATCACGCTGGCCGAAGAATCCACCGCATTCCCCGCGGTGTCGCGCCCCACCTACGCCGGGGGGTTGGGTTTTCATTACAAGTGGAACATGGGCTGGATGCATGACACCCTGACCTACATGGCGCGCGACCCGATTCACCGCCAACACCACCAAGGCGAGATGACGTTTGGCTTGGTCTACGCTTTCAATGAAAATTTTGTCTTGCCCATTTCACACGACGAAGTGGTGCATGGCAAGGGCTCGCTCTTAACCAAAATGCCGGGCGACCGCTGGCAACAGCTGGCCAATGTGCGCGCTTATCTGGGCTACATGTGGGCACACCCGGGTAAAAAACTGCTGTTCATGGGCTGTGAATTTGCCCAAGAACGTGAATGGCGCCATGAGCACAGCCTGGACTGGCATTTATTGGATGACCCTGCCCATGCCGGCGTGCAGCGCCTGGTGCGCGACCTGAACCGCCTCTACCGCGCCACCCCAGCGCTGTACCAAAAAGATTTTGTGTCTGCCGGGTTTGAGTGGATTGACCACAGCGATGCCGCGCACTCGGTACTCAGTTTTGTGCGCCACGGGCTGGATGCCAACACCTTCACGCTGGTGGTGTGCAACTTCACGCCACAGGTGCAGTCTGGCTACCGCTTGGGCGTGCCGCAGCCTGGCGTGTACCGAGAAGTGCTCAACACCGACTCTGCCCACTACGGTGGCAGCAATGTGGGCACGCCGCTGGGCAGCGCCCACACCGAGCCCACCCCCTGGCATGGCAAACCCTGCTCGGTGCGCCTCACGCTACCGCCCTTGGCCACGGTGTTTTTTGAATGGAAAGCGTAAACCCCACCAGCTTGCAGGCCGGGCAGCCGTGGCCGCTGGGTGCGCATTTTGATGGCCACGGGGTCAACTTTGCGGTGTTTTCCGGGCATGCCCAAAGCATTGAGCTCTGCCTGTTTGATTCCGATGGCCAGTTTGAAGTGGCGCGCCTGCGCCTGCCCTGCCTGACTGGCGAGGTCTGGCACGGTTATTTACCGGGTGCGCAGACCGGCCTGGTGTATGGCCTGCGCGCCCACGGTCCGTGGCGGCCAGACAAAGGGCTGCGCTTTGATGCGGCCAAACTGCTGCTCGACCCCTATGCCCGCGACATCGTGGGTGATTTCATCTGGAGCCCCGTTCACTTTTCGCAAGAGCACCCGCTCTCGCGCCACATGGACACCCATGACAATGCCCGCCTGGCGCTCAAAGCCAGGGTGGTGGATGACCACTTTGACTGGGGCGACGACCACCCACCCACCACCCCGCTGGCGCACAGCGTGTTGTATGAATGCCATGTCAAAGGCTTCAGCCAGCTGCACCCAGACATTCCAGCGGCGCTGCGCGGTAGTTTTGCAGGCTTGGCACACCCGGCTGCGGTGGCGCACTTCAAGGCGCTGGGCATCACCGCCGTCAACCTGCTGCCCGTGCACTACAGCCTGACTGAAGAGCGCCTGGTGAGCATGGGGCTCACCAACTACTGGGGCTACAACACCCTGGGATTTTTCTGCGTCAACCCGCGTCTGGCCAGTGGCGCGCTGGGCCTGAGCGTGCGCGATGAATTTCGCCACATGGTCAAAACCCTGCACCAGGCCGGGCTGGAAGTGATTTTGGATGTGGTCTACAACCACACCGCCGAGGCCGACCACACCGGCCCCACCCTCAGCTTTCGCGGGCTGGACAACGCCAGCTACTACATGCTGGCCGCAGGTGATGCATCGCGCTATGAAAACTACAGCGGCTGTGGCAACACGGTCAACGTCAAACACCCGAAAGTCTTGCAACTGGTGATGGACAGCCTGCGCTATTGGGTGAGCGACATGCATGTCGACGGCTTTCGCTTTGACCTGGCCAGCGTGCTGGGGCGCACCGAGCAGGGCTTCAGCACCAACGCCGCGTTTTTTGCCGCAGTCGCCCAAGACCCGGTGTTGTGCCGTGTCAAACTGATTGCCGAACCCTGGGATTTGGGGCCAGGCGGCTACCAGGTGGGCGGCTTTCCGCGCGGTTGGCTGGAGTGGAATGACCACTTTCGCGATGGCATGCGCTGCTTTTGGATTCAAAGCGCAGCCTCGCCCCATGCCCCACTGGCACACTGCAGCCGGGGCGACTTTGCCATGCGGCTGTGCGGCTCGTCAGACGTGTACCAACCCAGCCAGCGCACACCGGCCAAATCGCTCAACTACGTGGTCTCGCACGACGGCTTTACCCTGGCCGACCTGGTCAGCTACAACCTGCGGCACAACCTTGCCAATGGTGAAGACAACCGCGACGGCACGGGTGACAACCTCAGCTTCAACTGTGGCGAAGAGGGCCCCAGCACCGACCCCACCGTGCTGGCCTTGCGCGGCAAGCTGCAGCGCGTGCTGCTGGCCACCACGCTTTTGGCGCAAGGCACGCCCATGCTAAGCGCCGGCGATGAACTTGGCCACAGCCAAGGCGGCAACAACAACCCCTATTGCCAAGACAACGCCATCACCTGGATCAACTGGCAGTCACCCAATACTGACCTGTTGGCCTTTACCCAGCGGGTGATTGGCCTGCGCCACTTGCTGCAACCGTTTCACAACCAGTGGTACAGCGGCATTGCTGACCTGCACGGCGTGTACGACTTGTCTTGGTGGGAAGCCGATGGCAGTGTGCTGCAGGGCGATGCCTGGCAGCAGCTCATGAACCGTGCCCTAGCCTGCCTGGTGGGTCACCCCGGGCGCAGCTTAAAGCCCGTGCTGCTGCTGATCAACGCCAGTGCCACGGCCGTGGCCTTCACCTTGCCACGCGGCTCATGGCAGGTGTTGCTGGACTGCGCCCACTCGCAAGGTGAGCCACCCGCCACCAGCCCCATCACCAGCAGCCTGACGGTGCAAGCACCCAGCCTGTGTTTGTTGCTTCAAGTTTAGCTATGTATTAAGTAGCTACTTACGCTTTATTCATAAGCTCTAGAAGCCTAAAAAGCATATAAAACAGCCAGCAAACTCAAAGTTCCAAGCGCTCAAAGCCTACCCGCCCACTGGCGGCGGTGATGTGTGCCAGTTGTTGCGCCATGTGGGGTTGCACCCAGTCCCATTTGAAGCGCCAGCTCCAGCAGCCCATGGTGCCAGGGGTGTTCATGCGGTGCTGGCCACCCAACCCCAGCACGTCTTGAAACTGGCACACAGCCAAGCGCGCCACCGAGAAGCTGGCCGCGCGCAGCATCGGCCACTGCACGGCAGCGACTGGCTCGGGCGCCACCCCCAGGTAATGCGCGGCAAAACTGCGCTCATGCCCACTGCAACTGGCCCACCAGCCAGGCACCGTATCGTTGTCATGGGTGCCGGTGTAAACCACGGTGTTGGGCTCAAAGTTGTGCGGCAAAAAGGCGTTGTGGGCATCGCCTGAAAAGGCAAACTGCAGCACCCGCATACCCGGGAAACCGGTGGACTCGCGCAGCGCGTGCACCGCCGGGGTGATCAGCCCCAGGTCTTCGGCAATGATGGGCAGGTCGCCCAGCGCCTGCGCCAACGCGTCAAACAAGGCCGCACCGGGGCCAATTTGCCAGTGCCCGTGAATGGCGGTGGGCTCGTTGGCCGGAATTTCCCAGTAGTCCACAAAACCCCTGAAGTGGTCAATGCGCACCACATCAGCCAGTTGCAACTGGCGGCGCACCCGCTCGATCCACCAAGCGTAGCCGTCTTGCGCCATGGCGACCCAGTTGTAGAGCGGGTTGCCCCAACGCTGGCCGGTGGCAGAAAAAAAGTCAGGCGGCACACCCGCCACCACAGTAGGTTGCCCCACGGCGTCGAGCTGGTACAAGTCTGGCCGCGCCCAGCAGTCGGCACTGTGGTGTGCCACGAAAATAGGCAAGTCGCCCACCAGCCTGACCCCTTTGGCGTGGGCATAGGCTTTGAGGGCTTGCCACTGCACATCAAACTGCCATTGCACAAAGCGCCAAAAAGCCATCTCCAATGCGTGCTGCAGGCGCGCTTGCGCCATGGCGTCAGGCGTACGCTGCGCCAAACCTGGCGGCCACTGTGGCCATAACGCGGGGCTGTGGGCATGGTCAAGCGCCATGAACAGGGTGTAGTCGTCCAACCAGTGCTGTTGCGACTGCGCCCAAGTGGCCAGCTGAGCCTGGTCTTCTGGGGTGGCATGCTGGCCAAACCCAGCAAAGGCTTCGCGCAGCTTCTGCATGCGCCACGGCACCAGCACGGGGTAGTCAATGCGCTCATCAACCCATTCTGAGTGCAAGCTCTCGGCACGCAGCCAGCCGCGTTGCACCAAGGGCTCAAAGGCCACCAGCAGCGGGTTGCCGGCAAACGCCGAGCTGCCCATGTAAGGCGAAAACCCCGGCCCCACCGGCCCCAGTGGCAGGGTTTGCCACAGCGTTTGACCGGCGCCGTGCAGCCAGTCAACGAAGTAATAAGCGTTGGGACCCAGGTCGCCCGCGCCATGCGGCCCGGGCAATGAGGTGGGGTGCAGCAGCACCCCCGCGGCGCGCTGCGCCATCCATGAATGAAGCATGCGTCAAGAACTCCAGCTCAAAATAGAAAAAGGGTGGGGTTGATCAAGCCAACAGGTGGCGGTACAGCGCCACATACTGCGCTGCGGCCTTGTCCCAGCCCAGCGCTTGCTGCATGGCACGCTGGCGTACAGCACGCCATTCGGTCGGGCGGTCATGCAGCGCAAAAGCGCGCCGCATGGCACGCTGCAAAGCAGCTGCACTGAACTCTTTGAACACAAAGCCGTTGGCACTGCCGTCGGCCAGATGCTCCAGGGCGCAGTCCACCACGGTGTCGGCCAAACCGCCCACTTTGTGCACCAGAGGCAAGCTGCCGTATTTCAGGCCATACATTTGCGTCAGGCCACACGGCTCAAAGCGCGAGGGCACCAGCGTGACATCGGTGGCCGCAAAAATTTGGTGGGCAAATGCTTCGTCGTAGCCAATGCGCACCGCCACCGACTCGGGGTGGCGGGCGGCGCGGGCTGAGAATTCAGCCTCTAGCGCGGCCTCGCCGGTGCCCAACACCACCAGTTGCCCACCCTGGGCGATCAGGTCGTCCACCGCAGCCAGCACCAGGTGCAAGCCTTTTTGCTCGGTCAGGCGGCTGACCACGCCAAACAGCAAGGCCTCGGGCTTGACTGACAAACCCAAGGCTTGCTGCAGCGCCGCTTTGCAGCGCGCCTTGCCGGCGGGCTTTTTGGCATCAAAGGTGTGGGGGATGGCGCTGTCGGTGGCCGGGTTCCAAACCGACTCATCCACGGCATTCAAAATGCCGGTCAACTCTGAGGCACGCTCACGCAGCAAGCCGTCCAGGCCACAACCTTGCTCTGGCGTCTGAATTTCTTTGGCGTAGGTCGGGCTGACGGTGGTGATGTGGTCGGCGTAGTACAAGCCCGCCTTCATGAATGACATTTGGCCGTGAAACTCAAGCCCGTTGACCGCGAACGCATGGGGCGGCAAGCCCAGGTCGTAAAAATGAATCGGCGCAAACACCCCTTGGTAAGCCAGGTTGTGCACGGTGTAAACACTGGCCACCATGCGGCCACGCACGGGGCCAAAAGCCAGGTAGGCAGACGTGAGCGCGGCGTGCCAGTCGTGGCTGTGCACCACAGCGGGTTGCCAATGCGCGTCGAGCCCGCAGGCCAATTGAGCCGCCACCCAGCCCAGCAAGGCAAAGCGGCGATGGTTGTCATGGTGCGGCTGGCGCTGCTCGTCTTCATAGGGGGTGCCGGGGCGCTGGTAGAGGTGTGGCACATCCAGCACATAGGCCTGAACGCCCAGCGTGACCAGCTCGCCATGGCAAATGCGCACCGTCTCGCCCCAGGGGGAGGTCAACTCGGTGAGCACTTGGGGCTGTTGCAGGTCAGCCATGATGGGGGCAAAACCGGGCAACAACACCCGCACGTCACAGCCTGCACCATGAAGCGCGGCGGGCAGCGCCCCGGCAATGTCTGCCAGCCCCCCGGTTTTGAGCAAAGGAAAAATTTCAGCGCTGACTTGCAAGACATTCATCAAAAGGGTTCTCTTCAAACTAACTTGGCCAACATGTCGCGGGTGATCAGCACCACACCGCCCTCAGAACGCTCAAAGCGCTGCGCATCGAGCGCCGCATCCTCACCCACCACCAGGCCTTCAGGGATGACGCACGCGCGGTCAATCACCACGCGGCGCAGGCGGCAGTGGCGATGGATGGTGACATCAGGCAGCACCACGGCCTCGTCAATCTTGCAATCAGAATGCACCCGCACCTCAGAAAACAGCACTGAATGCGCCACATAAGAGCCCGACACAATGCAGCCACCTGAGACCACGGTGTTGACGTAAATGCCATTGTTGCCATCTTTGTCGGGCACAAACTTGGCTGGCGGCAACTGGCGCTGGTAAGTCCAAATTGGCCAATCGGTGTCGTAAATATCAAGCTCGGGCACGGTCGAAGCCAAGTCCAGGTTGGCCGACCAAAAGGCATCAATGGTGCCCACATCGCGCCAGTAGGGCGCCACACCTTTCACTCGCGAGACACATGACATGCCAAACGGGTGCGCTAGCGCACGACCTTCAGACACGGCACGGGGAATGACGTTTTTACCAAAGTCGTGCTCTGAAGCCGGATTGGCCAAGTCGTCTTCAAGAAGTTGGTACAGGTAGTCCGCATCAAAAATATAGATGCCCATACTGGCCAGGGACACCGCATCGTTGCCGGGCATGGGCGGCGGGTTGGTGGGTTTTTCCACAAACTCCGAGATTTGCCGGTCTGCGTCAATGGCCATCACGCCAAAGGCACTGGCCTCGGCACGTGGCACTTCAATACAACCCACCGTGCAGCCAGCGCCCATGGCCACATGGTCTTTGAGCATGATCGAGTAGTCCATTTTGTACACATGGTCACCAGCCAAAATCACAATGTACTTGGGCTTGCTGGAGCGGATGATGTCCATGTTTTGGAAAATGGCATCGGCCGTGCCACGGTACCAATGCTCTTCACCGGCACGCTGCTGAGCCGGCAGCAAGTCCACCATTTCATTGAGCTCGGCGCGCAAAAAGCTCCAGCCGCGCTGCATGTGGCGCATCAGTGAATGCGATTTGTATTGCGTCACCACCGCCATGCGCCGAATGCCTGAATTCAGGCAATTGGACAGGGCAAAGTCAATGATGCGGAACTTGCCGCCAAAATACACAGCCGGTTTGGCGCGGGTGTCGGTCAGTTGCTTGAGCCGTGAACCACGCCCACCGGCCAGCACCAGCGCCACAGTGTGGCGCACCAGTTGATGGGTTTCGGGGGTTCTTTTTTCTGTATGCACCATGGTTGTCTCCTCGTTGTCAAAATCTTTTCATGCCATGCGCTGGTTTCGCACCCGCCTGAGCACGGCGTTCATCACGTGGCCACGCTGGGTGCCGCCATGCCGGTGCGCGCACAAATACCGGCCACCTGCTCGGCCACCGCAGCCAAGTCGGCCAAGGCGATCTGCACCGGCACCGCATGCAAGTCCGGGTTGGCCTCGTAGCGCTCTAAATACAAGCGCAAGGTGGCGCCCTCGGTGCCCGTACCCGACAGCCTGAAAATCACCCGCGCCCCGTCATCAAACAGCAGGCGCACGCCTTGCTGGTTGGAAATTGAGCCGTCCACCGGGTCGGTGTAGGCAAAGTCATCTGCCACCGCCACCGTGCGTTGGCCAAAACGCTGCCCCACCAAACCGGGCAAGCTGGCACGCAAATCGACTATTAAGGCGTTGGCCACATCAACCGCAATGGCCTCGTAGTCGTGGCGGGTGTAGTAGTTGCGGCCATAGATGCGCCAGTGCTCTTGCACCAGGGTTTGCACTGATTTGCCCGTGGCCGCTTGCAGGCTGAGCCAAAACAAAATCGCCCACAAGCCATCTTTTTCTCGCACATGGCTGGAGCCGGTGCCATAACTTTCTTCGCCGCACAGGGTGACTTGACCCGCATCGAGCAGGTTGCCAAAAAACTTCCAGCCAGTGGGGGTTTCGAAACACGGCAGTTGCAAGGCCTTCACCACCCGGTCGACCGCGGCCGAGGTGGGCATGGAGCGCGCCACCCCCAGCAAACCATGGCGGTAACCAGGAATCAGCTTGGCATGCGCCGTCATGAGCGCCAGGCTGTCAGAGGGCGACACGACAAAGTTGCGCCCGACCACCATGTTGCGATCCGCATCGCCGTCCATGGCAGCTCCGAAGTCTGGCGCATTGGGCGCGCTCATGTGGTCAATCAAATCGGTGGCGTTGACCGGGTTGGGGTCGGGGTGCAATCCGCCAAAGTCTTCCAGCGGCACGGCGTTGACCACGCTGCCTGCCGGTGCGCCCAGCACGTCTTCCAAAATGGCTTTGGCGTAAGGGCCGCCCACCGCGTTCATGGCATCCACGCGCAGCGTGAAACCCTTCTGGAACAGGCCTCGCAGCTGGTCAAAGTCAAACAAACTGCGCATCACCGCCAAGTAATCAGCCACGGGGTCAATCACCTCCACCTGCATCTGCTCAAGCATTTGAACGCCCAAGGGGTTGAGGTTAATGTCTGGCGCGTCGCTCATGCGCAGCTGTGTCAGCACTTGGGTGCGAGCGTAAACGGCTTCGGTCATCGCCTCACTGGCTGGGCCGCCGTTGTTGGCGTTGTATTTGATGCCAAAGTCGCCCTCTGCCCCGCCCGGGTTGTGACTGGCCGAGAGCACGATACCGCCCAACGCTGCACGCCGACGAATGACTGCGCTGACCGCCGGTGTCGACAAAATACCGCCCTGCCCCAGCAACACCTTGGCCACGCCGTTGGCCGCTGCCAGCTTCAAAATGGTTTGCACCGCCGCGCGGTTGTGGTAGCGGCCGTCCCCGCCCAACACCAGGGTTTGGCCTTGCAAGGCCGTGCCCCGTTGACCCTCGGCATCAATGCCACTGAGCACATCAAACAGCGCCTGGACAAAGTTCTCCAGGTAATTGGGCTGCATGAATACCGTGACTTTTTTTCGCAAACCCGAAGTACCAGGGCGCTGGCCTGCAAAGCTGTGGGTAGAAATGGACTGAATGGCCATGGTGAAACTTCCTGCGGCTGAAATGACCACTTGAATTTAGCACCATTTGCACGGTAAACCGGGTGCGATTCAAACTGATGTGCCGTAAAGTACGGTTCCTCCACCAAAGCGAAAGGCCAGAGATGACAGGCAAAAGCCAGATGAGTGACGAAGAGATGTTGCGTCGTTTGGGAACCCACCCTGAGAT
>NZ_JAQURE010000021.1 GCF_028715765.1 Rhodoferax sp.
CGACTCCTGTCTGAGTCGCTGACCGAATCACTGTTGTCGCGTTGCTTTTGACCAGGGCGGGGTCAGGGTAACACTCGCCCGGATACGCCGTTCTTTCACGTTAAGGCTGGCAAAAATTAGCTCAAGCATTGCTCTGGGTATTTCACTTGGTTTTAACCGCAAATCTTGCTTGCAAGCGCAGTTTCAGTCGTTGAGCTGTGTTATCGTTAGCGCTTCTTAAATTTCCCGAACACGGAGAATATCGTGAGTAACAAAGGCCAACTTTTACAAGATCCGTTTCTGAACACTTTGCGTCGGGAGCATGTACCAGTGTCAATTTACCTGGTGAACGGGATCAAACTTCAAGGCCAAATTGAGTCTTTTGACCAGTATGTTGTGTTGTTGCGCAACACAGTTACGCAAATGGTTTACAAACACGCCATTTCAACCATTGTTCCAGGTCGCGCAGTGAATTTCTCTGTCACTGAAGGCGATCACCCCGCATCCGTTGGTTGATACCCCCTTAACGCCTACCTTGTTAGTTGGGGTTGATTTCGGTTTACCTCATTTTGATAACCAATTAGAAGAATTAGGGCTACTCGCGCAAACTGCTGGTTTGTCTCCAGTTGCTCGGGTTACTTGCAAGCGTCGTGCACCGGATGCAGCGTTGTTCGTGGGCTCTGGCAAAGCCGATGAAATCAAGATGCTTGCCACTCAAATGGGTGTGCAAGAAATTCTGTTTGATCAAAGTTTGAGTCCGGCACAGCAGCGCAATCTTGAACGGCACTTAGAACTTCCGGTCAATGACAGAACGTTATTGATTCTGGAGATTTTTGGTCAACGCGCCCGCAGTCACGAAGGCAAATTGCAGGTTGAACTGGCTCGTTTGCAGTATTTGAGTACACGCTTGGTGCGTCGATGGTCACATTTGGAGCGTCAAAGTGGTGGTATCGGTATGCGAGGCGGTCCAGGTGAGAGTCAAATTGAGCTTGACCGCCGCATGATTGGCGACAGTATCAAGCGCATCAAAGAGCGTCTGATCAAAGTCAAGCGGCAGCGACAAACACAGCGTCGTCAGCGCGATCGGCGTGATGCTTTCAACATTTCGCTGGTGGGGTACACAAATGCTGGTAAATCAACGCTTTTCAATGCGCTGGTGAAAGCCAGAGTCTATGCCGCTGATCAACTGTTTGCCACGCTTGATACAACGACCCGCCAACTCTATTTGGGTGAACTGGGTTGTTCGGTCTCTTTGTCAGACACGGTTGGTTTCATCCGTGATTTGCCACACGGTTTGATTGACGCCTTTCAGGCGACTTTGCAAGAAGCCGTGGATGCAGATCTGTTGTTGCATGTGGTTGATTATTCAAGCCCAGATCACCTTGAACAAATCGCGCAGGTGCAGCGTGTATTGGCTGAGATTGGTGCTGCAGATATTCCCCAAGTGCTGGTGTTCAACAAACTCGACAGGGTTTCAGATCAGGCTCAACCTGTCAACATGGCAGACACCTTCGACCTTTCTGGCACACCAACACCTCGCGTTTTCATCAGTGCCCAAAATGCCATTGGTGTACCTGCGCTACGGCAGTTGCTTGTAGAAAAAGTTCAATCGATGCAACCTATGCACTCACCCAACACGTATTTCCCTTCAAGCCATGAGGCTGACAAGTGATTCGGCACAATTAATCTTGTTAATTCAATATCTGATTCGATGAAACATCAAATTTCAACTTTTAGTCTGTTGGCGTTGCCGCGGCGTTTGCGGGGCATGTTCAATCTGAACGATCCACGCTGGGGTCGCAGTGACGATAAAAATACCGAAACACCCTCAGCGAATAGGCCTGACGATAAGCCAAGTGCGTCGGAAGACCCCAAACCTGAAGAGCGAACGCCACCTAAAAATCCAACCCAAGGCCCCCCTGATTTAGATGAGCTTTGGCGCGATTTCAATCGTAAACTGGGTGGCTTATTTGGCCAAGTCAAAAAACCAGGACGTGGCTTTCCTTCGGGCGGTGGCAACGGAAACGGTGGTGGATTTCAACCTGACATGAAAAGTGCAGGTATCGGCGCAGGTTTGGTTGCCGTTGTCGCCTTGTTGATTTGGCTTGGAACTGGGTTTTTCATTGTCCAAGAAGGCCAACAAGCTGTGATCACTCAATTTGGCAAGTACAACTCCACAGTAGGTGCGGGCTTTAATTGGCGCTTGCCTTACCCTATTCAGCGGCATGAGTTGATTTTTGTGACCCAGATTCGCTCAGTTGATGTGGGGCGAGATGTCGTCATCAAAGCCACTGGTTTACGCGAATCAGCCATGCTCACGGAAGACGAAAACATTGTGGAGATCAAATTTGCTGTGCAATACCGATTAAATGATGCGCGCGCCTATCTTTTTGAAAGCAAAGACCCCACTGGTGCTGTGGTTCAAGCAGCCGAAACCGCGGTGCGTGAAGTGGTCGGGAAAATGAAGATGGACAGTGCCCTGTCTGATGAGCGCGACCAAATCGCTCCCAGGGTTCGTGAATTGATGCAAAAAATTCTGGATCGCTACAAGGTAGGCATTGAGGTTGTGGGTATCAATTTGCAACAAGGCGGTGTGCGTCCACCTGAGCAAGTTCAAGCTGCCTTTGATGATGTGTTGAAAGCAGGTCAGGAGCGCGAGCGTGCCAAGAATGAAGCACAAGCCTATGCCAATGACGTGGTGCCGCGAGCAGTGGGTGCTGCATCGCGTTTGAAAGAAGAAGCTGATGCGTACAAATCACGAGTGGTGGCGCAAGCCCAAGGTGACGCACAGCGCTTTAAATCTGTCTTGAACGAATACCAAAAAGCACCTCAAGTCACTCGCGACCGGTTGTATATCGATGCCATGCAGCAGATTTACAGCAGCGTAACCAAGGTCATGGTGGATTCAAAACAAGGGTCAAACCTGCTTTATTTACCGCTCGACAAATTGATTCAAATGACGGGTCAAGTGGCCGCTGACACGGCAGCGCAATCGCTGCCCACGACCTTACCTACACCTGATGCAGCGAATGCCACAGCTGTTCCCAATGAAGCGCGGTTGCGTGACGCTGCACGTGCCCGCACTCGTGAAACCCGATAGGAGCCCACAATGAACCGGTTGGGATTTATTTTTTCGTCGCTGCTTTTTTTGTTTGCCATTGCCAGTTCAATGCTGTTTGTGGTTGATCAACGTCAATTTGGTGTGGTTTTTGCACTGGGTCAAATCAAGGAAGTCATCACAGAGCCTGGCTTGAACTTCAAGCTGCCACCGCCTTTTCAGAATGTGTCGTACATTGACAAACGCCTCTTGACGCTTGACAGCACAGACAACGAACCGGTGCTGACGGCTGAGAAACAGCGTGTTGTGATTGATTGGTATGTGCGTTGGCGTATTTCTGAGCCCACCGAATACATTCGCAATGTAGGCACCACAGAGGCCGCTGGTGCCAGCCAACTCAACCGCGTGGTTCGCAATGCGTTTCAAGAAGAAATCAACAAACGCACAGTGAAAGAACTTCTCTCAGCCAAGCGTGAGCAACTGATGGATGACGTCAAGGGTGAGGTGCTGTCGCAGGTGCGTGGTATCAAACCTTGGGGTGTCGATGTGATTGATGTTCGCATCACCCGCGTCGATTATGTGGATGCCATTACCGAGTCGGTTTACCGTCGGATGGAAGCTGAGCGCAAACGCGTTGCCAATGAATTGCGTTCAACAGGTGCCGCTGAAGGTGAAAAGATCCGCGCCGATGCCGACCGCCAGCGTGAAATTACGGTGGCCAATGCCTACCGTGACGCCCAAAAAATCAAGGGTGAAGGCGATGCTGAGGCCTCCAAACTGTATGCTGAATCATTTGGTCGGGATCCCCAATTTGCCCAGTTTTATCGCAGTTTGGATGCCTACAAATCTTCGTTCAATAAAAAGAGCGATGTGATGGTGCTTGATCCTTCAAGCTCTGAGTTTTTCAAATCCATGCGTGGGGGTGTGACCTTGCCCCCGGTCAAAAAGTAAGTCAGTTGTGGACAGTGCTGTTTTCTGGTCTGCCATGGCGTTGGTGTTGGTGATTGAAGGCTTCATGCCTTTTGTCTCACCAGCAACCTGGCGCAAAACCTTCGTGCAAATATTGCAGCTCTCTGATGGCCAACTTCGTTTTTTCGGTCTGGTCAGTTTGCTGTGTGGGCTCGCACTGTTTTGGTGGGTGGCCTGACGGAATCACCCTATTAGCCCGGTAAAATCGCCTTTTTAACAGCCCTCCAAAATCACATGTCTGCTTGGGTCCTGCCGGATCACATTGCCGATGTTTTGCCGTCTGAAGCACGGCACATCGAAGAACTTCGTCGAGATCTGCTTGACATGGCGCGTTGCTACGGCTTTGAGCTGGTGATGCCGCCACTGTTGGAGCATCTTGAGTCATTGTTGTCGGGCTCTGGTGAAGCGCTTGATCTTCAAACCTTTAAATTGGTTGATCAACTCTCAGGTCGCACTATGGGGGTGCGTGCAGACTGCACGCCCCAAGTGGCTCGCATTGATGCCCATTTGCTTAACCGCTCCGGTGTGACGCGCTTGTGTTACTGCGGGTCTGTTTTACACACCTTGCCTGCAGCACCGCATGCCACACGCGAGCCCTTGCAGTTTGGGGCCGAGATTTACGGGCATGCAGGGCTAGAGGCCGACATTGAAATGTTGTCATTGGCATTGGATTGTTTGCGCGTGGCTCGCTTGAGTCAGCCCAACATCGATTTAGCGGATGCCAGTTTGGTCAAAGCACTGCTCAATGGGGTGTCTTTGAATGCATCGCGCAGGTCTCAGCTTCACGCCGCCTTGGCCGCCAAAGACAGTCCTGAATTGCGGCAGTTGACCCAAGATTTCCCTGCCCAAGTGCGCGAGGGGCTCTTGGCCTTGGTTGGCTTATATGGTGACGAATCTGTTTTGTCTGAAGCCAAAAATGCCATCCCGCCCCTACCCGGAGTGCATGAGGCGCTACAAAATTTAAAGTTTTTGGCAGATCACTTGCGAGGTGTCAATGTGACTTTTGATTTGGCTGATGTGCGCGGCTACTCCTACTACACAGGTGCCAGATTTGCTATTTATGCACCGGGTTCCAGTGATGCGTTGGTGCGTGGTGGTCGCTACGATCAAGTGGGTGCAGTCTTTGGGCGCAATCGTCCCGCCGTAGGGCTGAGCCTCGATTTAAAGGCCTTGGTTCGAGTGGTTTCGGCTCGACCGCTGCAAGCTGCTATTCGTGCGCCGTGGCGGGATGATG
Source organism: Rhodoferax sp. (assembly GCF_028715765.1). Classification (GTDB taxonomy): domain Bacteria; phylum Pseudomonadota; class Gammaproteobacteria; order Burkholderiales; family Burkholderiaceae_C; genus Rhodoferax. Next base: position 5,241 of record NZ_JAQURE010000021.1, read on the forward strand.
TGCACCTGAACGCAGCCGTAGCTGCTTTGCGCTCACGCGGAGAAATTGTGGTGTGCGTTTTGCCTGGGCATGAAAATGAGGTTGATGAATTCTTGTGCGATCGCGAGCTGACGCAGGTTGCCGGGCAATGGGTCGTTCAATCGGTGTAAACCAAAACATAAGTGAAGCAACAAATGAATGCAATCAAAGGTCGGAATGTGGTCGTTGTGGGCACCCAATGGGGAGACGAAGGCAAAGGGAAGTTGGTCGATTGGTTGACCGAGAGCGCCCAAGGTGTGGTGCGTTTTCAAGGTGGGCACAACGCTGGCCACACACTGGTCATCAATGGCATCAAAACCGCGTTGCATTTGATTCCCAGCGGCATCATGCGGCCTGGGGTGAAGTGCTACATCGGCAACGGTGTGGTGCTGTCTGCTTCCAAATTGTTTGAAGAAATTGCTGGCTTGGAAAAAGTGGGTGTGGATGTGCGTTCGCGTTTGCGCATCAGCGAAGCCTGTCCGTTGATCTTGCCTTTTCATGCGGCATTGGATGTGGCGCGTGAGGCGGCGCGTGAGCAAGGCGGCAGTGAAAAAATTGGCACAACTGGCCGTGGCATTGGCCCGGCTTACGAAGACAAAATTGCCCGTCGTGCGCTGCGCGTTCAAGACCTTAAATTCCCCGAGCGATTCGCCAACAAACTGCGCGATTTGCTTCATTTACACAACCACGTACTGACCACCTTTTTGGGTTCCAAAAACTTTGATTTTGGTGCCACGTTAGCGCCTTACATGCATAACGGTGAGGTTCAGTTTCAAGCGGTTTATGACGAGGCCATGCGCCATGCTGAGCTGCTCAAACCCATGATGGCCGATGTCTCGCGTGAGCTCAACGACGCCCATGCCAATGGTGAAAACCTGCTATTTGAAGGTGCGCAAGGCACGCTGTTGGATGTCGACCATGGCACTTATCCTTTTGTCACTTCAAGCAATTGTGTGGCGGGCAATGCCGCTGCTGGTGCGGGTGTCGGCCCTAGGCTGCTGCATTACATTTTGGGCATCACCAAAGCCTACTGCACCCGTGTCGGTGGCGGGCCTTTCCCGACCGAATTGGAGTGGGAAGTGGCTGGCACACCGGGCTGGCACATGAGTACGGTGGGTGCTGAAAAAGGTGTCACGACAGGTCGCAGCCGCCGTTGCGGCTGGTTTGATGCGGCTTTGCTCAAACGCAGTGCCCAAGTCAATGGCCTGACAGGCCTATGCATCACCAAGCTGGATGTGCTTGATGGTTTGAAAGAACTCAAGCTCTGCACCGGCTACGAGCTTGATGGCGAGATCACAGACATTTTGCCCATGGGTGCCGATGACATCGCCCGCTGCAAGCCCATCTATGAAACCCTTGAGGGATGGAGCGACAGCACTGTGGGCGTGACCCAATATGAGAAATTGCCAACGGCGGCACGCTTGTACTTGCAACGCATTGAGCAAGTCACTGGTGTGCCCATTCATGTGATCTCCACCAGCCCGGATCGCGACCACACCATCATGATGCGCCACCCGTTTTTGGCTGACTAAATATTTAAGCAAAATTGACCTCTAGCGCTTGATAAGCAAGCGTGAGTAACTCTATATTTAGGAGCGGACTGATGTTGACAGAAGACGGTAAACACTTGTATGTGAGTTATGACGAATACCATAATTTGATTGAAAAACTGGCCATCAAAATATTTCAATCGGGCTGGGCATTCGACACCATTTTGTGTCTCGCGCGTGGCGGCATGCGCCCTGGTGACATTCTTTCGCGCGTGTTTGACAAGCCTTTGGCCATCATGTCTACCAGCTCGTACCGGTCTGAAGCGGGTACTGTCCAAGGTAACCTCGACATCGCTCACTACATCACCACCCCCAAGGGTGAAATTGCTGGCAAGGTGTTGGTGGTAGATGACCTGGCTGATTCAGGGCACACCTTAGCGGCCGTCATGCAGCAGCTGAAAAACAATTACAAACCCATCACCGAGCTGCGCAGTGCCGTGATTTGGACCAAGGCCGTATCGACCTTTGAACCCGATTACTGTGTGGAGCATTTGCCTACCAATCCCTGGATACATCAGCCTTTTGAGAGCTATGACAGTTTGCGCCCTGAGCAATTGATCTCCAAGTGGAGCGTCTGAGTTTGTTGCTGACACGCCATGGCTGATTTCACCACCACCCTGATTCACCATCCTTACCAGCCACCAGCTGGTTTTGTCGCGCCTCAGCCTGGCGTGTTCAAGGCTTCAACCGTGTACTTTCCCAATGTGTGCGCCATGCGCGAGTTCGATTGGAAAGACAAGTCTGCCTACACCTATGGCTTGCACGGCACGCCCACCACTTACACCCTTGAAGCGCGCTTGTGTACCTTGGAGGGAGGCCAACAGTGCTTGTTGGTTCCCAGTGGTCTGGCGGCAATTGCCACGGTGTCTTTGGCCTTGCTTCACGCTGGTGACGAGGTGCTTTTGCCAGACAACGCTTACGGCCCATCCAAAGCGCTGGCTGAGGGGGAGCTGACTCACTGGGGCATCACCCACCAGTATTTCGACCCCATGGATCCGGCCGATTTGGCTGCCAAAATTTCACCTCGTACCAAACTGGTGTGGCTTGAAGCAGCGGGCTCTGTGACCTTGGAGTTCCCTGATTTGGTGGCGCAGGTTCGTTTGTGCAAAGCGGCTGGCGTGTGCTGTGCGCTAGACAACACCTGGGGGGCTGGCTTGGCGTTCAAGCCGTTTGACCTGACGCCTGAGGTGTCTCCGGCGCTGGCCGTAGACATCTCTGTTCATGCTTTGACCAAATACCCAAGCGGCGGCGGCGATGTGTTGATGGGCAGCATCATCACCCAGCATGAGCCACTGCACATGAAGCTCAAGCTCTGTCATATGCGCCTTGGTTTGGGTGTGGCCGCCAACGATGCCGAGTTGGTGCTGCGCTCATTGCCCAGCATGGCCTTGCGTTACCACGCGCATGACGTAACCACGCGCGAGTTGGCGCTGTGGTGCGAGCAGCGCGCAGAGTTTGCCCAAGTGTTGCATCCTGCCTTGCCACATTCACCCGGCCATGCCCATTGGCATGCCCTGTGTGGTCATGCCAATGGGGGGGCAGCGGGTTTGCTCAGCGTGGTGTTTAAGCCTGAATTCAGCCAAGCCCAGGTGGACGCGTTTTGTAACCACTTGACCTTGTTCAAAATTGGTTACAGCTGGGGCGGCCCAGTCAGCTTGGTCATGCCCTACGAGCTGGCCAGCATGCGCCAAAGTTGGCCAACGCATCTGCAACAGGGCATTTTGGTGCGCTTTTCTGTGGGGTTGGAAGCTGCGGCAGATTTGCAAGCTGATGTGTCAAATGCGTTGAACGCATTGATTTGATCGGCTGGCCTCTGCTGTTTCTGCTTCAGTTGCCCAGCCGGGTAAAATTAAAGCATTAACTTGAAAGCACACCTTGGCAACACCTAATTACGGCTACGAAAAACGTCAAAAAGAATTGGCGAAAAAGAAGAAAAAAGAAGAGAAACTCAAAGAAAAAGCCCAGCGTAAAGTAGGTGAGGGTGCCTCTGACGGGCATTCTGCTGATGACACCCATGAAGTCTCCAGCCCAACGGCTGAATGATCCCTATTGTGGGCCGTCACATTTTTTAAAAAGTTGATGTGCAGCAGCCTGCAAGCTCTCGCTGCTGCGGTCTGGTAACTGTATTTTTTGCGCCTGTGCGATGCCTGTGAAGTTGCGTTGCATGGACTGAAGATAGGCCGGGTCGTAGTGCTGTTTGAGCAAATCCATCACCACGGGTGCAAACTCACCTGCATGTGCCTGTTGCTGCCATGCCTCCACCACCTTGTGGCCTTTGAGCGGGACCAACACCGACAGACGGTCACAAAAATAGGTCACATCACGCACCAAGTGGCTGTAGTCTTCTAGGAGCAACGCCACCCGCTCTTCATCAGAGAGCTGAAGGTCAACACAGTCGCTGAGTCGCATGGCTTCGATCAGGCAAGAGGGCACACTCAGATTGCCCACTTTTTTGCTTTCACTTTCCACAAAGATGGGTTGGTTGGCGTTGAAGTGGCGCAATTTGTCCCAAATCAAGGTTTCGAACCGCTTTTGGCTGGGCTGCATCTGGCCTGGAATGGCGCCCAGGACAGAGCTTCGGTGCTGCGCCAGGTCTTCCAGATCAAGCACTTGCGCGCCAGCTGCCGCCATCGTCTGCAGCAAGCGTGTTTTGCCGCTGCCCGTGGGGCCACAAATCACCTTGAAACACAGTGCCGTAACCAAGCGTGCCGTGTCTTGCACCAGCGCGGCGCGAAAAGCCTTGTAGCCACCTTCCACCAGCGTCACGCGAAATCCGATTTGACTCAGCACCAACGCCAATGAACCGCTGCGTTGACCGCCACGCCAGCAATAGGCTAATGGCTTCCAGTCTCTGGCCTTGTCCAGCAGCTCGCGCTCAATGTGTGCGGCTATGTTGCGTGCGGCCATGAAGGCGCCCCGCTTGCGCGCTTCAAATGGGTTGACTTGCTTGTACAGCGTGCCAATCTCAATGCGCTGCGCGTTGTTCAAGGTTGGCCAGTTGACGGCGTCGGGCAGGTGATCCAGGGCGAATTCGGCTTCGCTGCGGGCATCGATCACGGTATCAAAATCGGCCCAACGGGCGATCACTTCGCTGGCAGGCAGGGGTGTCAAGCTCATTGCAATCCTTTTTGAATGGCTGGCCACACATGGGTCAAAACCAGCGGGTGCGCTGCTTCCTTGAGGTGAATTCGGTCAGCCTGAAACCACTTCAAACTGTCAGGTTCTTCAGTGATGCGTGGTGGGAAAAACGGTACCAGCGCCACGCGCTGGGTTTGGGCAATTTTGGCGTAGGCGTCTGAAAAGGCTGCTGCATAACTGCGCCCATAGTTAGGTGGGATTTGCATCCCCAGCAACAGCACCCGCGCATGCGCTTGCTGCGCCATTTGCGTCAGGGTCTTCAGGTTGTCATGGGTCAGCGCAAGGGGAAGCCCACGCAAGGCGTCGTTGCCACCCAGTTCAATCACCACCAGTGTCGGCTGATGCTGTGCCAGCAAAGCCGGCATTCTGGAGCGGCCGCCCGAGGTGGTGTCGCCGCTGATGCTGGCGTTGATGACTTGGACAGACATCTTTTCAGCAAGCAACTTTTTCTCAAGCAAAGCCACCCAACCGGTGCCGCGTTTCAGACCATACTCAGCACTCAGCGAGTCGCCCACAACCAAAATTCGGTGGGGGCGCTTTTGCGGCAGCGGCGCGGCTTGCGAGCTGCTTTGCAACCCTACAAGCCAGGGCGCAACGCCAGCCAAGATAAAGTGGCGGCGTTGAAAAGAAATAAACGGATAGAAGGAAGTCATGTCAGATTGCATCATTTCGGTAGAGCATGTGTTTAAGAGCGTCACCGACTCCACTGGCACGCTGGCTATTTTGCGTGATATTGATTTTTCTTTGGCGCCTAAGGAAACCGTGGCCATTGTCGGTGCGTCTGGGTCGGGTAAAAGCACCCTGTTGTCTATTTTGGCGGGCTTGGACACGCCCACACAAGGCACGGTACGTTTGGCCGGGCAAGACCTTTTTGCCCTGACAGAAGATCAGCGTGCGGCACTGCGGGCTGAAAAAGTGGGTTTTGTGTTCCAAAGCTTTCAACTGCTGGGCAACCTCACGGCACTTGAAAACGTGATGTTGCCGCTGGAACTGGCCGGCCGTCGGGATGCCCGCCAAACTGCCAAAGACATGCTGGCGCGGGTGGGCTTGGCGCAACGCCTGGGGCATTACCCCAAAGTGCTCTCAGGTGGCGAGCAGCAGCGGGTGGCGTTGGCGCGTGCTTTTGTGGTGCAACCGGCATTGCTGCTGGCCGATGAGCCCACCGGTAGCCTGGACTTTGCCACGGGTGAGACCGTGATGGCACTGATGTTTGATTTGAACCGCGAACTCGGCACCACCCTGGTGCTGGTGACGCACGACAAAGCCATTGCCGCCCGCTGCCAGCGCGCCATCACCATCGAGGCTGGTTGCATCGTTTAGCCGGCGCTTCATCTCCAAAAAAGCGTGTCCACCTACCCCGATAATTGAGGCATGTCTACCCCTAAAACTCTGTTCGGCTTTCACGCCGTGGGCGTGCGCCTGAAAACCGCGCCCCAGTCCATGCTTGAAATTTTTGTTGACCCCAGCCGCCGTGATGCCCGCATGCGCCAATTTGTCGAGCGCGTGGCCGAAGTCGGTGTGCGCTTGCAAGAGGCCGATGGTGTGCGTTTGGCGCGTCTGTGCGGCAGCCATGGCCACCAAGGGGTGGTTGCCAGGGTCAACGCCATTGCGCAGGTGCATTCGTTGGATGAATTGCTGGAGCAGCTGGAAGCGGCCAACCAAGACCTGCCTGTGGCTGAGCGCGTGCAGCCATTGATTTTGGTGCTGGACGGTGTCACAGACCCGCACAACCTGGGTGCCTGCTTGCGCGTGGCCGATGGCGCCGGTGCCCACGCCGTGATTGCCCCCAAAGACCATGCTGCGGGCATCAATGCCACGGTGGCCAAAGTGGCCAGTGGCGCGGCCGAGACCGTGCCGTATTTCATGGTGACCAACCTGGCGCGCACCTTGAACGAGCTTAAAGAGCGCAACATTTGGGTCATTGGCACCAGTGACCAAGCCACGCAAACGTTGTACCAAGCCGACCTGAAAGGCCCGGTGGCGCTGGTGCTGGGTGCAGAGGGCGATGGCATGCGCGCCTTGACCGCCAAAACCTGTGACCAGCTTGTCAGCATTCCCATGCGCGGCGCGGTGGAGAGCCTGAATGTGTCGGTGGCCAGCGGCGTGTGCTTGTATGAAGCGCTGCGCCAACGCCTGGCAGTACCGCCCACTGTGGCCTGATGTCGGCTGAAACGAAAGGTTAATTACTATGAAATTAAGAGCTATTGGCGCAATATTAACGGGTGTTACAGCCCTATTTTTATTGACAAGTTGTACCCAGGAGCAGCAAAACAAAATCAGCCGCGACATCCAGAACTGGACTGGCACCAACGGCGTGCTGGAGTTTTATGCAGGTGACAAAGTGGTGCGTCGGTTCGTGAAAATTGACAAGCTCTCCACCGCCATGGGCACCCAGGACAACCTGCCACGACCCTACCGCTACGGCTATGGCGTGCTCGATGAAAACCTGAATTTCATCGCCGACCCAGGCGAGAAAAAGGTTTATTTCGAGATCAGCGACTACGCCTCCAACTACCTGTTTTTTGAAAACCCACACTGACATGCCGTGGGTTGAGCGGTTAACAGGGGCGTGGATGCCCAACACATGCGTTTGAAGGCTGCTGCGGTATCGGCTGACTTTCGGCCAGACATCAACGCATTGCGCGCCTTGGCGGTATTGGCTGTGGTGGCCTACCACTACGGCGTGCCATACGCGGGCGGTGGTTTTGCCGGTGTGGATGTTTTTTTTGTCATCTCTGGGTTTTTGATCGGCTCCCATATCTTGTCAGCGCATGCGCGCGGCCAGTTTTCTTTCGCTGCCTTTTTCCAAGCGCGACTGCGGCGCATTTTCCCGGCGCTGGCGGTGATGAGCCTGGCCTGCCTGCTGTGGGGCTGGTGGTTTGTGCTGCCCTATGACTACCTGAAAAGCACGCGGCACGTGATGGCTGCGTTGTTCTTTTTATCCAATCTGGCGTTCACTGGCGAGCAGGGGTATTTTGATGTGGCAGCGCATGCCAAACCCCTGTTGCACACCTGGTCGCTGTCGGTCGAGGGGCAGTTTTACGTGCTGTTGCCGTTGCTGGTGGCTGTGATCTGGCGCTGGGCACGTGGCTGGCTGGCACCCGTGTTGGGGCTGCTGTGGTTGGTCTCATTGGGCTGGGCCGTGTGGCAGGGAATCGCCCATCCAGCGGATGCTTTCTACAGCTTGTGGACCCGTGCTTGGGAATTTTTGTCGGGCTGCTTGTTGGGTGTCTGGGCGCCGGCCTGGCGTTCGCACAAGCTGCAAAACAGTGTGTCAGCCTTGGGGCTGCTGCTGGTGCTGGGCAGTTTCATGGGTCTGTCGGCGCACATGACATGGCCGGGTCTGTGGACGCTGCTGCCTGTAGCGGCTGCGGTGGCCTTGATGGCTGCGGCAGACGCGCCGCTGACTGCTCGGCTGTGGCGCACCTGGCCGCTGCAGCGTTTGGGGGACGTGTCTTACTCATGGTATTTGTGGCACTGGCCGGTGCTGGTGTTTGCGCGTCAATACCTGCTCACTGACTCCGGCGAATTGGCGCCGGTGCAATTGCTGGCGCTGGCTGCGCTGTCGTTGCTGCTGGCGGTGCTGAGCTGGCGCTGGGTCGAGCAGCCGGTTCGCCGGCGCCAAGGCTGGTGGCAGGTGCGCCGGTTGCTCATTGGGGTGGCCGTGGCGTGGCTGCTGGTGTTGTTGTGGGGGGCGTTTGTGGTCAAAAACCAGGGCGTGCCACAGCGTTTGCCAGCTTATGTGCAAAAGGCCTCAGCGGCGGTGTTTCTCAATACCCCGCGCGATGAGTGTTTTCGTTTGCCTGAAGGCGTTAAACGGGTGCCCGAGCCCTTTTGTTTTTTTGGCACAGGCACAGTGCAAGCGCCCAGTTTGTTGCTGTGGGGCGACTCCCATGCCAACCAATACCTGACCGCTCTGACGGATGCTGCAGCCAGCCTGGGGCAGGGCGGGCTGATTGCCACCCAAGGTGCTTGCCGTGCCTTGTTGGCTGACCAACCCAGCCATTTGCCGGACAGCATTGCGCCGCACTGCGAGGCGTTTAACCGCGAGGTCAACGCGCTGCTGGCGCAAACACCCTCCCTCCAGACCCTGGTGATCGGGCGCGTGTGGGGTTCAGATGCCAGCCTGGGGCAAAGCGTGACTTTGGTGCGGTACTGGGTTGGGCAGGGCAAGCGGGTGCTGTTGTTGGGGCCGTTGCCTGAACCGGGTCGGGATGTGCCACAAAGCTGGTCTTTGCAGCAGCTCAAAGCCGGTCATGCCATTGAAGAGGTGACTGTGCCGCTGGCTACACAGCAGCATGCACTGGCCATGCGCCAGACCTTGCAAGCTGAATTGGCCGAGCCCCTGTGCCGCGGGCAAGTGGTGCTGTTTGACCCGATGCAAGCCTTGTGCGACGCGCAGGTGTGCCGTTTGGCAGAAAACGGCGAGGCCAATTTCAGAGATGCCTCGCACCTGTCGCACACCGCTTCATTGCGTTACACGCCAGCGCTGCGCACGGCTTTGGCGCAGTTGCAGCAGCCGTTGCAAGCAACATCTGCCTGCAACATACCGTTGATAACCCACCAAAAATAACGCGGCTCAAAAGCCGCGTTGGAAAGTGGGGTAAGGGGTTGAGCTGCAGGTTAAAGCAACTTACTCAACCTTGGCTTTGCTGCGAAGCTCGTTTTGGTATTGCGCCAATTTTTGTTGTTGCAGTTGTTGTGACACTTGGGGCTTGACATCTTCCAGCTTGGGTAGTTGGGCGTCGCGCACATCGTCAAGGCGGATCACGTGATAGCCAAATTGTGATTTGACTGGGGTGTCAGTCAGCTGGCCTTTGGTCAGGGCGGTCAAGGCAGTGGCAAATTCAGCCACGTAGTTGCCAGCCGGTGCCCAATCCAGGTCGCCGCCCTTGGCGCCAGAGCCTGGGTCTTTGCTGGATTTTTTGGCAATTTCATCAAATTTGCCACCTTTTTTCAGCTGCGCAATGATGGCTTTGGCTTCGGCTTCTTTTTCAACCAGAATGTGGCGGGCACGGTATTCCTTGCCACTGTTGGCGGCGGCAAATTTGTCGTATTCAGCCTTGATCTCTGCGTCTGTCACAGCGTGGGTTTTTTGGTAATTGGTGAAGAGTTCACGAATCAAAATGGTTTGGCGCGCCAATTCCATTTGGGTTTTGAAGTCTTCAGAGGTGTCGAGCCCCATTTTTTGAGCTTCTTGAATGAACACTTCGCGGGCAATCACCTCGTCTTTGATTTGCTGTTGCATCTCGGGGGTGACTTGGCGGCCAGAGCGCGCCACTTGCTGGCTCAGCGCCTCTACCCGCGCCATCGGCACGGCTTTGCCATTGACGATGGCCACGTTTTGCGCATCTGCCACGGCAGACAGGCTGCCCATCAGGGCGACAAAAGCAATACTTGAGACAAGTTTGTGTTTCATGCAAATTTCCTGCAGTTCAAAAAGATAAAAAGAGTGGGGTGGGGTTTCTGCCCAAAGCGGTTAAACCGTGGGCGTTTGGGCTTCAATGGCCAGCGCGTGCAGACCTTGAGCCATGAAATCTTGGAGCGCATCATACACAAGCCGATGCCGCGCCACGAGTGACTTGCCGGCGAAAGCCCTAGCCGTGAGGCGCACCCTGAAATGGGTGCCGAACCCCGTGCCGTTGGCACCCGCGTGGCCGTGGTGTTGCGCGCTCTCGTCTACCACTTCAAGCTGACTGGGTTGTAGCACCTGTTGCAAGCGTTGTTGCAACAGGGCGGCGGTTGGAGCTGGATGCGTCATGTGAAGGAGCGAGGTGTGTGAATGAAGGGGGCGGGCATGAATCGAGCGTTGCAGCGTTGTGGCAAGACGGTTTCAAGGGCTGGGTGTTTTTGATTCGTCTGCGACCAGGTATTTTGAAATGTAAAAACCCTGCCCGACAATGAACACCAGTGGAAAGGCATAGCCCCATAGCTTGAAGTTCACCCAGGCCTCGGTGCTGTAGTAGGCAGCTACATAGGCGTTGATCAGCGCCATGAACGCGGTGTACATCACCCACCACACATTCAGCCGCATCCACACCGGCTCTGGCAGGGTCAGCTGGCTGCCCAGCAGCATTTTCAGAAAATTTTTCTTGTAGACCCAAACCGCTACCGCCAGCGCAATGGCCATGGCAGCGTAGAGCACGGTGGGCTTCCATTTGATGAAACGGTCGTCATGCAACACCAGGGTGAGCGTGCCAAACACCAGCACCAGTGCCAGCGTCACCTTGTGCATCATTTGCAGCTTGCGGTCTATGCCGTAAATCAGCGCCATTTGCAGCACAGTGGCCGCCATCAGCACGCCAGTGCCAATGTAAATGTCATAGACCTTGTAGGCACCAAAAAACAGCAGAATGGGAAAGAAGTCGATCAGTATTTTCATGAGGGGGTGAAGTTTAACGAGGCCGAGTTCATGCAGTAGCGCAACCCGGTGTCGGTGGGGCCGTCTTCAAACACATGACCCAGGTGCGCGCCGCATTGGCTGCACACGGTCTCGACGCGGCGCATGCCGTGGCTGTGATCCGTGATTTCGGTGATGGCACCTGGCACTGCCAATGAAAAACTGGGCCAGCCGCAGCCTGCGTCGAATTTGGTGCGGGCGTCAAACAGCTTCTGGCCGCAGCACATGCAGTGGTAGCTGCCATCGGCCCAATGGGCTGCATATTTGCCGGTGAACGGGCGCTCGGTGGCGGCGCGGCGGGTGACTTGAAACGCACCAGGTTCAGCGGCTTTGTCAGCCAGCAGGGCTTGCCACTCGGCGTCGGTGTGGGTAATGGGGTAGGGCATGGTGGTCTCCGGTTCAATACAACATCAAGAACTGCAACTGATGGCAATGTTGGCAGCCCAGTCTGGCGGGAAGCCCGCCCAGGCTTGTGCACTGGGGTGCTCGTCAAACGGGTGTTGCAACACCTGCAGCAGATGCGCCAGCACCGAGAAATCTTTGGCTTTGGCGGCGCGGATGGCTTCTTCTGCCATGTAGTTGCGCAGCACATACTTGGGGTTTGTTTTAAGCATCAAATCGGCCTGTAGCGCTTTATTTATATGCAATGATAGCTCTGAATAATGAAGCAACCAGCGGTCAAAACCAGGTCGATCCAGAAACATGTCACGCACAGGTTCAAAGTGTTGTGTGGCCACAGCAACGCTCAAGCGCCGCCAAAACAGGGTGTAGTCCACTCGCGTGGCACCCAGCAAAGACAGCAGCTCGCTGATGAGTGCAGCTTGCGCGGGGTCTGGTGTGCCGGGTAATACCTCTGCGACCTCTGCGCCTGTGGCCGCCCATGCCGGTGTCAGCCCCAGTTTGGCGCACATCAAGCGGTGCCAGTGGCTTTTGAAGCTGGGCTCAAACTGGTTCAGCGCTGCCATCGCCAGGGTTTGGTCTTTCATCAACGGCATCAACGCCTGTGCCAGTGCATACAGGTTCCAGTGCGCAACGCTGGGCTGGGCTTGAAAGGCGTAGCGCCCACTGCGGTCGGTATGGTTGCAAATGTGGTCGGGGTCGTAGCCATCCAAAAACTGAAAGGGGCCATAGTCCATGGTCAGCCCCAGCAAGCTCATGTTGTCGGTGTTCATGACGCCATGGCAAAAGCCTACCGATTGCCAATGTGCCAGCGTCAGCGCTGTGCGTTGGCTGGCCCAGTGCAGCAAATTCACATACACATTGGGCGCATCGGCGGTGGTGGCCAGGCACTCTGGGGCATAGCGCTCCAGGCAATAGTCGGCCAGCGTTTTGAGCTGGTCGTTTTGGCGGCGTGCCGAGAAATGTTCAAAATGACCAAAGCGGATAAAGCTGGGTGCCACGCGGGTGACCACGGCGGTAGTTTCAAGCGTTTCACGCCACACCTCATCGTCTGAGCCGACCACGCACAACGCCCGCGTGGTGGGAATGCCAAGGCCATGCATGGCTTCACTGCACAAAAACTCCCGAATGCTGCTGCGCAACACGGCTCGGCCATCGCCCATGCGGGAGTAAGGCGTGAGCCCCGAGCCCTTGAGCTGTAATTCGAGGCCATTGACTTCACCCAACAAAATGGCGCGCCCGTCGCCCAGCTGACCGGCCCAATTGCCAAACTGGTGGCCGCTGTAAACGCTGGCCAAGGGTTGCGTGCCGCTGATCGGCCAGTTGCCCGCCAAACCTTGCAGCAACTCGTGGCTGTGTAAAAGAGCCGGGTTCAAGCCCAGGAGTTCAGCCACCGGCAGGCTGCTAGCCACCCAGTAAGGCTGGGAGATGGGTTCAGGTGCCAGTGGGGTATAAAAATCTGTGCCAAGTTGCTGAAACCGGTTGTTCCAACTCAAACCGGTTTGGACACACTGCATGGATGTGCGTGGAGAAGTCATGGCTGAATTGTGTCTGCGCCGCGTCAAACCTGCGGTATGCAGGGGCATGGGCACGGGTTCCGGATGTTGCTGATGTTGAGATGTTGAGGGTTTGAGGGTTTGAGGGTTTAACCCGGCAGGGCGACTGGGTCAGGGGCGTGCGGTTTTGGGGTGAAAGCACGCGCGGGGCTGACGGCCATGGTACGCCAGCTCCGCTTTCGCGCGCATTTCACCCCAAAGCCCGGTCCCCTGACCCAATCACCCCACCTTGCGTGGTTTGGATTCGAAAATTTATAAGAAAACAGCCTGTAGCCCATGTAAATCAAGCATGAACAGCTACTATTTTTGTTGTGACTGCCAGTACAACCTCCACACAGATAAGGCGTGGTGGTTGGGTCAGGTGACCGGGCTTTGGGGGTGAAGGCGCGCGAAAGTGGTGCTGGCGTACCAAGGCCATTAGCCCCGCGCGTGATTCACCCCCAAAACCGCATGCACCTGACCCAGCCGCCGCGCCGTGCCAGAGCCACCAAAGCAGCCAAGCCAGAGCCACCAAAGCAGCCAAGCCAGAGCCACCAAAGCAGCCAAGCCAGAGCCACCAAAGCAGCCAAGCCAGAGACACCACTGCTCAAGCCGAGCCACTTGGACCTGTTCCCGCCGAGCCAATTTTTTGGCAGTACCATGCCATTCCCTGAAGCAACCCCATAGAGGAGACACCCATGCTCGGATTGATGCAAAACCAAGCCCTTTCCATTTCGTCGCTGATCGAATTTGCCGAACGCCACCATGGCGAAGGGCAAATCGTCTCGCGCCGGGTTGAGGGCGACATTCACCGCTACACCTACAAAGAAGCCGCGCAGCGCTCGCGCCAATTGGCCGGTGTGCTCGATACCTTTGGCGTGCAGATGGGCGAGAGGGTGGCCTCGATTGCCTGGAACGGCTACCGCCACCTGGAAATGTATTTTGGCGTGAGCGGCTCAGGCCGGGTCTTGCACACCATCAACCCGCGCATGGCACCAGAGCAAATTGCTTGGGTGATGAACCACGCGCAAGACCAAATGGTGTGCTTTGACATGACGTTTTTGCCCATTGTCAAAGCCATTCACAGCAAATGCCCCAGCGTGAAGCACTGGGTGGCGCTGTGTGATACAGACAAAGTTCCTGCCGATAGCGGCATTCCTAACCTGCTCAGTTACGAGGCCTTGCTGTTGGTGCAGTCCACACGCTACAGCTGGCCTGAGCTGGATGAAAACACCGCATCAAGCATGTGCTACACCAGCGGCACCACCGGCAACCCCAAAGCCGCGCTCTACAGCCACCGCTCCACCGTGCTGCACGCTTATGCGGCTGCGCTGCCAGATGTGATGTGCTTGTCAGCCCGCGACTCGATTTTGCCGGTGGTGCCCATGTTTCACGTCAACGCCTGGGGCATTCCCTATTCGGCCGCGCTCACCGGCGCCAAACTGGTGTTTCCAGGGCCGGGCATGGACGGCAAGTCGATTTACGACCTGATCGAGTTGGAAGGCGTGACCTACGCCGCTGGCGTGCCCACCATCTGGCAAATGTTGCTGGGCCACATGGAGCCCAACAAACTGCGCTTTTCCACCCTCAAACGCACGGTGATTGGCGGCTCGGCCTGCCCGCCGGCCATGATCACGGCCTTCAACGATGTCTATGGCGTGGAAGTGTTGCACGCCTGGGGCATGACCGAGATGAGCCCGCTGGGCACGCTGTGCACCTTGAAAAACAAACACCTCAGCCTGTCCAATGAAGACAAGATGAAAGTGCGGCTGAAACAAGGCCGTGCCATTTTTGGTGTCGACATGAAAATTGTCGACGCAAGCGGTGCTGAGCTGCCCTGGGACGGCAAAACCTATGGCGACCTGCTGGTGAAAGGCCCGTGGGTGATGCGCGAATACTTCAAAGGCGTGGGTGATGTTGAGGCCGTCATGCCGCTGGTGGATGGCTGGTTTCCCACGGGCGACGTGGCCACCATCGATGCCGATGGCTACATGCAAATCACCGACCGCAGCAAGGATGTGATCAAGTCTGGCGGCGAATGGATCAGCTCGATTGACATCGAAAACATCGCCGTGGCGCACCCCGCCGTGGCCATGGCGGCCTGCATTGGCATGGCACACCCCAAGTGGGACGAGCGTCCGATCATTGCCGTGGTGAAAAAACCCGGCCAAGAGGTCACGCGTGAGGCGTTGATTGCGTTTTATGAAGGCAAAGCCGCCAAATGGCAAATTCCTGATGACGTGGTGTTTTTGGACGCCATTCCAATGGGTGCCACCGGCAAAATGCAAAAAACCAAGCTGCGTGAAGTGCTCAAAGACTACAAATTGCCTGATTTGCGTTAAGGGCGACCCAACGCTGCCCCCCCGTAAAGGGCGGAGTTTGGTGAACGCGAGGCACCTTAATTCCGTGATTCATGCGTTTCGGTTCCGAGATTTACGCAGATACATTCCGCAATTTACGTTAAGTATTTCCTGGATTTACGATACGATGCGCACATGAATATGACATCTCTTTACCCGCGTCGGATCGAGCCACGCATTGCTGAAGCTTTGCAGGACACGCCAGTTGTATTGCTTGCAGGCCCGCGTCAGGCAGGCAAGACAACCCTGGTGAAGCAGATAGCGCAGCAGCAGCAACTGCGCTATCTGACGATGGACGATGAGTTGACCTTGTTGTCGGCTCGGGAAGACCCTGTGGGGATGATTCGCAGCTTGGATCGGGCAGTGATCGATGAAATTCAGCGTGCACCCCAGTTACTGCTTGCCATCAAAAAAAGCGTGGATGAAGATCGCCGCCCCGGACGCTTTCTACTGACCGGGTCAGCCAACCTGATGGCATTGCCTACCGTGGCCGACTCGCTTGCCGGGCGGATGGAGACCTTGTCGTTATTGCCCTTGTCGCAGAGCGAAATCGAGTTGCAATCAGCCAACTGGATCGACTGCGCTTTCGCAGGCCAGATTCTCAAGGCAGACCAGCCCGCACTGGGGAATGATCTGATCGAACGTGTGCTGCGCGGCGGCTACCCGGAAGTGATTTCGCGCGCTACACCGAAGCGTCGTGTGACGTGGACCCGGCAGTACATCGATGCCATCATCCAGCGGGATGTCCGTGACGTGGCTGGTATTGAGAAGCTCGCTCAGTTGCCCCGATTCCTGCGTGCTTTAGCGCAGACGGCTGGCCAGATGTGTAACTACACCCAGCTTGGCGGTCAGGTAGGGATCGATGGCAAGACAGCCTCCCGCTATGTTGGTGCCTTCGAGCAGATGTACCTGCTCAAGCGCATTGACGTCTGGGAGCGAAACAGACTCAACCGTGTAGTCAAGACGCCCAAGCTGCAGTTCATCGACTCCGGCCTGCTGGCATCGCTACTTGATTTGACAGCTGACGAAGTGCAGCAGGATCGCACGCGGTTTGGCAATGTGCTGGAAACCTTTGTTTTTGGGGAACTGCTTAAACACACGACCACGGCAGACGGGGACTATCGCCTGCTGTACTACCGGGACGCTGACAAGGTCGAGGTCGATGTCGTGATCGAAAACACAGCGGGCAAGTTGGTAGGCGTTGAAGTGAAGGCGGCAGCCACTGTCAAGGAGAGCGACCTGCGTGGCCTGAAAAAGCTGGCCCACATTGCGGGCAATCAATTCAAGATGGGGGTGTTGCTGTACGACGGTACCGAGACGATGCCGCTGGGCGACGGTATCTGGGCAGCGCCATTGTCGACCTTGTGGGGTGTGTAAAAGCAAAAGCGCGACATTAAAGTGTCGTGCTTCAGTGAACTTTGTCACGCAGCGACAGTCGCTGCAGCCTGCGGCGCGTTGGCCACTACCGCCCGCCTACCCACCAAATTCCCCACCACATTAACCGCCTCGCGCATCCCCTGCGGCGACAGGTGCGCATACCGCATCGTCACCTTCGGATCGTGATGCCAGAGCAGCTTTTGCACTTCGTACAGGCTGCGCCCGGCGTTGACGAGAAAACTCGCATAACTGTGGCGCAAGTCATTCAGGCGAAGCCAAAAAAAATAAAACTGACGTGGAAACGCATGACCCAACTGGTCAACGATGGGCTACCCACCCCAAGAATTCTTCATCCATGGCCAGAGCAGCGCTTTGCCGTCAAACACCCAAGGTAAGAGCTGTATGCCCGAATTGGGCACGTACGGATATGTGCGGGGGGCGCTCAGTAATGGGTGTCTCTACCGCGATTCGTTGCGCGTTTCACTCCCTCTCCCTCTGGGAGAGGGCAGGGGTGAGGGCTTCCTGCAACCAAGTGACACGAACATCCGCCCTCACCCTAACCCTCTCCGAAAGGGAGAGGGAATAAATCCACATCAGTTTGAATCGCACCCGTCTGTTGCCCTTTCATCAGCGCACAGGCTGCTGCCGGGTAAGCTTCGGGCTTGTCCGATTTTTGACTTTTTTGAATTGCATGGCATTTTTCACCCTTTCACTGCTCAACGGCATCAGCTACGGGCTGCTGCTGTTCATGCTCAGCGCCGGGCTGACGCTGATTTTCAGCATGATGGGCGTGCTCAACTTTGCCCACGCGTCGTTTTACATGCTGGGCGCTTACTTTGGCTTCCAGCTTACCGAATGGCTGGGCTTTGGGGCTGCGCTGGTGTTAGCGCCGTTGCTGGTGGGCGGCTTGGGTGCAGGGTTTGAGCGCTTTGTGCTGCGCCGCGTGCACCGGTTTGGCCATGTGGCCGAACTGCTGATTACCTTTGGCATGAGCTATGTGATGTTGGAGCTGGTGCAGCTGGTGTGGGGGCGCAGCTCGCTCGACTACCGGGTGCCGCAAGTGCTGGATGGCCCCTTGTTCACACTGTTTGGCACCCAGTTTCCGCTGCTGCGTGCCTTCATGATGGCGGTGGCACTCTTGATGCTGGTGGCGCTGTGGCTGCTGCTCACCCGCACCCGGATGGGCTTGGTGATTCAGGCCGCGCTCACCCACCCCGACATGACTGAAGCGCTGGGGCACAACGTGCCCCGTGTCTTCATGCTGGTGTTTGGCGGTGGCTGTGCGCTGGCCGGTTTGGCTGGGGTGATCGGTGGCACTGCGTTTGTCACCGAGCCTGGCATGGCCGCATCGGTGGGGGGCATTGTGTTTGTGGTGGTGGTGGTGGGCGGCATGGGCTCGTTGGCTGGGGCGTTTTTGGCGTCGCTGCTGATTGGCCTGATGCAGACTTTTGCTGTCGGCATGGAGGTGTCGGCCGTGTCCCTGCTGGGGCGCATGGGGTTGGTGTTGACCCAGCACACACCTGGTTATGCCCTGTGGCAGCTCAAGGTGAGCCAGGTGGCACCGATCTTGCCGTATGTGTTGATGGTGGTGATGCTGATCTTCCGGCCGCGTGGGCTGCTCGGCACCCGGGGGGACTGATGGCGGGCACACCCAAAAGCGCCACCGTGCTGGCGGGCAAGCCGGTTAATCTGAGCCGCATTGCGGTCTGGAGCCTGTATGCGCTGGTGTTGACGCTGGCACCACTGGTGTTTGACAGCAGCTTGAGCCTGACGCTGCTGAGCCAAATGGGCATCGCCATCATTGTGTGTCTCAGTTTCAACATGCTGCTGGGGCAGGGCGGCATGCTCAGCTTCGGCCACGCGGTGTATTCGGGCATGGGGGCGTTTTTGGGCATCCACACCCTGAACCTTGTCACCGACGGGCTGGCGCTGCCGGTGAGCTTGATCCCGGTGGTGGCTGGCTTGGGCAGCATGGTGCTGGCGCTGGTGCTGGGCTGGGTCACCACGCACCATGCGGCCACACCGTTTGCCATGATCACCTTGGGCGTGGGCGAGTTGGTGTGGGCCATGGCGCTGATGTTTCCGGCGTTTTTTGGTGGCGAAGGCGGTGTCTCTGGCAACCGGGTGGCGGGGCAGGCGGTGTTTGGCATCACCTTTGGCCCGCAAATCCAGCTCTATTACCTGATTGCGGCCTACACCTTGGTCTGCACCGCGCTGATGTTTGCCTTTACCCGCACGCCGCTTGGCTGCATGCTGAATGCGGTGCGGGACAACCCGGAACGCGTGGCCTTTGTGGGCTACAACACCCACATGGTGCGGTACTTGGCGTTTGTGCTGGCAGCATTTTTTGCCGGAGTCTCTGGCGGCCTGGCGGCGCTGCATTTTGAAATTGTCACTGCCGAGGTGGTTAGCGGCTACCGCTCTGGGGCTTATTTGTTGTTCACCTTTTTGGGCGGCGCTACTTTCTTTTTTGGCCCGATTTTGGGTGCGGTGCTGATGGTGCTGGCGTTTGTGCTGTTGTCGGGGTTCACCCAGGCCTGGCTGCTGTATGTGGGGCTGCTCTTTTTGGTGATGGTGGTGCATGCGCCGGGGGGCGTGGCCAGCCTGATCATGATGAACCTGCGGCTGGCCAAGTTTGGGTTTTTGCGCCCACTGTGGGTCAGTTACCTGGCGCTGGCGGCCACGGCGCTGGTGGCCTTGGTCGGTGCGGCGACGATGATCGAGATGGTCTACCACCTGCAGCTCAATGCGGCGCTGGGGCCCGAGCTGGTGTTCATGGGCATCCGCTTGAATGCCACAAGCATCAACTGTTGGTGCGGCGCCGCCTGGGTGATGCTGACCGGGCTGGGGTTGTTTGAGCTTTGCCGGCGCCAGTTTGTGCACGACTGGCGCCAGATTCAAGCCAGCATTGAGCGCGACATCTGCCGCCAAGAGGCCGCGCTGTGAGCCAGACCGCACCCGCCTTGGCGTTGGAACTTAAAAACTTGCGCAAAAGCTTTGGCAAGACCGACATCATTTGTGGCATCAGCATGGTGGTTCAGCCCGGCGAGCGCATTGGCATCATTGGCCCCAATGGCGCGGGTAAGTCCACGCTGTTTAACCTGATCAGCGGGCGCATGGCGCCCAGCAGTGGTCAGATTTGGCTCAACGGCAAGCGGGTTGACGGCAAACCAGCGTTTGAGATCAACCGCTTGGGGCTTTCCCGCAGCTTCCAGATCACCAACCTCTTTCCGCGCCTGACTGTACGCGAGAACCTGCGTTGTGGCGTGCTGTGGAGCCTGGGCTACAAATACACGTTTCTGAAATTTTTGCTTGACCTGCATGATGTCAATGACCGTGTTGAAGCGCTGATGGACAGGGTGCACCTGGGTAAAAAGCGCGACACCCTGGCCATGAACCTGACCTATGCCGAACAGCGCGCGCTAGAGATTGGCATTACCCTGGCTGGTGGCGCGCCAGTGATCTTGCTCGACGAGCCCACGGCGGGCATGAGTCAGAGTGAATCCAGCCGCTTCATGCACCTGATCAAAGCCGCCACCGTGGGCAAAACGCTATTGACTGTAGAGCACGACATGGGCGTGGTGTTTGGACTGGCAGACAAAATTGCGGTGCTGGTGTATGGCGAGTTGCTGGCCTTTGACAGCCCTGAGGCGGTGCGTGCCGATGCCCGGGTGCAAGCTGCCTACCTGGGTGCCCTGGCGGCGCCTGCTGCGGGATAAAGCGCATGCTGGACATAGCCAACCTCCACGCCTTTTACGGCCAAAGCCATGTGTTGCACGGGGTCACGCTGCAGGTGCGTCCTGGCGAAATTGTGGCGCTGCTGGGGCGCAACGGCTCCGGGCGCAGCACCACCGCCAAAGCCATCATGGGGTTGGTGGCGGCCACCGGGTCGGTGCGCTGGCGCGGGCAAGAGCTCATGGGTCAAAAAACCTACGAAATCGCCCAGTTGGGGCTGGGCTATGTGCCCGAGAGCCGCGACGTGTTTCCCAAACTCACCGTGGCGCAAAACCTGCTGTTGGGCCAGCAGACCCGTGCCAAGCCCAGCCGCTGGTCGCTGGAAGACATGTATGCCCTGTTCCCGCTTTTGAAACAGCGCCAGCACACCCCTGCCGGCGTGATGTCTGGTGGCGAGCAGCAGATGCTGACCCTGTGCCGCACCTTGATGGGAGACCCAGACCTGATTCTGATCGATGAACCCACCGAAGGCTTGGCACCGCAAATGGTGGCGCTGGTGGGGCACTACCTGCAACGGCTCAAGGCGTGTGGGGTGTCGGTGCTGCTGATCGAGCAAAAGCTGACCATTGCCATGGCGGTGTCTGACCGCTGCGCCGTCATGGGGCACGGCCGTGTGGTGTTTGAAGGCACGCCAGACCAGTTGCAGCACCACGCAGCAGTTCGCAAAGAGTGGCTAGAAGTTTAAGTAAAATAAGCCTCTAGCGCTTATAGAATAAGCGTAAGTAGCTACTTTAAATGTAGCAAAATCAAACGGTGGCGTCGGTCAAGACTTTGCGCCGGGCTTGCAGCTCGCGGTAGCGCTGCAACGCGCTGGGGTCGGTTTTGGCGGCGGCAATGGCCTGGTCTTCATCCAGCTTGAGCTGGTCAATCAACATGCGGTTGAGCAGGTGGCGCAGCTCGGTCAGTGCTTCGGCGTTGTCGCTCTCTACCCCCAGTTCGTACCCCGCCATCAATTGCAAGGCGTAAAGCTCGCTCTCAGACGTGTGCAGCCCCTCGCGCAATGCCACCCACGGCTGCACGCCATGCTCGTGAAACTGGCGCTCCAGCCAGGTGAACAGGGGGCCGTGAGGCTCTGGCAGCGCGCACAGCATGGCATGGTCTTCGGCCGACAACTGCGCCAAAGCGGCCATGTTGTCCAGCAGCAAGCGTGCCGCATGGTCGGCGCGGCTGGTCGGCTGGCGCCCTTGACCCGTGCCGCGCAGGGTGCTTTCTTTTTGACGTGTTTTAGTGCTGTAGCCCTTTGATTCAAAGCGTGAAGTGCTATCATTTTGATATTTTTTGGTGGATTTACTGGCGCTGCTTTGGCTGCCGGGGTGCCATACATTCAGGAGCTCGCGGTTGGCAAGTTGCACCAAATCTGCCAGTTCGCTGAGCAACTGCTGCTTCAGCGCGCCATCAGGCATCAGCTCCCACAGGGGTTTGGCATTGCTGGCCAAGTGGGCGCGGCCTTCGGCGCTGCTCAGGTCGCAGCCATCGCGCACGGCATCTATCAAAAAACGGCTCAGTGGCACAGCCTCAGTCACAAACCGGGCGAAGGCTTCTTTGCCATGGGCGCGGATGAAACTGTCAGGGTCGTGCTCGGGCGGTAAAAACAAAAATTTGACCGAGCGCACGTCGTTGGCATAGGGCAGGGCGGCATCCAGCGCTTTGCGTGCTGCCCGCCGGCCAGCGCTGTCGCCATCAAAGCTGAACACCACGGCATCGGTAAACCGAAACAGTTTTTGCACATGCTCGGCCGTGCACGCCGTGCCCAGTGTGGCCACAGCGTTTGGAAAGCCTAACTGCGCCAACGCCACCACGTCCATGTAGCCTTCAGTGACCAACGCGTAGCCATGTTCACGCACGGCGGCGCGTGCCTCATACAGGCCATAGAGCTCGCGGCCTTTGCTGAACACCGGGGTTTCGGGTGAGTTGAGGTATTTGGGCTTGTCATCGCCCAGCACACGCCCGCCAAAGCCGATGAATTGGCCTTTGACGTTGCGGATGGGAAACATCACCCGGTCACGAAAGCGGTCGTAGCGCTTGGCGTCTTGGCCCTCTTCATCGTGCAAGATCACCAAGCCGCATTCGACCAGCATGGGGTCGTCGTAGTTGGGAAACACGCTGGCCAAGCTGCGCCAGCCTTCTGGGGCGTAGCCCAATGCAAATTGTTTCGCCACTTGGCCTGAGACGCCTCGGCCTTTGAAGTAGTCCACCGCACGGGGTGATGTTTTGAGGCTCTTTTGGTAGGCCTTGCAGGCTTTTTCGAGCACTTCATTCAGGGTGGTTTGCTTTTCACGCTGCTGCGCGGCTCGCGCCCGGTCTTGCGGACTGGCGTCGTCTTCGGGCACTTTCATGCCAAACTGTTGCGCCAGGTCTTGCACCGCTTCGACAAAGCTCATGCCCGCGTGTTCCATCAAGAAACCAATCGCGTTGCCGGTTTTGCCACAGCCAAAGCAGTGGTAAAACTGCTTGGTGGGGCTGACTGAAAAAGACGGTGATTTTTCGCTGTGAAAAGGGCACAAGCCCATGAAGTTGGCGCCGCCTTTTTTGAGCTGCACATAGCGCCCCACAATCTCCACCACATCGGCGCGGGCAAGCAGTTCCTGAACAAAGGTTTGGGGAATGGACATGGCCAGATTGTAGGAAGCCCGTCTTCTTCAAGGGCTGGCCTGGCCACCCGCGGTGCACATGTCTTGTGCCCGCGGGTGTGTGCGTTCAGCGGGGTGCCATGCGGATGGCGCCATCCAGGCGGATGACTTCGCCGTTGAGCATGTCGTTCTCAAAAATATGCACCGCCAGCTTGGCATAGTCTTGCGGTGTGCCCAGGCGTGATGGAAAAGGCACGCTGGCGGCCAACGCGTCTTGCACTTCTTGTGGAAAGCTGAACATCATGGGCGTGCCAAAAATGCCTGGTGCAATCGTCATGTTGCGGATGCCGTTGCGCGCCAGGTCGCGGGCAATCGGCAGGGTCATGCCGACAATGCCGCCTTTGGATGCGCTGTAGGCGGCTTGCCCCATTTGGCCGTCATAAGCGGCGACCGAGGCGGTAGAGATCAGCACACCGCGTTCGCCGGTGGCTTCAGGGTCGTTTTTACACATGGCATCGGCGCACAGGCGAATCATGTTGAAGCTGCCCACCAGGTTGACCGTGATGCACTTGTTAAACACGGCCAGCGCATGGGGGCCGGCTTTGCCCACTGTTTTTTCAGCGGGTGCAATGCCTGCGCAGTTGACCAAGCCCATCAGTTTGCCCAAGCTGCCGGCCAGCGCGACGGCAGCTTGCCCATCGCTCTCGTTGCTGACATCGCATTTGACAAAGGCACCGCCAATGCTGTCTGCCACCGCTTGACCTTTTTCAACTTGCATGTCTGCCACCACGACCTTGCCCCCTTTGCTGCTGAGCATGCGTGCAGTGCCTTCGCCTAAGCCAGAGGCAGCTCCCGTGACGATGAAAACTTTGCCTGAAATGTCCATGTGAATCTCCGGGTTGATTGACGTTAACGTAAACGTCAAATTATGACGCACCGTACGCAACTCAAGTTTTGTCGTGCATTTGGCCGAAGGAGAACTTATTGACGCTATACTCTCGGTTTCTCGAATACTCCTAGGCGCGTAGCTCAGCTGGTTAGAGCACCACCTTGACATGGTGGGGGTCGTTGGTTCGAGTCCAATCGCGCCTACCAAGGTTTTCTGAAATTGACCAGATTCAGAGCACAAAAACCTCGGTACATCTCCTTCTAAGTTTGTTTTTGATCATGTGTACAGCACATCATGCAGCACCTGCATGCGTGTTGGATGAATCCTTACAATCCGCTGCAGTGCAAATCAACCTCTTTCAACGAACGCCCATGGTGTTCAAGGATTTTTCATGACCACCGCGCAAGCGTCTTTGAGCGTGCCACAACAACGCATCATCAAAAAATACCCCAACCGCCGTCTTTACGACACCGATACCTCGACCTACATCACGCTCGCTGAAGTCAAACAGTTGGTGATGACGCGCGTGGCGTTTGAAGTGCGCGATGCCAAATCGGGTGAAGACATCACCCGCAGCATTTTGTTGCAAATCATTCTGGAAGAAGAAGCTGGTGGCACGCCCATGTTTACCGCGCCTGTGCTTGAGAGTTTGATTCGTTTTTATGGTCACGCCATGCAGGGCTTCTTAGGTGGTTATCTAGAAAAAAACATTCAGTCGCTGATTGAGGTGCAAACCCGTTTTGCTGAGCAATCCAAAGGTTTCACGCCTGAAATGTGGAGCCAATACGCTGCGATGCAGCCCCCTGCTTTGCAGGCATTGATGGGCGGGAGCTTGGAGCAGTCCAAAGCCATGTTGGTAAAAATGCAAGAGCAAGTGCAAAAACAAACTGACCAGATGTTGGGTGCCTTTGGCATCAAAAGCGCAAGTTAAATCCGCCTATGACTTCTCTTCTACCTGCCTCCACTCAGCCCGCAGTTGCCCCCAAAGTGGGCTTTGTCAGCTTGGGCTGCGCCAAGGCGCTGACCGATTCTGAACTGATCTTGACCCAACTCAGTGCCGAGGGTTATCAAACCGTCAAAACCTTTGCCGGGGCTGATTTGGTGATTGTCAACACCTGTGGCTTCATTGACGATGCGGTCAAAGAGAGCCTTGACACCATTGGCGAGGCTTTGGCAGAAAATGGCAAGGTCATCGTGACGGGCTGTTTAGGTGCCAAAGCTGGTGCAGATGGGGACAACCTGGTGCGGCAAATGCACCCCAGCGTGCTGGCGGTCACCGGTCCGCAGGCCACCCAGGAAGTGATGGATGCGGTGCACACTCATTTGCCTAAACCACATGACCCGTTTGTGGATTTGGTGCCAAACGCGTTTGGCTCTGCGGGCATCAAACTTACGCCTCGGCATTACGCCTACATCAAAATCAGCGAAGGCTGCAACCACCGGTGCACCTTTTGCATCATTCCCTCGATGCGTGGCGATTTGGTCTCTCGCCCAATTGGCGACGTGCTCAAAGAAGCTCAAGCCTTGTTTGAAGGTGGCGTGAAAGAGCTGTTGGTGATCAGCCAAGACACCTCTGCCTATGGTGTGGATGTGGCTTATCGCACTGGGTTTTGGAGTGGCAAACCCATCAAAACCAGGCTGTTCGAGTTGACGCAAGCCTTGGGTGAGATGGCACAAGGTTATGGCGCATGGGTGCGTTTGCACTATGTTTACCCTTACCCCAGTGTCGACGACATCTTGCCGTTGATGGCCTCTGGCCTGGTGTTGCCTTACTTGGATGTGCCGTTTCAGCACAGCCACCCTGATGTGCTCAAGCGCATGAAACGCCCCGCCAGTGGTGAAAAAAATCTTGAGCGGTTGCAGCGCTGGCGCCAAGCCTGTCCGCAAATTGTGGTACGCAGCACCTTCATTGCCGGCTTTCCGGGCGAGAGCGAGGCTGAGTTTGCTGATTTGCTGGATTTTGTCAAAGAGGCACAGATAGACCGTGCCGGTTGCTTTGCATACAGCCCGGTCAATGGCGCAGCAGCCAACGAGCTCCCGGGCATGCTGCCCGAATCTTTGCGTGAAGAACGTCGCGCCCGCTTCATGGAAGTGGCCGAGGCCGTGTCAGCAGCCAAATTGCAGCAGCGGGTGGGGGCCACCATGCAGATTTTGGTGGACTCTGCACCCGGTTTGGGTAAAAAGGGTGGCTTAGGGCGCTCTTACGCAGATGCGCCTGAAATTGATGGTGTGGTGCAGTTGCTTGCACCCGAGAAAATCAGCAAGACGATGAAGGTGGGTGAATTCACCAAGGCCAGAATTGTGGCAGCGCGTGGCCATGATTTGGTGGCGCAACCTTTTTGAGTGAGTTTGCAGCGCCAACCCATGCATCAAGGGTCAGCAATAAAAAAAGCCGCTGTGGGTACAGCGGCTTTTGAAACCAGTCTCTGGTTTGTAATGAAAACAAAACAGAATTCATTTATATTGGTGCCCAGGAAGGGACTCGAACCCCCACGAAGTTACTCGCTAGTACCTGAAACTAGTGCGTCTACCAATTCCGCCACCTGGGCATTTCAGGAAAGAAAGGTATTGTATCAAAAATATGAAGCAAACCAGCACGTTGCTGGATGAAGTTGAAGGTGTTGTTCAAGGTCACCGTGATGGCCATGGTTTTGTCATCCGAGACGATGGCGAAGCAGACATTTACTTGCCACCCAACGAAATGCGAGCCGTGTTGCACAAAGACCGCGTCAAAGCGCGTGTGGTGCGCAGTGACCGCAAAGGTCGCCCAGAAGGTCGGGTGGTGGAGATTGTGGAGCGCAGCAACCAGGTCATCATTGGTCGATTGCTTTGTGAAAGCGGTATCTGGATTGTGGCTCCCGAAGACAAGCGCTACGGCCAAGACGTGATGATCCCCAAGGCCGCCATCAGTGCCGCCAAGGTTGGCCAGGTGGTGGTGGTGGAATTGACCGAGCCGCCGGCACTGTTTGGTCAGCCCGTGGGGCGCATCAAAGAGGTGCTGGGTGACGTGGATGATCCAGGCATGGAAATTGAAATTGCCGTGCGCAAGTACGATGTGCCGCATGTTTTCTCTGAAGCCTGTGTGGCGCAAGCGCGTGGTCTGCCAGACACCGTGCGGCCCATCGATAAACATCAGCGGGTCGATTTGACCGATGTGCCGCTGGTGACCATTGATGGTGAAGATGCGCGCGACTTTGACGATGCGGTCTACTGCGAGCCAGCCAAGATTGGGCGCGGCAAATCAGTTGTGATGGGCTGGCGCTTGCTGGTGGCCATTGCCGATGTCAGCCACTACGTGGAAAACGGTTCAGCCATTGACATTGATGCCTACGAACGTGCGACCAGCGTGTATTTCCCACGCCGGGTGATTCCCATGTTGCCTGAGAAACTGTCTAACGGCTTGTGCTCGCTCAACCCTGAGGTGGAACGCCTGTGCATGGTGTGTGACATGATGATCAGCCCGGACGGCGAAGTGACGGCGTACCAGTTTTACCCGGCGGTGATGTGGAGCCACGCCCGCTTTACCTACACTGAAGTGGCCGCCATTTTGGCCAACACGCGCGGGCCAGAGGCGGCCAAGCGCCAAGACCGTGTGGCTGATTTGCTCAACCTGCATGATGTTTACCGTGCTTTGTTGAAATCGCGCGAGCGCCGTGGTGCTGTGGACTTTGAAACTGTAGAAACCCAGATTGTGTGTGACGAGGCTGGCCGCATTGAAAAAATCATGCCGCGCACCCGCAATGATGCGCACAAGTTGATTGAAGAAGCCATGCTGGCGGCCAATGTGTGCAGTGCAGATTTCATCTCACAAAGCAAACACGTGGGGTTGTTCCGGGTGCATGAAGGCCCCACCCCAGAAAAAGTGGAATTGCTCAGGAACTTTCTCAAGGTCAGTGGCGTGCCTTTGAGCATTGGTGATGACCCCAGCCCAGCCGATTTTCAGGCCATTGCCAAAGCCACCAAAGAGCGCCCAGACGCACAGCAAATTCAAACCATGTTGTTGCGCTCGATGCAGCAAGCCATTTACACGCCCATCAACAGTGGTCACTTTGGGTTGGCTTTTGAGGCCTACACCCACTTCACCAGCCCGATTCGGCGCTATCCAGATTTGCTGGTGCATCGGGTCATCAAAGCCATCTTGGCGAAAACCAAATACCAGTTGCCGGTCTTGCCCACACCGGGTGATGCGCATGCCAAACTGTCCAAGCGGCTAGAAAAAAATCTGGCTTCACGGGTGGCAGAGCCAGGGCAAAAACCACGCAAGCTGAGCGTGGACATGCAGGCCTGGCAGGCTGCAGGCTTGCACTGCAGTGCCAATGAACGCCGC
Source organism: Rhodoferax sp. (assembly GCF_028715765.1). Classification (GTDB taxonomy): domain Bacteria; phylum Pseudomonadota; class Gammaproteobacteria; order Burkholderiales; family Burkholderiaceae_C; genus Rhodoferax. Next base: position 33,539 of record NZ_JAQURE010000021.1, read on the forward strand.
GCCGACGAAGCCAGCCGCGACGTGGAAGCCTGGCTGAAATGCAAATACATGCGCGAGCATTTGGGTGAGGAGTTTGGTGGCGTGGTCAGTGCCGTCACCAGCTTTGGTATTTTTGTCACGCTCGATGCCATGTATGTGGAAGGCTTAGTGCACATCACCGAGCTGGGTGGGGAGTATTACCGGTTTGACGAAGCGCGCCAGGAATTGCGTGGCGAACGCACCGGCATGCGCTACGCCCTGGGGTCAAGGGTGCGGGTACAAGTCAGCCGGGTAGATTTGGACGGACGTCGCATTGACTTCCGCTTGATGCCTGACAGCGATGGACTGGTCAGCCGCACCGCTACGGATTCCGGCCGCGCGGGCAGTCTGACCGGGGCTGAGACCGGACGAAAACGTCGAAGCGACCCTGCTGCGCAAGCACCAAAAAGTTCACGAGATCGTGCTGCAGATGGTTCCAAGTCACGCGCCAAAGGTGCTCAGCGCAGCAGCGCTGCCAAAGCTTCTGACAGTCCCAAGCCCAAGTCACGCAAGCCGCGTCGACGCAGTTGAGGGTTAATGCTCATGACCTGTTTAAACATGACTTTGACAAACAAAGTGGCGCTGGTCACCGGTGCTGGGTCGGGCATTGGCAAAGCCGTGGCGCTGGCCTTGCTGGCTGATGGCTGGCAAGTGGTGTTGGCTGGGCGGCGGCTGCCACCTTTGCAAGCGGTGGCGGCGCAATGCGCTGCGCCTGAGAACGCGTTTGCTTTCGCAGCAGACGTGTCCAAAGAAGACCAAGTGCTGGCACTTTTTGAGGCTACTCTGCAAAAATTCGGCCACTTGGACGTGTTGTTTAACAACGCTGGCATCAGTGCACCCCCTGGCGTGCTGCTGGAAGACCTGGCGCTGTCAGACTGGCAAGCGGTGGTAGACGTCAACCTGACGGGCATGTTTTTGTGCCTGCGACAAGCCTTTCGGGTGATGAAAGCCCAGCACCCTATGGGCGGTCGCATCATCAACAACGGCTCGATTTCAGCCACCACGCCACGCCCTAACTCGGTGGCCTACACGGCTACCAAGCACGCCGTCACAGGCTTGACCAAAACGGCTTCGCTCCGATGGCCGCAAGTACCACATTGCGGTGGGACAAATAGACATTGGCAACGCCGCCACCGACATGACTCAGCGCATGCAAACGGGCATTTTGCAAGCCAATGGCAGCATCGCGGTAGAGCCCGTGATGGATGTGGCCCATGTGGGTCAGTCCGTGGTTTACATGGCCAACTTACCGCTCTCGGCCAATGTGATGTTTCACACCATCATGGCCACTGACATGCCGTTTGCAGGGCGAGGCTAAAGGCTCGCAAAGCAATAACCTGAGCATTGATACCACCCACCACTTTATGACGCATGCTTGGCCAAGGCTGACGCGGTAAGAGGCTGCAGTGCTGGCCAGAGGTCAGCGGCCAGACCATGTTGGTACACCGCGTGGCAAGCAGCATGAAAGGCACTTTGCCCCGCCGCCAAGCGTGCCCCCACCCTACCTGCCAGCACATCGCCTGTGCCGCCGCTGGCCAGTTTGGCGTTACCAGTGGGGTTGATGACCGGGGTGTGCCCTGGGCTGGCGATCACCGTGCCAGAGCCTTTGAGCACCACCGTGCAGTTGAACATGGCGCAGAGTTCTCTGGCTGCTTGCAGACGGTTGGCCTGTATGTCTGGCGCACTGCAGGCCAGCAGGCGCGCAGCCTCCAGCGGGTGCGGTGTCAGCACCGTCGGCAGGCCTTGTGCCGCACGCTTGGCCAGTTGCTGTTGCAAGTCGGATTGCTGCACCAGCGAATTTAATGCGTCGGCATCCAACACCACGGGTGATGCTGCGGCCAATATCCTGGGCAAGAGGGGCGCCACAGCCGTGCCGCCACCACAGCCACACACCAGCGTACAGGCAGAAAAATCGAGCGCTTCAACAGGGCGAAACATCAGCTCGGGTTGGCTCATATCCACACCGGGGTGCATGGCGTCCAGCAAGCTCACAAACACCCGACCCGCGCCGCCGTACAAAGCCGCACGCGCTGCCAGCAATGCTGCCCCCGTCATGCCCGGCGCACCTCCAATGACTGCCACATCGCCAAAACTGCCTTTGTGACTGGCATGGGGTCGAGCTTGCAAAGCTGGTGCCGCTGCCAGCATGGCATCAGGTGACGGCATGGCTGCAGCCATGGTGCGCATCAGCTCGCCTGCACCTAAGTCATCCAGCCACACCGTGCCACACGCATCTTTGCCTTGTGCGGTGAAGCAGCCAGGCTTTAGGGTTAGCACACACAGCGTGTGGTGGGCATTGACGTGCAGTTGGCAGGCGGCTCCCGAGTCGGCGGACAACCCTGTGGGCAGGTCGATCGCCACCACTGGTGCGGCGCAGGCCAACATGTGCTGCACGGCATGGGCAAGTTCGCCGCTGGGTTCACGCCGCTGGATGCCCAGCCCCAGCAAGGCATCCAGCACCACTTCCACTTGGTCTGGCAACTGCGTGCTGATTTGGACTCCAGCAGCATGAGCCCGCTGGTAGGCGCTGGCTGCATCAGCCGGGGCAGTGTCGGCATGACCCAGCCAAGTGACCAGCGGTTGTTTACCCCACTGTTTCAAATGCAGTGCCGCTTCTAGGCCATCGCCACCGTTGTTACCTGGGCCACAGGCTACCCAAATGCGCTGGGCGTGGGGTGCCACAGCCAAAACCAGTTTGGCGCTGGCCAAACCGGCGCGTTGCATCAAGCTGGGTTGGGGGATGCTGGCCTAACAGGCCGCCTCGATCAGGCGTGTGGCTTGAACACCGTAAAGGGGTTCATTGAAGCCCGCCAGGATTTTGCGCACAGCTCAAAACTCAAAGGTTTCGCCTTCGCGCGCCAGGCGAACCACCGGGTCGCCCGCTTGGTGAGGGTGCTCTTGCATCACTTGGCTAAAGGCTGCCTCCAGGGCATCGTCGCTGCGCGTGGGCTCGTGATGGGTGCAAAACAGGTTTTTGGCGCCCGCCAGTTTGGCGTATTGGATGCTGGAGTCAAAGGTGCCATGACCCCAGCCCATTTTGCTGGTGTATTCGGCGCGGGTGTAAGAGCTGTCGGCAATCAGTACATCCACACCGGCCATGGCACGCAAAATGGTGGCTGTTTTTTCATCAATGAAATGCTGGTATTCCGCATATTCCGGGTCATGCGGGGCGTAAATGTTCAACGGTGGCTCGTGGTCGCCCGTGAAAAAAACCGATTTGCCGTTGGCCTCAATGCGGTAGCCAAAATCCACCACCGGGTGGTTCATCAAACACGGGGTCACAGTGGCCGAGCCAATTTGAAAGCTTTGGTCAGGCGCCAGCGTCACGTATTCAATGCGCGCCTTCATTTCAGCCTCGCGCACCGGGAAATAGCTGTATTGCAACTGGACTGACATCACTTGCTCAATGCCTTTGCCAGACACTGGGTCAAATGCGCCATGCAGACGCAAGGTGTTGCCGGGAATGAAGTTGGGCACAAAAAAAGGCAAACCCTGAATGTGATCCCAGTGCGAATGCGAAATCAGCACGTTGGCGGTCACGGGCAACTCAGCCAGCAGCGACTGAGACAGCGGAAAAATGCCAGTGCCCGCGTCAATGATGATGAGCTCATTGTGGTCGGTTCGAATCTCAATGCACGTGGTATTGCCACCATAGCGCACAGTGGCAGGACCCGGTGAAGCAATGGAGCCACGGACTCCCCAAAATTTGATTTTCATGGCTGACCCTTAAATTTGGGCAAATAATTTGGCTTCTTCAAAAGCGGCGTTGACATCATTGAGTGAGAGGATAACCTCATCCAAGGTGCCGCCCATCATCTTGGCGACCGGTGGCGACAGCGGATAAACACACGGGTTGCCAGCAAAACCAAAAGACAATTTTTTACTGATTTGGTTGGCCGTGAACACACAGGCAAACAACGCTGAATTTTGCGCTGGCGGGTCAAACTGGTGTGCAATGGTGTGGATCAAATCTGGCGCAAAACGCCATTTTTCCACCAGCATGGCACCGATGATGGCATGGTCTGCTCCCAAGGTGTGGCGCAAAGCCTCATGCAGCGAAGTGTTTTGCGCCAGGCTCAATTGCAGCGCCTGCTTGAACTCGGTGGGCATGAACTGGGCGCACACCACTTTGCCAAAGTCGTGCAGCAGCCCGCCAATGAAGCAGTCCATGGGGTCGACATCATCCAGCCGCGCTGCCAGTTTTTTGGCCAGCACCGCCGTCGAGAGCGAGTGCAGCAAATAGCTGTTGACATCAAACTCAGCCGAGTTGTGTTGCGGCAGGATGCCAATGGCGGCAATGCACAAGGCCAAATTCTTAATGGTGTTGAAGCCCAAATACACCACTGCGTGGTTCACCGAGGTGATCTGCTTGGGCAAACTGTAATAGGCTGAATTCACCGCCCGCAACACCTTGACCGTGACCACCGGGTCTTTGTCGATGACTTGCACCAGGTCTTTGGGGGTGCAATTGACATCGCGCGTGAGCTCCAGAATGCTTTGCACGCTTTTGGGAAATGCGGGCATGCCATCCACGGCGCTGGCGAGCTTTTGGGAGAGTTCCGGCGACATGAATAAAACTGTGCGTCAGTGCAAAAGGGGCAGGGTGGAAGCGTGAATCAAGCGCAAGGTGTCAATGGGCAATGCATGATAAACCCAAAGCAACCCAGTCTCAGGCACAAGCTCAACGCCCGCGCATGAACAGCGCATCGAGTTCGCGCAGGCTGACCTGCCGCCAGGTGGGGCGGCCATGGTTGCATTGATCTGAGCGCTCTGTGGTCTCCATGTCGCGCAGCAAGGCGTTCATTTCTTCCAAGGTCAGTTGGCGGTTGGCACGCACGGCGCCGTGGCAGGCCATGGTGGCCAGCAGCTCGTTGTGGGCGCGTGCAAGCACCGTGCTGGCCTCGGTGTGCGCCAATTCGGCCAACACGCTGCGGGCCAGCTCAACTGCATCGCCTTGCGCCAAACTGCTGGGCACGGCGCGCACAGCCAGGGTTTTGTCTGAAAACGGGGTGATGTCCAGCCCCAGCTGTTGCAGCGCAGCCTGGTTCGCCTCGGCCGTGGCCACCTCTAGCGGGGTGGCGGCAAAGGTGGCGGGTAGCAGCAGCGGCTGGCTGGGCAGGGCGCCTTGCTGGGGGCTTGTGCTTGAGTCTGGCGCGTGATGTGCCACTGCCCATTGGCGCTTGAGGCGCTCATAAACAATGCGTTCATGCGCGGCGTGCATGTCCACAATCACCAAACCCTGGGCGTTTTCAGCCAGGATGTAAATGCCTTTGAGTTGCCCCAAGGCGCGCCCCAGCGGCCAAAAGTTGTCTGATGACTGGTCTTGTGGTTGGGCAGCTGCACTGGCTGGCGGGTTGGCCAGGTCGGCCTCATGCGGTGGCAAACCAAACGCCGCCGGTGGCCATGCGGCTTGATCTATGGTGGATGGGGTGGCACGGCTGCTCTGCCACAACGCGCCCAACTCGCTCACCTTGTGTCCCACACTTTTCTCAAAATACATAGCTGTCTGTGCATATTTGACGGGCGCTACAGGCTTATTTAGCTTAAAAATATCAGCTTGGGCAAAGCGACTTGCCAGGTCGACGGCGCTTACAGGCAGGGCGCGCAGGGGGTCTGTGGCACCGCCCGGCATGGCACCCATCGCGGGGGGGTACCCGCCATCAACCCAAGTGGGTTGCTGCTCTGGTTGACCCGCGCGGGGCGCCGCCAAGGCGTTTTCTACGGCGTGACGCACGGCTTGGTGCACTTCGCGGCTGTCCCTGAAACGCACCTCGATTTTGGTCGGGTGCACATTCACGTCAACCCGGGTGGGGTCAATTTCGACATACAGCGCATACACCGGCTGGCGCTGGCCGTGCAACACATCCTCATAAGCGCTGCGAGCGGCGTGGGTGATGACCTTGTCGCGCACAAAGCGGCCATTCACGTAGCAAAACTGTTGGTCAGCGCGGGCGCGTGCTGCATCCGGCAGGCCGGCACGACCCCAAACTTTGATGACCGGGGCGTAGTCAGGCCGACCCGATGTGGCGCCGGTGGCGAAATCGACCCACACCGAGCGCTCGACAAACTCGCTGCCCAGCACGTCGGCCAAGCGCTGCTCCAGCGCAGGCAAGCTGTGGCGCTCACCACAGCGGCGCCATTGCTCGACCAACTTGCCGTCAGACCAGATGGCAAAACCCACGTCGGGGCGCGCCAGCGCATGGCGGCGCACGGCTTCAACGCAGTGGGCTTGTTCGGTGGCATCGGTTTTGAGGAATTTGCGCCGCGCCGGGGTCGAGAAAAACAGTTCTTTGACCTCGACCGTGGTGCCCACGCTGCGTGCCACGGGCTGCAGCTCACCCGTTTGGCCAGCCAAAATATAAGCATTATTTTGGCCGCTAGCCCTTGTAGATATTGCGCAGTCAGCTATTGAATTAATTGCGGCCAGCGCTTCACCCCGAAAGCCCATGGTGCCCACCGACTCCAGGTCCGCCAGGTTGCTGATCTTGCTGGTGGCGTGGCGCTTGAAAGCCAGCGGCAGCTCATCGGGCCAGATGCCGCAGCCGTCGTCTTCCACACTGATCAGCCGCACACCACCGGCCAGCAGCCGCAGTGTGATCTGGCTGGCACCGGCGTCGATGGCGTTGTCGACCAGCTCACGCACCACAGACGCCGGGCGCTCTACCACCTCGCCAGCGGCGATTTGGCTGATCAACTCGTCGGGCAGTTCACGGATCGAGGGGCGTGGCGGCTGGGTTGCCGATGCGGTTTCAGTCATTGTCTAAAGTCTCAAGCAGGGGTGCGGCCAAGGCGGGGTCAAGTGGGGCGGGCAGCTCTTCCACGTCGCGCAGTTTGCGCTGAATGGCGCGGGTGCGCACGCCCACCTCGTTGAACTTGGCGGCAGCCGTGTCGATGGACTTTTTGGTGGCTTCCACAATTTCGCCAAACTTGTTGAACTCGTTTTTCACCGAGCCCAGCAGGCTCCACACTTCAGAGCTGCGCTTTTCAATGGCCAGTGTTTTGAAGCCCATTTGCAAGCTGTTGAGCATGGCGGCCAGGTTGGCCGGGCCGGTGATCATGACGCGGCAGTCGTTCTGGATGGCTTCGACCAGGCCGGGGCGGCGAATCACCTCGGCAAACAGGCCCTCAGAAGGCAGGTACAGAATGGCAAAGTCGGTGGTGTGTGGCGGTGACACGTATTTGGCGACGATTTTTTTGGCCTCCAGTTTCATTGACGTCTCAAACGCGTTGCCGGCCTGAGCAATGGCCGCCTTGTCTACCGCGTCATAGGCATCCATCAGGCGTTGGTAGTGCTCCACTGGGTATTTGGAGTCAATCGGTAGCCAGATCGGGTGCTCGTCTTGCTTGCCGGGCAGGCGAATGGCAAATTCCACCAGCTCGTTGCTGCCAGGCACGGTTTTGACATTTTTGCCGTATTGGTCGATCGTCAGCACGTTTTCAATGATGGCGCCCAGCTGCATTTCGCCCCAGGTGCCGCGCGATTTGACGTTGGTCATGACGCGCTTCAAGTCGCCCACGCTGGCGGCCAGGGTTTTCATTTCACCCAGGCCGTGTTGCACTTGCTCCAGCCGCTCGCTGACCAGTTTGAAGGATTCACCCAGGCGCTGCTCCAGCGTGGCGTGCAGTTTTTCATCCACCGTGCGGCGCATTTCTTCGAGCTTGCTGGTGTTGTCAAGTTGGATGGCGGCCAGCCGCTCATTGAGTGCCACTCGCAACTGCTCGGCGCTTTGCTGGCTGCCCTGCACCAGCCCGGTGAGCTGTTGCGACACCGATTCTTGCAAGGCGGAAAACTGGTGTTTGATTTGAAAACTGTTGCCTTCGAGCTGGTCTTTGAGCGCGCCAGACATGACGCCGAGCTGCGTGTTGATGTCGGTTTTGAGCGAATCAAGCGTTTGGCGCGTGCTGCCGGTCAAGGCCTCAAAGCGCTCTTGAATGCGGGTCTCAAACAGCGCGGCGCTCTCCGTCATGGCTTGGCGGGACTTGACGCTCTCGCTGGCCAGGCCGGCCAAGGCCGTGCCCAGCTCAGCGCGGAAACCACCCAGCGCATCGGTCAGCTCTTTGCGCCCGGTGGCGGCATCGGTTTGGGCTTGGGTCAAGTGCGCCAACAGGGTTTTGCTGGTGTCGTCCAAGCCGTTGGCCACGGTCAGTTGCAAGGCCGCCAGCCGTTGGGTAAGTGCCGCTTCGAACCCACCCAGACGCTGCTCCAGCTTGCCCTCAAAGCCCTGAAACGCCGTGAGCAATTCAGCCCGGCCGCTGCGCGACTCGGCCACAGTTTGGGCCAGCTTGTCGTCAATGGTTTTGCGAACCGCTTCCAGGCTGGCGGCAGAGGTTTGCGAAAAGCCTTGCAAGTGCTGCCCCATGCCATCGAGCGCGCCATCATTTTTGGCTACGGCTTGCAAGGTGCTGCGGGCAGATTGCTCCAAGGCCTCTAGCTTGAGCGCCAGCTCAGGCGGCAGCTCAAGGCGCGGCTTGCGCAGCAACGCGATGATTTGCAGTACCACCACCAGAGCCATGCCAAAAGACAGCAGGGTGAAAATCAGGTCAGTCATGAGGTAGGGGCTTTGTGAGTTTGAGTTGTTATGAATTCAATAGCTACTTGTGCTTATTTTATAAGCTATAGAGGCATATTTGTTGTAAATTTAAGGGGTGGTTCACGTTGCAAATGGGTCAAGCAAGGGCACCTTAAACGCAGCAAAGTCGCGCGTGTTGCGCGTCACCACGGTGAGTTGGTGTACCAGCGCGGTGGCTGCAATCATGGCATCTTCAAACAAGGCATCAGATCGATGGTGCATCAATTGCGCCCACACGCGGAAGGTTGTTGCGTCCATCGGCAAGATGTTGTGGGTGTCTGCCAAGCGGTCAGCCCACTGTGAAATTTCTTGTGCTTTGGCTGGGTTCTGGTCTTTGGTGAGTTCAACACCACGCTGAATCTCCCCCAGCGTGACGGCCGAGATAAATAAATCGGATTCCGGCGTGGCGGTAAGCCAGGCCAACACGCCGCCGTGCGGCTTGGCTTTGCGCAACTCTGAGACCACGTTGGTGTCGAGCAAAAACATCAAAACACCTCGGGCGGGCGGCTTTGAGCCTGACCTCGTGGCACAGTCAAGAAGTTGCCACGCGCCGAGGGGTCAAGCAACACTTCTTTGAGTGACGGGGGTTTGTGAGCCTGCAACTGGCGCCATTGGTTAATGGGCACCAGCACGGCAGCGTCTTGCCCCCGTTTCGTCACCAATTGCGGCCCGCTGGTGAGGCAGGCTTGCAAAAATTCACTGAACCGTGCTTTGGCATCCTGAACGGGCCAAGTGCTCATGACACCTCCTAAATGACTAGTTGTCTGACCAGTTTAGCGCAGCTTTGAAGGGCTTGGTAGGTTTGGCATGACTTGCACAAATTTCACTCCCCCGCGAGCCACCGTGCCATGGGTTTGCGGCTGAATGCGCAGTGGATAATCGCGCCCCATGGACATTCTCATGACACTTCTCGACTTCATTCTCCACGTGGACAAACACCTGGAGACCTTTGTACAAAACTACGGCATGTGGGTTTACGCGCTGCTGTTTTTGATTATTTTTGTCGAAACCGGCGTGGTGGTGATGCCGTTTTTGCCAGGCGATTCGCTGCTGTTTGTGGTGGGTGCCATGTGCGGCGTGGGGCTGATGAGCTACCCTTTGTCAGTAGGGCTATTGCTGGCGGCGGCCATTTTGGGCAACCAGTCCAACTACACCATTGGCCACTACTTTGGCCCCAAGGTGTTCCAGTGGGAAGACTCGCGCTGGTTCAACAAAAAAGCCTTTGACCAAGCCCACGCGTTTTACGAAAAATATGGTGGCATCACCATTGTGGCGGCGCGCTTCATGCCGTTTTTGCGCACCTTTGCGCCGTTCGTAGCCGGTGTGGCGCAGATGACGCGCAGCCGCTTCACGCTGTTCGACGTGCTGGGCGGCACGCTGTGGGTGGGCGGTATCGTCACCGTGGGCTATTTCTTTGGCAACATCCCATGGGTCAAACTGCATCTGGACAAAATCATTTGGGCGATGATCCTGATCCCCGGGCTGGTGGTGCTGTTTGGCGCCTGGAAGAGCCGACGCAAAGCCGCTTGATGCAGCCAACAACTTCACCGAGATCATGACCCAGCCGCCCCTTGCCGCCACCCGCCCCACCCTTGAGGTGGCTGTGATCATGCAGCGCCTGGCCAACACCGGCCCAGGCGCACGCTGGCAGCCCTGGCGCTGGGAGCTGGCAGATGTGGTTATGCATGAACCCAGCTTTGGCACTACGCCCCGCCTGCTTTATGAAAATGAGAGCACTCAGCGTTGGTTGCACGGGGGCTTGAAGGTTGAATTGTTCAAAGACGACGCCGAAGGCTACTACCTCAATGCCACCACCGACGTGCCCAGCTGGTTTGTGCTGTGGCGCATGGAAGACGAGGCCTCGGTGGCTGATGAGCCCATTGCCATCCCCCTGATTGCCACCTTGAGCTACTACGATGCAGGCCGCTGGCTTGATGCTCAGGAAACCGTGGAACAAGTGCCCGCCCCCGCGCCGGTGCTGCAATGGCTGTGCGAGTTTGTGGACGAGCATTACGTGGTGGAGCCCAAAAAGCGCAAACGCCCGGACAGTTTCAAGTCGCTCAAAGACCGCTTTGGCAACCCGGTGTCGATCAGCACCGAGAAGCAGTTTGGCGGCGGCGCAGGCGGCAAAGGCGGGCAGGGTAGCCAGGGTGGTCCGCATGGCTGATGGCTTTTTAGGCCGCTGGTCGCAGCGCAAGCAAGCGGTGCGCTTGGGGCAGCCGCTGGCAGAGCCCAATCCGCCCGCATCCCAAGCGGCGGTTTTGCCCGCACCGCAAGCCCCTGCGCCGGTTACGACTCAAGCTGATGTGCTACGCGTTTCACCCCCTCTCCCTCTGGGAGAGGGCAGGGGTGAGGGCGGCCCTCAACCTAACCCTCTACCGTCCCCGCCCACGCTAGACGATGTGCAAGCGCTGCAGCCTAGCGACAGTTTTGCCCGTTTTGTGACGCGTGATGTGTCGCCAGACGTGCGCAACGCAGCCATGAAAAAGCTCTTTGCTGACCCGCACTACAACCTGATGGATGGTTTGGACATCTACATTGACGACTACTCCATCGCCAGTCCGTTGCCCGCTGCCACCCTGCGCCACATGGCCAGTGCCAAGTTTTTGAACCTGTTTGACGAAGACCCGCCCCCTGCAACCCCCGCCACACCGCTGTTGGATGTGAGCGCACAGCCCGAAGAAATTGCACATGACCACATTGATTTGCAACTGCAACCAGACCATGCCGCTGGACGCGCAGAGCTTGAGCGCGAGCCTGAACGAAGCCCTGACACTGCACAGCAGCCTGTGCCGCCGCCAAGCCACTGAATTCCTCAAAGCTGCAGCCAGTGGCGACGAGCTGGTGGTGGCCTGCACCCAAGAGACAAGGCTGTTTGGCGAGCTGGCTGAGCAGGCGCACATGACCGCGCCGATCCAGTTTGTCAACATCCGCGAAACCGGTGGTTGGAGCCGCGACGCCGCCAACGCCAGCCCCAAAATTGCGGCGTTGCTGGCCGTGGCGCATCTGCCCGCACCCGACCCGGTGGCCACCGTTAGCTACCAAAGCGACGGTCGTGCACTCATCATTGGCCCGCTGGATGCAGCCGAGCGTGCGGCCAGCCTGCTGGGTGACGCGCTGGACTTGACCCTGTTCACCCAAGGGGCTGGCTTAAACGGCGGCGCCCAAGCGCGCCGCCACTTGGTGCTGGGCGGGCATATTGAAAGTTTGACCGGCTACCTGGGCGCGTTTGTGCTGACGTGGCAACACACCAACCCGATAGACCTGGACTTGTGCACCCGCTGCAACGCCTGCCTGGCCGCATGCCCTGAAGGCGCCATTGGCCTGGACTACCAGATTGACCTGTCTGCCTGCCAAGACCACCGCGCCTGTGTCAAGGTCTGTCAGGTGGCAGCGGCCATTGACTTCAACCGCGTGCCCACCCGCCAAACCGAAACCTATGACCTGGTGCTGGACTTGCGCGCCACACCGGCCTTCAGTCAGCATGCCAAGCCGCAAGGTTATTTGCACTGGGATGGCCGTGACCTGCCCAGCCTGTTGGCCTGGCGCGAACTGGTGGGTGAGTTCGAGAAACCCAAATTTTTCACCTACAAACAAAAACTGTGTGCTCACAGCCGCAATGAAAAAGTGGGTTGTAGCGCCTGCATTGACGTGTGTTCGGCCAGCGCCATCAGCTCTGACAAGCACCACCAGCGCATCGTGGTCAACCCCAATCTGTGCGTGGGTTGTGGCACCTGCAGCACAGTCTGCCCCACCGGTGCCATGGCTTTTGCCTACCCTCGCGCGGCAGACCAGGGCGTCAAGCTCAAAACCCTGCTCAGCACCTACCAGCGCAGCGGTGGCAAAAACGCGGCGCTGCTGCTGCACAGCCAAGGCCAGGGCGCCTCGTGGTTGGGCGACCTGGGGCGTGCCGCGCAGCTTGAAAAGGGTCACAAAGACGGCACCCATGGTGTGCCGGCTCGGGTGCTGCCGGTGCCGCTGTGGCACACCTCATCCATCGGGCTGGAAGTTTGGCTGACGGCGGTGGCCTATGGCGCGAGCAACGTGTGGGTACTGCTCACCGCCGAAGAAGCGCCGCAATACGCCGCTGCCTTGACCGAACAAATGGCCGTGGCACAAGCCATCTTGACCGGGCTGGGCTACACCGGCGAACATTTCAAACTGCTGCAGGTGCGCGACGCGCGTGACCTGGCCGCGCTAGACCGCAGCCTGCAAGCCGACCCAGCGCAAGCCCCCACGCGCCACGCCAGCTTTGCGGTGCAGGCCGACAAACGGGTCACTTTAGAGCTGGCGCTGGATCATCTGGTGGCTCAAGCGCCTGTGACAAACATGTCTGAAGCCGTTCGCGCCGTTTCACCCCTTGCCACGTCGGCGGTCATTGCCCTGCCTGCCACAGGTTCACCTTTGGGCTCGCTGGCCATCAACAAAGAGGCGTGCACGCTGTGCCTAAGCTGCATCAACGCCTGCCCAGCCAGTGCGCTGTCTGACAACGCGGCGGCGCCACAACTGCGCTTCATTGAAAAAAATTGTGTGCAATGCGGTTTGTGTGTCAAAACCTGCCCCGAAAAAGCCCTCAGCCTGGTGCCGCAACTCAGCTTGCTGCCCCAGCGCAAAGAAGCTGTGGTGCTCAATCAAATGCAGCCCTACGCCTGCGTGCGCTGCGGCAAACCCTTTGGCACGCTCAAAGGCATTGAGGCCATGCTGGGCAAACTGGCCGGCCACAGCATGTTTCAAGGTGCCGCACTGGAGCGCTTGAAAATGTGCGGCGACTGCCGGGTGATTGACATCTATTCATCCGACCAAGAAGTCAAAATTTTTGACATCAAGTAAGGGCTCGTTCTCTTTCAACATGCACCTTCGACCCGCCAAGGAACCAAAAATATGATGCCATTACCCGAACCAGCCCTGAGCAGCGCGCTTGATGAAGAAACCGCACGTTCAGAGCTTTATGGGCTTCTAGCCCAGGTGTACTATGCGCCACCAGCTCCTGAATTTCTAGCAAATCTGCGGCTGTCTGGCACCGAAGCGCCTGCTGCTGGGGCCTTTTTGGAAGAGCCCTGGCGCGCCCTGGTGGGTGCGGCGCGTGCGCTGACCGACGCTCAAATTGCCGCTGAGTTTGAGACCCTGTTTGGTGGCGTAGGCAAGCCCGAGGTGTACCTGTATGCCTCGCACTACCTCAGTGGTTTTTTGAACGAAAAACCCTTGGCACGTCTGCGCACCGAGCTCAACGCACTGGGGCTGGCGCGTGACGAGGCCATGTCTGAGACCGAAGACCACATCGCTTACCTGTGCGAGGTGATGCGTTACCTGATTGCCGGTGACGACGTGGCGGTGGCCAACCTGACTCGCCAGCAGTCGTTTTTTGCCACCCACATGCAGCCATGGACAGGTCTGCTGTGCGATGCCGTGGCGCAGCACCCTAAAGCCAGTTTTTATGCCGCTGTGGCCGAACTGACCCGTGCTTTCATGAGTGTGGAAGCGCAAGGGTTTGACATGTTGGCTTGATGCCAAGCCAGCAGAAATTGCCTGTTTTTTAAGCACGACCCGCAAACCCAATGCCATCAAGGCTTGGCAGAGTTGTTAGGCCACTTGTCCACAACCTTGCCCCCGGATATGGGGACAAAGTAGGTTGTTTGTGGCTCAAGCTTTGTTCAGCGCTTGGGCCACTTGATCAAGTCCATCGACAGCGCGGTGCCCAGCAAAATGATTGCGCCGCACAGCAGCATCCAGCCCGTGACCACCTCGCCCAGAAACACCACGCCATAAAACACCGCAAACACCGGTATCAAAAACGTCACCGTCAGTGAGCCAGCGGCACCCACTTTGTCGATCAGCCGGAAAAACAGCACAAACGCCACCCCGGTGCACAGCACGCCCACCACCCCCACCGCCAGCCAGGCCGTGGTGCTGGGCGCCACCGCTGGCCAAAACCAATAGGCTGGCAGCGCCAAGCCCAGCGTTGCGCCCATTTGGCTGCCTGTGGCAATCACCAGCGAGGGCTGGCCGCTGAGGTAGCGCTTGGTGTAGCTGGCCGCCAGCCCATAGCACAGGCAAGCGCCCAAACACGCCAGCACGGCCCAGCCGGTCACCAACCCAGAGGCGTTGGGTTTGAAACTGGCCTTGCCAGAGGCCAGCATGGCCACCCCCACAAAACCAATCAGCAAGCCCAAAATCTTACCGCCATGCGGTCGGTCTTTCAGCCACAGCCAGGCCACCATTGCGCCAAACAACGGCACGGTGGCGTTGAGCAGGCTTGACAAGCCGGTGCTGATCGACAGCAGGGCAAACGCATAAAGTGCAAACGGTATGCCAGAGTTCAGCAGCCCCAAAAAGAAGATTTTTTGCCAATGCCGTTGCAGCACCGGCCATTGCCCGCGTGCCATCAGCAGCGGCAGCAACACCAGCGCCGCAATGCCCACGCGCAACCCCGCCGTGGGCAGCGCACCAAATTCAGTCACCCCGAGCCGGGTAAACAAAAACGACGAGCCCCAAATGGCCGCCAGCAGCACAAATTCAAGCAGCCAGGCGCTGGCGGGCAGGGCGCTGCTCAAAGCACACCTTCGAGTTGCAGCAGCGCCGTTTTGCGCGCCAGCCCGCCCGAATAGCCAGTGAGCGCGCCATGGGCACCCAGCACCCGGTGGCACGGCACGATGATGCTGATGGGGTTGCGCCCAATGGCGCCGCCCACTGCACGCACTGCGCGGGGCTGGCCCAATGTGGCGCTAAGGGCGCCGTAGCTGCACGTTTGCCCCCAGCCCAGCCCGAGTAAGGCGTGCCACACCGCTTGCCCAAACGCTGTGTCGCTGGTCAAACTCAGCGGCAAGTCAAAGCGCTGGCGCTGACCCGCAAAGTACTCGGTGAGCTGCTGGCAGGCGCTTTGCAGCACGGGGTGGGGTGTTTTGGCAGGGTTTGGCTGTGCCGGTGGGCAGTCGGTCTGGTCTTCAAACCACACGCCACACAACCCGTTCGCATGGGCTGCCAGCCGCATGGCACCCAGCGGGCTATTAAACGAGGTGGTCACGGCATCAATGGGTAATTTCATGAGGTCATTGTCTCGCAGACCGCACCAGTGCCACCGCACTCGGCCAAATGCCCGCCCAATAGATAATCTGCCCCCGCGCTGGCCAGCCATGCGGGCAGACCTTTCACCCCGGTACCTCTTATGCAAACCCATACCCCCATTCCACTCCAAGGCCAACCCATTGTCAGCGGCAAGCCGCCGCTGATCTGCACTCCGCTGGTTTCCATGGCCATGGTGCCATTCGTTTTGCCATGATTTTTTGAGAGCTTATAAAAATTGGCTTCAAGCCCTTATTCAGTAAGCGTAAATAGCTATCGAATTTGAATTATTTTGCATCCAATAAAGCGGGTGAGTTCGAAGCGCGTAACCCGACATTTTTTGCTCACGGGTTCTTGATTTCAGACCCGGCGCGCAGGTAAAACCACCAGTTCAGCACCAGGCATAGGGCGTAGAAGATGGCAAAGCCGTACATGGCGGTTTGCGGTGTGCCGGCCTTGATTTGCTGGCCAATCACCACGGGTGCAATGAACGCACCGTAAGCAGCTACTGCAGATGTCCAGCCCAGCACCGGGCCGGCTTGCTGGCGGTCAAAAATCACGCCCACAGTGCGGAAGGTGGAGCCGTTGCCAATGCCGCTGGCGGCAAACAGCAGCACAAACAGCCACATGAAGGTTGAGAAATACTGCTCTGGCGTGGCCGAGCCATAGGCTTGCATCATGACGTAGCCAGTGCCAGCGGAGGCCACCACCATGATGGCCGAGATGATTTGCGTGACGATGCTGCCACCCACCTTATCGGCAATCCAGCCGCCCACCGGGCGAATCAGTGCGCCCACAAACGGACCGATCCAGGCGTAGGTCAGGGCGGACGGCGCGTTGGGGTTTTTCAGCGTGTGTTGCATCACACCAGCGGCATCGGGCACGTGGCTGATGCCAAAGATGACCGAGATGGAGAGCGGCAGCGCCATGGAGAAACCGATGAACGAGCCGAAGGTCACCAGGTACAGCGCGGTCAATGACCAGGTGTGTTTGTTCTTGAAAATCTCGAACTGCTTGGCAATGTTGCCTTTCATTTCACCAAAAGCGGCCAGCTTCATGGCCAGCACCATCGCCCCAATGATCAGCGGCAGCGCTACCCACATGTTGAGCAGCCCCAGGCCACTGGGGGCAGGCAGGTACAGGTACAAGCCGACCACACCAATCACGCAGGTGATGCCCCACAGGTACAAAATTTTGCCCAAAGCGGCTGCTGTGCCACCGTAGTTGGGGGAGAGCGGCAGTAGGTTGTTCATGCCAAACCAGGCTGCAATCACCATGGGCAGCAACAACGCGGCCCAGACAAAGCCGGCGTTTTGAATGAATGTGGGAGTGCCTGCCAGAATTTTGCCCATGATCCAGCCACTGTCTTTGGCCAACACCATCGAGCCACCGGCTGCTGCGCCAAACACGCCAACCGTCATCACCAGCGGAATCAGCACCTGCATGGTGGTGACACCAAAGTTGCCCAAGCCAGCGTTCAAGCCCAGCGCTGTGCCTTGCAGGCGCTTGGGGAAAAAGCCGCTGATGTTGCTCATGGAGCAGGCAAAGTTACCGCCGCCAATGCCGCTCAAAAATGCGCAGGCTTGAAACACCCACAGTGGTGTGGTTTTGTCCTGCAGCGCCATGCCGGTCCAGATGGCCGGAATCATTAACAGCAGCGAGGTCAAAAAGATGGTGTTGCGCCCGCCTGAGAGGCGAATGAAGAATGAAGCTGGTATGCGAAACGTGGCCCCCATCAGGCCCGAGATGGCCGTCAGGGTGAACATGTCGGTGGGTTTGAACGGAAAACCCAAGTTGAGCATTTGCACCGTGATGATGCCCCACATCAGCCAGACGGCAAACGCCACCAGCAGGTTGGGGATGGAAATCCACAGGTTGCGGTTGGCAATGGCTTTGCCTTTGCTGTCCCAGAACGCGTTGTCTTCAGGTTGCCAGTCGACGATGTCGGCTTTGGAATAAGTGGGGGTGGCCATGGGGGTTCTCCAGGTTGGGTTCAGGCTTGGGCAGTGTCAGGGACGGGTTGTTGCATGTATTCTTTGGTGCGTACTTCAGTCCAGTACATCCAGATGAGAGAGACCCAGACCACGCCGTACATCAGCATGAAGGCGCTGGAGCGGATGCCCGTGATGTCCATCAGCGCACCAAACATGATGGGCAACAAAAAACCGCCCATGCCACCGGCCAGACCAACGATGCCGCTGACCGCGCCGATGTTGTGGGTGTAGTCATCACTGATGTACTTAAACACGCTGGCCTTGCCAAAACCCCAAGCCACGCCCAGCGTGAACATCAAAATAGTGAAGGTGTAAACATTCAGGCCAATATGAAAGGTTTGTGGACCATTCACGGTAGCTACGGTGAAATCGGTTTGCGGGTAGCTCAACAAAAACAGGCAAATCCAGCTCACCCACAGCACCCACCAGGTCATGGAATGCGCGCCATATTTGTCAGACAACCAGCCACCAAAGGCGCGCAGCACGCCGCCCGGCAAAGAGAAGCAGGCGGCGAGCAGGGCGGCGGTGCGAATGTCCAGGCCAAATTCACCCACGTAGTACTGCACCATCCACAAACTCAGTGCCACATAGCCGCCAAACACAATGCTGTAGTACTGGCAGTATTTGAAAACGGTTGGGTCTTTGAGGGCCGCGAGTTGTTTCATAAACGGCACTTGTTTGGCCGCATGGTGGGCTGGGTCGCTGTGCGAGAAAAACCAGAACATGATGACGGTGCCCAGCATGATCAGCGCGTACACCTTGGGCACCATGGTCCAGCCAAAACCGACCACCAAGGCCGGAGCGACAAATTTGTTGAGTGCGGCGCCCGCATTGCCCATGCCAAAGACCCCCATGGCAAAACCTTGCTGTTTCTTGGGGAACCAGCGCGCCACATAGGGTGTGCCCACCGAGAACGAGCCGCCGGCCAACCCGACAAACAGGCCGATCACCAGGTAGTGCCAGTAAGCAGTGGCGTAGGTCATCATCCAAATGGCCGGCACAGTGCAAGCCATCAGCACGGCAAACACAATGCGTCCACCAAACTTGTCCGTCCAGATGCCCAGCGGCACGCGGATGAGTGAGCCCGTCAGCACCGGCATGGCCATCAACAAACCTGATTGGGTTGAGTTCAGGTCTAACGCTTTTTTGATCGGAATGCCGATCACTGCAAACATCATCCAAACCATGAAACACACGGTGAAGGCGAATGTGCTGACGATCAGCACCGAGAGGGCTTGCCCTTTCTTGGTCATGTCAAAAACTCCTTTTGTTTGACAAGACTGTAGGTTTGACGGCCTTTAAAAGGTATTCCTCTGTGGAACGATTGGCGCTCTGCATTGGAACTATGAAGTCATGTTGACTTCTAGTTCTATTGAACTACGGGGTTCAGATACAACTGAAAGTGAATGTTTTTGAATGGCATCTTTAAGACTGTGCTGAGCTTGTAGTCGATAAAGCGTACTTTGCGTTGCAAATGTTCATTTACAATGAATCTTTATCTTTATGTCAGAAAGTTCATCATGAGCACTTGCGCTGCCGGTCATGTCACCCCTGAAGCTACATACCTGTTTGACGCACGCGGTGTGGCCAAACGTTTTCGTCATGCTGCCATTTTTGGTGCGCTCGATGCGCTTGAACCGGGCGAGACCATGCGTTTTTGCAATGACCATGATCCGCTGCCCTTGTTGCATCAATTGAACGCACGCTATGGGGATGCGGTGACTATTTCGTATGTGCAGCGTGAGCCGGGCGCCATCGTGA
Source organism: Rhodoferax sp. (assembly GCF_028715765.1). GTDB lineage: Bacteria > Pseudomonadota > Gammaproteobacteria > Burkholderiales > Burkholderiaceae_C > Rhodoferax. The sequence goes on from NZ_JAQURE010000021.1 coordinate 52,941, forward strand.
TTGATTTCATTTGCGTTTCTGCTTGAATCTACGTCATTTTGAAGGACGCAAACCTAGGCTCTCAGGCAGCGGCTACCGCACCTGATCCGCCTCGGCTGGTGGGCGACCTGGCAGTTTGGCTCATCATCTTGGCTGAGTTGCTGACCTTTGGCATTTTCTTTTTGTCGTATGCGTTTGCACGCGCTTTGAATGTGGCGTTGTTCAATGCCTCACAAAGCACGCTTGACCTGAACTCTGGCACCGTCAACACGGTTCTGCTGATCACTGGCAGTTGGTGCGTGGTACGTGCTGTGCAGGCGGTCAAACGCGATGCGTCAGTTGTCGGAGCTCGCTGGCTCATGGCTGCCTTGGCCTGCGGCAGTGGCTTTGCGGTCATCAAGCTGATGGAGTTTTCGACCAAGACCGCTGCGGGCATTGACCTGTCAACAACCACGTTTTACATGTTCTATTTCTTGTTGACGGCTTTTCACTTTTTTCACGTGTTGGCGGCCATGGTGTTTTTGACGATTTTGTTGATCAAGACGCTTGCCGGACGCTACGGCAGCCACGATGTGCATGCCCTGGAGACTGGCGCAGCGTTTTGGCACATGGTTGATCTGCTGTGGATTGTGCTGTTTCCCCTGATTTACGTCATGCGCTAAAGGCTTGACAAGCACCCATACCCCCAAGCCCCCATGCCTTGAAACCTTTGAACACGATGAAATATTCAACTAACACACAATGGCTGCTGTTGCTGGCCGCCACCGAGCTGACGTTTTGGCTGGGTGAGTCGGGTCAACTGGGGCACGCTCGCATGGCCCCGGTTTTTGCCATCTTTGGCGTGTCGTTTTTCAAGGGTTTGGTGGTCATCAACGACTTCATTGAACTTCGCCATGCCCCCAAGCTGTGGCGCAATTTGCTGGTGGGCTGGCTGGGCTTTGTCATCAGCATGATTTTGTTAGCGTACTGGCTGGGTACGCGCTGACCCGCGCCGCGGGCTAGGTTCAACCGTCTTTGCCGTCACGGCGTGCTGTCACCAGCCAAGGGGTGTAGCGCCACATGAAGATTAAAAATGCAGCAGTCCAGGCAGATGCCGAAGCTACCAGCGCGTAGCTGTGCCACGCGGGCATCAGCAGCGGCAACAGAACCCGCAGCACGGCGGCCAGCATGACCAGCGCGTAAGCGGTGGTTTCTACCGCATCAACTTGCAGCGCACGCCCGGTGTGACCGCGTGATGTGCGCGTCATCATGCCAATGATCAAGCCACCGGTGGCGCCCACCGCCAGCGCGTGCACGCCGTAAGAGGCAGCGCCCCAACCCAATTGCGTCACGGCCAGCAAAGCCAAGCCACCTGAGAGCCAAAAATAGGAGAAGTGCAGAATCCAGACAATTGGGCGGCTCAGTGTGGCGAGCGGTTGCCAGCGCAGTTGCCGGCTTAAGTTAAGCACACTGGCCAGTGCCAATGCCGCCGCAGCCAACCCACTGTGCCAGTCTGTGACCCACAACGTCAACCCTGTGGCCGTGGCGGCCAAGGCACTGCGTTCCAGCCAGACCACAGGTTCGATTTTGATGTTCAGCGCGGTGGCTGTGAAAAATGGCACCACGCGTCCGGCCATCACGCATTCAATCATCACGATGAACCCCAGTGCGGCATACAAGCTGCTCATGGGTGCCAGGTCAATCAAACCATTGGCCGACAAATGGAACGTCAAGTTAACCACTGAGAGCAACAACAAAATAAGCGCCAGGGGCACGTTGCGCCAATTCTTTGAGCGCATCAGCAGGCGTAAAAAAATAAGCCCAATGACAGGCAACAGTGCCAAATCCAGGACTGCAAAAACAGCATAGGGTGCCACCAACGAGGCCACCCGTGCCGCCAGCCAAAGCAAGAACAACGCGCCCAAAAGTGACCCGCGTGGGGTGGCCAGGCCTGTCCAGGTTTTACCTGCAGTCATCAAGAAGCCCACGATGACGGCCGTAGCAAAACCAAACAGCATTTCATGGGCATGCCACAGCACAGTCGGTGGTGTGGGTGCCCATGTCACGGCACCCAAAAAAATGGCCACCCAAAGCGGCACAATCAGCGCCGCCAGCAAGCCGGCACCCAGATAAAAAGGGCGAAAGGCCAGCCTGAGCCACGGTAATCCGTAGGGCGCTGGTGTGGCTGGTGTTTGACCGAAGATAGGTAACGACATGCTTATTTTCCTGGGTGGGTGACGGCAAGTGCAGTGGGCGCTGTTGGGGTGTCATTCGGTGCGAGCTGCTGGTCGCCCCAGGCCATCCAGTCGTCGCCAAACAGCTCTGCCGGGTGTGGCGAGCGCTCATTGGCGCAGGCCATCGCATCGGTGGCACAAAATTGGTTGCAACCCCAGCAGATGCGTTCAGGGTTGGCAGGGTGAAGAGGGAACTTTTTGGCCATGACAGGTGGGCGGTGGCTGACGCATCAACGCAAGAAATGAAAGTTTGGTAAAGAGGAATATATTATGAATGTTATTTTAACTTCATAATAGTCATTCGTTATTCATCTTTTATTTTTACCTTTGATCTATGCGCCTGACCCAATGGACTGACTACAGCTTGAGAGTGTTGATGTACTGCGCCGCTTGCCTAGAGCGGGTGGCGCCGGTCACCATCACCGAGATTGCTGACAGCCACGGCATTTCGCGCAGCCACCTGACCAAAATTGTGCAAGAACTCGCAGCTCGAGGCTGGCTGGAAACCACGCGCGGGCGTGGCGGTGGCATGCGTTTATTGGTTGATGCGAGTGCGCTCACGTTGGGTGAAATTGTGCGTGCCACCGAGACCGATTTGACGATGGTGGAATGTTTTGATGCGGCGCAAAACCAGTGTCGTATGAGCGCACATTGCCGGCTAAAGAGCGTGTTAAATCAAGCCACGCAAAACTACATGGAGGTGTTGGACGGCATCACGCTGGCTGACCTTGTGGCACCGATGGCCAGCAGCACCGACATGTCAAACATGCAGCGAATGCCAATGATCCCCGGTATCCCCTTTTTTGAAAACTAAAGCAGTCCTTGCTCTGAGGCAATCACGGCGGCGTGAACCCGTGAACTGACCCAAAGTTTGCGCAAAATGTGTTCCAGATGAATTTTGTCGGTGGTTTCCACAATGCCATGTTCGC
>NZ_JAQURE010000022.1 GCF_028715765.1 Rhodoferax sp.
CAGGTCTGGGTACTCTGTGCCATTCAGCGCCACCGGGCGGCCTTCTTCAAAGCGCACGCTCACTTCTTCGGCTTTCACCACACAGTCTTCGCGCCAAAACGGCACGCCCATGATGGGGTTGACGATTCGAATGCCTGAATTTAAAAACTCCAGGTCTTTGGCTTCGTGGGTGGCGCCCAGCATGTTGCTGTCGGTGCTGTAGGCTTTTTCAGCCGACATCTTGTAGCCAAAGCCATGCGCGGTCATGAACGCGCTCATTTCAGCGCGGCCCCCCAGCTCGTCAATAAAAGCCTGGTCAAGCCAGGGCTTGTAGATTTTGAGGCTGGGGTTGGTCAAGAGGCCGTAGCGGTAAAAGCGCTCAATGTCATTGCCCTTGAAGGTGGAGCCGTCGCCCCAGATGTTGACATCGTCTTCTTTCATGGCGGCCACCAGCATGGTGCCGGTGACGGCGCGGCCGATGGGGGTGGTGTTGAAGTAAGTCACACCGGCTGTGCTGATGTGAAACGCACCGCTTTGAAGCGCGGCCAAGCCCTCGGCTGCGAGCTGCTGGCGGCAGTCAATCAGGCGGGCTTTTTCAGCGCCGTAAGCCATGGCCTTGCGCGGAATTTCGTCGTAGTCAGACTCGTCTGGCTGGCCCAGGTTGGCGGTGTAGGCATAGGGCAGGGCGCCTTTGAGCTTCATCCAGTGCAGGGCTGCGCTGGTGTCGAGCCCGCCCGAGAAGGCAATGCCCACCTTGTGACCGACTGGAATGTTTTGAAGAATGGTGTTTGACATGTTTTTGGCCTCTAGTGCCCGTTGAATATGCGTAAGCAGCTATATTAAAAATAGCAAAAAAAGATTTGAATCAACCAAAATGGCAGATGTAGTGGTAGGGTTCTGTGACACGAATGTCAAACTTGGAGTTGCCGGGGATGCTGAAGCTCTCGCCAGGGCCGGAGGCGAGCCAAGCCTCGCTGCCAGCCAGTTTGTACTCACAGCTGCCAGCCACACATTCCATGGTTTCGGGCGCACCGGTGTTGAACGTCAAGCTGGCGGGCAGCACCACACCGACTGATTTTTTGGTGCCATCGGCAAAAGTGATGCCGTGGCTGATGCATTTGCCGTCAAAGTAAACACTGGCTTGGGTGGTGACGCTGACCGCGTCGATGTGGGTGGTGGTCATGGTGGCCTGCAACTTGTGGGAAAAGAGCCAATTTTAGGTGACGCAGGGCGACAGGTTGACCTGTGCCGGTGGCTTTCTGCACCAAAACGTATGCGCAAGTGTGCCCCAAGCCCAGTCACTCGTTGGCCAGCTGCTGTGCGAAAACTTCCACGTCAAACCCCACGCTGATGACCCCTTGCGGCCACATCACCACGGGGCGCTTGATGACGCTGGGGTGGGTCAGCATCAGCGCGGTGGCGGTGGCATCGTTCATCACGGCCAAGCGCGTGGCTTCGTCGAGCTTGCGCCAGGTGGTGCCTTGTCGATTAAGCAGTTTTTCCCATCCCACGGCCGCCAACCACCGCGCCAACAGGTCAGCTGGCACGCCTTGCTTTTTGAAATCATGAAACGCATAGCTCACGCCATGCTCAGTGAGCCAGGCACGGGCTTTTTTGACGCTGTTGCAGTTGGGAATGCCGTAAACGGTGAGGGGTGGTGTGTTCATGCCCGGTATCATGCCACCGACCCAAAATTAGCCCGCACTGGCTCGACCTGCGGCGCTCTGGAAGACAATTCACACCTGTATGAAACCCACGCCCCAAACTCTTCCAAACTGGCTTGCCTACTGCGAGCACCTCCACCCCACTGCCATTGACCTCGGTCTTGAGCGCGTTCAAACCGTGGCGCAGCGCATGGGCATTCGCCTGACTTGCCCCGTCATCACGGTGGCGGGCACCAACGGCAAGGGCTCCACCTGCGCCATGCTGGAAGCTATTTTGCTAGAGGCCGGCTACCGCACGGGCGTCTACACCTCGCCGCATTTGGTGCATTTTGAAGAGCGTCTGCGGCTGTCGGGCGAAGCTGTCAGCGATACAAAATTAATAGCTGCCTGCGAAAGCGTGGAGAGCGCTAGAGGCCAAAATGATGATGAAATATCGCTCACCTATTTTGAATTCACCACGCTGGCCATTTTGGATGTGATGGCGCAGTCCAAGCTGGATGTGGCCATTTTGGAGGTGGGGCTGGGCGGGCGGTTGGATGCGGTCAACATCATCGAGCCAGACTGCGCCATCATCACCAGCATTGACCTCGATCACATGGCCTTGCTGGGCGAAACCCGTGAAGCCATTGGGTACGAGAAAGCCGGCATCATGCGCACCGGCAAACCGGTGGTGGTCAGCGACCCGCTGCCGCCGCAAAGCGTGTTAGACCGGGCGCTGGAGGTGGGCGCAGACCTGTGGCGGGTGGGGGTGGACTTCAACGTCACTGGCGACAAACTGCAGTGGGGTTGGGCGGGGCGCGGGCGGCGCTACAGCGGCATGGCTTACCCGGCGCTGCGTGGTGCCAATCAACTGGTCAACGCCGGCGGTGTGCTTGCCGCCCTGACCGCCTTGCGCGAGCTGCTGCCGGTGACGGCGCAAGCGGTGCGCAATGGGCTGGTGTTTGTGGACTTGCCAGGGCGCTTTCAGATTGTGCCGGGTCAGCCCAACCTGGTGCTGGACGTGGCGCACAACCCGCATGCGGTGGCGGCGTTGGCGCTGAATTTGGACGCCATGGGCTTTTTCCCCACCACCCACGGCGTGTTTGGTGCCATGGCCGACAAGGATGTGAGCGCCCTCATGGCGCGCATGAACCCGCTGATAGACCGTTGGTATTTCACCGATTTGCCCACCCCGCGTGCCGCCTCTGCGCAAGATTTGCAGCAGGCTTGGCGTGCGCTCAACACCCGCTCAGACGCCAGTGCCAGCACGCACCCAGACCCCGAGTCAGCGCTGCAAGCGGCACTGGCTTGCGCCGACCCCGCTGATAGAATTGTGGTCTTTGGATCGTTCTACACCGTAGGTGGTGTGCTCAAAGATGGTGTGCCCCGCCTGCAGGCCAAACACCTGCCCGGTGCCTGATTTTTCCTGACCCTTACCCTTCTTCCCCCGCATGGCTTTTTTCAAGTTTCGCAAAGCTGCCGACGAGCCTGCCACTGCGCCGCCCCTGGCGCCAAGCATTGAGGCCATTCGCAAGCGCGCCACCTACCGCTTGGCCGGTGCCACCGTGCTGGTGCTGCTGGGTGTGCTGGGCTTGCCCTTGCTGTTTGACAAGCAGCCGCGCCCGCTGGCCATCGACACGCCCATCGACATCCCGGATCGCAACAAAGTCTTGCCACTGGCTTTTCCTGCCGCCCCGGCCAGCACGGTGCCAGCGGCCGTGGGCAAAGCCGTTGAAGCGGTAGCTGGTGAAGCTGGTGTGATCACCGAAAAAGAAGAGCCAAATCGACCTGTAGCGCCCGTCAATAAAGCGTCTGATGTGGTGCCGCCAGAGCCCCCCAAAGTTGCCGCATCGACTGCCTTGCCTGCCGTCAAAGTGGTTAAACCTGCACCTGATAAGCCTGCTCCCGATCACCCTACACCTGTAGCCGTGCCTAAAGTAAATGACGCAGCCAAAGCTCAGGCGCTGCTCAATGGCGCGGCATCAGACACTGCGCCAGTGGCTGGCCGGTTTGTGGTGCAAGTGGGTGCTTTTGCCGATGCCACCCGCGCCCATGAAGTGCGCTTGAAGCTTGAACGTGCTGGCCTGAAAACCTACACCCACGTGGCTGATACCAAAGATGGCAAACGCATTCGCGTGCGGGTGGGACCTTTTGCCGTCAAGGCAGAGGCTGAAAAATCTGCTGAAAAGATCAAAAAGCTCAACCTGCCAGCGGCCTTGCTGACACTTTGAATTAACTCCCATGGCCACACTGGACTGGATTTTTGTGGGTGTGTTGCTGGCCTCGTTGCTGCTCGGGTTGTGGCGCGGTTTGGTGTTTGAGGTGTTGTCGTTGCTGACCTGGCTGGGTGCGTTTGTGTTGGCGCAGTGGCTGGCGCTGGATGCCGCGCAGTATTTGCCCATGCACGGGTCGAGCGACACGCTGCGCTACGCCGCCGGGTTTGTCCTGGTGTTTGTGGCCACCGTGATGCTGGGGGGCTTGGTGGCGGTGGTGTTTAAAAAACTGGTGTCGTCGGTGGGCTTGAGCCCTTTTGACCGGGCGTTGGGCGCTGTGTTTGGCATGGTTCGCGGGGTCTTGCTGCTGCTGGTGGCGACGCTGTTGATGGCCATGACGCCCATGAAATCAAGCGCGGCGTGGCACGAGTCAGTGGGTGTTGGTGTGATGACGGTGTTGGTCAAAACCACCCAGCCCATGCTGCCCCCGGAGCTGAAAAAATTGTTGTCTATTTGAATAAGTCGTTGAAAAGATTGGATTTTTATGTGTGGAATTGTGGGTGTAGTCAGTCACGCGCCGGTCAATCAGCTGATTTATGACGCATTGTTGTTGCTGCAACACCGCGGCCAGGACGCTGCGGGTATCGTGACGCAGCAGGAGCGCAAATTTTTCATGCACAAGGCCAAGGGCATGGTGCGCGATGTGTTTCGCACCCGTAACATGCGCTCGCTGCCGGGCAACTGTGGTCTGGGGCAAGTGCGCTACCCCACTGCGGGCAATGCGTTCAGTGAAGAAGAGGCACAGCCGTTTTATGTGAATGCACCGTTTGGCATCGTGCTGGTGCACAACGGCAACCTCACCAACGCCCACGCCCTGAAGGCCGAGTTGTTCAACGCCGACCACCGCCACATCAACACCGAGAGCGACTCTGAAGTGCTGCTCAACGTGCTGGCGCATGAGTTGGGCGAAACCACCCGGGGTCTGCCACTCGCGCCTGCCGATGTGTTCAGCGCGGTGCGCAAGGTGCACCGCCGCATCAAAGGCTCTTATGCCGTCATTGCCTTGATAGCTGGGCATGGCGTGCTCGCTTTTCGTGACCCTTTTGGCATTCGCCCGCTGTGCATGGGGCGCAGCGACGACACCTGGATGCTGGCCAGTGAATCGGTCGCTTTAGAGGGCACCTCGCACCGTTTTGAGCGCAACATCGAGCCGGGTGAGGCGGTGTTCATTGACCTTGAAGGGCAGATTCATGCACAGCAATGTGCTGACCACCCGGTGCTGAACCCCTGCATTTTTGAATTCGTCTACCTGGCGCGGCCAGACTCGGTGATGGACGGTATTTCGGTCTACCAGGCACGGCTGAATTTGGGCGAAACCTTGGCCAAGCGGGTTATTTCGACCGTGCCGCCCAATGAGATTGATGTGGTCATTCCCATCCCCGAGTCCAGCCGTCCCAGCGCCGCGCAATTGGCGCAGTTGCTGGGCTTGCCTTACCGCGAGGGGTTTGTGAAAAACCGCTATGTGGGTCGCACTTTCATCATGCCGGGGCAGAGCGTGCGCAAAAAGTCGGTGCGCCAAAAACTCAACGTGATCGCCAGCGAGTTCAAGGGGCGCAATGTGCTGCTGGTGGACGACTCGATTGTGCGCGGCACCACCTCCAAAGAGATTGTGCAAATGGCGCGCGAGGCTGGCGCGCGCAAGGTCTACATGGCCAGCGCTGCGCCCCCGGTGCGCTACCCCAATGTGTATGGCATTGACATGCCCACCCCGCAAGAGCTGGTGGCGCACAACCGCACGGTGGAAGAAATCCGCCAGCTGATTGGTTGCGACGCGTTGATTTACCAAGACGTAGAGGCCATGAAACGCGCCATTGGGTCACTTAACCCAGCCATCAAAGGCTTTGACGCCTCGTGTTTTGACGGCGTGTATGTGACGGGTGATGTCACGCTGGAAGACATTGTTCGCTTGAATTCGCACCGGGTGGGTGGTGATGAAGTTCAAGAAGACACCTCCCGGCTGGCGCTGCCCAATTTGGAAAATTGAACATGACCAAAAAAAAACTCCCTGAAGGTTTGCACCGCGACACCCTGGCAGTGCGCGCAGGCATTGCCCCCAGCCAGTACGGCGAGAACTCCGAAGCGCTGTACCTGACCAGCAGTTTTTTACAGCCCGACGCTGAAACTGCCCGCAAGCGCTTTGCCAACGAAGAAGACGGCTACACCTATTCCCGCGTCGGCAACCCCACCGTCACCTGCATGGAGCAGCGCTTGGCCGCGCTTGAAGGCACCGAATCAGCCATGGCCACTGCCAGCGGCATGGCCGCTGTGCTGTTGCTGGGCATGGGCTTGCTGCGCGCGGGTGACCATGTGATTTGTTCGCAATCGGTCTTTGGCTCAACGCTGCGCCTGTTTGCAACCGAATTCTCAAAATTTGGTGTGCAAACCACCTTTGTCTCGCAAACCGATGTGTCGCAATGGCGTGCGGCGGTTCAGCCCAACACCAAGCTGCTGTTTGCCGAAACCCCCACCAACCCGCTGACCGACATTTGCGACATTGCCGCGTTGGCTGATGTGGCGCATCAAAGCGGCGCACTGTTGGCTGTAGATAACTGCTTTTGCAGCCCGGCGCTGCAGCGTCCGACCGAATGGGGGGCTGATTTCGTCATTCATTCAGGCACCAAATACCTTGACGGCCAGGGCCGGGTGGTGGCCGGTGCCATTTGTTGCACCGAGAAATACGTCAACGATGTGTTTTGGCCCATCAACCGCACCGCGGGCATGGTGCTCTCCCCATTCAACGCTTGGGTGGTGACCAAAGGCATGGAAACGCTGGCGATTCGCATGCGCGCCCAGTGTGACAGTGCCTTGGCCTTGGCGCAGTGGTTGCAAAACCAGCCGCAAGTGGCGCATGTGTATTACCCAGGCTTGCCCAGCCATCCACAGCAAGCCCTGGCCATGCGCCAGCAGTCTGGCCTGGGTGGCGCGGTGGTGTCGTTTGATGTGCGTGCCCCCGACGAAGTGACGGGACGCACGCGCGCCTTTCACGTCATTGACAGCACGCAGGTGTGCTCGGTTACCACCAATTTGGGCGACACCAAAACCACCATCGCCCACCCCGCGACCACTTCGCACGGCCGCTTGACCCCTGCCCAGCGCCAAGCGGCAGGCATTGGCCAAGGGCTGATTCGCATTGCAGTGGGTTTGGAACATCTTGAAGATTTGAAGGCCGACTTGCTGCGCGGCTTGTCCACCTTGGCTTGAGTTATGACACAAAAAACACGTACCCGCTTCGCCCCGTCTCCCACCGGATTTATTCATTTGGGCAACATCCGCTCAGCGCTTTACCCGTGGGCGTTTGCTCGCGCCACAGGTGGCGATTTCATTTTGCGCATTGAAGATACCGACCTTGAGCGTTCGACCCAAGCCTCGGTGGACGTGATCATTGAAGGCATGAAATGGCTAGGGCTGGATCAAGATGAAGGGCCTTTTTACCAAATGCAGCGCATGGCGCGCTACAAGGCGGTTCTGGCCGACTTGGTGGCCGCTGGCCATGTGTACCCGTGCTACATGAGCCTGGCCGAGCTCGATGCGCTGCGCGAGCGCCAGACAGCGGCCAAAGAAAAGCCGCGCTACGACGGCACTTGGCGCCCCGCACCGGGCAAAGTGTTGCCGCCCGTGCCAGCAGGTGTTCAACCGGTATTGCGCTTCAAAAATCCGCAAGATGGCGCTGTGGTGTGGGACGACAAGGTCAAAGGCCGCATTGAGATCAGCAACGACGAGCTCGACGATCTGGTCATTGCCCGACCCGACGGCACGCCTACTTACAACTTTTGCGTGGTGGTGGACGATATCGACATGGCCATCACCCATGTCATTCGCGGCGATGACCACGTCAACAACACCCCGCGCCAAATCAATATTTTCAAAGCGCTGGGCAAAGAGCCCCCGGTGTACGCACATTTGCCCACGGTGCTCAATGAGCTGGGCGAAAAAATGAGCAAGCGCAATGGCGCCAAGGCGGTCACGCAATACCGTGAAGAAGGTTACTTGCCTGATGCCATGGTGAATTACTTGGCGCGTTTGGGCTGGAGCCATGGTGACGATGAAATTTTCAGCCGGCAGCAGTTCATTGACTGGTTTAACTTGGATCATCTGGGCAAGAGTGCCGCACAGTTTGACGAAGCCAAGCTGCGTTGGGTCAATGCTCAGCACATCAAGATCACCCCAGACGAGGTGTTGGCACCCCTGGTGCAAGCTCAGTTGCAAAAGCGTGGCATTGCGTCTGACGACAGATTGGTCAAAATTTGCGCGCTGTTCAAAGACCGCTGTGACACCACGGTGGTTTTGGCTGACTGGGCTGCAGTGTTTTATGCCGACGTGCAGGCGCCAGAAGCTGATCTGGCATTGCACGTCACCGATGCTGTCAAACCTGCTTTGACCATGCTGTCTGACAAGCTGGCCACATGTGCCTGGGACAAGGCCAGCATTGCGGCAGAGATCAAAGATGTGCTGAAAGCCTGCGGCCTGAAAATGCCGCACTTGGCCATGCCAGTGCGCGTGTTGGTGGTGGGGAATGCCCACACACCTTCACTCGATGCAGTGTTGGAGTTGTTCAATCGAGAAAAAGTTATCGAAAGGCTGAAGTTGGCCTGAAATTGTGGCTATAATTTAGGGCTTGGAAACAAACACTGCTTCTAATCAGAGTTGTGTTAACGGGGGTATAGCTCAGCTGGGAGAGCGCTTGCATGGCATGCAAGAGGTCAGCAGTTCGATCCTGCTTATCTCCACCAAGGGTTTCATGAGAGACGAAAGTCCAAGGTTTTGACCCCATCGTCTAGAGGCCTAGGACATCACCCTTTCACGGTGAGTACCGGGGTTCGAATCCCCGTGGGGTCGCCAAATTATCGCAAGATAATGCGGCGCAAGTCGGTAACGGTTTGCTGTCAAAAGCAAATGACTTGAGCTTGAAAGAGCTAAACGTTAGCTACCAGGAGTGGTAGTTCAGTTGGTTAGAATACCGGCCTGTCACGCCGGGGGTCGCGGGTTCGAGTCCCGTCCGCTCCGCCAAAAATTAAGCCGTTGTAAATTCATTATTTACAACGGCTTTTTCATTTGTCAGTGAATAACTTGCATGTTTTCATGCAAGAAAAAAACACTGTCAGAAAATTCCATGGTTAAACGAGCTGTGGACAAGTCAAGTTGATCAACTCAACGGCCAAAGTTCTTGATACGCTGCAATTGCAGTGAGGTGCCTGAAGGGTGTTACGTCAGGCATTGGCCTTAAACCAATCAAGCTCATCATGCAGCTTGACTACCTCGCCAATGATGGTCAGGCATGGTGACTTGAGACCAGCTTGCGCCACTTTTTGAGCCATATCTGCCAATGTGCCTGTAACCACTTTTTGCGACTTCATGCTGCCATCCTGCACCACGGCAATGGGCAAACTGGGCAAGGCGCCGTGTGCCACCAATTGCTGGCAGATTTCAGGCAGGCCATTGAGCCCCATGTAAATCACCACGGTTTGGTTCAACCTGACCAGGCTCGGCCAGTCCAGGTCGGCACTGCCGTCTTTCAAATGGCCGGTGACAAACATACAGCATTGGGCGTAGTCACGGTGGGTCAGTGGAATGCCTGCATAACTCGACACCCCCGAGGCAGCTGTGACACCTGGTACCACTTCAAAGTCAACCCCAGAGCCCGCCAGCGTTTGCATTTCTTCTCCGCCACGGCCAAAGATAAACGGGTCGCCACCCTTGAGCCGCACCACTTGCTTGCCTTGCAGGGCCAGCTTGACCAACAGGGCGTTGATTTGCTCTTGGCGCAGGGTGTGTTCATTGCGTCGTTTGCCCGCATAAATGCGCTCTGCAGTTGCAGGCACGAAGTCCAACACCCCAGGCGAGACCAAGTTGTCATAGACCACCACATCGGCTTTTTCTAGCAAACGCACCGCACGAAGTGTGAGCAATTCGGGGTCGCCCGGGCCGGCGCCCACCAGGTAAACACGACCTGTGGCTGGTGTAGACGTTTGCATGTGGGCACTCAATGCGCCGCTCCTTGGCTGGCGCAACTGCCGCAGCCACCGCTGCCGCAACTGCTGGTAGTGACAGACGCGCTACCGCACGAAGGATGGCTGTTGGGAATGAATATGAAATTGAACTCGCCCGGGTTGAGTTCAACAAAGTCCAGCACAGTGTCAAATAGCAATGCTTGAGATTCGTCATTGATGACCACGGCGATGCCTTGTAAATCGAGCTTCATGTCTTCATCGTGTGGCTCATCAAAGCCCATGCCAAATTGCATGTCGCCGCTGGCGTCTTTTTTGGCTGCCACTCGCAGCGCCAAGGTTTGAGCACCACTGGCTTGGGCAGATTGTTGAATTTGCTGAGCCGCTGCAGGCGTTAAATTGAACATGTGAAAACTCCTGTAAGTTGTTAACGTGAAACTCTGATCGTGTCGAGCTCAAACCCATGCAAGTCAATGTTCGCCTTTGGTCTTGAGCAGACCCGCCAGACGGTTGCCTTGCTTTTGCGGGCCACCAACTGGGAAAAGCGTGTGTAAATGATGATTGTTGCCTAACTCTGGACCCCAAAGTTTGGAAAAATGCCAAATCATCGCGCGAACTTGCGCCTGCACCCTGTGCTCTTCGTAGTAGGCGCGCAAATACGCAATCACCTGCCAGTGTGCTTCGGTCAGGGTCAGGTTTTCAGCTTGTGCCTGAGTTTTGGCAAAATCCTCCGACCAGTCGCCCAGATTTTTAAGATAGCCCTCGGTGTCAGTGGCTATGGGGGAGCCATTGACCCAAACAAAAGGCGCGCAGCAGACCGAGGTAACCGATTCAGACGTCTTCTTGAGCCGGACAAAATCCATAAACTGCCGCGTCCAATCTGCCCCGGCGCCACTTCGCAAGTGTGCATATGAAGCCAGCACATTGTGAACAACAAGCCCATCGTGCTGACCGTCGATGCCGTAACCGCGTAAAACACGGTAAGCAAATTTTGAATCTATCGGCAAGTTTTCAACACTTGAATAGTGAAACTCATGCCCTTGAAGGGTTTGCCCAGGCGCATGCTCATGGGCATTGGTCAGCCAGGGTGCATCTGCTGTGGTTTGCAAGCGGACATAGCCGCGGCCGACGGGGCGGTCATGCATCACCACATCCATGGGCAATGCACCCACCATGTCGGCAACAGTGTCTTTCCAGCGCAGGCTTCGCGCCAGGTACATCAGCCCGCCGCATTCAGCATAAACCGGCAGTCCCGCTTCAATCAATGACTTCAAATGCATGCGAAATGCGTGGTTGGCTTCCAATGGCGCCATAAACACTTCAGGGAAGCCACCGCCTATGAACAAACCATCCAAAGGCGGCAAGTGTGTGTCTTGCAGAGCATTGACCGTTACCAATTCCGCACCAGCCGCTTGCAGTGCCAACACGTCGTCTGGGTAGTAAAACCCAAACGCTTTGTCTTGCACAAGGCCAATGCGCAGTTTTTGAGGTTTCTTTAGACCTTGAGCCGTGACCTGTGTCACGTGCGTTTGGGTGATTTGAGGTTGCAGTGGCGGCGCAGTTTTTGCCAATGCCAACACTTGAGCTAAATCGACTTGTTCTGAAACTCTCTCACCAATCAGGCGCACAAGCTGTGATGCATCGTCTTTTTCTTGGTTGGGCATCAAGCCCAAATGCCGCTCAACCAAGGCCAGTTGGGGGTCATGCGCGATAGCGCCCAACACTCGGACATCGGTGTAGTGCTCAATTACAGCGCGCAGTTTGGCCTCGTGGCGGCTGCCACCGAGTTGGTTGAGGATCACTCCGGCAATGCGAATGCGGCTGTCGAAGGCTTGGTAACCCAAAATCAAGGGTGCAATGCCACGCGTCATGCCACGCGCATCCAACACCAACACCACAGGCAAATCAAGCAAATGCGCCAGCGCAGCATTGCTGTTGCTGCCATCGAGCGCCAGGCCGTCGTAAAGCCCTTTGTTGCCTTCCACCAGGCTGACATCAGCCAACGCTGAATGACACACAAAACTGTCAATGATTTGGTTTGCCGGACTTAAGTAGGGGTCTAGGTTGAAACAGGGGTGGCCACTGGCTTGCGCCAACCACATGGGGTCAATGTAATCAGGCCCTTTTTTAAAGGCTTGTACGCGCAGCCCTTGCGCTGACAACGCAGCACACAACCCAATGCTGATGGTGGTTTTACCCGATGACTTGTGTGCAGCTGAAACTAAAAAACGCGACATCACTGGGTCAACTCAAGTTGAAATTCAAGCGCTGGCGTGCGCGGTGGCCGCCGCACTGTTGGCGTTAAAGACACTGTCATCCAGCCGCTCAGGTAAAAACCCCAGTACGCGAAGCGCCAGCATCACAATCAGTCCGACCAATGCCACGCCCCCTAGCCCCAACAGCCATTCCGGCAGGCTGGATGCGTAGCTGGCAGTCACACCGTCATAAAAGCTGCTACGAACTTGGTAACCAGGAAACAGCACCAAACCAAACGCCTGACCACCCACAATGGTGACGTACATCTGCGCCAGACCGCCCACCATGACCAAGCCTGCACTGGCCGCAACTCTGCCACGCAGCGCGCCAATGTGGGGGTGCAACAGCATCAACAATGGCACCACACAGCCCAGCACAATTTGTCCTAACCAAAACAGGGCGGTGTAGATGCCACCTTCCAGCAAAATAAAGCGTTCAAAATCGTGATGTTTGGTGAAGTACATGTTGGTCAGGTGGTAAACCAACACAAAGTAAAACCCTGCCGCTATGAAGATAATTTGCAACCGTGCCAGTTTAGCCACCAGAACATCACCCAAAGGCCGGTCTCCTGCATGACAGGCGAGCATCAGTACCCAAATGAACACGGCCAGACCGTAACTCAGTGAAATGGCAATGAACAAAGGAGCTAACAAAGCCGAGTCATAGGCTTGTCGCGCCACCAAAAAACCAAAAATTAAGCCCGTGCCAGTGGTCAGTGCCATGCGCCAGATGAATGCAAAAAAACCTGCCAGGGGCGTAAAACGGTTCATCCGCCGCTCCATCATGGTCCAGATGTACGCCGCCACAAAGCCAAAAAAACCAGAATACAAAAAGATGTTGAGACTAAAAATAGACTTGAAGTTCATGTGCGTCACTGTCACCAGCAGTCGATCAGGCCGACCCAAGTCCAACATCAGCACCAACAAGCCACCAGCCAGCAAAGCAATGGCCAACACACCAGACAGCGGAGCCAAGGGTTTGAACTCTGTTTTGCCAAAGACCGAAGCCATCGAAGCCATGTTCAGCGCGCCAGAAGCTGCCACCACCAAAAACACCGCAAACACATGTGGCAAGCCCCAAACCACCTGGTTGTTCATGCCGGTCACGATGTGACCGTTGTGCTCCATGTACCACACTGCACCCAGCCCCACGGCCAGCATCAGGCTGAAGCCAGCGGCCAAGGCTTGGAAGCCAAACCCGGTTTCTTTCAAAGGGCGTAAGACAAATTTCATGGCCTAGATCTTTCTTCAAATGCCGCTGTAACGCACACCCGTGTTCAAGTTGAGGTCTTCCCGGATTTGGCGCGATGGATAGCTGGCCACACGTTTGGCAATGTCGCTCTCGGGGTTGTTGAGGTCGCCAAACAAAATGGCGCCATGCTCGGCCTCAGCGCAGGCCGTGACACACGCCGGCTGTTCGCCCTGATCAACCTTGTGCACACAGAGGGTGCAACCTTCTGCGGTACCGACGCCACGGGGGACATCGGTTTTTTGGTTGTGCAAAGGTTCGTGCACAAACGAGCGGGCTTTGTAAGGGCAGGCCATGACACAGTAGCGGCACCCAATACAGATATGTTTGTCAACCAGCACAATACCGTCCGCCCGCTTGAATGAAGCACCCGTGGGACAGACATCCACACAAGGCGGCTCGGCGCAGTGCTGGCACATCATGGGCATTGAAACGGTGTTGCCGCTGCCCGCATGGGTCAACTCCAGCTTGCGAATCCACTGCGAATCTGTTGGCAGGGTTCCACCAGAGAGCCCATTTTCTGAATTACATGCCGTGACACACGCCGTGCAGCCACTGGCACATTTGCCCGTGTCAATCAGCATACCCCAGCGTACTTTGGGGCTCACTCCGGCCGTGGTGGTGGATGTTGCGGCTTGGGCAACTTCCATCAAGCGCACCCCAGGTGCCAGCATCACACCTGCCAAACCAGCGGCGGCGACACCCAAGAAGCCACGCCGATGGGTGTGGGGTGAAGCCGGGCGAGGCGTAGGTTCATGCGTCATGGTTTGGCCTTTTCTTGACCTAAAAGCTGCTGGAGTTGCGCCAATTTGGCTGACTGATTTGCATCAGCATGTGTGGCTGTGGCCGGTGTTGATGTGGCATCAGGCTTGTTGGCATGACATTCAAAACAATCAATCTTGACCGCTGCATAGGTGTGGCAGCTTTGGCAGAAATCGCCTGGATGGGCACTGACACTTTGGCTGGTTTGACTGGCATGGCACGCTACGCATGCTTTCAATGAATATTGACCGGTGCGAATGCCGCCATGCACTGTGTCGTCACGCTGGTGCTTGAGCAAAGTCATGTGGTTGCGCCGCATGAATACAGGGTCTTCCACACACTGGCCACCACGAGCTTTTTCCACCTTGGGTTGCAGCGTCAAGCCGGGTGTTGGCGCTGCGGCAGGCGTTTGAGCCTGTGCAGACAGCCCTAAGCCCACACACAAACCCAGGCAGACCAGCCGCCAGAGGCTGTGCCGCACATCACACACGCTTCGTGCCATGACCTCAGTCCCCCAAGCCCATCTGGATGTAACCCGTGGGGCAGACATCTGAACAAATATGGCAACCAATGCATTTGCTGTAATCGGTGTCCACGTAGCGCCCGGTGGTGGCTTTGGCTTTGGGCACCTTGAACACGGCCACTTGCGGGCAGTACACCACGCAGTTGTCGCATTCAAAACACTGGCCACAGCTCATGCAGCGCTTGGCTTCAGCCACGGCCTGGGCTTCAAGCAAGGGTTGCAGGCGCTCTTCAAAATTGTCCAGCGCTTCTTGCGCAGTCAGCGACACAATGCCACGCTTGTTGCGAGGTGCAAAGGGAAAGTGCCCTAAAAACAATTCTTTGTGAGAGATGACATAGCGATCAGACCGGTTGTCAAAATTGTGAATGGCTGCAGTGCTTTTGTCCGTGCCACGGGTTGGCTCATGAACCTCGGTAAAGTTCAAGCCTTTTTCGATCATCTTGCGCTTCAAATCGAAGGTGTGAACGTCAATTTTGGGACGTTTGTCCAGCGCCTCGTTTTGCAAAAAGCGGTCGATGCCATCTGCTGCAATCGCGCCATGGCCAATGGCCGTGGTCAGCAAATGGGGGCGCACCACATCACCGCCAACAAAAATGCCAGGTTGGCCTTGAACTTGGTAGTTTTTGTCAGACGCAATGGCACCCTTGCCGTTGTTGAATTCTTCCAAGCCGGAGAAGTCAACCGACTGACCAATGGCTGAAACAATCAAATCGGCAGGAATGTCTTCCTCGGTACCTTCAATGTTTTTGATCTCCAAGCGACCCCCCACCACTTTGGCTTCGCAGCGCATGATGCGCAGTGCCACAGCACGGCCATCTTCACCGCGAATCACGGCCACTGGCGCCATGCCACCGCGAATGGTGATGCCCTCAGACAAAGCGTGCTCGACCTCATGCTTGGAAGCCTGCATTTTCTCAATGTCGAAAATGGTGGTCAGCGTGACCTCAGCGCCCTGGCGCACAGAAGCTGCGGCCACATCGTGCGCCACATGGCCAGCAATGGCATGCTCTGGCCGGTCTGATTCGTTGATTTTGTCAATATGACCCAAGCGCCGCGCCACTGTGGCGACGTCAATGGAGGTGTCACCACCACCAATCACCACCACCCGCTTGCCCACGTGGCGCAACCGGCCGTCGTTAAACGCCTTCAAAAACGAAGTGGCTGTGACGCAATTGGGCGCATCAGCACCGTCTACGGGCAGTGCACGACCCGCTTGCGCACCCAGTCCTAAAAACACCGCATCAAATTGCTCACGGATTTGCGCCATGGTGATGTCGGTACCAATGCGGCATTTCATGCGTGTTGCCACGCCCAAGTCCAAAATGCGCTGAATTTCAGCATCCAGCACATCACGTGGTGTGCGGAACCCAGGAATGCCGTAGCGCATCATGCCGCCGAGCTCGGCGCGCTCATCAAAAATCGTGACGGCGTGGCCTTTGAGCGCCAATTGGTAAGCGGTAGATAAGCCTGCCGGTCCGCCACCAATCACCGCCACGGTTTTGCCCGTGCTTTGCGCAGGCTTGTGGTAGGCCAGTTTGTTTTTGATGGCGTAGTCACCCAAAAAGTGCTCTACCGAATTGATGCCCACAAAATCTTCCACCTGATTGCGGTTGCAACCCGATTCGCAAGGTGCTGGGCAAACCCGACCCATCACCGACGGAAACGGGTTGGCCTCGGTCAGACGCCGAAAGGCATATTCTTGCCACACCATGCCTGCGGGTGGTTTTTCAATGCCACGCACAATGTTCAGGTAACCCCGAATGTCTTCACCCGCGGGGCAACTTCCTTGGCAAGGTGGGGTGCTTTGAATGTAAGTGGGGCACTTGTGCGAATGACCCGCATCAAAAATTTGTGCTTGCCAGGTTTTGACTTTGGCATCGCCGTCTTTAAAACGTCGAAACGTCAAGGGCTTGGCTTCAATGACTTCGGGGGTCGCAGACATGTTGGAATCTCCTGGTTTTTGTACGTGAAATAGGAAAGGCAGGGCTATTTGTCGCCCAGTCGAATGGCTTTGCTGACCAGTTGGTGGACACCGCCCACCATGCTCATGTTGAAGCCGTAATAAGGCAACACCTTGGTGAACTGGGCTTTGCAAATGGCGCAAATGGTGGCCATGAAGTTCACCTGATGCTCATCAACCACTTGCTTCAAAGACTCCATGCGGGGCAGGGCGCCTTTCACACGCAACTCCATCAGGTCATCGGTCAGCAGACCGCCGCCGCCGCCACAGCAAAAGGTGCTTTCATGAATGGTCTCAGGTGCCATGTCATAAAAATGATTGGCCACCGTCGTGATGATGCGTCTAGGTATCACAAACTGCCCGCCTGGCATGTTGCCCATGCGCGAACCACGTGCCACATTGCAGGAGTCGTGAAACGTGATGATGCGGTTATCGTTGGCGTCTTTGTCAAACTGCAACGCACCTTGTTGAATCAAATCATCGGTGAATTCGCAAATGTGCTGCGGCACCGGGTAGCGCTGGTCTAGATAGTCAAAGGGGCCAATCAAGGTGTTCCAGAAACTGTAGGCCACGCGCCAGGCATGGCCACATTCGCCCACCACAATGCGTCTCACGCCCAGTTCAAGCGCAGCTTCTTTGACCCGCATGGAGATATTGCGCATTTGCTCATAGTTGCCAATGAACATGCCAAAGTTGCCAGCCTCAGATGCATGCGAGCTCAGTGTCCAGCTGATGCCTGCTGCGTGAAACACCTTGGCGTAACCAATCAGGCTCTCTACATGCGGCTCTGAGAAAAAGTCAGCAGATGGGGTGATGAGCAAAACTTCTGCACCCTTGACATCAATGGGGAATTTGACATCCACACCCGTGTCATCTTTCACGTCTTCTTCAAGCCCTTCCAGCGTGTTGATCAGCGCTGGGCCGGGCAGCCCCAGGTTGTTACCAATGCGGTGGACTTTGCCAATGATTTCATTGGAATATTTTTGACCCAACCCAATGGAGTCCATGATCTCGCGCGCCGCCATGGTGACTTCAGCGGTGTCAATGCCGTAGGGGCAAAACACCGAGCAGCGCCGGCACTCAGAGCACTGGTTGTAGTAGCTGTACCAATCGTCGAGCACCTCGCGCGTCAAATCAACCGCACCCACCAGCTTGGGGAAATGCTTGCCGGCAAAAGTAAAGTAACGGCGGTAGACCTTGCGCATCAGGTCTTGGCGTGCCACCGGCATATTTTTGGGGTCGGCTGATCCTAAAAAATAGTGGCATTTGTCTGAGCAGGCACCGCAATGCACGCAGGCGTCCATGTACACCTGCAGCGACCTGTATTTGCCCAGCATGTCGCCCATTTTGGCAATGACCTTGTCTTGCCAGTCGTCAACCAAGCCCTCTGGGAAGCCCAGCGCCTTTTGAATGGGTGCTGCCGCTGGAAAAGACTTGATGTGCGACATGGCACCCACTTGAATCAAGGGGATGACCGGGTAGCTTTTGAGCTTGGGGGTTTCGAACGCTGCGGTGGCCATGGTGTGTGTGCTTAGGCTTTTTTATCCAGAGCGGCTGCCCAAGCCGAAATATGGCGAACTTCGCGGGCGTTGTCAGCTTGGTTGCGTGTGGGACTGAAAAACAGACCCGGTGCGTGCAACAGTTTGCTGATGGGGAAAATCATCATGAGCAACGCCACCAGCGCCAGGTGTACCAACAGCACCGGGTCGGTGGGCAGGGGTTGCAAGTTAAAGCGCATCAAGCCCAGCACAAAGGCTTTGAGCGCCAAAATATCTGTGTGAGCTACAAAGCGCATGGCCAGCCCCGACATGCCAATGGCCAACAGCAGCACCAACATCAAGTGGTCTGAAGGGGTGGAGATGTAGCGCACCCGGTCGACCAACCAGCGTCTGGCCCACAGCCCACCCAGGCCAGCCACCATGGCAAACCCGGCGTAAGTGCCAAAGGGTTGCACCAGTGTCACTGGCAACCACACGGGTTCTTGCACATAGCGCAAGTGCCGCAGGGTCACCAGCAGCAAGCTGGCATGAAACAACCAGCCAAACAACCATGTCCATTTGCTGGACTTGAACAGGCTCTCGAACAACACCACTTCGCGCGCCAAGCGCCAGCGCACCCCCGCCACGGTGGTGGGCGCAGGTGTGGTGGGGATCTTCAACGGAGCGGGGGTGGTGGCGTAGGTGCTAATTTTGCGGGTCAACCCAACCACGAAGACGATGGTGGCGACGTAAAACAACACCGCATAAGCAATGGTCAACAAGGTCATGGTTGAGGCCGCAAGTTCGTGGGGTTTGGCTCAATCTGGGTCAGATGCAACCGGTTGGCTTGGGCAAACCTGCAATCTTGCAAGCTTGTTTGGCCGGGCCGTAGGGGAACAGGTCGTACAGGTATTTGCTGTTGCCTTTTTCTTCACCAAATTTTTTGCCAATGGCTTTGGTCAGCACACGCACGGCGGGCGCAATTTGGAACTCGTTATAGTACTCACGCAAAAAGTTGATGACTTCCCAGTGGTTGTCTGTCAGTTCTACTTTTTCCTCGACTGCCAGGTGGCCGGCAGCCTCGGTGGTCCACTCAGCCAAATTGAGCAAGTAGCCTTCTTCGTCTGTTTCGTAGGTTTTTCCGTTGATTTCAAAGCTCATGGTGTACTCCAGTAGGTAAAAATAAAAAGGGATGATTCGGCTTACAGCCAGGAATGCGAGGTGTCGTGTTTTTCAACCAGGTCAACAAAGCCACCGTAGTCCACCGGGCTCACGCCAGCCAGCAGCTTGCTGCCCAAGCCCCTGGCATCCAGATCAGGCTGCAACACATAGACACTGTGTTTGGCACAGGCTTGGGTCACGCGCTCTTGCAGGGCGTTGCCTTGTGTGGCGGCGTACACCGCGTCTTCAATCAGCAGCACGGCGTGTCCGGGCAGTGCCATGCGCAGGCACGTGTCGAGCGAGTTATTTTCAAAAGGTGATTGATTGATGATGTGCAGCATGAGGTTGTCCTTGTTGTTAAAAGCTCAAGATCACATCTTGCTGTGCCATCAGCTCACCCATTTGCTGGTCATCGAGCACTTCGACAGGCACCAGCAAGTCGGCTTCGGTCAAACCGCGTTGCGCCATGGAGGCTTGATCCACATAAAGTTTTTCAACGTCATAGCCATCCAGCGCGCGGTAGCTGGGTGAAAAGTTTTTGATGCCAATGCCTTTGGTTTGTTGGCCTTTGACCAATTCATAAACGCCATCGTCAATGAACACCAAGCTCACGTCTTGGTCAAATGTGGCGGTGATCAAAACCACCTCCAGGCTCTCCAATGCGTAAATCGTGCCGTAAGGGGCTTTGCGGTTCACAAACATGAATTTCTTCACTTTGGGGCCGCTGGGTGCTGCTTGTTCGCTCATGGTGTGTTTGTTTCTTGGGTTGAAGTTAGTCGCCGAAGGTCACCAGCCGGTCTGCCTTGATGCCGCTGTCTACCAACTGCCCCAAGCCTGAAATCCGAAACCCTGGTGCCAACACTTCTTCTTTGATGCCACGGCGCAGCGCCGCGGCCACGCACACCACCAAGTCCACCTTGTGCTCTGCCGCCAAGGCCGACCAGCGGTTGACAACGTTGCGGTCATCTTGCGGTGGCTCGGTCAGTCGGGTGGCGTTGTTGACGCCATCGTGGTAGAAAAACACACGCTGGATGGTGTGACCTTTGTCCAGTGCCGCCACCACAAACTGGTAAGCGCTGTCAGACGCTTGGTGTGTGTAGGGGCCTTCATTGACGAGAATGCCAAATTTCATGGTGTGTGGGGTCAGAAAAGTTAAAAACGGATATGGGTTGATGCGTTCAAGCTAGCGCGTGAACCACGCCAGTCGTCAATCAGGTATTTGGTGAAAGGCAGGTCGCATTTCTCAAAGAATGCGGGCCAACCAATGCGTTCAATCCAGTCAGAAATACGCTCCCACGAGCGGGCGTCTGCCTTGTAGGTGTAGAGAATCTTTTTCACCATGGCCGACACTTCTGGCCAACGTGGCGGGTTGTTGGGCAGACCCGAGGCCACCATCTTCATGAAGGTGGGTTTGCCGCGTGCGTTGGAGTTTTTGCCGCCTACCCAAATGGCCAGCTTGCTGTGATCTGGGTCGTTGATCTGCATGGGCGGGCAGGGTGGGAAGCACGCACCACAGCACATGCATTTGGACTCGTCAATTTCGAGAGACGGCTTGCCGTTGACCATGGCAGGGCGAATGGCGGCCACCGGGCAGCGCGCCACCACGGTGGGGCGTTCGCACATGTTGGCAACCAAGTCATGGTTGATTTTGGGTGGCTTGGTGTGCTGCATCACGATGGCAATGTCGGCTTGGCCGCCGCAATTGATTTCGCAGCATGAGGTCGACAGGTGTACCCGGTTGGGCATGTCTTCCTTGACAAATTCATCCACCAGTTCGTCCATCAAGGCCTTGACTGCGCCGGAGGCATCGGTACCTGGAATGTCACAGTGCAGCCAGCCTTGAGTGTGGGCAATGGAAGACACCGAGTTACCTGTGCCACCCACCGGAAAACCGTTGGTGGTGAGTGCAGCCACCAGCGGCTCAACCCGTGCTGGGTCAGACACCATGTATTCGATGTTGGAGCGAATGGTGAAGCGCACATGGCCATCGGCATAGGTGTCGGCAATGTCGCAGAGCTTGCGGATGGTGAATAAATCCATTTGGCGCTGCGTGCCTGCACGCACCGTCCAGATTTCATCGCCGCTGTGAGATACATGGTGCAACACCCCTGGGCGTGGCCGGTCATGGTATTTCCAGTTGCCATAATTTTTGGCCATCAGCGGGTGCAAAAACTGCTTGTTGTCTGGTACGCCGCTCTCAATGGGGGTGCGTTTAGTAGCCATGGTTGTCTTTCCTGTTCAATGGAGTTGGTGTCAATGCGTGGGGTGACGACGGGCTTCAGGCCGCGGCTTTGCGGGCGTTGATCTTGGCCACTTCGTCGTCCCAGCCATCGGTGCGAACGTAGGGGTTGGTGCGTGGGGTGGCCACCATGTTGGGGTCAATTTCCAGGCCAATGCCTTCCAGAAAGTTGATCAACCCAATGCGCTCGATCATTTCGCCGGTGCGCTCGTGCTCTAAGGCGTTTTCAGCAAAGAAGTCAATCGACTTTTGACCCAGATCCACCAGTGCTTCGTAGTCTTCATCGGTTTTCATGGGCATGAAGGGCACCACCACCGTGCCCATCAGATCGCCAATCTTGAGGGTGCGCTTGCCCCCCATCAAAATGCTCACACCCTTGTCCACCCCAGTGGCCAAAGCGCCGGTCATGACGTTGATGCAGTGCATGCAGCGCACGCAGTTGCTGTTGTCGATTTCAAGGCAATGCGTGTCGCTCACAGCCACGCTAGAGATTTTTTCGCCACTGGTTTGCTGTTTGATTTCTTTGAGCATGATGGCTTTGGTGGGGCAACGGCTGACCACGTCGTTGACCAGTTCGGTCATGCCATGCTTGTCAAACCACTTGCGCGCCAAGGCTTCGTCAACCCGGATGTTGTCGCGCCAGGTGCCAATGACCGCCATGTCCGCACGCTGAATGGAGTTCATGCAGTCGTTCGGGCAGCCTGAGAACTTGAATTTGAACTTGTAAGGCAGCGCCGGGCGGTGCATGTCATCCAAAAAGGTGTTGAGCACTTGGCGGTGAGCGCGTGCCTCGTCAAAGCAAGATTGCTCGCAACGTGCCGCCCCTACACATGACATGCTGGTGCGCACTGCGGGCCCGGCACCGCCCAGGTCAAAACCCAGCTCGTTGATCTCGTCAAACGCACCTTGCACGTTGGCGGTACTGGCACCTTGGAACATGATGTCGCCAGACTGGCCATGAAAAGCGATCAACCCAGAGCCATGACGCTCCCAAATGTCACACATTTTGCGCAGCACGTCGGTGTTGTAGTGCATGCCAGCCGGGGGTTGCACGCGCAGCGTGTGAAATTCTTTGGAAGCGGGAAACATCTCTGCCACTTCTGAAAACCGTGGAATCACGCCACCGCCGTAGCCAAACACACCCACCGTGCCACCCTTCCAGTACCCTTTGCGGGTTTTGTAGGAGTGCTCCAGTTGGCCTACCAAATCGGTCATGTACTCGCTGTCTTTGGCCAGCCGTTTCAGACCGGTCACAAAGCTGGGCCAAGGCCCGCTTTCGAGTTGGTCAAGCATGGGGGTGTCGTGTTGCTTAATGCTCATGGGGTGTCTCCTGTCATGGTGCGCGGGGTTTGCGCTGGTCGATCGAACCGGGCTTTTGCATCCATTGAACTTTGCAGCTCAATTTCCTCAACTCTGGCGCAAATCGTACGAGTCAGCGCCGTACCAAACCATCCCCCTCGTTGGGTATTTTGGGCTACCCATTTGGGCTATATGCCCCCACCCGTCCCGGTGATAGACGGGCGGGCTTGCTGTTGCGCCCAATAGAGGCTTGAAGAAAATAGCATTTTTTGCCCTGAAACTGCGCGCCCAGCCTGCCCTCAAGCTTTGTTGACAACCCTCCAAAAAACACCATGAGCACACTTACACCGCTTGAAAAATGGACGATTCCAGTCACCGGACAGGTCATTGAACTGCAGCAGCTTGACTTTGAAGGCGGCGGCATGCGTTTGCTGCGAACGCGCATCCGCGAGAAAAGCCGCTTCACGGTGTTTGACATCGACCCGCAGTCGGCACGCTTGTGGGGTGAGGCCTTGGTGCGTTGGGCACAAGCCCAGCCAGCGCATCAAACGCAGCCCCCGGAGGTGTCATGAACGCATCTGATCCCTGCGCCACGGTTGACCTGGTGTTTCCAGTCACGGGCCGGTTTTTACCGCGTGACCATGCCCAGAGTCTTAAAGAGGCGCTGTGTGAAGCCTGGCCTTGGCTAAAAGACGAGCCTTTGGCGGCAGTGCACACCATCAAGCTGGTCACGGGAGCCGAGCCTTTGGCCATGTTGTCTGGGCGTGCCAAATTGATGGTGCGCTTGTCACGCGAGCGGGCGCAAGCGCTGTTGTCGTGCGCCCCCATTGACCTGACGGTGGCCGGCCATGCGTTGCGCCTGGCGGCGCCGCACCTGCATGAATTGGTGCCACACACCACGCTGTATGCCTACCGAGTGGCCGCCTCAGACCCAGACGAGGTGGCTTTCATGCAAGGCATGGCGGCCGAGTTAGCTGGTTTGGGCATTGCCGGTGAGCGCGTGTGTGGCAAACGCCAGCAGCTCAGTTTGGCGCATGGCAAAGTCACCGCCTTCAGCCTGATGCTGCATGGTCTGGCTCCGGCACCGTCTTTGCACCTGCAGCAGCAAGGCCTGGGACCCTACCGCTTGCAAGGCTGCGGCATTTTCATTCCCCACAAATCCGCAGCAGCGGTGTAACCCTATTTTTTTAACCCTGAAAGGAGCAACCCCATGGCATACATCATCAACGGTTCGGAAGTTGAAACAGACGATTTGGGCTACTTGCTGGAACCCCTTTATGACGATGAAGCCGTGCGCGTGATCGCAGCAGCCGAAGGCATCAGCTTGACAGACGCCCATTGGGAAGTGGTCAACTACCTGCGTGATGAATACCGTGAACACGGCCACACCCCCAACTTTCGCAACATGCTCAAAGGCTTTGCCGAGCTTCACCCCGGTGTTGACAGCAAATACCTCTACGACCTGTTCCCTGTTGGGCCAGCCAAGCAGGGTCCCAAAGTGGCTGGGTTGCCACAGCCTTTGGGCAAAGGTGGGTATTGAGATGGTGTCGCTGAAGTGGCTTGATGCGGGTGCCTGCTGACCATGGCCAACATCCGCATCAAGAGCCAGTGGTTTCATGACGGCGCCTCCAAAACGCCGCAACAGCAAGCCAGCGCCATGGCCTTCATCACCTGGCGGGTGGCGCAAAACACGCTCAAGCAAATGCGTTCGGCGCGCTTTGACATTGAAGTAGGGGCGCAATACTTTGCTTTTACGCATGAAGTGCTGGTGTTTTTGACCCAGGTCATTGACCGCCTGGCAGCCCAGCGCATGGATGATGCCATGCGCACTGAATTCATGACCGCATTGGTGCAACGCGTGGCGCAGGTGCTGCAAGACAACGAAGAGGGTTTGATGGGCGAGCCCGGCGCCGGGCAGGGCAGCTACGCTGACCAATTCATTGACCTTTACAACCAGCTGGCTGACCACTACGCCGACTTTGGTTTTGATGCCCATGGCCCGGATTTTGCTTTTGTGCGCTACCTGGGTCACCGCATTGAGGCCTTGATGCCTGACAAAGACAAACGCTGGGTGGTTGACCAGGTCATGGCCAGCGAGGTGCCCGACGCCCTGGGCATGATCGGCCGCGGCATGGACGGCGTGCTGTCAACCGAACCCCATGCCAAACGTGGTGCCAGAGGCGCGGTTTCTGGCGATTGAGTTGCCCTAAGCCCCCAACCAAGCCCCACCCTCTACCCATGTCAACCCCCTTTGATTTGAACAATGCACCCGCCTATGCCCATTGGCGCGCCGCCAAATGGGCCGCCCAGCCACACCAGGCGAGTGACTTGGTGGTGCCTGTAGCAGACCCTAGATTACTACAAAAAACAGAGCTGCTTGCGCTTATAAATAAATGCTCTCAGGTCAATATGGTCATATACCAAAGCGCTGTGACCGAAGCTGATAAAAACATTCCTTTGCGGTTAGGTCAACAGCTGGGCTTGCACCGGCTTGATGGCAATTGGCTGGCCGATGTGGATGGCATTTCACCCATCGCAGTGGCAGAGCCCAGCGGCGACCGCCCGGCTTTTATTCCCTACACCAACCGCGCCATTAAGTGGCATACCGACGGCTACTACCAGCCCGCGCAGCGTTTGATACGTGGCATGGTGCTGCATTGCGTGCGCCCTGCCAGCCGTGGCGGTGAAACCGCGCTGCTTGACCACGACATGGCCTACATCGCCATGCGCGACGCCAACCCAGATTGGGTGCGTGCTTTGATGGCCGCTGATGCCATGACCATTCCCGCGCGGTTGGACGACGACGGTGTGGCACGCCCTGAGCAAACTGGGCCGGTGTTTTCGGTTGACCCGCACACCGGTGTTTTGCACATGCGCTACACCGCCCGCACGCGCAGCATTGTTTGGAAAAATGACGCATCTACCCGTGCGGCGGTACAGTTTCTGACAGATTTTTTGGCCAGTGACAGCCCCTGTATCTTTCGCTTGAAGCTGGAGCCGGGCATGGGGCTGGTGTGCAACAACGTCTTGCACGACCGCGCCGCTTTTGAAGATGCCCCCGCCCAGCCACGCTTGCTGTACCGGGCGCGTTACCTGGATCGCGTTATGGCGCCAGAAATTTATAACAAATTGGCCTCTAGCGCTTGATATATATGCACAAGCAGCTCTTTATTAGATAGCATCACCATGACCCACAAAGTCAGTATTTGGCGTGCTGCACAGCTCTTGGGGTTGGCGCGTGGTGTCTTGCAACAGCAGGTGCGCGATGGCACGCTGGTGCTGGAAGACGGCTGGGTCAGCACCGAGACACTCCGACGGCTTTACCCCAACGCCCAACTCGAAGCGTCGGGCATGTTGGAGCGCGTGACGCAAATCCGCGATGAAGCCTTTGGCAAACGGGTGCGCGAGCGCTTGCTTCCCAGCCAAGAGGTGTTGGCACAGCGCTTGTTTACCCAAAGCCAAGAGCTGGCCGACCTGCGCCGCCATGTGCAGCGCTACCACGCGCTGGTAATTGAGCTGCAGCAGCAGATTCGCCAGCAGTGCCAGCGCAGCCCGGAAGCAGTGCAGTGGCAGGCGTTAGAGCAAGCGGCGACCCAAGGGTTGGCCAAGGTCTTGGCCACGGAGTCGGTGGGCATGCTGGAGGTGATGGACGATATGTTGAAAATCATGACGGCGCAGGTCACAGTGCGCCCCAGCGGGCACGAGTTCTCGGTCGAGGGGCATGCCAACTTGTTGCAAGCCGGGCTACATGCTGGCTTGAAGCTGAACTATGGCTGTGGCAACGGCAGTTGCGGCATGTGCAAAGTGCGGGTGATAGAAGGCGCAGTGGCACCCACCCAGCACGCTGACTACGTGCTCTCAGAGGCTGAAAAAACCCAGGGCTACACCCTGATGTGTTGCCACACCGCAGCCAGCAGCAACCTGACGCTGGAGTTGCTTGAAGCCCATGGCCCGCAAGACATCGCTTTGCAATTGATCGTGACCACGGTGCGTGCTGTGACCGAACTCGCCCCTAACACCTGGCTGTTGCATCTGCAAACCCCGCGCACCCACCGGCTGCGCTTTTTGGCGGGGCAGTCGGTCCAACTGGGTGCCGCCGTGCCTGGTGTGGGCGACGTGTCTGGCGTTTACGCGCTGGCCAGCTGTCCGTGTGACGACCGCAATTTGCTATTTTTCATCACCCGCAACCCGGCGGATGCCTTTGCCACAGCATTGTTTGAGCGCCAGCTTCACCATGGCAGCAGCTTGACGGTGACTGGACCCGATGGCGAATTTGTGTTGGCTGAAGGGCACCGGCCGCTGGTGTTTGCGGCCTGCGATGAAGGGTTTGGCGCCATCAAAAGCTTGATTGAGTACGCGCTGTCGTTAGACGCATCGCCTTCGCTGTCGCTGTTTTGGCTGGCCACGCGCAGCGATGGGCACTTCTACAGCAACCAATGCCGCGCCTGGTCTGAAGCGCTTGACCCCTTCGAGTTCGAGTTGGTCACCCACCCCGATGCCGCCTTGGGCGCCTGGCAAATTGCCCAGGCCATGCGTGCTGATCTGTTTGACATTGACTGCGACTTTTACCTGTGTGGCCCGGCCATCTTTGTGCAAACCTTGCATGACGAGTTGCGTGCTTCGGGTGTGGCCGCAGCTCAAATTTTTGCCCAGGTGATCTGATGCATCCTTCTGTCCCCATTGCCACTCAAACCACATTGGCTACTGAGCCTGTGAGCGCCGCCACCGACACTTATGCCCAGGCCACCCTCGATGCACATGCCATGGCGCTGCCAGAGTGCGCGGGTGGCGAGTCGTTTGCTTTGATGGTGCAGGGGCAAAGCATGGTGCCTGAGTTTCAAGAGGGTGAAATCATTTTGATTGAACCCGAAGGCTTGGCCAAAGCGGGCGCTTTTGTCTTGGCCTGGCACCAAGACAACTGGATTTTCAGGCAGCTGCTGCGTGACCACACGGGTTGGTTTTTGCACGCGCTCAACCCGGCATTTGCCGATGAGCCGATTGCCGACTTGTCTGGCATCAAAGGGGTGATCATTCAAAAAGCCTTGCCCGGCAGGCGCCGTGCTTCCAAGTTTTACGTCTGAACCCCGTCCCGAACCCAACCTATTTCAGCGCCATGCCTTACTACATTTACCACGTCAAACCCTTTGGTCAACTTGAGCAACTGCGTGCGCTTGACACGTTTTCAGAGGCCTCCAAGCAAGCCAAGCTGCTGCGTTTGCAGCTTGAGCTGCCAGCCACTGACAAGGTGAAAGTCATATTTGCCGAAGACCCTCTGCAGGCGCAAGACTTGCTGTGCCAGGTGCGTGTGGCAGGCCCCAAGGGTGATGATTGAAAGGCATTGCATGCAAACCAAAGACCATTGGGAAAATGTTTACACCCACAAACCAGCCACCGATGTCAGTTGGTTTCAGGTGCATGCAGAACAATCCTTGCGGCTGATTCAGGGCACCGGGGTGCAAGCGTCGGCAGCCATCATTGATGTGGGTGGCGGAGCCTCCACCCTGGTCGATGATCTTTTACAGCACGCTTTCACAAGCGTGACGGTGCTTGACCTGTCTGCATCCGCACTGGCAGCCTCACAGGCCAGACTTGGCGCACAAGCCAACAAGGTTCAATGGCTGGTGGGCGACATTACCAAACTCGCCCTGCCCCAGCATGCTTTTGATGTTTGGCATGACCGTGCGGTGTTCCACTTTTTAACCAACAAAGCAGATCGTGAGGCCTATGTAAACTGCGTGTTGCGCTCGCTAAAACCAGGGGGTCACGTCATCATGGCCACATTTGCCAGCGATGGCCCCCTGCAATGCAGTGGTTTGCCGGTCATGCGCTACGAGCCAGATGCATTGCATGCGGAGTTTGGCGCCCCGTTTGTCTTGCTGAGCCATGAGCGCGAAGATCACCATACGCCGTTTGGCAGCGTGCAAAAGTTTGTCTACTGCTATTGCCGAAAGCAGTTGTCCTGAAAACTACTATTTTCATAGCTGCTTGCACTTATGAAATAAGCAGTAGAGGCTATTTTGATTCACAAATTCAAACAATTCGATGGAGCAACCGACCTAAACACAACCGGTAGGTTTGGGCAGTCCACCGTATTTGGTGATGGGTTTCATGGGGCCGGTCATCCACAATTTGAAGACAGCGTTTTGGTCTTCTTCAATGTACTTGGCGAATTTACGAATCGGCGGCACGCTGCCAAACTCGTCGTAATAGGCACGCGCTTTCAGGATGTGCGACCACTTCACATCGTCAAGTTCATAGTTGTCAGCTTGCGCCATGGCGCGCCCCACATCGTCTGTCCAGGCAGACATGTCGGTCAGGTAGCCATCGCCATCGCGTTCGGGTAGGTTCATTTTTCAGGGTGCTTTCTGGGTTGATGTGTCTGCGGTGGGTAAAGGGGTTTCAACTGTGAACGCCGCACCAGCCGCATGGTGCGCGATCAGCCGATCTAAAAAGCTGCGCAAAAATCCTTCGGTTTGCATGCTGTGAAAACGGTCTGTGACCAAACCGCGGCTATAGGCCACCACGGTGGGAAAGCCTTTGGCTTGATGCCGCCCTGCAATGCGCATGTTTTCATCGGCATCCACTTTGGCCAAAATGAATTGACCGCTGTACTGCGCCGCCAGACGCTCCAGCAAGGGCGTCAACACGCGGCACGGGCTGCACCATTCGGCGCCAATGTCCAACACCACGGGCACTTGATGTGAAGCCAGTACTACCCGGGCTTCAAAGTCGGCTTCTTCTACGTCAATGACATGTGCCATGGCGCAGGTCAGCGGTTTTGGTAGTGCATGGTGGCCACCGCACCCGCCGTGATGCTGCCCAGCACCAAAAACGAGCCCATGGCCAGAGTGGACACCCCCGACAAACCTTGACCCACAGTGCAACCCAGCGCGGTGACACCCCCAAACCCCATCAACACTGCCCCCAGCAACTGGGTGCGCAAGTCTTCAACCGAGGCAAAACCTTCCCAACGGAATTGGCCAGCACTCAGCGCATAAGCCATGGAGCCCAGCACCACACCCATGGCACTGGCAATGCCAAAGGTCAGTAGCAACGACTTATCTGTCCAGAGCATCAGCAGTTCCAAGCCAAACGCAGTGGGCGCCACAAAGCTGAAAGATTCAAGTGTGCGGGTGTTGGTGGCAAAGTAAACAATTTCCATGGTGTCAGGGTTTTCACCATGACCCACGTGTCCGGTCAGGTACCAAGCGGCCACCACCAGCAACCCCAACACCACGCCGCTGACCATTTGAAGGTTGTTGGCACGAAAACGTTTGTCTTTCAAGACAAACAGAAGCAATCCGATGCTGACCACCGCAGCCGTCAACCACACAACGCTATTACCGGATAGGCCAGTGAGCTTGGCCACCAACTGCGGCAGGGTTTGCCCAGCCAGCCCCCAGGCAGATAAATCGAGTACCACCGGGTCTAAAAAACTGGCACGCCATTGACCAAACAAGCCTTTGAGCGTCATGTAAGCAGATATGGCCACAAACACCAGTACCACCACAGAGCGCAAGCTGCCAGCGCCCACCCGAACCAGGTTTTTGTTGACACAGCCACCGGCAATCGTCATGCCCACGCCAAACAAACCGCCGCCCACCAGCATGGACAGCCAGGGCACATTGGGGCGCGTGTAAATGGTTTTAGTCAAGTCAATCAACCCTTGCGTGTGCAGCAAAGCGGTGCCAACGATGGCTACCGCCATGGCCAAAAACCACATGCGCATGCGCCCCCAATGCGACATGTTGACCACATCTGAAATGGCACCCATGGTGCAAAAGTTGCTTTTATTGGCCAATGCCCCAAACACGAAGGCCAGCACAAAGCCCCCCCAAATTACCCATGCAGAAGGATTGACGGCTTCAGTCATTTGATCTTTTCCTCAGGTAGCAAGGTACGGTTCAGTTGTTTGCGGTGCTGGCAGCGGCTACGCGCGCTAAGGTGTTGCGAATGGCTTCAGGCGCATTGATGATGCCCATGAATTGCCCCATGCCCAAAGCGGGCCATGCCAGCGCAATGCGGTAGCGGGCGTACAAGGCATAGACCTTGTTGTCCACAATGAACACTTCATACGGCAAGGCCGCAGGGAAATCGGTGCCAATTTTGTTCACCCACCAGCCTTCACCGTCGCTGGCGCTGTTCATGGCGACACCAAACACTGCCATTTTCTGGGCTGGCATCACCACTTCATAAACCCGCTGGGTATCGCCAAAGCCTTTATTCAAGTTGCTTTGAACTGTGTTGAGCGCTTCATCAAAGCTGGTGAAGCTGCCAATTTCACTGTTGGCTGAGTCAAACCGTTCCATGCCAAACATGTAGCGGTAGTCTGTCAACTGCGCAAACGGCACATCACCGCCAAAACCTTCGCCCGACCCCAAAACTTTAGCCAAGCGTTGTTCAATGGATTTCACTGCCGTTTGTGCGCCCGCATAGTGGTTACGCAAGTAAGCGCGGTACCAGTATTCAGGGGTCATGTAGGACACTGCGCCATCTTGGGCGATGCCTACCCGAAGCCCGGCCGCCACAATGCTGCTGCCCGTGCCGTTGGCTTGAATCACTGCCAACATGGCGGGGTCAGAGACCACAATGCTGGCCTGGCCGGTGATGCCTTTGGGCACGTGATGCCCGAGCAGCGTAAAGCCTTCACTCTTGAGCTTGCCCTCAATCTGAGAAATTTGGGCGTTAAGGTCGGCTGCGGGTAATGGGCTGGCGTGTGTGTAGGGCGCAAGCGCCATGCTGAGTTGCGCTACACACCACAGGGCGCAACCGATGAGCCAATGTTTGCGCATGGCTTAAATGAACAAGCAAACGTCAGATTCGCCAGCAAACTTCATGAACGTGGCGGCTCCGCCGTATTCGACGTCTTTGATGAATTCGCTGGTTTCAAACTCAAATAAATCCACGGTCATTTGGCAAGCCACAAACTTCACATCTGACTCGAGGCAAATGTCACGCAGTTCTTGCAACGAAGCCACGCCTTTGGACTTCATCTTGTTTTTCATCATCATGGTGGCCATGGACTCCATGCCGGGCAACATTTGTACCATCACGGGCATCGGCACAGGCATGGGCATGGCGGGGTTGGCCAGTGGGCTGATTTTGATGTCGTCAAGGTTTTTACGCAGCAGTTGAAGCCCGTAAAACGTGAAAAAGATCTGCACATCCCAGCCCAGCGCGGCGGCAGTGGAGGCCAAAATAAATGGCGGGTAAGCCATGTCCAAGGTGCCTTTGGTGGCGATCAGTGCCATTTTTTTGGTTGCCATGCGAGCGCTCCGGGTGTCTGTTGCTGTCAGTGAAAGGGGTGAATCAGGCTTTTTTCAAAAAGAAAACAAATTTGCTGTTTTCACTGCCTTGTTCCAGCAAGGTATTGCCGGTTTGCTCGGCAAAGGCGGCCATGTCGCAGACCGAGCCAGGGTCTGTGGCGATCACTTTCAACACCTGACCTGACGTCATGTCGGCCAAGGCTTTTTTCGTGCGAACAATGGGCAGCGGGCAAGACAGGCCAGATGCATCAAATTCTTTGCTAAATTCCATAAAGTGTCTCCATCAGTTTAAAAAGGGGTATGCCAGTGATTTGTGCCCCGGGTGCGGGGGCGTAACGCTGGCACTCTCAAACGATTTTCAGTGGCGCGCTCCCCAGCGTCCATCACCTCGAAGGGTGGGCTGGGGTAGCCCAAATGGGTTATGAGGCTATGGCCTGACTCAAGCTCAGGGCTTGAGGTAAGCAAAACCTTCTTTGCTTTGCAACTTGGCAGCTTCTGCCACACCTGAAGGCACAATTTTTGTTTCAAGCAGCAGCTTGCTGGGGTCAATGTGGCGACTCGTCAGGGTGTTGTTACAGACGCGAAACTCTACGCCTTTGGCGGCCAAATCACTCACTGACCCAGAGAAATCACGGCCTTTGCTGTCTTTGGCATCGGCAATCAAAAAATCAATGCCGGGTCCATTGGTCACCACCACAATTTTGGCCGTGGGGTCTGCCGCGACATGGTTTTTAACGTTGTTCAATGCCGCCGCCGCGGTGTCGATGCCAGTGGTGAGGTGATAGACCACCTTGGTGTCTTGCGCCAGAGCCATGTGGCTGATGAGCATAAAAATGAAAGCAGTGAAGATTTGACGCATGGTGGATTTCCTTAAATGTTGATAGAAGTCAGAGCGTAACGGGTATGCAATACCTGCGCGACCCCGGGTTTATACGGTGACAAAGCGGGCACATTTCGCATTAGCATTTGTATATTCGTATCCATTTATTTAAAGATTCGAATTTTCCGTTGTTATCAATTTTCTCAAGTTCGACTCATTCAAGGAGCTCAAGTGAAAAAGTTTTGTTGTGTTATGGCGGGCTTGGCGCTCGCAAGCCTTTCCTCGTGGGCGAACGCAGATGCATTGCAAGTGCGATCTATGGCAGCCTCATGCGCTGCTTGCCACGGAACCCATGGGTGGGCTGAAAAAGGCATGGAGTCTTTAGCCGGTAAACCCAAAGACGATTTGCTTACAAAAATGCAAGACTTCAAGTCTGGCAAAAAGCCAGCCACTTTGATGCATCAAATTGCCAAAGGCTACTCAGACACACAAATTGACCAACTGGCCAGTTATTTTTCAGCACTCAAAAAATAAGGAGAGAAAACATGTTACGTCGTCAATTTGTAAAGACTTTGGGTGCTGGTTCGGCCTTGGGTGCGTTGGGTGGTGTCAGCCTGCTTTCGGGCTGTGCCGCCACTGGCAAGGGCAACGGATTGAAAGTGGTGGTGGTGGGCGGTGGTTTTGGTGGTGCAACCGCTGCCAAATATGTGCGCATGTGGTCTGACTACGGCATTGAAGTGACCTTGATTGAGCCCAACGCCAGTTTCATCTCTTGCCCCATTTCAAATCTGGTGTTGGGTGGTGTCAAAACCATGGCGGACATCACCACACCGTACGATGGCTTGGTCAAAAACCATGGTGTCAAACTGGTGCATGACACAGTCAACACCATCGATGCTGACAAACGTGTGGTCAAACTTGCCAGTGGCAGCGAGCTGGCTTATGACCGTTTGATTTTGTCGCCTGGCATTGATTTCATGTGGGAAGCACTGCCAGGCATGGCCAAAGCGGGTGCCAAAGACAAAGTTTTGCACTCGTGGAAGGCGGGCGCACAAACCGTGGCGTTGCGCAAACAACTGCAAGACATGCCAGATGGTGGTGTGTTTGCATTGAGCATTCCTTTGGCACCCTACCGTTGCCCACCCGGCCCGTATGAGCGCGCCTGTCAAGTGGCCAACTATTTCACGCAGGCCAAGCCGAAGTCCAAGGTGCTGATCTTGGACGCCAATGAAGACGTCACCTCCAAGGGTCCCCTGTTTAAAAAAGCCTGGGCAGAACGTTACAAAGGCATGGTCGAATACCGTGGTAAACATGCGCTGGCAGATGTGGATGCCGCAACCAATACCCTTAAATTTGAGTTCCATGATGATGTGAAGGCCTCTGTGCTCAATGTGTTGCCACCCATGCGGGCGGGTGCGATTGCGGTGCAAACGGGCTTGGCTACTGCCAATAAACGTTGGTGTGAGGTTGACTTTTTGACTTTTGAGTCCAAAGCAGCCAAAAACATCCACGTGTTGGGTGACTCCATCCAAGTGGCGCCGGGTATGCCGAAGTCAGGCCACATGGCCAACCAGCATGGCAAAACATGCGCAGCGGCTGTGGTGGCCTTATTGACGGGTCAAACACCCAACCAAACGCCTATTTACAACAACACCTGCTACAGCTTTGTCAGTGCTGAAGATGTGGTGCATGTGGCCAGCGTGCACACCTATGACCCGGTCAAGAAAACCATGGTCACCGTGGCGGGCTCAGGGGGTGTCTCTAAGGCAGCCAATGAGCTTGAAGGTCGTTTTGCGCTGTCATGGGCCAAAGGCATTTGGGCCGATACGCTGGTGTAAATCAAGATGCAAGTTCGCAAAGCAATCACAGCGGCTTGCCTTGCGTTCAGTCTGGGCTCGGTATGGGCTCAGGCTGACCAGGCACGCGCTGCCAAAATCGTTTCAGGCTCTTGCTTTTTATGTCATGGCGAAAATGGCGAGTCTTCCAGCGAGATTTTCCCCAAGCTTGCGGGTCAACACGCCAACTACATTGCCAAGCAGTTGGCCAACTTCAAGTCTGGACAGCGCAAAAGTACGGCCATGGCCGATATGGCTGCGCGTTTGAGCGAGGATGAAATGCTGGCTTTAGGCCAATATTTTGAAGGCAAGAGTTCAGACAAAGAAACAGTCAAAGACGTAGATTTGGCAAGCGTAGGGCACTATATATTTCATACTGGTAACCGTTTCAGCGGGGTGCCAGCATGTGCCAGTTGCCATGGCAAGGCCGGGCTGGGCAGTGCCAATTTGCCACGATTGGCAGGTCAATATGCCAGCTACATTGAAACCCAGCTCAAGCTTTTCAATCAGCGCGACCGCACCAATGACAACGCTGTCATGCATTCGATTGTGAGCAAAATGACGGCGCTTGAAATGGCTGCCGTGGCTGAATACATCAGCGGCAAGTAAGCCAAGCTGTTTTCAGGGCGCTTTGTGGGTGGGAGCGGGCTGGGTCGATGTGACCACTTGGGCTGGGCTGTCAACCAGCCGGTCTGTGATGCCGGCTCCAACCCACATACCAGCCAAAGCCAGCCAGGCGGTCAAAGCAAATATGGCTCCCCCCGTAATGCCTGCACCCACGGCGCAACCACCGGCCAGCATGGCACCAAAGCCCATCAAAATAGCACCCGCAATGTAGCGGCGCATGCTGTAGCCATCTTTGAATCCTTCAAGGACAAAGTCTTTGCCCACCCAGGCGCCCACCATGGAGCCTAAAAACACGCCAGGCAACATGCCAAAGTTGAAACCTATCTCTGGCGCGGGTGAGGCCAAGACGCGCATCAACCATTCGGCAGACGGGCCACTGAAGGTGAGGCCTTGCACAGACACCACCTCAAATGAATTTTTTGAGACCGCGTAAGTCATGGCCCAAGCCGCCGCCACTGCCAACCCAGTGCCAATGCCGCCCACCCATTTCCACAAGCCCCAGCCGCTGCGAAGAGAGAAATAAAGCGCAGCAGCGCACCAGACCAGCCCAAAGACCAGCCCGCCCCAGGGGCCTAATCCAACCAGCGCCAGCAGGTCTCTGGATTGACCCCCGTCCACCGTCCACCAGCCGCTGATGGTTTCACGCCAAGGTGCCAGCACCCCGCCCAATGAAGCCTGCGCGGTGACCGCAAAAATAAGCCCTGACAACAAGGCGCGCAAATTGCCATTGGCCGACAAAATCAGCAGCCGACTGGCACAGCCACGCGTCAAAATCATGCCAGAGCCAAACAAAAGTCCACCCAAGATGGCGCCAGACAAGCTGCCCGTGGCAGAAATTTGACGGGTGACCGCACTGTCCATTTGCCCCATCAAAATGAGTACTTGAACCCCAATGACGGCACTTGAAAAGGTCAGCAACCAGACCGAAATTTTTTCGCCATAGCTGCGATGCCAAAACTCTAGTGTGGCTGCGCGTAAACAAAATTTGGAGCGTTGGGCAAAGAAGCCGAACATCAAACCCACCATCAAGCCACTCACAGCCAAAACGTATTTTTCTCCATAGTTTTCAATCAGGGCGGCAATGGTCATGTTGGCTCCATGTAATTAATATTTAGCTTATATTACAGACTCTAGAACAAAGCTACAACCTGTTTAGGAGACTCGATTCAAAATGTTGCGATGCCTACACGCCCTCAGAAGTTTGCTTGTTTCATTTTGTGTTATTGCTGTTCAAGCCGTGCATGCGCAGGAAGTGCCTGCGTTTGAGGTGCAAAAAATCTCTGCGTCAACCTGGTATGTACAAGGGTTGTCAACGCTCGGTACACCTGCCAATCAAAACTTTATCTCTAACGCTGCGTTCGTGGTCACACCGAACGGTGTGGTGGTGATTGACGCCTTAGGTTCCCCCGCTTTGGCGCATCGCTTGGTTGATGAAATTAAAAAAATCACATCCAAGCCGATCACGCATGTGTTGGTGACGCATTACCACGCTGACCACATTTATGGCTTGCAAGTTTTCAGAGCCCTGGGTGCCAAAGTGGTGGCGCATCGTGCGGCGCTGATTTACCTCAACAGTGAAACCGCTCGCTTGCGTTTGGCCGCGTCTCGCGAGCAGCTTTTTCCATGGATTGACGACACTACCCGCTTGATCGAGGCTGACATTTGGGTTGACGGTTTCCAGACGTTTGATTTTGGTGGCATGCAGATTCAGGCACAACCCGTGGGCCCTGCACACACCCCTGAGGACTTGGCGTTTTACTTGCCCCAAGAGAAAGTTCTTTTCGCTGGCGACTTGGTTTTCAGAAGCCGAATTCCCTTTGTGGGTCAAGCTGACAGCCAGCATTGGATCAAGGCACTGGATCAGTTGCTGGCTTTTGAAACCCAAGTGATTGTTCCAGGCCACGGCCCACTGTCACATGAGGCACGCAAAGACATGCAACTCACGCGCGAATATTTGACTTACCTTCGAACCTCCATGGGGCAAGCCGCGCAGGCCATGGAGCCATTTGATGAGGCTTACCAGCACACCGATTGGTCATATTTTGAACATTTGCCTTTGTTCAAGGTTGCCAACCGGATGAACGCCTACAACACCTATTTGTTAATGGAGCAAGAGGCCAAACCATGAGTCTGTGCAACTTGTGGATGACACGCCGTGCAGCAGTGCTTGGATCACTTATGGCTTGTGCGTCAACCACAGCCTTGGCTGAAACAGCTTCCTTGCCGGTGCCGTCTTCACTACCTGAGGCGTTGGCATTGGCTTTGAAAAGTGGCAACCCGCTGGTGATTCTGGCAAGTTTGGAGGGCTGCCCATTTTGCAAAATTGCCAGGGAAAATTACTTGAGCCCCTTGCAAATCAATCCTGACAACTTTATTGTTCAATTGAACATGCGCAGTCAGCAAACTGTTGTGGGATTCGATGGTCTCAGTCACAGCCATGATCAATTGCTGAAAAGTTGGGGAATCAAAGTTGCCCCAACCGTGTTGTTTGTGGGGCTATCTGGTAAAGAAATTGCCGAGCGGTTGGTTGGAGGTTACTTGCCTGACTTTTATGGCGCTTATTTGGATGAACGTCTTAACGTGGCGCGTGCGGTCTTATCGAAAGCTGGAGCTGCTCGATGATCCCCATCAAAACAGCCTCCGCATGGCGTGGCATTTCTGACTGCCGAAATTGCGGTATTCGTGAAATAGCCTTGTTTGCTGACTTGAACGAGACTGACTTTGCCCAAATTCATGCGCCCATTGACGACCTTGAATGTGCAGCAGGTACTGTTTTGTTTGCAGAGGGCAGTTTGTCGCAAGGTATTTTTACCTTGCGCGACGGCATGGTGAAACTGGTGCGCAGTACATTGGATGGCCGTCCGCGCATTGTTCGAGTGCTGCGCTCAGGCGATGTGATTGGGTTGGAGGTGTTGGCAAGCGCGCGCTACGCCACCGATGCCATTGCGCTGACGCCCATTTCAGTTTGTCGTATCCCCGTTGAGGTCGTTCAAAAATTGGCTTCACAAAGCCCGCGCTTGCACATGCAGTTGATGCACAAGTGGCAACGCGCGTTAAAGGACGCTGACGATTGGCTAGCCGACATGAACTTTGGTGCTGCCAGACAGCGGGTTGCGAACTTGATTCTCAAGATGCGCAGTCCAAGCCATCATGACGTTGCTGTGCTTTTTTCGCGTGAAGACATGGGTGCCATGCTTGACCTGAAACTTGAAACAGTGAGCCGCGAAATTGGCCGCTGGGAGCGAGAAGGTGTGATTGAAGCGCTGGACAAGCAGCGCCGTATTTACCGTGTGCTTTTGCCTGCTGTGCTGCTGTGCCGCTAAGCAGACATGCCCTAGGGTAAATCCTAATATGCCGATTCACTTAATTAAACGAAACTTTATTTATGTCAATAAAATCCAGCTCAAAATCATTTAGGAACATTGTGTTTGCTAGCCCATCATCAGGTGTCAATTTTCTTGGTGACAGAGCTGGGTGGACATGGGGTGTTTTAGTCAGTTTGCTGTCTTTGGGTATTTCGGTGGGGGCTCAAGAGGTGCCTCAAATTTACCAGGGCGCCGATATGAAAGTGGGCGAAAAATTGATTTCTGAAAATCAGTGTGATGCGTGCCATGTACGCAATGTAGGTGGAAACGGTCATGGCATCTATCGTCCCAAAGGGCGGATCAATTCACCAGCCTTGCTACGCGGTCAAGTCGAAGCCTGCAACACAAATCTCAATTTGGCGTTGTTCCCTGATGAAGTCAATTCCATTGCAGCGGTCTTGAACAGAGACCATTACAAGTTCAAATAAAAACACCCCTGGTTGCGTGATTTTTCCAGCCACGGGAATGTGCCAGCGTGGTTTCTTTTGCTGATTTTTATGTGTGAGTTTTAAAGGAGTTTCTTGAATGACTTCAAGTCCGAGTTCAGGCCGATTCATCAAAGCGCCTGAGAATTTTCTAAGCCAAGCCGGCATCAAAACCGTGATTTCAGAGGCCAAACATGGCCGGAGAAATTTCATTCGCCAAGCTTTTGCAGCAGCTGCCACGGGTGCTGCTGTGCCAGCCGTCATGGCTCAAAGCAACCCTGTTCCAACTGAGGGGGGAGACCCCAACATTTTGAATTTACCTGCGCACAGTGTGGGTCTTGGTCAAGGTGTCGCTCAGAACGATGGCTACGGCAAACCTTCGCAATATGAAAGCGGTGTGCAGCGTCGGCAAAGCCCGGGGTTGACGCAAACCACCCAAGCTTCGGTATCTTTTGCCCCCTTGCAGTCTCTATTTGGCATTGTCACCCCGAGTGGTCTGCATTTTGAACGTCATCACCAAGGTTGGTGGGACATTGACCCTTCCAAGCATCGGTTGATGATCAACGGCATGGTCAAAGCTGCGAAAGTGTTTACGCTGGATGAAATCATGCGCTTGCCATCGGTTTCACGTTTTCACTTCATCGAGTGTGGTGCCAATACTGCGGTGGATTGGGGCAACGTGGCCGTGCCCACTGTGCAATACACACACGGCATGATTTCATGCAGTGAATTCACGGGGGTGCCGCTGATCACGCTGTTGGAGTTAGCGGGTGCTGATTTGAAAAATGGCAAGTTTGTGCTTGCGGAGGGTGCCGATGGCTCATCCATGACACGCACCATTCCCATGAGCCTGATTTTGTCAGGCGAAGTGTTTGTGGCTTATGGCCAAAATGGTGAAATGCTTCGCCCAGAGCAAGGTTATCCACTGCGGTTGATCGTTCCAGGCATTCAGGGCGTGAGCTGGGTCAAGTATTTGCGTCGCATTGAAGTGGGTGACATGCCTTACGCCACCAAAGACGAAGCCGTGCACTACATTGATTTGTTGCCCTCTGGACAGCACCGTCAGTATTCAGGTTTGCAAGAGTGCAAAAGTGTTGTGACCACACCGTCAGGCGGTCAGGTGCTGCTTGACAAGGGTTTTTACAACATCACCGGCTTGGCTTGGAGTGGTAAAGGCAAGGTCAAAAAAGTTGATGTTTCTGTGGATGGTGGTCGCAATTGGCGCACTGCCCGGTTGCAGTCACCTGTCATGTCCAAAGCGTTGACACGGTTCAATATTGACTGGGTGTGGGATGGCAAACCAGCCATCATTCAGAGCAGAGCCATGGATGACACTGGTTTTGTGCAGCCCACCTACAAACAGCTGCGTGCGGTTCGCGGCACACGCTCCATTTATCACAACAATGCCATTCAGTCGTGGTTAGTCCAAGAAAACGGCGAGGTAAAAAATGTTCAGATTTCGTAAAACATGGTTGAGCTTGGCTCTGTTGGGCTTGTCTGTAGGGGTGTGTGCCCAGTCTTCAGTCAAGATCACCAATCTGGGACGTGATGCAACTGCCAAAGAGGTTGCTGCATGGGATATTGATGTTCGACCCGACTTCAAAGGTCTGCCTGCTGGTTCGGGAACAGTTGAAAAAGGGCAGGAAATTTGGGAGGCCAAATGTGCCTCGTGCCACGGTTTTTTTGGTGAATCTGGTGAAGTTTTTAACCCCTTGATCGGTGGTGTTCAACCCAACGATTTGGTCACCGGTCACGTTCAAAATTTGACCAATCCAAATTATCCCGGGCGCACAACCTTTATGAAGGTTGCAACGATTTCAACTGTATGGGATTTCATTAACCGTGCCATGCCGTGGAATGCACCCAAAACCCTCAAGACAGACGAGGTGTATTCGGTGCTCGACTTCATGTTGAATATTGCTGGCATCGTGCCCGAAGACTTTGTGCTCAATGAAAAGACCATGCACGATGTCCAAGCCCGAATGCCCAACCGACATAGCATGACGCGGCAGCATGCATTGTGGCCAGGCAAAGAATTTGGGGGGGTGGCCAAACCCGACACGCAAAACGTTGCCTGCATGAGCAATTGCACGCCCGAACCCAAGTTGGCCTCTTTGCTCCCAGAATTTGCCCGCAATGCGCACGGTAACCTGGCTGAACAAAATCGCATGGTGGGGGCACAGCATGGCGCTGACACGTCACGCCCTGAATCTGCTACAGGCGAACGCCAAGCGCCGGTATCTGCGCCGCCCGCTGCCATTGACAAAGCCCCATCAAAAGTGGATGACACCAAGCCTGATGCCAAAAAAGCAGTGTCTCTTTTGCAAAAAAATGGCTGTTTGGTGTGCCATGGCATCAATAACAAAATTGTCGGGCCAGCCTACTCTGATGTAGCCAAAAAACATGCAGGGCAAGTGGATTACCTGGCTGGCAAGATCAAATCTGGGGGAGTGGGGGTATGGGGGTCAATTCCCATGCCGCCCCAAACGTTGAATGCAACTGATGCCAAAGTCATTGCGACTTGGTTGGCAGCGGGTGCAAACAAATAGACTTCACTGTGGGTAGACTTTTAAAAATTTTCAGCATGAACTTAATGAA
This sequence comes from Rhodoferax sp., assembly GCF_028715765.1. GTDB lineage: Bacteria > Pseudomonadota > Gammaproteobacteria > Burkholderiales > Burkholderiaceae_C > Rhodoferax. The sequence continues at coordinate 41,703 of NZ_JAQURE010000022.1, forward strand.
GGAGCTTTCCATGCAAACTCGTCGCGAGACACTCAAACACAGCGCTATCGTGGCCGGCCTGTTGGCCACCACCGGCCTGTTTCCCCAGTACGCACTGGCTTACAACAAGGGCGCTTTTGAAGCCAAGTCGGTGGCAGACGTGCTCAAAGCCCTTGGCGCCAGCGCCCCTGCAGAGAGCAAAGAAGTCACCATCGGCGGCCCAGATATTGCAGAAAACGGCGCTGTGGTGCCCTTGACCGCCAGCACCAGCCTGACTGGTGTCAAGCACATGCTGATCTTGGTTGAAAAGAACCCCTCTACGCTGGTGGCGCAATTCAATGTCACTGACAGTGTCGAGCCCAACTTTGCCACCCGCTCCAAGATGGGACAGTCCTCAGACGTGTATGCCGTGGCCATCTTGAACGACGGTAAAGCTTTGTTTGCCAAAAAAGAAGTCAAGGTCACATTGGGCGGCTGCGGCGGTTGAACCCACCACTGCTTTCATTCCTACAGTCCAAAGCAATCTTTGGCAAAAACCAATCAATTGAAACCAACAGGAGCTAAAAATGGCAGATCCAATGCGCATTCGCGCCAAAGCAGAAGGTGGCAAAGCCACAGTACGTGTCCTCATGAGCCACGAAATGGAGTCCGGGCAACGCAAAGATGCCAGCGGGAAATTAGTGCCCGCCATGCACATCACGGAAGTCAGTGCCAGCCTCAATGGCGCAGTCGTCTTGACGGCCGACTGGGGCTCAGCGGTTTCCAAAAACCCGTTCTTGCAATTCAATATCAAGAACGCCAAAGCTGGTGACAAGGTTGCCATCACTTGGAAAGACACCAAGGGTGACACCCGCACCGACGAAGCAACTGTTTCTTGAACATTTGTCGATACAAGGTATGGCATTCAATGAATGTGCCAAGCCTTTGGGATGCAGAAATTCATGCATCCCTTGTTTGATAAAAATTCTTTTATGAAAGTGGTGGTTGCATGAAAAAAAATATTTTTCTGCTGGTCACAGTTGGAGCAATAGCTGTTTCTGCCCATGCACAAAAGTCTGCTGCAGTACAAGCCATTGAGGAATACCGTGCCATGTTGGCAGACGGTAACCCTGCAGAATTGTTTGAAGCCAAAGGCGAAGACCTTTGGAAGCAAAAACGTGGTCCCAAAAATGCTTCCTTAGAGCAATGTGATTTAGGTCAAGGCCCAGGTGTCGTGAAAGCAGCGTTTGTGACCTTGCCCCGTTTTTTTGCAGATACCCAGCGCGTGCAAGACTTAGAGTCTCGCTTGGTGACTTGCATGGAAAATCTCCAAGGTTTCGATGCTGCAGAGATTGCCAAAACACCGTTTGGCAAGGGTGAGCAAAAAAATGTCACGGCACTGGCAACTTGGATTGCAGCCGAGTCGCGCGACATGAAGTTCAACTTGCCGCAAGCCCATATCAAGGAACAAACAGCCTATGAGATTGGAAAACGTTTGTTTTTCCAACGTGGTGGACCGCACGATTTCTCATGTGCATCTTGCCACGGCGCAGACAACTGGCGTATTCGCTTGCAAGACCTGCCTAACCTGACCAAAAACCCCGGAGATGGCGTTGGCTTTGCAGCCTGGCCGGCTTACCGTGTGTCCAATGGTCAAATGTGGAGCATGCAATTGCGTCTGAATGACTGCTACCGTCAGCAACGCTTTCCATACCCTGGGTTTGGCAGTGATGCCACCATTGCGCTCGGGGTTTACTTGGGCGTCAACAGTCAGGGCTCGAAATCTATTGCGCCTGCCATCAAGCGTTAAGGCGAAGGAACATCACCATGAACAAGCAATTTACTTTTGCTCTCTCGGCGCTGGCGTCTATGCTGGTCGCAGGCTGCGCAACCGGGCCGAGCTCAGCTGACCTCGACCAAATGGCTGCAGCGATCGTCAAGTCATCATTCAGCGACAAAGGCATCGTTAAGGTTTCTGCCATCGCACCTGAAGATATCAACGTTGCCTGCACTGCTGCCGACGTGGCAGGCAAGCCCATAGCGCCTGAACTTGCTGCACAGCTGCAGGCTGCTCAGCTTAAAACCATCAAATGGCCAACTGATGGTCAATACTTGGGCGACTGGAAAGCGGGTGAAAAATTGGCACAAAGCGGCCGTGGTTTGACCTGGACAGACAAGGCTGACACAGCCAATGGCGGCAATTGCTACAACTGCCACCAGTTAGACCCGAAAGAAATTTCTTTTGGCACCATCGGTCCGAGCCTGACTGGGTACGGTAAATCACGCGGCGTGATTGCTAACCCCAACAGTGCTGCATCGAAAGCCATTGTGGAATACACATGGGGCAAGATCTGGAATGCCAAAGCCTACAACGCATGCTCTGTCATGCCACGTGCGGTTCACAAGGGCATCATCACTGAAAAGCAAGCCAAAGATTTGATGGCGTTGCTGCTTGACCCCAAGTCACCCGTCAATCAATAAGTTCATTTTTATCAACAAGGCCCGGTTTGCCCGGGCTTTTTTCTTTCTTACCATTGGCGGTTACATCATGAATCTAACTAAACGTGAGTTTTTCCAAGTGCTGGGCGCTGGCACGATGGCGGGCATGGGGTTGAGTGCTTATGCGCAAGCCGACACGACGACAGCCACCCGCGGGCTTTATGACATTCCGAAATTTGGCAATGTCTCGTTTTTGCACATGACAGATTGCCATGCGCAACTCAATCCCATTTACTTTCGCGAGCCCAGTATCAACTTAGGTATTGGCAGCATGAAGGGGAATTTGCCCCATTTGGTTGGCGAGCATTTGCTGAAAGCCTCTGGTATTCGCCCTGGAACAGCCGAAGCGCACGCTTTGACCTACTTAAATTATGAGCAGGCGGCAAAACGCTACGGCAAAGTGGGTGGTTTTGCACACTTGGCCACACTGGTGAAACGCATGAAAGCCAGTCGCCCAGGGGCTCTGCTGCTTGATGGGGGTGACACTTGGCAAGGTTCAGGCACCGCGTTGTGGACCAATGGCCAAGACATGGTTGATGCCTGCAAATTGCTTGGCGTGGACGTGATGACGGGGCATTGGGAATTCACCTTAGGTATGGATCGGGTCAAGGAAATCATTGAGAAAGATTTCGCCGGAAAAATTGATTTCGTAGCTCAAAACGTCAAGACCAACGATTTTGGTGACCCGGTTTTCAAACCCTATGTCATCCGCGAAATCAATGGCATTCCCTGCGCCATCATTGGCCAGGCCTTCCCCTACACACCTATTGCAAATCCACGCTACATGGTGGCAGATTGGGCCTTTGGCATTCAAGATGAAAACATGCAAAAGATGGTCGATGAGTGCCGTGGCAAGGGCGCACAAGTGGTGGTGGTCATCAGCCACAACGGCATGGATGTAGATTTGAAAATGGCCAGCCGAGTGAGCGGCATTGACGCCATCATGGGTGGCCACACGCACGATGGCATGCCCGTGGCCAGCATCATCAGCAACAAAGGGGGTAAAACCTTGGTGACCAATGCAGGTTCCAACGCCAAGTTTCTGGGGGTGCTCGACTTTGATGTCAAAGACAAAAGGGTGACTGACTTCCGCTACAAACTGTTGCCTGTGTTTGCGAACATCTTGCCAGCAGATCCAGAAATGCAAGCCCTGATCACCAAAGTGCGTGCACCCTATGAAGCCAAGTTGAATGAAAAGTTGGCCATCACCGAAGGGACGCTTTATCGCCGAGGTAATTTCAATGGCACCGGTGATCAGTTGCTGGTAGATGCCTTGATGGACGTGCAGGGGGCTGACCTTGCTTTTTCACCGGGTTTCCGTTGGGGTACCACCCTGCTGCCAGGTCAAGCTATCACCCGTGAATGGTTGATGGACATGACTGCCACCACTTATTCTTATGCCACCTTGACAGAGATGACAGGCAGCACCATCAAAACTGTGCTGGAGGACGTGGCAGACAACCTGTTTAACCCTGATCCTTACTATCAGCAAGGGGGAGACATGGTGCGCGTGGGCGGATTGCAATACAGCTGCTCCCCAACTGAGGGCATGGGTAAACGCATTACTGACATGCGCATCAATGGCAAGCTCTTGGAGGCTGATAAAAAATACAAAGTGGCCGGCTGGGCACCTGTCGCAGAAGAAGCTAAAAACCAAGGCAACAAGCAAGTGTGGGAAGTGGTCGAAACCTGGCTGGCTGCGCGTGGCGGCAAGGTCGGTAAACGCAAACTCAACACCCCAAAAATCATTGGTGCGTTGCCTAACCCTGGCTATGCGGTTTGATGGCTCAACGGCCTAATCAAAGCGTTTAATCGGGAGCCTACCAAGCGCTTGGTAGGCTCAGTGACTTTTTGGCTTGTCGGGAGAGCTTCGGTATTCAAACGAAAACACTGCAGCTTCTACCCGTGATCGAAGGTTGAGTTTGTCCATGATGTGGCGCACATGCAGCTTGACGGTGTTGTGGCTGATGTCCAAAGCGCGTGCAATCACTTTGTTGCTTTGTCCACTGGCCACATGGTCTAGCACCTGGCGTTCTCTGTCGGTCAAAGTAGCAACCAAATCTCCCATGGCCGAGCCCTTTGGGCCGGTTTGCAGGATTTGTGCAAACTTGAGCATCATGGCGGAGGCCACCACCATTTCGCCTCTGGCCGCCCGGCCAATGGCATCAATCACTTCTTCGGGCTCCATGTCTTTGAGTAAATAGCCTTTGACACCTGCGCGCAATGCTGCAGACATGTCGTCCTCGCTGTCACTCATGGTCAAAATGACCACAGGCGTCTCGCAGCCATCGGCGCGAATCATGCGCAGCACGCTCAGGCCATCCGTTTGAGCGAGTCGCAAATCAAGCACCAGTAAATCAGGTTGATGCTCATGCAGCAGTGGCAGCACCAAGTCGGGGTTGCCTGTGGCTGTGACCACTGACATGCCGCCCCGGTGCTCCAACAATTCTGTCAAGCCACTTCGGCACAACGAATGATCATCCACCAGCATGATGCGCGTCGGTTGGGTCATGATGCCAACTCATTTGTACGATGATGCGGAATTTGCAAGCGAACACGGGTACCCACACCGTCTTTGCTGCCAACCTCAAGGCTGCCGCCCAGGCGTTTGGCACGGCTTTTCATGATGTCTAGCCCAAAGTGAGTGGACGGCACCAACGGCTTGGCTGAGGTCACGATGGTGGCCACTGAGGGTTCATCCATGCCAAGGCCATCGTCTTCAATCAAAAATTCAAGGTGTTGTGGGGTGCTGCAGATCATCACCACTGCGTGGCGCGCCATAGAGTGTTTGGCAATGTTGGCCAAAGCCTCTTGCACCACATAAAAAATCTGAACCTCTTGCTCGTCAGTCAAGTTGAGGTGTGGAACCGTGTTGCGGATTTCGAGTTCAATGGCATTCTTGGAGTGAAAACTCTCCGCAATGGCATGGAGCGCATGCAAGAGCCCAAGCGGATCCATGCGAGAGCGAAAGTAGGTCATGACTTCGCGCAAGTTGTCATGCACTTCGGTGACTGCAGTGCGCAGATCGGCTAAATACTTCAGCGCGTGTGGTTCATCTTTTTTGAGGATGGCGTCATTCAATAGCGGAATTCGCATGCGCGCGTAGGCCAAGGTTTGAGCCAGCACATCATGCACTTCATTGATCATTTCTTGCCGTTCTTTCAAGACCGTCACACGCAAGCGTTCACGCTCAATACGTGCGTTGTGCAGGGATAAGCCGAGCAATTGCCCAACCAAGCGCAACAGGGTCAGCGTTTCATTGCGGATGGGCTGTTTGGTGTTGAAAAAAAGGTTGTAAATACCCAGAATTTTTGAGCCATAGGGGAGTGAAATAGCCAGCATGCTTTTGCATTGTTGACCAAAGAAATGCTGGCTTCCGTGGTGGCTGCACACGCTTAAATCATCCACCCAGGACAACACGTCAGCCGTGGCTGCTTGACCACATACTCCACAGTTTTTATCCACCCGTTGTTCGGTTTGGATCACATCAGCAGGCAACCCCAGATGGGCGACTAACCGCATAGATGCATCATCGTCGTCCAATACCCGCACAGCACCTGCTTGGGCGCCCGCCAAAGTGATGATTGAGTCAAGAAAGCGCCCTAACAAGGCTTCCAAGTTTTCAGGATGAGCCAATTGACTGGGTTGCAAGCTTGCCATCAACTCTGTCTCCAAAGCGATTTGGTTGTGCGAGTTTTCTGTGGGTACGGGAATAACGGCAATCATGGAATGTGATGTTTTGGTGCATCGTAAAACATTACAGGCAACTTATGTATTGGGAAAACCCGATGTTCTCAAGTTTTTTTATGCTACCCATTTGGGCTACAGCGCACCACCCTTGTCGGTGATAGACGCACCACAAGACCTTGCTTGTAATACAGGTACTTTGTTGCTATGTGTGTCGGCCATTTTTTGGGTGACATGCACAGCGTCCCACCGACAGTTTGCTCTAACGACACACCCGCACCCATTGCATGTCTGACACTCCCATCCATAACCCTTTGAATCCGCCGCTGGCTGGTGCTGTAACTGATGTACGCACCACCACTTGTTACATGTGTGCGTGCCGGTGCGGCATTCGCGTTCATTTGCGCAACGGCGAAGTTCGCTACATTGAAGGTAACCCCGACCATCCGCTGAATCAGGGTGTGATTTGCGCCAAGGGCTCGTCGGGCATCATGAAGCAGTATTCGCCTGCCCGCTTGACCAAGCCCCTGCTGCGCAAACCTGGCAGTGATCGTGGGGATGGACAATTTGAAGAAATTGAGTGGGATGCCGCCTTGGCCATGCTCGAAGAGCGACTGAAGCACTTGCGTGCCACCGACCCCAAAAAGTTTGCCCTGTTCACCGGACGCGATCAAATGCAGGCTTTGACCGGTCTCTTTGCTCGTCAGTTTGGCACCCCCAACTATGCAGCGCATGGTGGGTTTTGCTCGGTCAACATGGCTGCGGGCATGATTTACACCATTGGGGGGTCGTTCTGGGAGTTTGGTGGTCCAGATCTTGAACGCGCCAAGTTGTTTGTGATGATTGGCACGGCTGAAGATCACCACTCCAACCCCATGAAGCGTGAGCTGGCCAAATTCAAACGCGGTGGCGGACGTTTTGTCTCCATCAACCCGGTGCGCACGGGGTATTCAGCCATTGCCGATGAATGGATCCCCATCAAGCCGGGTACGGACGGGGCGCTGTTTTTGGCGCTGATCCATGAATTGATCAAATTGGGTTTGTATGATCGTGAATTCTTAGCGCGCTACACCAATGCGGGTCAACTGGTCAATCAAGACACTCAAAGCGATGAGTTCGGGATGTTTTTGCGTAAAGCAGACACCGACATAGCCAACCCCTTGCGTCCAGCCAACTTTCATTGGTGGGATCGACTCACAGACCAACCTGTGGCTGACCACACCGAAGGCGCAGACCCCTCGTTGCTTGGGCATTTCACCATGCCAGACGGTACTGCTGCGGTACCGGCATTTCAGTTGCTTGAAGAACGCGTCAAACCCTACACGCCCGAATGGGCCGAAGGCATCACCGGCATTGCCGCAGACACCATTCGCCGCTTGGCGCATGAGATGGGCATCACCGCGCGCGATCAAAAAATTGAGTTGCCCATTGCCTGGACAGACTGCTGGGGCAAGCGTCACCAAAGCGTGACTGGCAACCCTGTGGCTTTTCACGCCATGCGGGGGCTGGCAGCACACTCTAACGGTTTTCAAACCATTCGCTCCTTGTCCATATTGATGTCATTGCTGGGCACCATTGACCGGCCGGGTGGCTTTAGGCACAAAGCACCCTACCCGCGTGCCGTGCCGCCCAATGCGCGTCCACCCAAGGGGCCACAAGCCGTCAAGCCCAATACCCCGCTTGATGGTGCTCCTTTGGGCTGGCCTGAAAGTCCGGATGATTTGTTTGTAGACGACCAAGGCCAGCCTGTGCGCATTGACAAAGGTTTCTCTTGGGAGCACCCGCTGTCTGCCCACGGCTTGATGCAAAACGTCATCACCAACGCCTGGCGTGGTGACCCCTACCGCATAGACACTTTGCTGATCTTCATGGCCAACATGGCCTGGAACTCCACCATGAACACCACGCAAGTGCGTTCTATGCTGAACGACAAACACACCGATGGTGACAATGCTGGTGAATACAAAATCCCCTTCCTGGTGGTGTGTGATGCTTTTCAGTCAGAAATGACGGCCTTTGCAGATTTGATCTTGCCAGACACCACTTACCTGGAGCGGCATGACACCATGTCCATGCTGGATCGACCTATTTCAGAGTTTGAAGGCCCGGTAGACTCAGTGCGCATACCCGTGGTGGCGCCCAAAGGGCAGTGCAAGCCCTTTCAAGAGGTTGTGGTTGAGCTGGCCAGTCGACTCAAATTGCCGGCTTTTACGAATCCAGACGGCACACGTAAATTCAAAGGCTACACCGATTTCATCGTCAATTACGAAACTGCACCTGGCTCTGGCATTGGCTTTTTGGCGGGCTGGCGTGGCAAGGGTGGTGAAAAACCGATGCGCGGCGAGCCCAACCCCAAACAGTGGGAAATGTACGAAAAAAACAATTGCGTCTTTCAGTACCACATGCCCCCAGAGCACCTCTACATGCGCAACTGGAACCTGGGCTACATGGAGTGGGCGCAAAAAGTTGGCATCAGGCGTGACAAAGACCCCATCGTCATTCACATCTATTCCGAATTTTTACAAGGCTTTCGCCGTGCTGCGCAAGGCAAGCGCCCAGGCAAGCAGCCCCCAGACCAATTGCGCAAGCGGGTTGAAACCTACTTTGATCCGCTGCCGTTTCACCATGCACCGCTGGAAGAGTCGGCCACAGATATTTCCAAATACCCGCTCAACGCCATCACCCAGCGCCCCATGGCCATGTACCACTCTTGGGACTCGCAAAACGCCTGGTTGCGCCAGATTCATACCCACAACTACCTGATGGTGAACAGCAAAACGGCGCAAGCCCAAGGCATTGAAGATGGTGGCTGGATGTGGGTGGAGTCGCAGTGGGGCAAAGTGCGCTGCTTGTGCCGTTATTCAGAAGCTGTGGAGCCTGGTACGGTGTGGACGTGGAATGCCATTGGTAAATCCAGTGGCGCCTGGAACCTCTCCCCAGACGCCAATGAGTCGCAACGTGGCTTTTTGCTTAACCACCTGATTTCTGAAGAATTGCCGCTGGACGCGGGTGGTGCAAAAGTGTCTAACTCAGACCCCATCACCGGTCAGGCGGCTTGGTACGATGTGCGGGTGCGCATTTACAAGGCCGAAGAAGGTGAGCCAGAGCAAACCTCTCCTCAATTTAAAACCGTCTCTGCAGTCCCCGGTGAGCAGGCAGCTCGGCCAAGCTGGCTGGCCTATTTTGCTGGCAAAGGAGCCAAGAAATGACGCAATTGGCTTTGGTCATTGACCTCAATGTGTGCGTGGGCTGCCATGCGTGTGTCACCAGCTGCAAGCAATGGAACACGTCGGGTTCGGCAGGCTCATTGGTAGACCTCAACCCCTATGGAAAAGACCCCAACGGAACCTTTTTCAACCGGGTGCAAACCTTTGAAGTAGGGGAGTTCCCCAACACCCAAACGGTGCATTTTCCCAAATCTTGTTTGCACTGCGAGGAGCCACCTTGTGTGCCCGTGTGCCCCACCGGTGCCAGCTATAAGCGAGCCGAAGATGGCATTGTGCTGGTGGACTATGACAAGTGCATTGGCTGCAAATACTGCACGTGGGCTTGCCCTTATGGCGCTCGCGAATTTGATGAAGACCGCAAGGTCATGACCAAATGCACGCTGTGCGTGGATCGCATCACCGACACCACCATTCCCGAGCCACAACGCAAACCCTCTTGCGTGATTGCCTGCCCGGCCAATGCGCGCTTGTTTGGTGATGTGCATGACCCTGAATCGGTGGTTTCCAAAGCGATTGCCGAGCGTGGTGGCTATCAACTCATGCCAGAGTGGGGCACCCGCCCATCCAACCACTATCTGCCACGGCGCAAAACTGACATGCGCATTCACCCTGAAGACCTGACGCGTGTTGACAACCCGCTCAAGCTTGACGGAAAACAACCTGAGTACGCCCACCGCGAGCCTGGGCGTGAAGACTTTGCCACCTGACAATGGGCCCAACTGACCATGCAACCCGCTTACTCTGTCATCTTTCTCACCACCCTCATTGGCGCTGCACAAGGGCTCTTTTTAACCCTTTACGCGACCGAGCTGGGTGTTTTTGGTGCGACTTCGGTCGCTGAACTTCGACCTTTTGTAGCCTACTCAACGTTGGTTGCCCTGTTCTTTACCGGGCTGGGTTTGTTGGCATCATTTTTTCACTTGGGGCATCCCGAGCGTGCCTGGCGTGCTGCCACCATGTGGCGCACTTCTTGGTTGTCGCGCGAGGTGATTGCATTGCCAATGTTCATGGGCGGTCTTTGCGTGTACGGCGCTGCGCATTGGATGGGGTGGGGTGTGACCAGCTGGGTCGGTGGCATCACCACCGTGCTGTGTTTGGGGCTGTTTGTGGCTACCGCCATGATTTATGCGTCAGTCAAGTTTTTGCAAGAGTGGGCGAGTCCGCTCACCGTGGTGAATTACATCTTGCTGGGGTGCGCTTCCGGGTTAACCTTGGCAACCTTGCTGGCCGCACTCATGGGCGTCAACGAACTGGTGGTACCTTATGCCATGGCTGCCGCCGGCATGACAGCACTGGCTTGGGTTACCCGCAGCGCATCGCTTTTGCGCAATGCGCGCATCCGGCCAAAGTCGAATCTGCAAAGCGCCATTGGCATCAAACACCCACGCATTGTGCAAAAAGCCCAAGGGTTTATGGGGGGCTCGTTCAATACACGTGAGTTTTTTCATGGCCGCACGGCACAGATGTTGCGTTCAGTCAAGTGGGCGTTTTTGTTGATGGTGTTTCCGCTGCCTTTGCTGGGTTTGGCATTGGGGGTGAACACCGCATCCAGCGCCGTGTTGTTTTTGGTTTTTGCCATCCAGTATGTGGGGTTGCTGGCAGAACGCTGGTTCTTTTTTGCGCAGGCCAATCACCCGCAAAACCTTTACTACCAAACCATTTCCTGAGTGTTATTTCCAGTGTCAATGGGCTCTTTACTTTTCCGTCTGCTGCCATTTTTGAGGTGGCCAGCTCCCACTCGCGCCACTTTGACGGCCGACCTTGTGGCGGGTTTGACGGTTGTTTTGTTGGTTGTACCCCAGTCTTTGGCATATGCACAACTCGCAGGGGTGCCCGCTGTATATGGGCTCTATGCGGCGTTTATTCCATCGGTGGTGGGGGCGCTGTTTGGTTCTTCGGTCTGGCTCTCTACTGGCCCGGTAGCGCTCACGTCGTTGTTAACGGCAGCTAGCGTCGTGCAATTGGCGTATCCAGGCACAGAACAATTTTTTGCTAGTGTGACGTTGTTAGCGTTGCTATCGGGCATTTTTCAAGTTTTGATGGGCGTTTTCAAGGCCGGCGTTTTGCTCAATCTGCTTTCGCGACCCGTGTTGTCGGGTTTCATCAATGCTGCGGCTGTTGTCATCACACTGTCACAGTTGCCAACGCTGCTGGGCATTCATCCGGTACAGACAGGCAGCATCGTCAAGGACACTTTTTTCTTGATCTTGAATGTGCCAACGCTGCACCCCGCATCTACTTTGCTTGGCCTGTTAAGCCTGGGTATCCTATTGGTTCTGAAACGTTTTGTACCTAAAGTGCCTGGTGTCTTGGTGATGGTGGTGATCATGACTGTGGTCAGTGCACAGCTTCAATTTGGTCAGATCGGTGGCCAAATTGTTGGGGATATTCCCAAGGGGTTACCTGATCTGATCTGGCCAGTTGTAGATTGGCATATCGCGCTCACTTTAGTTCCGGCGGCTTTCGTGATTGCCTTGGTTAGCTTCATGGAGGCCATGTCCAGTTGCAAAGTCATGGCCATCAAAACCCGCACCGGTTGGGATGAGAATCAGGAGCTGATTGGGCAAGGGTTAGCCAAAATTGTGGCTTCATTTTGTCATTCGATGCCTGTCAGTGGTTCATTTTCAAGGTCAGCCCTCAACTTGGCATCGGGTGCCCGCACTGGGTATTCCTCGGTTTTTGGCGGTGTCTGTATTTTGCTGGTGCTGCTCTTCTTCACGCCTTTGCTGTACCACCTTCCCAAGCCAGCTCTAGCCGCCATGATTGTCATGGCGGTCGTGAATTTGATTGACTTCTCGTCTCTGAAGCGTGCTTGGGCGGCGAGTCGAGATGACGGACTAGCTGCTCTGGTCACGTTTGGTGCAACGTTGTTATTGGCACCAAACATTCAGTTAGGCATTTTGATTGGCATTAGTTTTTCCCTTGCTGCGTTTATTTACCGCCGAATGTTTCCGAAAATATCCATTTTCAGACTCGGCGAGTCTGATGACTTGATCGAGAAGACGACTGCATCGCCAGCCCATGACGACAGCAAGGTGATGGTGTTGCGGTTTGATGCTGCTCTGATTTTTGCCAACGCTTCTTTTTTTGAGGATGCGGTTAGACAAATTGAACGAGAGCATCCCATGTTGCAACGACTCATTGTGTTGGCTACCGGGATCAATCTGCTGGATGCTTCGGCCGTCGACATGCTCAAAGAGCTGGTTGTGCACCTGAAAGAAAACGGCATCGAACTGGTGTTTGTCGATGCAAAGCAGCACTTCATGGATGTCGCGCGGCGCACGGGACTGGCCCAATCCATTGGTGATAGCCGTTTTTATCCATCCCTTCAGGCGTCGTTGTGTGTCGAGAAATAACGACTTTTTCAACTTAACCCACTTAACTTTCGAGTGAATATTTATGAGTGATGCGCTTACTTACCTGATCAAGACTCGCCCCGAAACGGTGAGTCATTACTTTGCCTTCCTCAAAGAAACCGGCAAGCACCTGGACCCCAAGACGCGAAATTTGATTTCGGTCATTACCAAGGTTCACTCGCAAACTGACCGAGGTTTTCGTCAATACCTTGGCCGTGCCCTGCGTGAAGGTTGCAGCCCCATGGAAGTGCTGGATGCTTTGCTGATGGCTTTCCCCGCGTTGGGGCTGGCCAAGATCATTTGGGCGGTTGACATCATTTTGGACATGAACATTCCCGGTTTTGACCCTGATGTCATCACCCAAAAAGCGCCACCTGCTGGCGAGTGGCGCGACCTGATGGCGGCCAAAGATGCCCCAGACGGTGAGGTGTTGCGTGTTGAGCATGCCGGGCGTGGTTTGTTCATTTATCGCGACAAAAAAACCTACCAGGTGTACGACAGCCACTGTCCGCACCAAAGCACAGACATCACCCAACTGGCCGTGAAGGGCGTCACCCTCACGTGCCCAAAACACCAATGGCAATTTGATGCCAAAAGTGGTGACTGCATCAAAAAAGGCAACACTGGGCTCACTCGCATTGAGTCCAAAGTGGTCAAAGGCCGTTTGCTGGCTTTTTGGTAAGGCCGCGGCCACTGGATGTTTTGCAGACCTGACCCCATCACCCCAAGTGAAAAACAGCGTTAACCCCTTGATATTCAATTACAACGACCGGAGACAACCATGAAAGCATCCAGACAATGCTTTTACTTCACCCCCCTGTGTGCCGCACTCATGGCCACCGGGGCGGCGCATGCCACCAACGGCATGTTGATGGAAGG
>NZ_JAQURE010000023.1 GCF_028715765.1 Rhodoferax sp.
CACGGGCATGGGCGGCGCCTCGCAAGCCATTGACCACGGCAATGCGGCCATGGCGCAAAACCCCGCCACTTTGGGCATGATGGCTGACGGCACAGCTCGGCTGGATGTGGCCTTTGGTATTTTGGGTCCGGATGTGTCAAGCACGATGACGGGTATGCCCACCGCCAAATCTGGTGGCACTTCCTATGTGATGCCCGCATTTGGCTACACCCGCCGCAGCGGTGCTTTGACCTATGGGCTGGGCATGTTTGCGCAGGGTGGTATGGGGACCGAATATGACGCAACTTCTTTCATGGCGGGGGGCACTGGCTTGCCAGCTCGCTCTGAGCTGGGTGTCGGAAATGTCATTTTTCCCTTGGCCTATCAAGTCAATCCAAATTTAACGGTTGGGGCGACCTTCAAGTTCATGTGGTCATCGTTGGATATGCAGATGGCCGCCACAGGGGCACAGTTGGCGGGTTTGGCGCAGGCCTCGGGGATTGCGCCCACTGGAAATCTGGCGGTAGCCTTGCCTGCACTGGCGGGTGCACCCACGGCAAGACTCAGTTTTTCCGATGACAACAAGTTCACGGGTGCCGCAAAATCAACCGGTTTTGGTGCAGCTTTAGGCATGACCTACAAGCTCAACCAAGATGTCACCATGGGCGCGTCTTATCAGTTCAAGTCAGCTCTCAATGACATGCAAACTGCTGCAAGCGCCGCCAGCATCAGTGCACCTGGGTTTTTGGACAACGGGAAAATCACGGTCATCGATTTTCAAATGCCCTCTGTTTTGGCAATTGGAACCGGTTGGCAAGTGTCCCACTCTCTGCTGTTGGCCGCAGACCTGAAATACATCGGCTGGGCGGATGCCATGAAAAGCTTCAAAATGCGTTACGACAGTGCGCAAATGGGAGGCTCTGTCAATTTCGCCATGCAGCAAGACTGGAAAGACCAAACCGTGTTGAATCTCGGTCTGGCATGGAAGGCCAACGATGCGCTTACCTTGCGTGCCGGTCTCAATCTGGCAGACAACCCGGTGCCAGATCAGTTTGTCAACCCCTTGTTTCCCGCGACGGTGCGTGACCACGTGACCCTTGGTTTGGGTTACCAAGTATCCAAAGCGGGGGACTTCAACATGTCAGTCACCATGGCTCCAGCGGTTAACGTCAACAGCGGCTCTGGCGTGGCCATTTCCCACGCTCAAACCAACTGGCAATTCATGTACAGCCACCGGTTTTAACCCCAGGCCGATGCAAGTCTGAAGACCTTCAAGCCTTGGCGCTTGAAGTTGTCTGACCAAAGCCACCGCCAGGTGGCTTTTTTGTTTCTGTTTGAGCAGCAGCTGTGCGGCTTGGCGCATGAGATTGAACCTGACCACACTGAATCGACATCTGAACGCTTAAACCAAACCCGTAAAATCACTTGCTTCATGCTTTTGACCGCATGGTTTATCTCTTCAACGCGACCCACGTCGCCTTCAAAAAACTATGTTGACCTTCCAGCAAATCATATTGAAACTGCAATCCTATTGGGATGCCCAAGGCTGTGCGCTGTTGCAGCCTTATGACATGGAAGTGGGCGCAGGCACTTCACACACAGCTACATTTTTAAGAGCTTTGGGGCCGGAGCCCTGGAAAGCTGCTTATGTGCAGCCTAGCCGCCGTCCGAAAGACGGCCGCTATGGCGAAAACCCCAACCGTTTGCAACACTACTACCAGTACCAAGTGGTGCTCAAGCCGGCTCCCAGCAATATCCTTGAGCTGTATTTGGGTTCACTTGAAGCGCTTGGCTTTGATCTGAAGAAAAACGACATCCGCTTTGTTGAAGACGATTGGGAAAACCCCACCCTGGGTGCCTGGGGTTTGGGCTGGGAGGTCTGGCTCAACGGCATGGAAGTCACGCAGTTCACCTATTTTCAGCAGGTGGGTGGCATTGACTGCAGGCCCATCACGGGTGAGATCACCTATGGCCTGGAACGCTTGGCCATGTACCTGCAAGGTGTGGACAACGTCTACAACCTGATTTGGACCACCACGCCTGATGGCCGCCAGTTGACCTATGGTGATGTGTACAAACAAAACGAGGTGGAGCAGTCCACCTACAACTTTGAGCACAGCGATGCCGACTTTTTGTTCACCGCTTTCACTGCGCACGAAAAGCAGGCCAAGCATTTGATGGACGTGCAACTGGCCTTGCCCGCCTACGAGCAAGTGCTGAAATGCGCCCACAGCTTCAACCTGCTCGATGCCCGTGGTGCCATTTCTGTGACCGAGCGCGCCGCCTACATTGGGCGCATTCGGAATTTGGCGCGTGGAGTGGCGCAGAGTTACTTTGAATCCAGAGAGCGACTGGGTTTCCCCATGGCACCCCGCGCCTGGGTGGAACAGATGAACAAGAAAGCCGCTTGACCATGACAATCCAAAACTTACTCGTTGAACTGTTTGTAGAAGAACTGCCGCCCAAAGCACTGAAGAAACTGGGCGAGGCTTTTGCTAACCAGTTGGCAGAATCCTTGCGCAGCCTGGGTTTGCTGGCTGACGACTCGGTGACCACACCCTTTGCCTCACCACGTCGCCTGGCCGCACACATCACCCACGTGGCTGCCAAAGCTGCTGACAAACTGGTGCAGCAAAAGCTCATGCCTGTCAGTGTCGGGCTCAATGCCCAAGGCCTGGCCACACCAGCCCTGTTGAAAAGACTGCAAGCCCTGGGTGCGGATGTGTCTGACCCTGTGTTTGCCGTGGCCGCCTTGCACAAAGCGCCAGATGGCAAAAATGAAGCGCTGTTCTTTGAAAGCCTGGTCACCGGCGCCACGCTTGATGTGGGCTTGCAGCAGGCGCTGGAAGCGGCACTGAGCAAATTGCCCATTCCCAAAGTCATGAGCTATCAGCTAGAAACTGATTGTGAGTTGCCGGGCTGGAGCAGCGTCAATTTTGTGCGCCCGGCGCATGGGCTGGTGGCTTTGCATGGCAGCAGTGTGGTGCCGGTGAAAGTGCTGGGGCTCACAGCTGGCAACGCCACGCAAGGGCACCGCTTTGAAGCCGCCAAGTCGCCTGTGGTCATTGCCACTGCTGACAGTTATGCAGACACCTTGCGCACCGATGGCGCCGTCATTGCCAGTTTTGCCGAGCGCCATGCGGCCATTGTTGCTCAGCTCAAGCGGGCTGCAGAGCAGGTAGGACAAGGGTCACATGCTATTGAAGATGAAGCGTTGCTGGACGAAGTCACGGCCTTGGTGGAACGGCCTAATGTGCTGGTGTGCGAGTTTGAGCCCCAGTTTCTGGAGGTGCCGCAAGAGTGCTTGATTTTGACCATGAAGGCCAACCAGAAGTATTTCCCGCTGCTGGACGCCAGCAACAAGCTCACCAACAGATTCCTGGTGGTGAGCAACATCAGCCCAGCCGATGCCAGCTTGGTCATTGGCGGCAACGAGCGCGTGGTGCGCCCGCGCCTGAGCGATGCCAAATTCTTCTTTGACCAAGACCGCAAAAAGACGCTGACCTCGCGCGTGGACGGACTTGACAAAGTGGTTTATCACAACAAGCTGGGCACGCAAGGTGAACGCACCCAGCGCGTGGCTGCCATTGCCCAAGCCATTGCCGCGCAGTTGGGTGATGCAGGTTTGGTCGCGCAGGTGACCGAGGCAGCGCAGCTTGCCAAAACCGATTTGCTGACCGACATGGTCGGTGAATTCCCCGAGCTGCAAGGCATCATGGGCGGGTATTACGCGCTCAACGATGGTTTGAGTCTGGAGGTGGCGCAAGCCATTGAAGACCATTACAAGCCGCGCTTTGCCGGTGACGAATTGCCGCGCAACCTGACGGGTGTGGTGGTGGCGTTGGCTGACAAGTTGGAAACCCTGGTCGGTATGTTTGGCATTGGCAACCTGCCCACCGGTGACAAAGACCCGTTTGCCCTGCGCCGCCATGCGCTGGGTGTGATTCGGATGTTGGTTGAAAAGCATTTGCCGTTAGGCGTGAATGCGTTATTGAACAGCGCTGCGGAACAGTTCAAAAATATGGATGGTTTTGACTTTGGGCGCGCGGTTGTTGAGCTTGAGGATTTCATTGACGACCGCCTCGCCGGTTCCCTGCGCGACCAAGGCTTCAGCGCCCAGGAAGTTGATGCCGTGTTAGCGCTCAAGCCGCAGCGCCTGGGCGACGTGCCCAAACGTCTGGCAGCTGTGCGCGCCTTTGCCGCTTTGCCCGAAGCACCCGCCTTGGCCGCTGCCAACAAGCGCATCAGCAACATCCTGAAGAAAGCGGGCGAGGTTGACGCCCATGTCAGCACACTGCTGCTGCAAGAGCCTGCAGAGGCTGCGTTGTTTGCCGCCATGGACACTGTGCTGCCGCAAGCCCAAGCCCAGTGTGACGCGCAGGATTACACCGCTGCGCTGCAAACTTTGGCCGCACTGCGTGCGCCTGTGGATGCCTTTTTTGAAGGTGTCATGGTCAATGCCGAGGCCACTGACCTGCGCCTGAACCGCTTGGGGCTGCTGAAAAAACTGCATGGGGTGATGAACCAGGTGGCTGATCTGTCCCGTTTGGCAGCCTGAACCTCAGCCTGAAAGCACGCCATGACACCGATCAAATTGGTCATTCTTGACCGCGATGGCACCATCAACCACGACAGTCTGGACTTTATTAAGACCGCCAGTGAATGGGTGCCACTGCCTGGCGCTTTGGAAGCCATTGCCCGGCTGAACCATGCTGGCTGGCATGTGGTGGTGGCCAGCAACCAGTCGGGTCTGGGGCGCGGCTTGTTTGAGGTGTCTGACCTGAACGACATTCATGCCAAGATGCACACCATGTTGGCCGCCGTGGGCGGGCGCATTGATGCCGTGTTTTACTGCCCACATGCGCCCACAGAAGAATGCCGCTGTCGCAAACCCAGCCCAGGTCTTTTTGAGCAAATCTCAGACCGCTATGGCTTTGGGCTCAAAGGCGTGCCCACTGTGGGCGACTCGGCTCGCGACCTGGCTGCGGGTGTAGCGACGGGGTGTGAGCCGCATTTGGTGTTGACCGGCAAAGCTGCAGGCTTGGGCAGTCAACCCCTGCCCGCAGAATACCCGGCGCATACCCAGGTGCATGAAAACTTGTCTGCCTTTGTGGATGCTTTGCTGGGGGCAGACACGGCTGTCAGCTGAGTCTATTTGCTATATTTATTATAGCTATTTACGCTTTATTTATAAGCGCTAGAGGCTTATTTCTTATGTATTTTTAAAGCATGTTCCGTTCTGTTTTGCATCTGCTTTGGATGGTGGTGACCGTCATCCCCTGGACGCTGGCGGTGTTGCTGGTGTCGCTGTGGCCACCCCGTACCCGTGCCTGGTGGACAGCCGTGAGCTGGTTTCGTGTGGTGATCTGGGGCACCCGGAAGATCTTGGGCGTGCAGATCAACGTGCTTGGGTTGTCGAATTTGCCCGTGGGTCAAACCAGTGCCGCGGTGTTGCTCAGCAATCACCAGTCCACCTTGGAAACCCTGCTGCTGCCCACCTTGATGCCGCACCCGTTGGCTTTTGTGTTCAAGCGCGAGCTGCTCAAAGTGCCGTTTTTTGGCTGGTCGATGGCGCGGCTTGACATGATTCACATCAACCGCGAATCGCGCACCGAAGCCATGAAACACATCATGGCACAGGGCTGCCGGTTGCTGGCGCAGGGCACCTGGGTCATCATGTTTCCACAAGGCACGCGCCTGCCGCGCGGTGAAAATGGCACCTACCAAACGGCTGGCACCCGTTTGGCGGTGCAAGCGGGCGCGCCCATTGTGCCGATTGCAGTGGCCACGGCGCGCTGCTGGCCTAAAGAGGTATTTACCAAACAACCCGGGGTGGTGACAGTGTCGATTGGTGCGCCCATTGAGAGCGCCGGCCGTGACCCCAAGGCACTGATGCGTGAAGTGGAGGTCTGGATTGAGGCCGAACTGCGCCGCATTGACCCCGAGGCCTATCCCGCTGTTTGAGGTCCCCGCTCGCCCATGCACCCCTTGCTGCGCTTTACCCTTGATTTATTTGAATCAAATCAGCCTCTAGACCTTGATAATCAAGCGCAAGGCGCTATCAATAAAAGTTCAAGAAAATTGCCAAAAACGGCTGTTGTGCCAAACCCAGACTACTCTGCACCCATTCGTTCGGCGTTGCAAGGTACGCATTTTCGCCACCCCAGAGCCAACCGCGAGATGCGCCTGGGGCACGCCTGGGTGGCTTTTGAATTCAAGCGCGCCAGCCGCCGCAGCATTGGCTTTAGCGTCAGTGCCGAGGGCTTGGCGGTCAAGGCGCCGCAATGGGTGCTGTTGGCCGACGTCGATGCCGCCTTGCAGGCCAAAGCTGCATGGATTGTGCGCAAGCTGCAAGAAACCCGTGAGCGCCATGCGCGTCTGTCGGCGCAAGAAATCGTCTGGCAAGACGATGCCACGCTGGGCTACCTGGGGCAGCCGATTCGGCTGCAGCTTGATTCACGTCAGGCGGTAGGTGCTGCGGGTGCCGAGCTGCTCAGCGCTGATGCGGCTCAAAGTGCTGCCTGCGCTGGCGTCTCACAAGTTCTTCGTTTGGCACTGCCCCACACCGCCACGGCACAGCAAATTCAGGATGCCGCGCAGGCTTGGCTGATGCGCCAAGCCAAGGCGTATTTTGAGCAGCGGCTCAACCACTTTGCCCCGCTGCTGGGTGTGCAATGGAAAAAACTGGCGCTGAGCAACGCTGGTACGCGCTGGGGCAGTGCCAAAGCCGATGGCTCCATTCGGCTCAACTGGCGGCTGATCCATTTGCGCCCCTCGGTGATTGATTACGTGGTGGCGCATGAGCTGAGCCACTTGCGGGTGATGGATCACAGCCCCCGCTTTTGGGACACCGTGCGCACCGTGGTGCCTGATTACGCTGCCCTGCGCCAGCAGCTTAAAAACGAAGCTTCACCGCGCTGAGTGCTGGGCGGTATCAACCAACAGATCGTTAATCTGCCTCAAACTGCGTGGCGTTTTTGCCCTGAAATGGCGCATAAAACGCCTTGATTTTGATCATGTCGGCTTCCAGGTCGCCACAGGGCACAAAGACCGGCCCCAGGCCGCTGATTTTGCGGTGGTAGTCCATGTAGGCCATCACAATGGGCACCCGGGCTGCCACGGCGATGTGATAGAAGCCAGTTTTCCAGTGGGGCACCTTGCTGCGCGTGCCTTCCGGCGGCACGATCAATTGCAGCGCCCCATGCGCTTCTTGCAGGGCTTGGGCTGAAGCGGCCACCAGGTTGTTGGCTTTGGAGCGGTCTACAGCGATGCCACCCAGCCAGCGCATCAGCGGGCCAAACGGAAAATTGAAAATGCTGGCCTTGCCCATCCAATACACATTCAGGCGCAGTGAAAAAGCCACCATCAGGGTGTATGGCAGGTCCCAATTGCTGGTGTGTGGGGCGGCAATGAAGACGCTTTTTCGCGCCTCCGGGGGCAAACTTCCCAACACCTGCCAGCCCGCTAACCGCAAAAAAAACACCGAAAAAGCACGCAGCAAAGTGTTGACGATGGGGGTGGAAAAAATGGTGCGGTGCATCGGTTTGATCGGTGTTGGCGGTTTGGTGTGGGGGCGATTATGGCTTTGAAGTTGCCGCTGAAAGCGCGCAACAACGCCATTGCGGTTGGGCGACAATCCACGCCACATTGCGTGTTGCACGCATCTTGCAACTTCAATCTATTTGCATGTTTATTTCTTCACGCCAAAGTGTTTTGCGAAACGCCTGGGTCAGACTGGCCTTGGGTGCTGTCTTTGTGCTGGCGCTGGCTGGTGTGGATGCAGCATGGCGACCGACCCAGCCCGCACCGGCGCAAGCCCGCTGGCCCGCCATGTCTGCACCGGGTGATCAACCCCTGGTGCTGCAAGCGCAGGGGCACATTCCCATGCCGCCCCAGACCCCCGCCGCACATGCCAGCAGTTTGCTGGCCATGCCAGCCGATGCGGCGCAAGGTGTGTTGGCGTTTTGGTTTGCCGGCACCAAAGAAAGTGCGCCCGACATTGGCATTGCCGTGGCGGGCTTTGACCGTGCCAGCCAACAGTGGCAAGCCGCACGGTTTGTGGTGGAGCGCCAGGCGCTGGGGCAAGCGCTGGGTTTTGGCGTGCGCCGCATTGGCAACCCGGTGGCTTGGCTGGATGCTGACCACCAAGTACACCTGTTTGTGGTGGCTACGGGGCCCGGCGGCTGGGCGGCCAGCCGCATTGTTCAACTGCGCCAAAGCAGTGCCAGCGCGGCAGCGGCTGAGTTGACCTTCAAGCCAGTGCGCGTGTTGCCACTGGCCTGGGGCTGGAACATCAGCCACCTGGTACGCACTGCGCCTCTGCCCTTGCAAGACGGTGGCATGGTGTTGCCGGTGCATTTTGAGCTGGGCTTGAAAATTCCGCTGGCGCTGCGCTTCGGTGCCAGAGGCGAGTTTTTAGGCATGGTGCGCATCTCAAGGCGCACCCATGTGCTGCAACCCACGCTGGTGATGCAGTCTGCCCAGCAGTGGCTGGCTTTCATGCGCGACCAGCGCCCTGAGGGCCGCGTCACGGTAGCGCAAACGCAAGACGGCGGCCAGCACTGGCAAGATTTGCCCGACCTGGCGCTGGTCAACCCCGATGCCTCGGTGGCTGGCTTGGGGCTAGCGCCAGGGCGCATGGTGCTGGCGCACAACACGTCGGCGCATTCGCGCACGCTGCTGGATTTAAGCCAGTCGGTCAACGGCCAGCAGTGGCTGCCGCTGCAGGCGCTGGCGCACGGCAGCGGCACGCAAGAGTTTTCTTACCCAGCACTGGCCTGGGCAGACGACAGTCTGTGGGTGAGCTACACCGACCAGCGTCAGCGTGTGGCCTGGCAACGCTTTGGTGTGAGCCAGAGGTAACTTGCCGTGGACATGACATTTTTTCAATGGCTGGTGAACCACACGGCGCCTGCGCTGCCAGACCCGAGCGTGGCACGCTGGGCGCTGCATGCTGCTTGGGGGCTGCTGCTGGCGGCATTGACTTGGCGCGTGGGGCGGCGATTGCACCCTGGCGTGAGGGGGATGGGGGCTGGGATGCTGCTGCTGTGGGCGCTGTGGCCGGGGTCACAGTCGGTTGCTTTTGGGTTGGGGCTGGCTTTTCAGTCGCCCAGCGTGATGGCCGTGCTGCTGGCGCTGGCTTGGGTGCTGCCAGCACGCTCGATGCAGGACTATGCGGCGTTCACTGCTGGGCACAGCCGCACATCAAACTGGCCCACGACCTTGCTCACTTTCGCGGGTGTGCTGTTGGGCTGGGTGCTGCTGGGCGACATGCTGGCCTGGTGGCCAGTGTCGGTGTACGCCTGGGGATTCAGCCCGGCGGCGCTGATGGCGGTGGCTGCGGTGTTGGCGCTGTGGTGGATGCTGGGCGGCTACCGCGCGCACCGACTGGCGTGGGTGTTGGCTTTGGCGCTAGGGTTTTTTGTGAGCTTACGGTTGCCCAGTGGCAATGTTTGGGATGCAATGCTTGACCCCTGGCTGTGGTTGGTGTTGCACGCTGTGCTGCTGCGCCGGTTGATGCCAAAACGCCGGGTTTGAATGCTCTCCTTCCCTCTTTGGGGGAAGGCAGGAAAGGCAGAGATGGGGGGCTGACTTGCGGCCACCTGCTTATTGTTGATGTTTGCGCAGCAGCCACTCGCGTCTGAGCAACCATTGCTGTGGGTACCACACGTTGGCCCAGGTGATCTCGCCGCTGGCGTGGCGGCCTTTCACTTCCCAACGTTGGCCAAGCACGGTGCACTTTGGCAGGCACAGCGGCTCGGTTGCTTCATCAGCGGTTTGCAGCCACACCACTGCATCATGTTTTTCAAGCAAATCGCTTAGAAATAAAGCGTTGTCAGCTCTTGATAAGCTAGCACGGCCATCCCCGTCATAGGGCAAAAAACGGTTGCCTGGCAAGACAAATTCAAAGCGCTCAAACTGGCCGTTGAAGCTGCTGGGCACTGCCACCCGCTGCGCCGTGAGCGACCTGAGCACCGTTTCGCTGTAGTGCCCGGCCGCCCCGTTGAGTGGCGCGGTGGCCAGGCCAAACAGCGCAAACACCCCCAGCGTTGCGGCCAGGGTGCAAGCGCGTGTCCAGGCGGGTTGGATCAAGCCCGCTAGCACAACGCTTAAGCCAGCAGCCGTTGCCATCAGGCTCCAGACCACCTCAGTTGTACTGCCTAAATTCAGTACAAATTGCGCCCAGGCAATGCGCCCCAAAAATGCCAAAAACACCCCGCACAACAGCAGCGACGGCACAAACCACAGCCGGCCAATGCGCTGCCAATAGAGCGCCAGCAGCATGGCCAGTGCCGGCATGGCCGGAATCAGATAGCGCGCCGAGCGCTGGCTGGGCAACGTGAACACCAGCAACCACACCGCCAGCCACACCCACAACACCTGCACAGGGGTCAGCTGGTTGTGCCACAGGCGCACACCGTGCCGCCACACCTGACGCGCACCCAGCACCATGCCCCCCAACACCACAAAGGCCAGCAAACCAGCGTTCTGCGCATAACCCAATGTCTGTGCCCACATGCTGAAGCCGCCGCCAAACAAAGCGGTGTGCCAGTAGCCGGCGCTGTTGCTCATCTTGCCCGCGTTTTCAGCCAGCACAAATTCTTGCCACACTGCGGCTGGGTCGGGGTCGAGCACAAACCACAGGCCAAAAATCCCCAGTGCCATGACGGCGCTCAAGCTCACTTTCAAGGTGGCATCAATGACTTGGGGCCAGCGCACAGGCCATTGGGTCACCAGCAAGGCACACCACAGCGTGGCTGCTGCCGGGGCAATCAGTGCAAACGATTTGTAGGCCAACCCCACACCCAAAGCCAGCCCTAGCCCGACGTGTACCTGCCAGCTCAGACCTTTGGGTTCTGCGGCCAGCCCCCATCCCAGCCTTCCCCCATGAGGGGAAGGAGTCACTTCCATAGACTGATTGACTTCACTCCCTCCCTCTTTGGGGGAGGGTTGGGGTGGGGGCTTGCGGTCTGGTTCACTGCGCTGCGCCGCATCAGCATGCTGCAGCCAGCGCCACAGCAGCACAAACATCGGCAGGCTGAGCCAAAAGGTCTCAGGCGCGCTGGTCAGGTAGGTGCGGCCAAACCTGAAGGTGCAGAAAAAAGCCAGGTAAATGCAGGCCGCCAGCAGGGCGCGATGGGTGTCTCGGCTGATGCGTTGCACCGTGAAACCAATGGCACCTGCCAGCAGCAAGGTGTAGGCCACGCTGGGCGCGCGCAGCGCGGCCATGGTCCAGTGCTGCCCCCAGTCTCCGGCCAGCATGGCCTGCCAAAACAGCATGGGCGGCTTGGTGTTGCGCATGTGATCAAGCTCTGAGACCAGGGGCAGCCATTGCCCGCTGGCCGCTGTCAAGCGGGCAATATGGGTGTAAACCAGCTCGTCGCCATTGGTGGGCACATATTGCCCGTCCAGCCCCAGCAGGTACACCGCCACGGCCAGGCACAGCAGCGCCAGCCAGCCCAGCGTGGGCTTATTTGGCCGTGCGCTCTTTGGCATAGCTGTCGTAGGTTTGGGTGGGAACCTTGGCCAGGCAGTCTTTGCGGGCGGCAGGCGCTTGGGCTTCGCATTGGTTCACCGCCGCTTGATGCATCGATTCATACCAGGCCGAGGTTGAGCAGGCGCTCAACAGCATGGCACTCAAAGCCATGAAAACAGGGGCAAATCGGGGTGATGTCATCTGAAAAACTCCATGCAAAGGCCAATCAAAACCGTGGGCAACGCAATGCGCACCGCAGTTGATTACAAGCCGGAATTATCAGGGTGCGCGGCGGGTTTTTGGGGCTTGCGGTGGCCAAAGGTCCAGTGGTCGTTGGCCAGGAAGTTGCTCACACTGGCCACCACAATGGCTAGCACATTGGCCACCAGGTAGTGCAACGAATGCGCTAGCCACAGCGTCAGGCCATATTGCAGCCCAATGCCCAACCACGAGGCCAGCGCGTAGCGACCCAGCTGACCGCTGATGACTGAAAAGCGGGTGTGCGCCAATTCGGTGTGGTGGGCGTGCGCGGCTTGCACCCGGTCGGCCCAGGTCCATAACCGGTTCCAGGTGAAATTGTTGACGGTGGCCACGCTGATGGCCAGTGCCAGCGAGGCATAGAGCCGCTGGCGCGGGTTGGCAATGGCGGCAAACAGATGCTCCTGCGCCACAAACAGTACCACCATGTTGACCACCGTGCCGCTGGCACCCACCAAGCCGAACTTGATGTAGCGAAAGGTTTTCAGCCACTCGACGAGTTGGAAGGCGCGCTCAGACCAGCTGCTGATAGGTGTCATGCGTGAAGAACCGGTTCAGAACCTAAGGCGGCGTGGCTGCAGTCTGCTTGGGATGGAACCGTTTGATTTAATATTTGTAGTGCCTCACGCAACACTGGTAAGGGCTGTAGGCGTTTTAGGCATTGATTGTCACCATCGCAAAAAGTTTGCCGGTGGTTGTAGGCAGACAGGCAGGGTGAACACGCCACACCAGCTTCAAGCACGCGGGCCCGCGGCCCCAGCGGGCCGTAGAGGCGACCGGTTTCGGGGCCGAAAAACACCATGGTTTGAATCGGTGTCAGGCTGGCAAAGTGGCCGGGACCGCCGTCGTTGGTGATGAGCAGCTGGGCGGCGTGAAACAGCATCAGCAACTCGCGAATGCTTTTGGTGTAGCCGGTTAAATCCACGCAGAACTCACTGGCCACGTCTGCACGCAGTTGGCTGGCCAGCGCGGCATCGTCTCGCAGGCCAATCAGCCCCACGGCATGACCCGCATCCACCAAGCCTTTGGCCAGCTGGGCGTAATGCGATGCTGGCCAGGCGCGCTCGGGCAGCAAGCCGCCTCCGGCGTAGAGCAGCACCACTTGGCGGCCAGCCAGGGTGGGGTGGTCGGCATGCATTTTTTGCCGGTAGCGGGTCAGCTCGGCGGCGTCAAAAGGCACTGACAGACAGGTGTCAGAGGGTAAGGCGCGCACCGGTGCCGCTTTGTGGCGCGGCATGGCGGCATCGTCCAGCGCGTCCACCAGCGACAAAAATTGTTGCGTGATGTGTTGGTAGGGGTTGTAGGGAATGGCGCGGTTGATGAAGCTGCCGCGGTACAAACCTTCTTGCGTGTGCGGGGTGAAGCCAGCACGCAGCGGCGCACCAGAGAGGTAGCTCATCAAGCTGCTGATGCGGGAAAACAGTTCGCAGTCAATCACCGCGTCCAGCGGCAAGGCGCGCAGGGTTTGGCTCACACGCCAAATGTCGCCCAGCAGCCCCAGGCCTGCGCTGTCGTCAAGGGCATGCAGGTGCTCTGACTTGGCCAAGCCCAACAGCTTGGCGACTTCCTGGTTTTTTTTGAGCTGCAACACGTGCACCGTGGCGCTGGGGTAGCGCTGGCGCAGGGCGGCAAACATCGGGCCGGCCAGCACCACACTGCCCATTTCAGATAACAAGATCACCAGAATATGGCGCGGCGCTTGGGGCATGACTTGCACCTTGTTGCCCCAAAGCCTTGCCCACAGCGACACCGCTGCACACAAGGCCTGACCCACCCAGCGGTCAATCCAGCGTTGTGTTTGCAGCTTCATGGGCAGGGTGGGCGGTGCGCGGGTTACAGGCCAGCCGCGGCACGCAAGGCAGCGGCGCGGTCGGTGCGCTCCCAGGTGAACTCGGGCTCTTCACGGCCAAAGTGGCCATATGCCGCAGTTTTCTCGTAGATCGGGCGCAGCAAGTCAAGCATCTGGATGATGCCGCGTGGGCGCAGGTCGAAGTGGATGTTGACCAAAGCCGCAATTTCATCGTCAGGAATCACGCCCGTGCCTTCGGTGTACACCGTCACGTTCATCGGTTTGGCCACCCCAATGGCGTAGGCCACTTGCACCTGGCACTGGCGCGCCAAGCCCGCGGCCACAATGTTTTTCGCCACGTAGCGGGTGGCGTAGGCGGCCGAACGGTCTACCTTGCTGGGGTCTTTGCCGCTGAAGGCACCACCACCGTGTGGGCAAGCGCCGCCGTAGGTGTCCACAATGATCTTGCGACCGGTCAGGCCGCAATCGCCTTGCGGTCCCCCCACCACAAAGCGGCCGGTGGGGTTGATGAGGTACTTGGTGTCAGCCGTGAGCCATTCTTTGGGCAACACGGGTTTGATGATTTCTTCGCGAATGGCTTCGTAAAACGCATCGGTCATGCGGTTACCCAGGCTCATCTCGGGGCTGTGCTGGGTTGACAACACCACGGTGTCAATGCTGTGCGGTTTGCCGTCCACATAGCGCATGGTGACCTGGCTCTTGGCATCCGGGCGCAAAAACGGCAGACGGCCATCTTTGCGCAACTGGGCTTGGCGCTCCACCAGGCGGTGCGCGTAGTAAATGGGGGCGGGCATCAATTCAGGGGTTTCGTTGCAAGCGTAGCCAAACATCAGGCCTTGGTCGCCAGCGCCGGTGTTGAGGTGGTCGTCAGACGCATGGTCAACGCCTTGCGCGATGTCGTTGCTTTGCTTGTCGTAGGCCACCAGCACGGCACAGCCTTTGTAGTCAATGCCGTATTCGGTGTTGTCGTAGCCAATGCGCTTGATGGTGTCGCGCGCCACCTGGATGTAATCCACATTGGCGTTGGTGGTGATTTCACCGGCCAGCACCACCAAGCCGGTGTTGCACAGGGTTTCGGCGGCCACCCGTGACTTAGGGTCTTGTTTGAAGATGGCATCCAAAATGGCGTCTGAAATTTGGTCAGACACCTTGTCGGGATGGCCTTCAGAGACGGATTCGGAAGTGAAAAGAAAGTCGTTGGACATGATTGAAAAGCTCCTAAAAATAAAACAACAGGGTTTGCGTTGCTTTGGCTTTTGGGGGCTTTCAGCGAACGCTTTAGCAGAGGTGTCAATGATTTGACAAGGCACAATGGCGTCTTTTAGGGCAGCCGAAAGTGTGTGTCGCCCTGCAAGTAGTTCTGTAACTCGGCGACAGCGCATAGTTTATCTCAGCCCATGACCACCCTTTTCAAAATCATGTCTTACCTGCCGCTGTGGCTGCTGCACGCCAAAGGCTGGGTGTTGGGCTGGCTGGCGTTTGGCTTGTCGGGGGTCTACCGGCGCCGTTTTTTGGCCAACGCCAGGCTGGCCGGCTTGCCCTGGCGCAGCATTCGGGCGGCGGTGGGCGAGAGTGGCAAGTTGGTGCTGGAGCTGCCGCGCTTGTGGTTGGGCTCACCAGTGCCCGTGTTGTGGGCGGGCGCCCAGCATGTGGAGGCAGCTTTGGCGCAGGGGCGCGGCATTGTGTTTTTGACACCGCATTTGGGCTGCTTTGAGATCACTGCCCAGGCTTACGCCCAGCGCTTTGCCGCCGCTGGCAAACCCATGACAGTGCTGTTTCGCCCGCCACGTCAGACTTGGCTGCGTGCCGTGGTGCAGGCCTCGCGTCAGCGCCCGGGTTTGCTGACCGCGCCCACCACGCTCTCCGGGGTCAAGCAGATGATCAAAGCGCTCAAACGCGGCGAGTCGGTCGGCTTGCTGCCAGACCAAGTGCCGCCGCGGGGCATGGGGGTGTGGGTGCCATTTTTTGGCGCACCGGCCTATACCATGACCTTGTCGGTGCGCTTGCTGCAGCAAACCGGGGCTTGTGTGCTGCTGGCGTGGGGCGAGCGTCTGCCTTCGGGGCAAGGCTTTCGGGTGCATGTGCAGCCACTGCCAGAGACGCTGCCCACCGGCCTGGAAGAGGCTGCCAGCGCCATCAACCAAGCCATGGAGGGCTTGGTGCGACAGTGTCCACAGCAGTATTTGTGGGGCTATGCACGTTACAAACAGCCGCGTGAGCTGCTTTGAATAGATGGACTTGAAGTCATGACGACCCGCTTTTTTTTGCTCATGATGCGCGCTCTGGCGTGGTTGCCGCTGGCATGGGTGCGCGCTTTGGGACACCTGCTGGGGTGGCTGCTGTATGCCGTGGTGGGGTCGCGCAGGCGCGTGGTGCAAACCAATCTGCGGCTGTGTTTTGCCGGGCTTGAACCGACCCAGGTGCGGGCGTTGTCACGCCGGGTGTTTGTGCGCTTTGCCCAGGCGTGGCTGGATCGGGGTTGGCTCTGGCATGGCTCTGAACGGGTGTTGCGCCAGCGCCTGCATTTGACGGGCGCGGTCAGCGAACTCAGCGGCCAAGACCCAACGGTGATTTTTGCCCCGCATTTTGTGGGTCTGGATGCTGGCTGGACGGCGCTCACACAGCAACTGCCGCGCCACTTCACCACCATTTACACCGCGCAGGCCAACCCGGTGGCAGACGCCTGGATTTTGCGTGGCCGCCAACGCTTTACCTCAGGGCGTTTGTTTGGCCGGGTCGAGGGCGTGAAAACGATTGTGTCGAGCTTGCGCCAGGGGGATGTGCTTTACCTGTTGCCCGACATGAATTTTGGGCCGCATGAGTCGGTGTTTGTGCCGTTTTATGGTGTGCAGGCCTGCACCGTGCCGTCTTTGTCGCGCTTTGCCAAGCTCGGGCGTGCCAAGGTGGTGCCTGTGGTGACCCGCATGACGGATGCGGGCTACGACGTGCAGGTGTTGCCGGCCTGGACCCACTTTCCAGGTGACGATGCGCTGATAGACACCGCACTGATGAACCAGCACCTGCAAAGTTACATCGATGCCATGCCCGAGCAGTATTACTGGGTGCACAAACGGTTCAAAGACCGGCCTGCTGATGAGGCTGAAATTTATACGTAAAAATAGGCTCTAGCGTTTATGTATAAAGCGCTAATAGCTATATAAATTATAGCTTAATCCGCAGCAATGGGGGCTTGTGTGGGGGTGTCGCTGGGCACTTCAGTTACCTCTGCCGGATGCGCCCATTGCCACAGCAAGGTGGCTACGTCGTCAATGCCCTGGCGTTTGGTGGCTGAAAACAGACGTACTTCGCCCCCGCCAGCGTTGAGTTTCATGATGTGAAGGGCTTTGGTTTGCTCGGCGCGGGTCAGTTTGTCGGCCTTGGTCAAGATCACCAGAAACTTCAAGCCCTCCTCAACCCGCGGGCGCACCACCTCCAGCAGCACTTCGTCAAGCTCGGTCAGACCGTGACGGGGGTCGCACATCAGCACAATGGCTTTGAGGTTTTCGCGCGTGACCAGGTAGTTGGCCATGACCTGCTGCCAGCGAATCTTGTCTTGTTTGGGGACAGCGGCGTAGCCATAGCCAGGCAAATCGGCCAACACCGCGTCGGTGACACTTTGTTTGCCCAACGCAAACAAGTTGATGTGCTGGGTGCGGCCAGGTTTTTTAGAGGCAAAAGCCAGTTGCTTTTGCTGTGTCAGGGTGTTGATGCAGGTGGATTTACCTGCATTGGAGCGCCCTACAAAGGCGATTTCTGGCACATCGAGCGCGGGTAAAAACTGCAGTTGCGGCGCAGTGGTTAGAAATTTGGCGGTGTGCAACCACCCCAGTGCCAGCGCTGGGGTCACGCTCACGCTGGTGTTGGCCCCCTGGTGTGACAAATTTGCAGAGGTGGGCGGTGAGATTGAAATCATGGTGGGCACAGAGTTGAATGGCTACATTGTAGAATTGCAGGGTTTTCCCCCACACCCTTCAACTCAACTGCCTACTTATGAAACTGATTGCCACATTCACCGTTGCTGCCGCCTTGGCCACCGCTGTTTTTTCAAGTTTTGCGAACGAAGCCGCAGCAGTTGCAGCACCTAAGGCCGATCTGGCCAAAGGCGAAGCCAGCTTTACCGCCATTTGTGCCGCCTGCCACGCACCAGATGGCAATTCCTTGATTCCCGAAAACCCCAAATTGGCGCAACAGCATCCTCAGTACATCGTCAAACAGTTGACCGAGTTCAAGGCTGGCAAACGCGAAAACGCTGTGATGAATGGCATGGCAGCGGCGTTGAGTGACGATGACATGAAAAACATTGCGTATTGGGTCACTACCAAAAAAGCCACACCCGGCGCGGCGCAAGACAAAGAGTTGGTGTTGTTGGGTGAAAAAATTTACCGCGGTGGCATTGCCGACCGCCAAGTCCCGGCTTGTGCAGGTTGCCACAGCCCCAACGGTGCTGGCATTCCGGCGCAGTACCCCCGCTTGAGTGGCCAACACGCCACTTATGCCGCCGCACAATTGACCGCTTTCCGCGATGGCGTGCGTAAAAACAATGTGGTCATGACCGGTGTTGCCGCCAAGTTGAATGACCGCGAAATCAAAGCCGTGTCAGACTACGTGGCCGGTTTGCACTGAAAACTGTGGGTTGATCTTGTGCCCAAGTGACTGAGTTCACTGGGGTCTAAAAAAGGCAAGCTGCTCTGGGCAGCTTGCCTTTTTTTTCTGGGGTGGTGGCCAACAAGGGCTTTGGTGTGCCTGGCGCGTGAAAAACTGTAAGAAGTTTTATGCTTGCGCGACTGATCAGCATCAAGGAAAAACACCATGCACACCTCATCTTCATCCACAGGTTTTGTTCACCCAATCTCCAGCGAAATCACACCGCTGGCAGCCTACCAATCACGCCGCGACCTGATGCGCATGCTGGCCACGGGCGCAGCTGGTGCGGCGCTGGCCTCTTGGGCTGGACGTGCGGCCTTGGCCCAAAGCTATGTGCCACCCGCCAAGTTGCCTGCGTTAGGTCATGGCAAAAGCACGGTGCCAGGGGCGATGAGTCTGGAGAAGGTGACAGACTACAAACACGCCAGCAGCTACAACAATTTTTACGAATTCGGTACCGACAAAGCCGACCCGGCGCGCACCGCGCACACCCTGAAAACCAGCCCGTGGTCGGTTGACATTGAAGGCTTGGTCAAGAAGCCTGGCCGGTACGCGCTGGAAGACTTGCTCAAACTCAGCCCGATGGAAGAGCGCATTTACCGCTTGCGTTGCGTCGAGGGTTGGTCGATGGTGATCCCGTGGGTGGGGTACTCATTGGTTGAGCTGATCAAAAAAGTGGAGCCTTTGGGCAGTGCCAAATTTGTTGAATTCGTCACCCTGGCTGATGCCAAAACCATGCCCGGTGTCGGGGCGCGGGTGTTGGACTGGCCCTACGTTGAAGGTTTGCGCCTGGACGAGGCCATGCACCCGCTCACGCTGCTGGCGTTTGGCATGTATGGCGAGGTGTTGCCCAAGCAAAGCGGTGCGCCGCTGCGTTTGGTGGTGCCGTGGAAATATGGGTTCAAGAGTGGCAAGAGCCTGGTCAAAATCCGCTTCACTGACAAGCAACCCGCCACCGCCTGGAACAAAGCTGCAGCCAATGAATATGGCTTTTATTCCAATGTGAACCCAGACGTTGACCACCCCCGCTGGAGCCAGGCCACCGAGCGGCGCATTGGCGAAGACGGGTTGTTTGCCAAAAAGCGCAAAACCCTGCTGTTCAACGGCTACGAAGCGCAAGTGGGGCAGTTGTATGCGGGCATGGATTTGAAAAAGAATTTTTAAGGCGGCGGGCGTGACGGCAGGGTTTTCATTCAAGGCACTGTGCCTGCACCCGCTGGCCAAGCCAGTGCTGTTTGGTTTGGCGGTGTTGCCGTTGGGCTATTTGGTTTGGGGCGCTGTGTTTGATCAGTTGGGTGCCAACCCGGCGGAAGCGCTGGTGCGGGCCACGGGTGACTGGACGCTGCGCTTTTTGTGTCTGGTACTAGCCATCACACCGCTGCGGGTGCTGACTGGCCAGGCGGCGCTGGCCAGGTTCAGGCGCATGATGGGCTTGTTTGTGTATTTTTATGTGGTGTTGCACTTGCTCAGTTACAGCGGGTTTGACATGGGATTTGAGGTGGCTGACATGGCCAAAGACATCGCCAAACGGCCGTTTATCTTGGTCGGTTTTACCGCCTTTGTGCTGCTAAGCATGATGGCGTTGACCTCTTTCAACCGTGCCATCAAGTGGCTGGGTGCGGCCACTTGGAAGCGCGTGCACCAGGCGGTGTATGCGGTAGCCGGCTTGGCTGTGTTGCATTTTTTCTGGATGCGTGCTGGCAAAAACAATTTTGCCGAGGTGGCGGTTTACGCCGCCATATTGAGTGCATTGCTCGGTTGGCGGGTTTGGTTTTATATAAGAAAAATGCCTCTAGCGCTTATGAAATAAGCGTAAGTAGCTATTATTTAACTAGCATCTAGCAGGTGTTCCAGACGCATTTGATCGGTATAACTTTCGCGTTCGCGGATCACTTGCGCCCGCTTGCCGTCGATCAGCACCTCGGCAGCGCGGTTGCGGGTGTTGTAGTTGCTTGACATGCTCATGCAATAGGCACCCGCCGAGAGCACCGCCAGATGGTCGCCGGGTTGGGCATTCAAGGCGCGGTCGTGGCCAATCCAGTCGCCGCTTTCGCAGATGGGCCCTACCACCTCCCAACTTTGAGTGGGCTCAGGCCGCTGGCGCAGCGGCACGATCTGGTGGTAGGCCTGGTACATGGCGGGGCGGGGCAGGTCGTTCATGGCAGCATCGACCACCATGAAGTTTTTTTGCTCGCCGGGTTTCAGGTACAGCACTTCGGTTAGGCACACGCCAGCGTTGCCCACCAGGGAGCGACCCGGCTCAATCATCAAATGGCGCTGGCCGAAGCCGCGCGCATCCAGCTTGGCCAGCAACTGAGCCCACAGTTGGTCGGCAGCGGGTGGGGTCTCACCATGGTAGTCAATGCCCAGGCCACCGCCCAGGTCGATGTGCGCAATGGGCACCCCCGCCGCTTCAATGGCTTGCACCAGGTCTAGCATTCTGTCCATGGCATCTAGGTAGGGCGAGGCTTGGGTGATTTGTGAACCAATGTGGCAGTCAATGCCCAGCACCTGCAGGCCGGGCAGGGCTGCAGCGCGCTGGTAGGTGTGCACCACGCGCTCGTGAGCAATGCCAAATTTGTTGCCTTTGAGACCGGTAGAAATGTAGGGGTGGGTTTGCGGATCGACATTGGGGTTGACGCGAATGCTCACTGGCGCGCGCAGCCCCATGTCAAGCGCCACCTGGTTGAGCACGTCAAGCTCGGCCTCGCTCTCGACATTGAAGCAGCCAATGCCCGCTTGCAATGCCGCCCGCATTTCAGCCCGTGTTTTGCCCACGCCAGAAAAAATGATGCGCTCAGGCTGGCCACCGGCGGCCAGCACCCGCGTCATTTCCCCCAGCGAGACCACGTCAAAGCCGCATCCGGCTTGGGCAAAGACCTGAATCACGCCGAGCGATGAATTGGCTTTCATGGCATAGCAAATTTGCACTTGGCGCCCGGCAAAACCGCGCTGGTAGGCTGCCAGTGCGCTCAACATGCCGGCTTTGGAGTAGGCAAACAAGGGGGTGCCGTGCTGCTGCACCAGGTCGGCCAATGGCACATCTTCCATGCACAGTTCGGCGTTCTGGTAAGCAATGAAAGGTTGGCCGGGGAGGGTGGAATGGCTCATTGATTTTGCGGGGCTGAGGCGGCGGGTGCTGCTGGGGGTGAAAGAAGGGTGGGGCGCAAACTCTCGGGCAAGGAGGCACGTGGTGCGCCTTGGGACGGCGGCAGGTACAGCGCGCCTTGTTGACCACAGCCCCCTAACGCAACCGTGCAGACACCAAGGGCAACGGTGCGCACTAGAATTTGATGAAACAACTGCATGGTGAAATTGTAATGACCGACTCAGAATTCATGGACTTGGCAGAGCGCGTGCTCAAAGGGGTAGAAACCAGCTGCGACCGCCTCAACGACACCACCGATGTCGACCTAGACAACCAGCGCACCGGCGGCATGATCACTTTGGTGTTTGCCAACCGCAGCCAAATTGTCATCAATTTGCAAAAACCCTTGCATGAGATTTGGCTGGCTGCGAAATGCGGTGGTTTTCACTATCAATATGATGGCAAGCAGTGGATGGATACCAAGGGTCAGGGTGAGTTTTTTGCATCGCTGTCACGCTACGCCAGCGAGCAAGCGGGCAACGCCCTCAGCTTTTCAATGTGACGCTGCCCCTTTAGTTTTTGAACAAATCCAAAATTTTCTTTTTTTCATCCTCGGGTGGAAGGGGAATCACCTGCGGCGCGGCGCCTTCAGCGCTGTCGTTGAGCCCCAAGCTGGCCACGCCCGCACCCGCCGCATATTCGTTGTAAAACCATTCGCCACCTGAGTTCACCACACCTTCAGGCACGGCGTATTCCATGACCGGCACGCCTTTGAGGGCTTCGCTCATGAAATCAATCCACACCGGCAAGCTCAAGCCACCGCCAGTTTCACGGTCACCGAGTTTTTTGGGGGTGTCGTAGCCAATCCAGGTGATGGCTGCCAGGCTGGGCTGAAAACCGGCAAACCAGGCATCCATCGAGTCGTTGGTGGTGCCGGTTTTGCCATACAGGTCAGTGCGTTTGAGCGTGGCTTGGGCGCGGGCTGCAGTGCCAGAGCGGGTGACCTCTTGCAGCAAACTGTCCATTACAAACGCGTTGCGGGCATCGATTGCGCGCAACGACTCATCAATGACGGGTACCGGGGTTTGCACCAGAATTTTGTTGTTTTGGTCTGTGATTTTGGCCACCAGCCAGGGGTTGACCCGGTAGCCGCCGTTGGCAAATACCGAATAAGCGGTGGCCATTTGCATGGGCGTGACAGAGCCTGCGCCCAAGGCCATGGTCAGGTAGGCCGGGTGTTTGTCTGCATCAAAGCCAAACCGCGTGGCCCAGTCTTGCGCGTTTTGGGCGCCTACGGTTTGCAAAATCCAGATGGAGATCATGTTTTTGGATTTGGCCAGACCGCGGCGCATGGTCATGGGACCCTCAAATTTGCCGTCGTAGTTCTTCGGCTCCCAGGCTTGGCCACCAGTGACACCGGCGCTGAAAAATAGCGGGGCGTCGTTGATCACGGTGGCCGGGGTCAAGCCGTGTTCAAGTCCGGCTGAGTAGATGAAAGGCTTGAAGCTTGAGCCTGGCTGGCGCCACGCTTGCGTGACATGATTGAACTTGTTTTTGGCAAAATCAAAACCACCCACCATGGCCTTGATGGCACCGTCGCGGGGGTCAAGGGCGACAAACGCACCTTCAACCTCAGGCAATTGGGTGATTTCCCAGGTTTGCTTGGGCGTCTGTACCACCCGGATGATTGCACCACGGCGAATTTTGATGTTGGCCGCCGCTTTGTCTGACAAGCCCGATTGCGCAGGTTTGAGCCCCTCGCCGGTGATCTCGATCAGTTCACCGTTGGCGCGCATGGCCTGAATTTTTTTCGGGTTGGCCTCTAGCACCACTGCCGCCAGCACATCGCCGTTGTCAGGGTGGTCTTGCAGGGCTTCATCAATCACGTCTTCTACTTCGGCTTGTGTGCCTGGCAAGCTGATGAATTTTTCAGGCCCGCGGTAGACCTGTCTGCGCTCATAGTTCATGATGCCGCGGCGCAGTGCGCTGTAAGCCACCGCCTGGTCTTTGGCGCGCAAGGTGGTGTAGACGTTCAGCCCGCGGGTGTAGGTGGCTTCGCCATATTGAGCAAACATCAGCTGGCGCACGGTTTCAGCCACATATTCGGCATGAACGCCGGTGTTGTCAGAGTTGGGTTTGACTTTGAGCACCTCGCGCTTGGCCGCATCGGCTTGGTCGACTGAGATGAAGTTGTTTTCAAGCATCCGCTCGATGATGTAGAGCTGGCGTGACTTGGCGCGCTTGGGGTTGTTGATGGGGTTGTAAGCCGAGGGTGCTTTGGGCAACCCGGCCAGCATGGCCGCTTCAGCCACCGTGATTTGGCTCAAGGGCTTGCCAAAATAAGCCTCCGAGGCCGCTGCAAAACCGTAAGCGCGGTTGCCCAGAAAAATCTGGTTCATGTAGATCTCTAAGATTTGGTCTTTGGTCAGGGAATGCTCCAGCTTGAAGGTCAGCAAAATTTCATAAATTTTGCGGGTGTAGGTTTTCTCAGACGACAAATACACATTGCGCGCCACTTGCATGGTGATGGTGGATGCGCCTTGGCTCTTGATGCGACCTAAATTCGCCAAGGCGGCACGCAGCAAGCCTTTGTAGTCCACGCCACCGTGCTCGTAAAAGCGGGCATCTTCAATGGCCAGCACAGCGTCTTTCATGACTTTGGGAATGTCTTGAACACGGGTAAAGCGGCGGCGCTCTTCGCCAAATTCGCCCAGCAACGTGCCTTCAGCCGAATACACCCGCAGTGGCAGCTTGGGGCGGTAATCAGACAGGTCTGACACATCGGGCAAGTTGGGGAACGCCATGGCCATGGCAATCCCCACCAACAGCAGCACAGACAGCACACCGGCAGTGAACAACCCCATGAGCCAAAGAACCCCTCTCACAGCCCAATGAAGCGAAGGTTTGGCCTGACGGGCAGGGGTTTGGGGCGCTTCTTTGGAAGCAGTTGGCGTTTTGGCGGGCATAAAAAACCTGAAGATGATTCGCCCGCATTATAAAAATTGAAACCTGACAGGTCGGACAGGTTAGTATTCCCGCCTTGGAGCTATGCCACACCCGTGGCAATGAGCGGCTGAACTGGCATTTTGGGCGCGGGTGGCTTGTCAATATTTGGCAACGCTTGCGGTGACAATTTGGCACAAATATCTTTGCGTGACAATGTGCCTGCTGATAGTATTGAAGTAAATTCTTAAGTATTGGGCGGTTTGTCCATCAAGTTGAGGGGATCGTTTTGTTTTCACTGGGGTCGTTATTGAGCCGTCAACCGGCACCCATGCTTGGCTTGGACATCAGCTCGTCAAGCGTCAAGTTGGTGGAGCTTGAGCAAAACAAAGCTGGCAACTTGGTGCTGAAAGCCTGTGCCATCGTGCCGCTAGAGCGGGGGCTGATCACCGATGGCAACGTCGAAAAGTTTGACGAAGTGGCCGATGCCGTGCGTCGACTGGTGGCCAAAAGTGGCACCAAAACCAAAAATGTGGCCATGGCCTTGCCTCCCTCTGCAGTCATTACTAAAAAAATTGTTTTGCCCGGCGGAATGAGTGATCAAGAGCTTGAAATTCAAGTTGAATCCGAAGCCAACCAATACATTCCATTTCCTCTGGATGAGGTCAGTCTGGACTTTTGTGTGTTGGGCCCTGTGGCCAATGCCTCGGGCGATGTAGAAGTGTTGATTGCCGCTTCCCGGCGTGAGAAGGTGCAAGACATTCAGGGCTTGGCCGAAGCAGCAGGCCTCAAGCCGGTGATCGTGGATGTGGAGTCTTACGCCAGCCGCATGGCCACGGCCCGGTTGATTGGCAACATGCCGAACCAAGGTGTGGATAGCATTGTGGCTTTGTTCGAAGTGGGTGCCATGACCACCAGCATGCAAGTGCTGCGCAACGACGAAGTTTTATACGACCGCGATCAAGCGTTTGGCGGGGCTCAGTTGACGCAAATGATTGTGCGTCAGTACGGGTTTTCTCAAGAAGAAGCTGAAAGCAAAAAGCGCAGTGGCGAGCTGCCTGAAGATTACGCAGACACAGTGCTCAAGCCCTTTTTGGACAGCTTGGTACAA
Organism: Rhodoferax sp.; assembly: GCF_028715765.1. GTDB lineage: Bacteria > Pseudomonadota > Gammaproteobacteria > Burkholderiales > Burkholderiaceae_C > Rhodoferax. The sequence continues at coordinate 25,310 of NZ_JAQURE010000023.1, forward strand.
GAAATTGCCCGCGCCTTGCAGTTTTTCTTTACCAGTACCACCCACAACAAAGTTGACAAAGTATTGCTAGCGGGCGGCTCTGCTGCCCTGCCGGGTTTGACTGAGGCGGTGACCAAGCAAACCAGCTTTGACTGCGCCGTGGCCAACCCATTCGAAGGCATGGAAATTGCCGACGGCGTGCGCCAAGCCAAGCTGTTGCGTGAAGCGCCTTCGTACCTGACATCTTGTGGTTTGGCCTTGCGGAGGTTTTTGCAGTGATTCTGATTAACCTGCTCCCGCACCGGGAAATTGCCCGAAAAAAACGAAAAGACATCTTCAACGCCAGCCTAGGTGCTGCGGCGTTGTTGGGTGGCTTGATGGCTGGTTTGATCTTTTTGTGGTTTCAAGCGCAGATCACAGCACAACAAGACAAAAATCAAACCTTGCAGACCGAAATTGATCAATTTAACCTGCAAATCAAGGACATTGCTGGGCTTGAATCCGAAATCACCGCTCTGCGTGCCCGTCAGCAAGCGGTGGAAGACTTGCAAGCGGATCGCAATTTGCCGGTGCATTTGCTCAGCGAAATGGTCAAGCAATTGCCAGAAGGGGTGTACATCACCAGCATGCGTCAAGACGGGCAAAACGTCCAATTTCAAGGTGTGGCGCAGTCCAATGAGCGGGTGTCTGAGCTGCTGCGCAATTTGGGCGGGAATTCCCCCTGGTTTGCCAGACCTGAACTGGTAGAGATTGTGGCTGCCAGCGTAACCCTGGCTCCCAGAGACATGCGCCGAGTGGCCAATTTCAACATTCGGGTCAAACTGGTGCGTGCAAGCGAGGCCGAAAAAGCCAAGCCCAACGCACCAGCCGCCAAGTAAAGGCATGAGCATGGCAAGCAAGCTTCAATTTAATTTTCAACTGAAAGACTGGTTCAGTGACTTGGCTGAGCAGTTTCGCAATCTCGATCCCAAAGACCCTTCCAATTGGCCTGTATTGCCAAGAGCCTTGGTGTTTGTGTCGGTCACCGTGCTTTGTTTGGTCGTCTTGTGGTTTCTTTGGCTGAGTGACAACCAAACCACGCTAACCACCGAGCAAGAAAAAGAACTGACCTTGCGGGATGAATACAAGCTCAAACTGGGTAAAGCCATCAACCTTGATGCCTTGAAAAAGCAGCGTGAGCAAGTGCAGCTGTATGTGACCCAGCTTGAGAAACAGTTGCCGAGCAAGGCAGAAATGGATGCCCTTTTATCTGATGTCAACCAAGCTGGCTTGGGGCGAAGCCTGCAATTTGATTTGTTTCGGCCAGGCCAAGTGGTGGTCAAAGACTATTACGCAGAGCTGCCGATTGCGGTGCGTGTCACCGGCAAATACCACGATATAGGCAACTTTGCAGCCGACGTGGCGAACCTGTCGCGCATCGTGACCCTGAACAACATGACCATCGTGCCCGCTAAAGATGGCATGTTGGCGATGGATGCCACCGCCAAAACCTTTCGCTACCTCGACTCTGAAGAAATCAGCGCGCAACGTATGGCGGCCAAGGGGGCGAAAAAATGAGCAAGCTCACCAAGTGGTTGGGTGTCTGTGCGGTGGCCATGTTGTTGTCAGCCTGCGGTGCCGCCAACGAGTCTGAACTTCAGCAATGGATGAATGAGCAAAAAAGTCAAATTCACCCCAAGGTCAAACCCATTTCTGAGCCTAAACAGTTCAAACCCGAGTCTTACACCTTGGTGTCAGAGTTGGAGCCGTTCAGTCTTCAAAAACTCACCCAAGCGCTGAACAAAGATTCCAGCCGCGCGCAGTCCAACCAAGCCCTGATTGCCCCAGAGCTGGCCAGACGCAAAGACCCGCTGGAAGAATTTCCACTTGACACCATGGCGCTGGTTGGGCATCTCACCAAAGCTGGGCAACCTGTGGCGCTGGTCACGGTGGGCAAATTGCTCTACCAGGTTCGCGTGGGTGAGCATTTGGGTCAAAACTATGGTCGTGTCATGAACATCACAGAAACAGAAATAACTTTGCGTGAAGTGGTGCAAGACGCTGCGGGTGAATGGGTTGAACGCACTGCTAGCTTGCAACTGCAAGAGAGGTCAAAATGAATATGAACAAAAATTTATTGGGCTTGAACGTCATCAAGCGGTTGACTGTCTCGCTGGGGCTGTTGCTGGTGTTGACCGTCACACACGCACAAACTGCCATTGAGTCTGTTTCTGGCTCGCTTCAAGGTGGCTCTGAGGTGGTACGCATTGACCTGAGTGAGGCACCCAAGGCCGAGCCCGTGGGCTTTTCTGTTCAATCCCCGGCACGCATCGCGCTTGACTTTCCTGACGTGGTCAGTGCCATGGGGCGCTCCACGGTGGATGTGAATCAAGGCAATTTGAAATCTGTGAGCGTGGTGCAGGCTGGCAACCGCACCAGGGTGGTGTTGAACCTGAAGCAAGCCACCGCTTACAAAACTCAAATTCAGGGCAAGTCCATTTTGGTGGTGCTGGACGCTGTCAGCGGCAGCGCACCCGCTTCGGCGGTGCAAGTGTTTGCGCCAGTCCAAAGCCGCGACACACAGCCGTTGCGCGATGTGGATTTTCGACGTGGCGACGCTGCCTCAGGCCGAGTGGTGGTGTCTTTACCTAACAACCAGGTGGGGGTTGATATTCGCCAGCAAGGTCAAACCCTGGTGGTGGAGTTCATGAAAACCACGCTGCCAGAGGGCTTACGCAGGCGTCTGGATGTGGCGGACTTTGGCACACCTGTCAAAACCGTCAGCACATTCCAGGTGGGCGACAGAGTGCGCATGGTGATTGAGCCACAAGGTGACTGGGTTCACAGCGCCTACCAGAGTGACGACCAGTTTGTGGTGGAAGTCAAACCTGTCAAGGTAGATACCACCAAACTCACACAAGGTGTCGGGTTCAATGGTCAAAAACTGTCATTGAATTTTCAGAGCATCGAAATTCGCTCACTGTTGCAGGTGATTGCCGACTTCACCAATTTCAACGTCATCACCTCCGATTCAGTCACTGGCACGGTGACCTTGCGTTTGCAAGATGTGCCCTGGGATCAGGCGCTGGACATCATCATGCAATCCAAAGGCTTGGGTATGCGCAAAACCGGCAACGTGTTGTGGATCGCACCCAAAGATGAAATCAACACCAAGGAAAAACTTGATTTGGAAGCTGCAGTGGCCTTGCAAGGCTTGGAGCCTTTGCGCACCCAGTCTTTTCAGATGAACTACACCAAGGCCACTGAAGTTGCGACCCAGCTGACCACTGGCACGGCCACAGGTGCCGCCACGGGCAATGCCCGTTTGCTCAGCCCTCGTGGCAGTGTGATTGCAGAGGCGCGAACCAACCAACTGTTTGTGACTGACATTCCCAGCAAATTGGAGCAAGTGCAGCAGCTCATTGCCAAGCTTGATATTCCTGCGCGCCAAGTGTTGATTGAGGCACGTATTGTGGAAGCTTCAGACACCTTTGGCAGATCACTGGGTGTGAAGTTGGGCGCTGCAGACTTGCGTGCTCAGCAAGGTGGAACAGGCGGCTACGCCATTGGTGGTGGCAACAGCGTGGCCTTTGGCACCAATTACGGCAACGCGGTGGCCACCACGGGCGCTGGTGGCACGGTCGATTTAACCGGGAATTTTGTCAATTTGCCAGCCATTGGCCAAAACGGCTACAACCCAGCCAGCTTTGCTTTGTCCATCTTCAGCTCTGCAGCCAACCGCTTTTTGAATTTGGAACTGTCAGCTTTAGAGGCTGATGGCAAAGGCAAAGTGGTTTCCAGTCCACGCGTGGTGACGGCGGATCAAATCAAGGCATTGATTGAGCAAGGCACCGAGTTGCCTTACCAAGTGGCATCATCAAGTGGCGCCACATCCATAGCTTTCAGAAAAGCGAATTTGCGTCTTGAAGTCACACCACAGATCACCCCCGAGGGCAACATCATTTTGGCGCTGGATGTCAACAAAGACACGGTAGGGCAGTCCACAGCAGCAGGGTTTGCGATCAATACCAAACACGTTCAAACCCAAGTGCTGGTTGAAAACGGCGGCACGGTCGTGATTGGCGGTATTTTCGAGATGACAGAGACCAACAGCGAAACCAAAGTGCCTTTGTTGGGCGATTTGCCTGGTGTAGGTAACCTGTTCAAGAGCCGCTCGAAGGTGGCCAACAAGACGGAAATGCTGGTGTTTATCACGCCCAAGGTGGTGGCTGATAAAGCTGCGCGGTAGGTTTTTATCAAGATTGAGTTACAGGAAGGTTTGTATGCGTATTTTGAGATTCTTGGCTGGGTTGGGGCTGACGGCTGCGCTGTTGGCGTGTGGCGGCGGAGGGGGTAATGCAGGCACACCCTTGAGTGGTGCGGGCTCGGCCGCAGCGGGTGCGACAGCCGCAGCCCCTACGCTAACCCTCAGTCTGGTTGACGCCGCTGGGGCGGCACTGAGCAGCAACGCCATTGGCGGCGGGGCTGTGGCGTATGCTAAAGCAGTCTTGCTGGACGCTGCCGGTGCGCCGGTGGCCAACAAGCTGGTGACGTTTGCCGCCGATGCGGCGGTGGCGACGTTGGCTCAGACGTCCGTGCTGACCAATACATCCGGCGTGGCCAGCACTCAAATTTCCGCAGTTGGCTTGAGTGGCAATGCAGGCACTCTGACGGCCAGTGCAACGGTGGTCAGCGGTACGACGACCAGTACCTTGAGCCAGACGGTGGACTTTCAAACCACGGCGTCGAATGTGTCATTGGCGGCTCTGAGCGCCCAGCCTTCCAGCATCAACGCGCTGCAGACTAGCGCGGTCAGTGTGCAAGCTACGGTCAACGGCGTGACCCCGTCGGGCGGATCGATCAGTGTTACCTTTGCCGCCAGTTGTGGCACCTTCAGCCCGGCATCGGCCAGTACCAACAACCTGGGTGTGGCCACCAGCACCTACCAGTCCACAGCTGCTTGTTCGGGGCCGGTGACGGTGACCGCCAGCGCCAGCGGTGCCACCACTGTGCAGACCAACATCCAGGTTGCGGCGATTCAGGCGGCCAACCTTGTTTTTGTGGGAGCTTCTGCGCCCTTGATGGTGCTGTCGTCCACCAGCGGTGGTGTCAAGCAGTCCACCCTGACGTACCAGGTGCTTGACAGCGCCGGCGCGGGCATGTCGGGGCAGGACGTGGTGATGAGTTTGAGTTCAACGGCCAAGAGCGCCGGTGTCACGTTCTCGGTGGGGGGTGCTAGCAGCGCAGCCGACCAAACCGTCAGCACCGACGCGGCGGGCAAGGCCCAAGTGGTGGTGTCGGCCGGCACAGTGCCCACCCCGGTGGTGGTCACCGCGTCCCTCAAGAGCAACAGTACCGTCACTGCAGCTTCCAACAACGTGACTGTGACCACTGGGCGGGCTGCGCAGAACAAGGTCTCGCTCAGCTCGGACAAGTTTGCCATCGAGGGTTGGTCCATCGACGGCGCCCAGGCCACCTTGACGATGCGCGTGGCGGACCGTCAAAGCAACCCCATCCCGGTCGGATCGGTGGTCAATTTCGTGGCCTCGCATGGTCTGGTGACGGGGTCGTGCTCCATCGATGCCGATTCGCTGTGCACGGTCACTTACCGCAGCCAAGGCACTCGTCCAAGCAATGGGCGAGGGGTGGTCATGGCCTACATGGAGGGTGAAGAAGCGTTTGTTGACCTGAACAGTAACAACATTTGGGACAGTGGCGAAACCTTTACCGACCTGGGCGTGCTGTTCCGCGACGATAACGAAGACGGCACGGCACAAGTCACCGAGCCAACCTACCCTGGGGGTTCTACCGGTGCAACCGCTTGCACGGCCAACACGGGCGTGGTGAAGTCGGTGGCAGGCACCTGCGATGGCACCTGGAGCAGCGCGATCCGCGTGCGTCAGCAAGTCACCATTGCCTGGAGTAGTTCGACGGCCAACATCACCTCGGCGGGTGCGCGTACCGTCGGTGGGTTCTCGGTCAGCGTCACCGACATCAACGGCAACGCCATGGCCACCGACACCACGGTGGCGGGGGCGGTGGTCACCTCTGGAGCCAAATGCGCGGTGTTGTCGGTGTCCAACTCACCAGTCAACAACAGTCCCAATGCGGGACAGCACTTTGTCCGGCTCAATGGTGAGGCCGATTGCGCCACGTCGCTGGTGGATGTAACGGTGACTTCGCCGTCGGGAACCAAGTCTGTTACTTCCTTCTGACGCGCTGCGTCAGCCGCGCAGCCGACTTCATGCTCACCCTCATAGGCCTGCCCGGCTCATGTAAATCGCCCGTTGGGCGGCAGTTCGCCAGACGGCTGCAACTGCCATTTTTTGACTCTGATCACGTGATTGAGCGGCGCTTGGGCTGCTCGATTCGGGCGTTTTTTGAGTGTGAGGGTGAAGCCCGCTTTCGCGACCTTGCCGGGTCAGCCATCGGCCAACTGACGCATTCAACTTACGCCAGAACGCGGATGGGTATGCTGTTTTTTTCTCTTGCTGATAAGATATCTAATAGTGATATCACGGTGGGCTAGATATGAAACGAACACTGGTTGGGTTTTCTGATCAAGACATTCGGGCGTTAGATGCCCTGTCTGACATCAAGCGGGTGTCCCGTGCTGAATTGATTCGTCAAGCGGTGTCTCAATACCTTGAAATGTTCAGTACTGCCGAGATACCAGAGGACGCTTTTGGGGCGTGGAAGGCCAGAAAAATCGACGCTTTGGCGTATCAGGAACGTTTGCGGGAAGAGTGGTGAAGGCACTTTTTGACACCAATATTATCATTGATTACCTCAATGGGGTGGGGCAAACCAAGTTGGAACTGGCGTTGTACTCGGACAAAGCGATCTCCGTTATCACATGGATGGAAATACAAGTGGGTACCACGCCCGATGACCAGCAGGTAGTCGACCAGTTTTTGCGTGCCTTCACCGTCGTGCCCATTGACGGGCACATGGCATTGAAGGCTGTGGTTTTGCGTAAAGCCACAAAAATCAAGTTACCCGATGCCATTATTTGGGCGACCGCGCAGGTTCAGGAGCGCTTACTGATCACACGCAATGTCAAAGATTTTTCGCCATCCGCTCCGGATGTGCGAGTGCCTTACGTTCTTTAGCATGATCTCTCTCATCGGCCTGCCCGGCTCAGGCAAATCCACTGTGGGGCGGCAACTCGCCCGCAAGTTGCAGCTGCCTTTTTTGGACTCAGATCACCTGCTCGAGCAGCGCTTGGGTTGCTCGATTCGGGCGTTTTTTGAGCGCGAGGGCGAAGCGCGTTTTCGTGACTTGGAGGCGCAAATCATTGATGAGCTCACCCAGTCTGGCGCCGGAGTGCTGTCCACTGGCGGTGGTGTGGTGCTGCGGCCAGACAACCGCCAGCATTTGCACCAGCGCACGCGGGTGGTGTATTTGAATTCCTACCCTGAAGAGCTTTTTCGGCGTTTGCGGCATGATAAAAATCGCCCGTTGCTGCAGGTGGCAGACCCGCTGCAGCGCTTGCGCGACCTGTATGCCCAACGTGACCCGCTGTACCGCGAGACCGCGCATTTCAGCATGGACACCGGGCGTCCGTCAGTGGCCAGCCTGGTCAACATGATTGCGATGCAGTTGGAGTTGTCTGGCTTCAAAGCGCTTTGAAGCATTGTTGCTTGACACGTTAAAGCGCACCGACATCGCTGCTCAATTTGTCAATTGTTCTACACTTTGCTTTACAAATTTCGCTGAAAGAAAACACCATGAACGCAGTGACATCCAGAGAGGTCATTCACAATTTTTCTGCCGTGGCGGCGCGTGTCGCTGCCGGAGAAGAGCTGACGGTGACCCGGTATGGCAAGCCCGTTCTCAAATTGGTGCAGTTGCCTGCTTTGCAACTCAGTGACGATGACCATGCGGCTTTGATTCGCAAAGCCTTGTCTTTTCGCATGACTGCGCCTTACGGCAAAGCCTTTGAGCGTAGCGATGCTTATGAAGAATGAGTCGCTTTGGGCGATAGACACCAATGTCTTGGTTTATGCCACAGCGCTTGATGCACCGTCCGAGAAGCAACAGGTGGCACAAACATTGTTGGCGCAGCTTTTCAACAGTTCGCTTGGATGTTTGCCGGGGCAGGTTCTGAGTGAGTATTTGGCGGTGGTGTTGCGCAAAAAGACCATGCCGCCCGCACTGGCCTTGGAGACTGTGACGGTATGGGCGCAAGCTGCGCGTGTGCTGGGGGTGTCTGTTGGCACCTATGAAACAGCTTGGAATCTGGCTGGGTCGCATCAATACCAAGTTTGGGATGCGTTGATTATTGCCGTGTGCGCTGAACATGGCATCAAAAAACTGTATTCAGAAGATGCTGGCTCTTTGAAGCAGCCTTTGGGCGTTCGGGTCATCAACCCGTTTGTGGCGCAGACCCTCTAAACTCAAGCCCATGAATTCCATTGACCTTCAAACTGTTTTGATTGACTTAGGTGCACGCAGCTACCACATTGCCATCCGTGGCTCGCTGTTTGACAACCCCTTGAGCTACGCCGAGCTGCCCGCCGCCCAAAGCGCACTGATTGTGACCAACACCACGGTCGGCCCTCTGTATGCGGCGCAGTTGCAAAAAGCCTTGAGCGGCAAATACCCGCAGGTGCACACCGTGGTGCTGCCTGATGGCGAAGCCTTCAAAACCTGGGAAAGCCTGAACCTGATTTTTGACGCGCTGCTGCAGCACGGCTGTGACCGCAAAACCACGCTGTTTGCGCTGGGCGGTGGTGTGGTGGGCGACATGACCGGGTTTGCCGCGGCCAGCTACATGCGCGGTGTGCCGTTTGTGCAAGTGCCCACTACCTTGCTGGCGCAGGTGGATTCGTCGGTGGGGGGCAAAACCGCCATCAACCACCCGCTGGGCAAAAACATGATTGGCGCTTTTTACCAGCCGCTCAAAGTGGTCTGCGACCTGCACACGCTCAAATCCCTGCCAGCCCGGGAGCTCAGCGCGGGCTTGGCTGAAGTCATCAAATATGGCCCGATTGCCGACATGGCTTTGATGGCCTGGCTTGAGGCGCACATGACTGACGTCATGGCGCGTGAACCCGCTGCGCTGGCGCAGGTGGTCAAGCGCAGTTGCGAGATCAAAGCCTGGGTGGTGGGGCAAGACGAGCGCGAGTCTGGCCTGCGTGCCATTTTGAATTTTGGTCACACCTTTGGCCATGCCATCGAGGCCGGTTTGGGCTACGGCCAATGGCTGCATGGCGAAGCCGTGGGCGCGGGCATGGTGATGGCGGCGCACCTGTCGCTGCGGCTGGGCTTGGTGGATGCGCTGTTTGTGGCACGCCTGACACGGCTCATTGCCCAAGCCGGTTTGCCGGTGCAAGGCGCAGTGCTGGACGCAGCAGACAACGCCGGGCGCTACTTGGCGCTGATGCACCTCGACAAAAAATCAGAAGCCGGTGACATCAAATTTGTGCTGATCGACGGCCCCGGTCGCGCCATTGTGCGCACCGCACCCGAGGCCATGGTGCGTCAGGTGATTGACTTGTGTTGCAGTGAAAAGATATTAAAAATATAGCTGCTAACGCTTATTCCATAAGCTCTAGAGCCTTATTTCTTATATAAAAATGCCTTTGGCCTCCTATGCCTGCGACCCTGCCCACAGCCGTGGGCGGCGCTACCCCCAAGCCCCTGCACCCACCCGAACCGACTACCAGCGCGACCGCGACCGCATTGTGCACAGCACCGCATTTCGGCGGCTGGTGTACAAAACCCAGGTGTTTTTGAACCACGAGGGTGACCTGTTTCGCACCCGCCTGACGCATTCCCTGGAGGTGGCGCAACTGGGCCGCTCGATGGCGCGCACACTCAAGCTCAATGAAGACCTGGTAGAAGCCATTGCCCTGGCGCATGACCTGGGTCACACCCCGTTTGGCCATGCTGGGCAAGATGCGCTGAACGACTGCATGGCTGCTCATGGCGGCTTTGAGCACAACCTGCAAAGCCTGCGCGTGGTTGACCACCTGGAGCAGCGCTACCCCGAGTTCGATGGCTTGAACCTGAGTTTTGAGACCCGCGAAGGCATTTTGAAACATTGCTCGCAAGCCAACGCCAAAGCCCTTGAGGCACTTGAGCCTGGCGGCGTTGCGCAGCGTTTTTTGCACCACAGCCAGCCCAGCCTGGAAGCCCAGTTGTGCAACCTGGCCGATGAAATTGCCTACAACGCGCATGACATTGACGACGGCGTGCGCTCAGGCCTGATCAGCTTGAGCCAGCTGCAGGTGGTGCCGCTGTTTGCCCAGTTTTACCAGCAAACCATGGCTGAGCACCCGCACCTTGCCGAGCCCGCGCAGGGGCGGCGCTTGTTGTATGAGTCGATTCGCCGCATGCTCAGCGCCCAGGTCTATGACGTGATGGCCGCCACGCAAGCTGCCATCGACGCCGCCCAGCCTGCCGATGCCGCTGCCGTGCGCCAATGCCTACCGCTGGTGCAGTTCAGCACCGCCATGCGCCAGCAGTCCAAGGCTTTGAAGGCTTTTTTGTTGCAACAGCTCTACCGCCACCCCCAAGTCATGCGCACCACCGGTCAGGCGCAGCAGGTGGTGCGTGAGCTGTTTGATGTGTATTTGGCGCAGCCACAAGAGCTGCCTGCGCGCTACCAACCCAAAGTACAGGCAGGTGAAAGTGCTGCGGGTCAGACTCCTGCCGCACGCCATGTGGCCGACTACATTGCTGGCATGACCGACCGCTTTGCCCTGCGTGAGCACCACCGCCTGACCGGCCAAACCCTTTTAACGGAACCTTCCCCATGAACCTTGATGACCCAGTGGTGGCCGATACCGTGGCCTGGCTAGAGCGCGCCGTGATCGGCCTGAACCTGTGTCCGTTTGCCAAAAGTGTGCACGTCAAAGGCCAAGTGCATTATTTCGTCAGCCAGGCCACCTCACCAGAGGCCTTGATGGATGACTTGATCATTCAGCTCAATGAGCTTGCAGCGCTTGATGCGATTGCGCGAGACACTACATTGTTAATAGCGCCTAAGTGTCTGCAAGACTTTTTGGATTTCAACGATTTCCTGGCGCTGGCCGACCAGGCACTGGCTGACCTTGAGCTTGAGGGTGTGCTGCAAATTGCCTCGCTGCACCCGCAATACCAGTTTGCCGGCACCCGCCCAGACGATGTCACCAACTGCACCAACCGCAGCCCCTACCCCACGCTGCACCTGTTGCGAGAGGACAGCATTGACCGCGCTGTGGCTGCATTTCCCCACCCTGAGACCATTTTTGAGGCCAACATGCAAACCCTGGAGCGCCTGGGCGCGGCGGGCTGGGCCGCCTTGAACGTGGGTGCCACACCCGCTGCACCCCAGGCCGTGGATGGCATCATCAGCAAATGAAAAACAAACCCCTTGACCGCCCCGGCCGTCACTCCGCAGGTGCCCAAACCGCCGCCAAAGTTTCCGCCAAAGCCGGTGCGGCCGATGCGCTGGCCAACGACATTCGCCCCGGCCAGTCATTGGAGCTACTCAAAGAACTGCACATCCTGACCCGCGAAGGCAAACTCAACCAAGACTCGCGCCGCAAGCTCAAGCAGGTCTACCACCTGTACCAGTTCATTGAAAAGCTGTTGCAAGAGCTGCCCACCCAGCCTGGCATCAGCCTGGCTGACCACGGTGCTGGCAAGTCTTACCTGGGTTTTATTTTGTACGACCTGTTTTTCAAGCAGCGCAGCAGCGGCCACATCTACGGCATTGAAACCCGTGCTGAACTGGTTGAAAAATCGGCCGCATTGGCGCAGCGGTTGGGCTTTGAGCGCATGTCGTTTTTGAACCTGACGGTGGCGCAATCAGCGCAGTCAAGCCTGCTGCCCAGCCGCATCGACGTGGTCACAGCGCTGCATGCTTGCGACACCGCCACCGACGACGCCATCGCCTTTGGCCTGCAAAAACAAGCCCGTTTCATGGTGCTGGTGCCGTGCTGCCAAGCCGAGGTGGCGCGGGTGCTGAGCCAGCACAAAGCCTTGTCACTGCAGCGCAGCGCGCTCTCAGAATTGTGGCGCCATCCGCTCCACACCCGCGAACTGGGCAGCCAGATCACCAACGTGTTGCGTTGCCTGTACCTGGAGGCCTGTGGCTACCAGGTCACCGTGACCGAGCTGGTGGGCTGGGAGCACAGCATGAAAAACGAGCTGATTTTGGCGCGCTACACCGGTCATCCAAAGCGCGCAGCGGCTCAGCGCTTGCGTGAAGTGCTTGAACAATTTGGTTTGACCGAGCTGCTTCACACACGCTTTACAAGCCTGCCTGACAATGCCGCTTTGGCCTGACACGGGTGCCCTGGCTGGCCGGTGCAACGGTGTGGCCCACCGGCGCTGTCAACAGCTGGCGCAGTCAGCCCGTTGCTTGACACTCAACCCTCTTTGATAAGGATCGACGATGAAGAAATTTGTATCCCTGGCGGCCGTTGCCGCTTTGACTTTGAGCCTGGGTGCTTGCTCAACCAGCAGCCCCGATGTGATTCAGCGCGGTGACGCACAACGCATGTCGCTGGTCGAAGACGGCGTGGTGCTGACGGTGCGCAATGTGGTGGTGGATGGCAGCCAAAGCGGCATGGGCGCGGCAGTCGGCGGGGTCACCGGTGCGGTGGCAGGTGCCAGCCGGGGTGGTGGCCGTGCCGAGAGCAATGCCATTGGCTTGCTGGTGGGCGTGGCCGGTGCAGTGGCGGGCAATGCCATTGAGCGCATGGCCACCCGCGAAGACGCCACTGAGCTGCTGGTGCAGCTCAAAGGTGGCGAACGCCGCGCAGTGGTGCAAGCCAAGGGCGGTGAAGTGCTGGTGCCCGGCGACAAGGTGATTTTGATCACCACCGGCGGCAAAGTGCGTGTGGCCAAAGCCCCCTGAGTCCAACGGTATTGAGGTGACTGCATGGCGCGTTTGCCCCGCTTGACCTTGCCAGACTTCCCGCACCATGTGATGGCACGGGGCAACAACCGCCAAGCCATCTTTTTATCTCCGTCAGACCGCCTCAAGCTGCTGGCGCTGCTGCAAGAGGCCGCGCACAAGTTTGACGTGGCCGTGCACGCCTATGTGCTGATGGACAACCACTTTCACCTGCTGGCCACGCCCCACACCCAGGCAGGCTTGCCCAGCATGATGCAAGCCGTGGGGCGCAGTTATGTGCGCTATTTCAATGCAGCGCACCAGCGCACTGGCACCTTGTGGGAGGGGCGCTACAAATCCACCCTGATTCAGTCAGATCGCTACCTGCTGACCTGCATGGTCTACATTGACCTCAACCCGGTGCGCGCTGGGATGGTGGCGCAGCCGCAAGATTACCCGTGGTCGAGCCATCTGCACTATTTGGGGGTGCGCTCAGACCGGTTGATCACGCCGCACGCTTTGTATTGGGAACTGGGCAACACCCCGTTTGCGCGCGAGGCGGCTTATGCCGAAATGGTGCAAAGTGGCATCAATACGGTGCAGCAAACGGCTTTGACGGATGCCACGCTACAGGGCTGGGCCTTGGGTGAGCCAGATTTTGTGGCTGAATTGCAAAAACGAACCGAACGCCGCGTGGCCAAAACCACTGCTGGGCGGCCGATTTCCACTCAAAAGATCACAGTCAAATAAGCCTCTAGTGCTTATGAATAAAGCGCTAATAGCTATTTATTTTGATATGTCCCCAATTAATTTAGAAAAGTTGATTCTGAAAATTAATTGGAATCTGACCCCAATTATTTTGTTTGGCACAGTTGCTGCAATGCGGTAAAGTTGAGTTATCTGCCATTTTTTAGGAGCGCGCATGACAACAGCAGCCGAGATTACCCATCTCCAGCAACATGGTTTGTATTCAGCATCTCAAGAGCATGACGCTTGCGGGGTCGGTTTTGTGGCCCACATCAAGGGTCAGAAGTCGCACGACATCGTCAAAAACGCGCTCAAAATTCTAGAAAATCTCGACCACCGGGGTGCGGTGGGCGCTGACAAGCTGATGGGCGACGGCGCGGGCATTTTGATCCAGCTGCCTGATGCGCTGTACCGTGAAGAAATGTCTGCCCAAGGCATCACCTTGCCGCCGCCCGGCGAATACGGCGTGGGCATGGTGTTTTTACCCAAAGAAAGTGCCAGCCGGCAAGCCTGCGAGCAAGAGCTGGAGCGCGCCGTCAAGGCTGAAGGCCAGGTACTGCTGGGCTGGCGCGATGTGCCGGTAGACCGTGACATGCCGATGTCACCCAACGTGCGCAAAAAAGAACCCGTGCTGAAGCAAATCTTCATTGGCCGTGGCAACGACGTCATCGTCCAAGACGCGCTGGAGCGCAAGCTGTATGTGATCCGCAAAACCGCCAGCGCCCACATTCAGGCGCTCAAGCTCAAGCACAGCAAAGAATATTACGTGCCCAGCATGAGCAGCCGCACGGTCATTTACAAAGGTCTGCTGCTGGCCGACCAGGTGGGCACCTATTACCTTGATTTGCAAGACCCACGCTGCGTGTCGGCACTGGGTTTGGTGCACCAGCGCTTTTCCACCAACACCTTCCCAGAATGGCCATTGGCACACCCCTACCGCTATGTGGCGCACAACGGCGAAATCAACACCGTCAAAGGCAACTACAACTGGATGAAGGCGCGCGAAGGCGTGATGAGTTCACCGGTGCTGGGCGCAGACTTGCAAAAGCTTTACCCCATCAGCTTCCCCACCCAGTCAGACACCGCCACCTTTGACAACTGCCTGGAGTTGCTCACCATGGCCGGCTACCCCATCAGCCAGGCCGTGATGATGATGATTCCCGAGCCATGGGAGCAGCACACCACCATGGACGAGCGCCGCCGCGCCTTCTATGAATACCACGCAGCCATGCTGGAGCCGTGGGACGGCCCGGCCAGCATCGTGTTCACCGATGGCCGCCAAATTGGTGCCACGCTCGACCGCAATGGTCTGCGTCCGTCACGCTACTGCATCACCGACGATGATTTGGTGGTGATGGCCTCCGAGTCCGGCGTGTTGCCTTTCCCCGAGAGCAAGATTGTGCGCAAATGGCGCCTGCAACCCGGCAAGATGTTCATGATCGACCTGGAACAAGGCCGCATGGTCGATGACGACGAGCTCAAAGCCGGGCTGGCCAACGCTAAACCCTACAAGCAATGGATTGAGAACCTGCGCATTCGCCTCGACGACGTGCAAGGTGGCGGCGAGCCTGCCAGTGCCGCAGAGTCCACCGGCACGCTGCTCGACCGCCAGCAAGCCTTTGGCTTTACCCAGGAAGACCTGAAGTTTTTGATTGCGCCCATGGCTGCCAACGGCGAAGAAGCCATTGGCTCGATGGGCAACGACAGCCCGCTGGCCGTGCTCTCTGACAAAAACAAACCGCTTTACAACTACTTCAAGCAGTTGTTCGCGCAAGTGACGAATCCGCCGATTGACCCGATCCGCGAAGCCATTGTGATGAGCTTGAACAGCTTCATTGGCCCCAAGCCCAACCTGCTCGACATCAACCAGGTGAATCCGCCGATGCGCCTGGAAGTCAGCCAGCCAGTGCTGGACTTTGCCGACATGGCCAAGCTGCGCGACATTGCCAAACACACCCACGGCAAATTCCGCAGTTACACCCTGGACATCACCTACCCGCTGACCTGGGGGCGTGAAGGGGTGGAAGCCAAGCTGGCATCGTTGTGCGCCGAGGCCGTTGACGCCATCAAGAGCGGCCACAACATTTTGATCATCAGCGACCGCGCCATCAGCGCCACCCAGGTGGCCATCCCCGCACTGTTGGCCTTGTCTGCCATTCACCAACATCTGGTGCGCGAGGGCTTGCGCACCACCGCCGGTCTGGTGGTCGAGACCGGCACCGCGCGCGAGGTGCACCACTTTGGTGTGCTGGCAGGCTATGGTGCCGAAGCCATTCACCCCTACCTGGCCATGGAAACCCTGGCCAGCATCTGCCAAGACCTGCCTGGCGACCTGAGCGCCGACAAAGCCATTTACAACTATGTCAAAGCGGTCGGCAAGGGACTCTCCAAGATCATGTCCAAAATGGGTGTCAGCACCTACATGAGCTACTGCGGCGCGCAGTTGTTTGAGGCCATTGGCCTGAACAGCGACACCATTGCCAAATACTTCACCGGCACGCCCAGCAAGGTGGAAGGTATTGGCGTGTTTGAGATTGCCGAGGAAGCATTGCGCATGCACAAGGCAGCCTTTGGCGAAGACCCGGTGCTGGCCAATCGTCTGGACACTGGCGGTGAGTATGCCTGGCGCGCCCGTGGTGAAGAGCACATGTGGACGCCTGATGCCATTGCCAAGCTGCAGCACAGCACCCGTGCCAACAACTGGAACACCTACAAGGAATACGCCCAGATCATCAACGACCAAAACAAGCGCCACATGACGCTGCGCGGCTTGTTCGAGTTCAAGATTGACCCCAGCAAAGCCATTCCGATTGACGAGGTCGAGTCAGCCAAGGAAATCGTTAAGCGTTTTGCCACCGGCGCCATGTCGCTGGGCTCCATCAGCACCGAAGCGCATGCCACGCTGGCTGTGGCCATGAACCGCATCGGCGGCAAGAGCAACACCGGTGAGGGTGGTGAAGACCCCTTGCGCTACCGCAACGAGCTCAAAGGCATCCCGATCAAGCAGGGTCAAACCATGTCTGACCTGCTGGGCAAAGACCTGTTTGAAGTCGATTACGCCTTGCAAGACGGCGACTCCATGCGCTCCAAGATCAAACAAGTCGCCTCGGGCCGCTTTGGTGTCACCGCCGAGTATTTGGGCAGTGCGGATCAAATTCAGATCAAGATGGCGCAAGGTGCCAAGCCAGGCGAGGGCGGCCAACTGCCCGGCGCCAAGGTGAGTGACTACATTGGCAAACTGCGTTTCTCAGTGCCCGGTGTGGGCTTGATCTCGCCGCCGCCGCACCACGACATCTACTCGATTGAAGACTTGGCGCAATTGATTCACGACCTGAAAAACGTCGCGCCCAAAGCCAGCATCAGCGTCAAGCTGGTGTCTGAAATTGGGGTCGGCACCATTGCCGCGGGCGTGGCCAAGTGCAAGGCCGACCACGTGGTGATTGCCGGGCACGACGGCGGCACTGGTGCCTCGCCCTGGTCGTCCATCAAGCACTGTGGCAGCCCATGGGAAATTGGTCTGGCCGAAACCCAGCAAACCCTGGTGCTCAACCGCCTGCGCAGCCGCATTCGGGTGCAGACCGACGGCCAAATGAAAACTGGCCGCGACGTGGTCATTGGCGCCATGCTGGGTGCCGATGAGTTTGGCTTCGCCACCGCACCGCTGGTGGTGGAAGGCTGCATCATGATGCGCAAGTGCCACCTCAACACCTGCCCGGTGGGCGTGGCCACGCAAGACCCCGTGCTGCGCAAAAAATTCTCTGGCAAGCCCGAGCATGTGGTGAACTACTTCTTCTTCATCGCCGAAGAAGCCCGCCAGATCATGGCGCAGCTGGGCATTCGCACCTTTGATGAGCTCATTGGCCGTGCTGACTTGCTCGACATGCGCGCTGGCTTGAGCCATTGGAAAGCGCAAGGCCTGAACTTCAGCCGCTTGTTTGCCCAGCCTAATGTGGGTGCCGATGTTCCCCGTTTCCAAACCGAATTTCAAGACCACGGTTTGCACAAAGCGCTGGACAACAAACTCATCGAGAAAAGCCGCCCCGCCATTGACCGTGGCGAACGCGTGCAGTTCATCGAGGTGGCGCGCAACGTCAACCGCTCGGTGGGCGCCATGCTCTCTGGCGCGGTGACGCAAGTGCACCCCGAGGGTTTGCCTGACGACACCATCCGCATCCAGCTTGAAGGCACGGGTGGTCAGTCGTTTGGCGCATTTTTGTGCAAAGGCATCACGCTGTATTTGATTGGCGATGCCAACGACTACACCGGCAAAGGCTTGAGCGGTGGCCGCGTGGTGGTTCGCCCCAGCATTGACTTCCGCGGTGACGCCATCAAAAACACCATTGTGGGCAACACCGTGATGTTTGGCGCCACCAGCGGTGAGGCCTATTTCAGCGGCGTGGCCGGTGAGCGTTTTGCGGTGCGCCTGTCTGGTGCCACTGCGGTCGTTGAGGGCACGGGTGACCACGGCTGTGAATACATGACCGGCGGCACCGTGGCCGTGCTGGGTGCCACCGGGCGCAATTTTGCAGCTGGCATGAGCGGCGGCGTGGCCTATGTGTATGACGAAGATGGCAAGTTTGCCAAACGCTGCAACACCGCCATGGTCTCGCTTGAGAAAGTGTTGACCACGGCCGAGCAAAAAGAATCGGTCAAAGAAAGCCTGTGGCACCGGGGGCAAAGCGACGAGGCACAGCTGAAAAAACTGCTGGAAGACCACAACCGCTGGACCGGTAGCCGCCGCGCCCGCGAGCTGCTGGACAACTGGGACACCGCACGTGCCAAGTTCGTCAAGGTTTTCCCCAACGAGTACAAACGCGCACTGGGCGAAATGCATGCAAAAAAAGGGGCCCTAGCGCAGGTAGAACGTGCACAAGCAGCTACAAAAAAAGAAGCTAGCTTGAGCCGCTAAGGCAGTTGCAAGTTGGCCCCTTTAACCCGTCATAGACGTTTAGACAGATAGGAAACATCATGGGAAAAGTCACCGGTTTCATGGAATACGAGCGCATTGAAGAAGGCTACAAACCCGTGCCTGAGCGCTTGAAAAATTACAAAGAGTTTGTGATTGGTCTCGATGACCAGGCCGCCAGCACGCAAGCGGCGCGCTGCATGGACTGCGGCACGCCGTTTTGCAACAACGGCTGCCCGGTCAACAACATCATTCCAGACTTCAACGACTTGGTTTACCACGCCGATTGGAAGACGGCCATTGATGTGCTGCACAGCACCAACAACTTTCCAGAATTCACCGGGCGCATTTGTCCAGCGCCGTGCGAAGCAGCGTGCACGCTCAATGTGAACCAACTGCCGGTGGGCATCAAGAGCATTGAGCACGCCATCATTGACCGTGCTTGGGAGCACGGCTGGGTCAAACCACAGCCCGCCAAAATCAAAACTGGTAAAAAAGTGGCGGTGGTGGGCTCGGGTCCGGCCGGGCTGGCCGCATCGCAGCAACTGGCGCGCGCAGGCCACGATGTGACGCTGTTTGAGAAAAATGACCGTGTGGGTGGCCTGCTGCGCTATGGCATTCCAGACTTCAAGATGGAAAAAACCCACATTGACCGCCGTGTTGAGCAGCTCAAGGCCGAGGGCGTGACCATTCGCACCGGCGTGCTGGTGGGCGAGCTACCCAAGGGCAGCAAGGTCACCAACTGGGCCAAAGAAACCGTGTCAGCCGCGCAGCTGCAAGCGGACTTTGATGCGGTGTTGTTGACTGGCGGCTCCGAACAAAGCCGAGACCTGCCGGTGCCAGGGCGCAACCTGGAAGGCATCCACTTCGCCATGGAATTTTTGCCCCAGCAAAACAAGATCAATGCCGGTGACAAGCTCAAAGGCCAGTTGCGTGCTGATGGCAAGCATGTCATTGTGATCGGTGGCGGCGACACCGGCAGCGACTGTGTTGGCACCAGCAACCGCCATGGTGCAGTCAGCGTGACGCAGTTTGAGGTCATGCCAGAGCCCCCAGCTGAAGAAAATCGCCCCCTGACCTGGCCTTACTGGCCCATGAAGCTGCGTACCAGTTCCAGCCACGACGAAGGTTGTGTGCGCGAATTTGCCATTTCTACCAAAGAATTTGTTGGCGAAAAAGGCAAGGTCACAGGGCTGAAGACCGTGCACATTGAGCTCAAAGACGGCAAGATGGTTGAAATTCCGGGCACCGAGAAAGAGGTCAAAGCTGACCTGGTGCTGCTGGCCATGGGCTTTGTCAACCCAGTGGCTTCGGTGCTGGATGCTTTTGGCATTGACAAAGATGCCCGCGGCAACGCCCGTGCCAGCACCGACTTCACCGGCGGTTACGCCACCAATGTCGCCAAAGTGTTTGCTGCCGGTGACATGCGCCGTGGCCAAAGCTTGGTGGTCTGGGCCATTCGTGAAGGCCGCCAAGCGGCGCGTGCTGTGGATGAGTTTTTGATGGGTTTCAGCGACCTGCCAAGGTAAAAGCACCTCATCGCTTATGATTGACAGGCCGGGCGAGAACTTTGACAGTTCTTTCACCGGTCTTTCTATTTATGGCCTTACCCACATCAAACTCCCTGGTTGAACTCAGTCACCTTAGCTTTGGCTATGGCGACCGCTTGATCCTGGACGACATCAACCTGACCCTTCCACGCGGCAAAGTCACCGCGCTCATGGGCGCCTCGGGCGGTGGCAAAACCACGGTGTTGCGGCTCATTGGCGGGCAGGTGCAGGCACAGCGTGGACAGATGTTGTTTGACGGTCAAGACATCACCCCCATGACCCAGCCCGAGCTGTATGCAGTGCGTCGGCGCATGGGCATGCTGTTTCAGTTTGGGGCCTTGTTTGCCGACATGAATGTGTTTGAGAACGTGGCCTTTCCGCTGCGCGAGCACACTCAGTTGCCCGAGGTGCTGATTCGCAACGTGGTGCTGATGAAGCTCAATGCCGTCGGCTTGCGCGGCGCCCGTGAGTTGATGCCCAGTGACTTGAGCGGTGGCATGGCGCGCCGTGTGGCGCTGGCACGTGCCATAGCGCTTGACCCGGAGCTGGTGATGTACGACGAACCCTTTGCCGGGCTAGACCCCATTTCTTTGGGGACTGCAGCGCGTTTGATTCGTGAACTCAACGACGCTATGGGGCTGACCAGCATTTTTGTCTCGCACGACCTGGAGCAAACCTTTGCCATTGCCGACCAGGTGATCATTTTGGCCAACGGCAAGATTGCCTGCCAGGGCACCCCCGACGAGGTGCGCCACAGCACTGACCCCCTGGTGTACCAATATGTCCACGCCCTGCCAGAGGGTCCGGTGCATTTTCACTACCCCGGCGTGAGCGTGGCGCAAGATTTTTCGGTTGAGGTGGTGTCATGAGCTGGTTTCACCCTGCAGCCATTGGCCTGAGTGTGCGGCGCCAGCTTGACCACATGGGGTTTGCCGCCCGGCTATTTGGCCGCTTGTGGTTGACGCTGGGCTACGCCCTCAGGCGCAATGCGCTGACGCGTGACCAGGTGCATTTCTTAGGCAATTACTCACTGCCCATCATTGGCGTGGCGGGTTTGTTTGTCGGGTTTGTGTTTGGCTTGCAGGGCTATTACGCGCTCAAGCGCTATGGCTCGGCCGAGGCTTTGGGCTTGCTGGTGACCTTGAGCCTGGTGCGCGAACTCGGCCCGGTGGTCACTGCCTTGCTGTTTGCCGGGCGAGCCGGCACGTCTTTGACGGCAGAGATTGGCCTGATGAAAGCCGGTGAGCAAATCAGCGTGATGGAGATGATGGCCGTTGACCCGGTGCAACGGGTGTTGGCACCACGCTTTTGGGCGGGCATTTTCACCATGCCGCTGCTCGCCGCAGTGTTCAGCGCCATGGGGGTGATTGGCGGCTGGGTGGTGGGTGTGTTGATGATTGGGGTGGATGGTGGTGCGTTTTGGAGCCAGATTCAAGGAGGCGTGGACGTGTTCAAGGACATTGGCAACGGCGTGGTGAAAAGCTTTGTGTTTGGTGTGGCGGTCACGTTCATTGCCCTGCTACAAGGTTACAACGCGCAAGCCACTCCTGAAGGGGTGGCCAAGGCCACCACCCGCACCGTTGTGATGGCCTCACTGACTGTGCTGGGTCTGGACTTTATCCTGACCGCCATGATGTTTACGATTTAGAAATTTGTGGCACAAGCTAACGCTCCAAAAGGTGCGCCTGGTTTGTGACGCCATGTGAAAAGGAAAGTTGATGCAACGCTCAAAAATTGATGTCTGGGTAGGCTTGTTTGTGGTGATTGGTGCGGTGGCTCTGTTGTTTTTGGCCTTGCAATCGGCCAACTTGCTGAGCCTGAGTTTTCAAAAAACCTACTCGGTTGCCGCCAAATTTGACAACATTGGCGGGCTCAAACCCAAAGCAGCGGTCAAAAGCGCAGGCGTGGTAGTGGGCCGGGTGGAAAACATTGTGTTTGATGACAAGTCGTTTCAGGCCAAGGTCACCTTGGCACTTGAGACCCGCTACAACTTCCCCAAAGACAGCTCGCTGAAAATTTTGACCAGCGGCTTGTTGGGCGACCAATACTTAGGCATTGAAGCCGGTGCGGACGATAAAAACCTCAGCGCTGGCGACGTGATCAGCAGCACGCAGTCGGCCGTGGTGCTGGAGAACTTGATCAGCCAGTTTTTGTACAGCAAGGCTTCAGACCCTGCGGCTTCACCCGCATCCAACAACTCTCAGGGAAAATAAATATGAGCAGTGCATGCTTTAACGGTGGGCTCAAACGCCTATTTTCGGCTGCTACTTTGTGCGTGGTGGTCATGGCCTCGGGCTGTGCCACCGGCCCCAATGCCAACCCGCGCGACCCGATAGAGCCGTGGAACCGGGGCGTTTACCAGTTCAATGACGCGGTTGACCGTGCCGTCATCAAACCTGTGGCCACGGTTTACAAAGATGTGCTGCCGCAACCCGTGCGCACCGGCGTGCACAATTTTTTCAATAACCTGCAAGACGCCTGGTCGTTTGTCAACAACGCCTTGCAGCTCAAAGCCGAGCCTGCGGCCAACAGCCTGGTACGTTTTGGCGTGAATACGTTTTTGGGCTTGGGCGGGGTGCTTGACATTGCCACCGAGATGCGCATTGAGCGCTACACCGAAGACTTTGGCCAAACTTTAGGCTACTGGGGTGTGGGCGCAGGCCCCTACCTGGTGCTGCCGCTGCTCGGGCCGTCAACCGTGCGTGACACCGCCGCGTTGCCGGTAGATGCTCAAGGTAATTTGGTCTCCAATGTCAGTGATGTGCCGGCGCGCAACTCGGCCACCGGTTTGAATTTGCTGGACCGCCGTGCCAATTTGCTCGGTGCCACCGACATACTTGACCAAGTGGCGCTTGACCCTTACACCTTCACCCGTGACGCTTTTTTGCAACGTCGTCGCAACCAGGTGTACGACGGCAACCCGCCTGATGAGCCTGAACTGCCTGCACAGTCTGCGCAGTAATTTTTAACAAGGGAGTTCCATGAACCGTCGTTTATTCAACCAATGTGTGCTGGCACTGGCCGCCAGCGTGTCGTTTTTAGCGGTGCCCGCTTGGGCGGCTGAAGAGGCACCTGACGCCCTGGTTGACCGCCTGACCAAAGAAGCGCTTGACATCATTCAAACCGACAAAGCGGTGCAAGCCGGTGATGTTGATCACCTGATGCAACTGCTTGACACCCGCGTCATGCCTTACCTGAATTTTCAGCGCATGACGGCCTCAGCGGTGGGTCCCGGCTGGCGTCAAGCCACGCCCGAGCAGCGCAAACGCCTTGAAGCTGAGTTCAAAACCTTGCTGGTACGCACCTATGCAGGTGCCATCAGCCAAGCCAAAAACCTTACCTTCAGTGTGAAACCGCTGCGCGCTGCGCCTGAAGACAAAGAAGTCATTGTGCGCACCCTGATCAAAGGCCGTGGCGACCCCATTCAGCTTGATTACCGGCTGGAAAAATCTGCTGGTGATGGCGCTGCGGGCTGGAAAATTTTCAACCTCAACGTCTTGGGCGTGTGGCTGGTAGACACTTACCGCAGCCAGTTTGCCCAGGAAATCAATGCCAAAGGCGTGGATGGTTTGATCACCACGCTAACCGAGCGCAACAAATCCAATGCGGCCAAAAGCGATACTTCGGCCAAAAAATAACCATGCTCCAACTGCCCGCCACCCTGATGCACCACACGGCCAAGACCTGCTTGGCAGAGCTGCTGCAGGCGCTGCAAGCCACTGCTGAGACCACGGTCACGGTCAATGCGGTGGCGCTGCAACGCTTTGACTCTACGGCCTTGGCGGTGTTGCTGGAGTTGTCTGCCCAAGCCCAGCGGGTTGGCAAAAAACTGGTGCTGCAAGCCTTGCCCACGCGTTTGAATGATTTGGCGCGGGTCTACGGCATTGATGCATTGTTACCTGCTGCTAACTGATGCCAGCCCAAGCCACTGGCCGTGTGCCTGCTATTTCTTTTGAGAACATCAGCAAAAGCTATCCCTTGCCTGGCACGGCCAAGGCGCGTTCATTTTTAGCGCTGGATGCGGTCAGCCTTGACGTGGCTCAGGGTGAATTTTTTGGCCTGCTCGGCCCCAACGGTGCCGGTAAAACCACGCTGATCACCTTGCTGGCAGGTTTGGCCAAAGCCACCTCAGGCCGAGCCCGGGTGATGGGGCACGATGTGCAAACCGACTTTGCTGCCGCCCGGCGCGCCCTGGGTGTGGTGCCGCAAGAGCTGGTGTTTGACCCGTTCTTTAACGTGCGCGAGGCGCTGGTGTTTCAGTCGGGCTACTTTGGTGTGCGCCACAACGATGCCTGGATCGATGAGTTGCTGGACAGTTTGGGTCTGGCTGACAAGGCCAAGTCCAACATGCGTACCCTCTCCGGCGGCATGAAACGCCGCTTGCTGGTGGGGCTGGCGCTGGTGCACAAGCCGCCTGTCATCGTACTGGATGAACCCACCGCCGGGGTGGATGTGGAACTGCGCCAAACCCTGTGGCATTTCATTGCCAAGCTCAACAAACAGGGGCACACCGTGCTGTTAACCACCCACTACCTGGAAGAGGCCGAGGCTTTGTGCAACCGCATTGCCATGCTGAAAAGCGGCCAGGTGGTGGCGCTCGACAGCACCAGTGCGCTGTTGAGTTCGGCCTCGGGCAATGTGCTGCGTTGCACGGTCGATGGCGATTTACCCCCCGAATTGGCAGCCATTGCGCGCGTCACTGGCCGGGTGGTGCAGTTGCCAGCGGCGGACGCGCGGGCGGTAGAGTTTTATTTGACGCAGCTGCGCCAAGCCGCCTTGACCGTGAGCGACATTGAAATTCGCCGCCCTGACCTGGAAGATGTGTTTTTGCAGGTGATGCACCAGCACCCCGACCGCCTTCAAAGGAGCTTGCCATGACCGGCTGGCAGATGTTGCTTTACAAAGAAGTGCTGCGCTTCGTGCGGGTGGCGGCGCAAACCATCACCGGGCCGATTTTGACCGCCATGCTCTACCTGCTGGTGTTTGGCCAGGCGCTTGAGTCACACGTCAAGGTCTACGATAACGTGAGCTACACCGCTTTTCTGGTACCCGGCTTGGCCATGATGAGCCTGCTGCAAAACGCCTTTGCCAACAGCTCGTCGTCGTTGATTGCCAGCAAGGTCATGGGCAACCTGGTGTTTTTGTTGCTCACGCCCTTGTCGGCCTGGCACTGGTTTGTGGCCTATGTGGGGGCAGCCCTGGTGCGCGGGCTGGTGGTGGGGCTGGGCGTGCTGGGGGTGTCGCTGCTGTTTGCGGTACCGCCGCTTGCGCACCCCTTGTGGGCGTTGAGCTTTGCTTTGCTGGGTGCAGCGTTGATGGGGGCTTTGGGCGTGGTGGCCGGGTTGTGGTCTGAAAAATTTGACCAAATGGCAGCGTTTCAAAACTTTGTGGTGATGCCTATGACGTTTTTGAGCGGCGTGTTTTACTCCATCCACTCACTGCCCCCTTTTTGGCAAACGGTGAGCCACCTCAACCCATTTTTTTACATGATTGACGGTTTTCGCTACGGTTTTTTTGGCGCCAGCGACATCTCGCCTTGGCTCAGCCTGGCCATGGTGACCAGTGCCACAGTGGCTGTGGGCGTGTGGGCATATGCCTTGTTGCGCAGTGGGTACAAAATCCGCACCTAGAACGGGCTGGCGTGCCGCCTGCCCACATGTTTTCAGCTCACCCCCTTTTTAGACCGCAAGACCCGCGGGTCACTTGACTATATGAACGCAGATCACATCAAAAACCTCATTGCCAGCCAGTTGGCGTGCGACCACATCACCCTTGAGGGCGATGGCCGCCACTGGTACACCACCATTGTCTCGGCTGAATTTGAAGGCAAGCGCCCCATTGCCCGGCATCAGCGCGTGTATGCCTGCCTGGGCGACAAAATGAAAACCGATGAAATCCACGCCTTGTCCATCAAAGCCTTCACCCCGGCAGAGTGGGCGGCGCAAGCGGTGTAAGACATGGACAAATTACTCATTCGCGGCGGGCGCATGCTGCACGGCACGGTTGCCGTTTCAGGTGCCAAAAATGCCGCATTGCCAGAGCTGTGCGCAGCGCTGCTGACCGAAGAGCCGGTGCATTTGCTCAATGTGCCACGGCTGCAAGACGTGGCCACCATGCGCAAGCTGCTCGATCACATGGGTGTGCAAACCCAAACCCATGGCGAGCGTGGCGGCCTCAGTCTGCAGGCGCCAGCCAGCCTGAACCCTGAAGCGCCATATGAGCTGGTCAAGACCATGCGCGCTTCGGTGCTGGTGCTCGGGCCCCTGCTGGCGCGTTTTGGCCATGCCAAAGTCTCGTTGCCGGGCGGTTGTGCCATTGGCTCGCGCCCGGTTGACCAACACATCAAAGGCTTGTGTGCCATGGGTGCCGAGATTTCGGTGGAGCACGGCTACATGGTGGCCACCCTGCCCGCCGGGCGCACGCGCTTGAAGGGTGCGCGCATTGCCACCGACATGGTCACCGTCACCGGCACCGAAAACTTTTTGATGGCCGCCGCCCTGGCAGAAGGCGAAACCATTTTGGAAAACGCGGCCCAAGAGCCTGAAATTCCCGACCTGGCCGAGCTGCTGATCAAAATGGGTGCGCGCATTGAAGGGCACGGCACAAGCCGCATTCGCATTCAAGGGGTGGAGCGCTTGCACGGCTGCTCCCATCAGGTGGTGGCTGACCGCATTGAAGCGGGTACTTTTTTGTGTGCGGTGGCGGCGACTGGCGGCGATGTGCTGGTGCAGCATGCGCGCATGGAGCACCTAGAGGCTGTGGTGGAAAAGCTGCGCGATGCCGGTGCCGCGGTCACTTTGGAGGCCAACGGCATCAGGGTGCAGTCGGCGGGCGCGGGGCAGTTGAAGGCGCAGAGCTTTCGCACCACCGAATACCCAGGTTTCCCGACCGACATGCAAGCTCAGTTCATGGCGCTTAACACGGTGGCGCAGGGCACGGCCAAGGTGACCGAAACCATTTTTGAGAACCGTTTCATGCACGTCAATGAGTTGGTGCGCTTGGGTGCCAAGATTCAGATCGACGGGAAAGTGTCTGTGGTGGAAGGCGTGCCCAATTTGTCGGGCGCCACCGTCATGGCCACCGACTTGCGCGCCTCGGCCAGCCTGGTGATTGCCGGTTTGGTGGCGCAAGGCGAGACCCGGGTCGACCGCATTTACCACCTGGATCGAGGTTATGACCAGATGGAAGCCAAGCTGCAGGGTTTGGGTGCAGACATTGAGCGGCTTAAATAGACCCGCTGCCCACCCCAAGTCTTGCCATTGTATATATTAATTTCATAGCTGCTTACGCAACATCCATAAGCTCTAGAGGCCCAAATGATCACTATTGCATTGTCCAAGGGACGAATCTTTGAAGAAACCTTGCCGCTGCTCAAAGCGGCCGGGATTGAGGTGCTGGAAGACCCCGAAACCTCACGCAAGCTGATTTTGACCACCAACCAGCCCAATGTGCGGGTGCTGGTGGTGCGCGCCACCGATGTGCCCACCTACGTGCAGTACGGCGGGGCCGACATGGGCATCACCGGCAAAGACACGTTGCTGGAGCACGGTAGCCAGGGCTTGTACCAACCGCTGGATTTGCAAATTGCCAAATGCCGCATCAGCGTGGCGGTGCGCTCAGGTTTTGACTATGCCAACATGGTCAAAAAAGGCTCGCGCCTGACCGTGGCGACCAAATACGT
>NZ_JAQURE010000024.1 GCF_028715765.1 Rhodoferax sp.
CTCACCTCCAGACTGTTGGATAACCGTATGATTTCAAACGGAATTTCTAATGGTATCCATTAGAAATCTGCACTGGGAGGTTTGCACCACTTTTCTTTTGAAAATCCTAATGGACTATCTGGGTTCACACTATTTCAAGGACTTTTCACATGAACAAACTTCTCGCTGCCCTGATCGCTGGTCTTTTCGCTGCTGGTGCTTTTGCTGCCGGCCCTGCTGCTGCAGTTGCACCCGCAGCTGTTGCTCCAGCAGCTGTTGCCCCTGTGGCTGCCGCGCCTGCTGCTGAAGCAACCGCACCTGCTGCCACCAAAGCAGCACCTGCCAAGAAGGCAAAAAAAGCCAAAAAGGCCAAAAAAGCTGCAGCTAAAGCATCTGCTGCTCAGTAATCAAGCCTTCGGTTTGAAACAAAAAAGTCCGCTCCGGCGGGCTTTTTTTTACCTGTTTGCCGCAAAATCAATCCATGAACTTCTACAAATTTGCCCAACTTTTCGCCCTGTTGGCCACTGCCTCATGGGGTTACGCGCAAGACAACCCACAAATGAACTTGCCGCGCACCCCCATCACGGCGGGCATGTATTTGATTGACGCCCAGGTGGCCGCCACGCCCGAGCAGCGCTCAACCGGGCTGATGTTCCGCGCCAGCATGCCGCAAGCTGAAGGCATGCTGTTTGTGTTTGACTTTCCAAGCGAGCAATGTTTCTGGATGAAAAACACCCGTTTGCCGCTGACCGCCGCTTTTGTGGCCGATGACGGCACCATCGTCAACTTGGCTGACATGAAACCGCAAACCACCGACTCGCATTGCTCCGAAAAACCGGTGCGGTTTGTGCTGGAAATGAACCAGGGCTGGTTCCAAAAGAAAGGCATCAAACCGGGCTTCAAGCTCTCTGGCAAGCCGTTTGGCAGCCAATAATGCTACTTAATATATAGCTACTCACGCCCGTATTTATTGCTCTAGAAGCCATTTTTATATATAAAAAAAGCCACCGCAAGGTGGCTTTTTTGTGGCCGGTGATGGCAGTTGATCAAGCAAAATTGGCTTCGGCAAACTTCCAGTTCACCAGATTGCTCAGATACGTCTCCACATATTTGGGACGCAGGTTGCGGTAGTCGATGTAATAAGCGTGTTCCCACACGTCCACGGTCAGCAAGGCTTTGTCAGCGGTGGTCAGCGGTGTGCCAGCGGCGCCCATATTGACGATGTCCAACGAGCCGTCGGCTTTTTTCACCAGCCAAGTCCAGCCAGAGCCAAAGTTACCCACGGCGCTTTTGACAAAGGCTTCCTTGAAGGCAGCATAGGAGCCCCATTTGGCGTTGATGGCAGCGGCCAGCGCACCGCTGGGCTCGCCACCACCGTTGGGAGTCAGGCAATTCCAGAAGAAGGTGTGGTTCCAGACTTGGGCCGCGTTGTTGTAAATGCCACCGCTGGCTTTTTTCACAATCGACTCCAGGTCCATGGCTTCAAACTCAGTGCCTTTTTGCAGGTTATTCAGGTTCACCACATAGGCGTTGTGGTGCTTGCCATAGTGGTATTCCAGAGTTTCTTTGGAATAGTGGGGTGCCAGGGCATCCATTGCGAAAGGCAGAGCGGGCAAGGTGTGTTCCATGTAATCCTCGTTTGGGTGGTGAAAAAAATCATTGTAAAAACATTCAAGATGCCGGGTCAGACACCGTCAAATCAACCGTGCCATCGACAAGGGTTGCCCGCAGCACCTGGCCCGCATGGGTTTGCTGCACCGAGCCAATGGCTTGCCCCTGTGCATCTTGCAGCCAGGCGTAGCCGCGCTCCAGCACCAGGTGCGGGTCCAGCAAGCCCAGCCGCATGGCCGCTTGTGCCAAGCGCTGTTGCTGACTTTGCACGCCCCGCTGCAGCGCCGGCAGCAGCCGCGCGGCCACATGATCCAGGTGCTGATGCCGCACCGCCATGGTTTGGCGCAAGCCAGACTGCATGTGATGTGCTGTTTGCGCCAGCCGCAGCTGCTGCAGCGCCAAGCGGTTAGACGGCCGCCCCAGCCGCTGGGCGGCGTGGTCTAAGCGCTGGTCGTGCCGGTCAAGCACGCGTTGCAGTGCATCCATCAGACGCTGCTGCTGGTGCGCCAGGGCATTGAGCCAGGCCTCCTGCGGCTGCGCCACCAGTTCAGCGGCTGCGGTGGGCGTGGGGGCGCGCACATCGGCCACAAAGTCGGCAATGGTGAAATCAGTCTCGTGACCCACCCCGCAGACCACTGGCACCGGGCTTTGCCGCAGCGCCTGCGCCAAGGCTTCGTCATTGAACGCCCACAGGTCTTCGATGGCTCCGCCGCCGCGCACCAGCAAAATCACATCCACCACAGGGGTTTTATTTTTAGATGCCAAATCAGGCTCTAGCCCTTTCTGTGATTGCGTGAGCAGATACAGTTTTGAGAGCGCACTGATCAGCTCTGCTGGCGCGCTGGCACCTTGCACCGACGCAGGAGCCAAGATCACCGGGATGTGCGGCACGCGCCGCTGCAAAGTGGTCACCACATCATGCAGCGCCGCCGCCCCAAGCGAGGTAACCAAGCCAATGGCGCGCGGCATGGCCGGCAGCGGCCGCTTGCGTGCGGCGTCAAACCAGCCCAATGCCTCTAGCTTGGCTTTGAGTTGCAAAAACTGCTCAAACAGATTGCCAAGGCCGGCGCGGCTCATGCGCTCCACAATCAACTGAAGGTCGCCGCGCGGCTCATACACCCCCAACCGGCCAGAGACCTCAACCAACTCGCCGTCGCGGGGCGAAAAATCCAACCCGGTTGCAGCACGCTTGAACATGGCGCAACGCAACTGCCCGTTGGCATCTTTCAAGGCAAAGTAGCAGTGGCCGCTGGCCGCGCGTGAAAACCCAGTCAATTCACCTTGCACCTGCACCGGGTTAAAGCGTGCTTGCAGCGCGTCTGCAATGGCACGGCACAAAGCGCCCACTTGCCAAACCCGCGCCTTGGGTTCAGGTATTGAAGCATCAAACATGCGCAAACCCTTGTTTCACTGGGCTTGGCGTGCTCACTAATCCACAATTTCCAGGCACCGCAATAACCCCAAAATGGGTAGCGTTAAATCGCGAGTTTTCGATATAAGTTATTGATTTCATTAGTTATTTTAATTGCTTAAATTGTCATCAACCCACCACAACCCGCATTAAACCGTGCTTTGCGACGGTAGCCACGGGGGTTTTCCACAAAGTTATCCACAGAAAATGTGGACACTGTGCGGCGCCTTTGTCAGCAGCATGAAGTCCCACGGTCAACCACCCACGCTGCGCCATAATTGCAGAGCTCATTCTTCTTACCGCGTGGAGTCTTCATTTGTTTTCCATCATACAAGCCGCTGGCTGGCCGATTTGGCCTTTGGTAGCCTGCTCCATACTGGCGCTGGCCTTGGTCATTGAACGCTTTTTGAGCCTGAAAACCGCCAAAATTGCCCCGCCCAAACTGCTTGAGGAAGTGATTGCCGTGACCCGGCAAAACGTGCCCGGCCCTGATGTGATCAACCAGCTTGAGCAAAATTCGGCGTTGGGCGAGGTGCTGGCCAGCGGGCTGCGGGCACTCAACACGCACCCGGGGTGCAGCCAAGAAGAGTTGCACGCCAGCATGGAAGCCACGGGCAGGCGCGTGGCGCACCGGCTGGAGCGTTATCTGAATGCGCTGGCCACCATTGCCTCGGCCGCGCCGCTGATGGGGCTGTTTGGTACGGTGGTGGGCATGATCGAGATTTTTGGCTCGCAACCTGCGGGCAGTGCCACCGGCGGCAACCCGGCGCAACTGGCTCATGGCATCTCGGTGGCGCTCTACAACACCGCGTTTGGTTTGATTGTGGCCATCCCTTCGCTGATTTTTTGGCGCTACTTTCGCGGCCGGGTCGATGAATTTTTGCTCACCCTGGAGCTCTCGGCCGAGCAGCTGGCACGCCACCTGAACCACCTGCGCAAATGAGGTCTTGCCCAGGCTTGGCACGGCAGCACGTGCGCTGCGTCTTAAGGGATTTGCTGTGAGGAATTTATGAACTTTCGACCGCGCCAAAAAGAAGAGCCTGAGATCAACCTGATCCCGTTCATTGATGTGCTGCTGGTGATTTTGATTTTTTTGATGCTCTCCACCACCTACAGCAAGTTCACGGAAATGCAAATCAAATTGCCCGTGGCCGATGTCGATGCCCAGCGCGATTACCCCAAAGAGGTGCTGGTGTCGGTCAGCGCCGAGGGCAGCTACAGCGTCAACAAGCAAGCTGTGACTGGGCGCAGCGTGGCCGAGCTGGCGCAAGCCCTGGCCGAAGCCGCCAAAGCCGGCAAAGAGTCGGTGGTCATCATCAACGCCGACGCCGCAGCCAAACACCAGGCGGTCATCACCGTGATGGAATCTGCCCGCCGCGCTGGACTGACGCAAATCACCTTCGCCACCCAATCCACCTCCAACGGGTCTTAACTAGTTCAATGCGTTGGCAAACCACCCTGCAGCTGGCCTGGACGCGGCGCGGTCTGCTGGCTTGCGGTTTGTGGCCACTGTCGCTGCTGTATGGCGCTTTGGTAGGGCTGCGCACGGCGTTGTACCGGCTTCATGCGATCGCCACCCAGCGCGTGCCGGTACCGCTGGTGGTGGTGGGCAATGTGGTGACCGGTGGCGTGGGCAAAACCCCGGTGGTGATGGCCTTGGTGCAACACTGGCAAGCGCAGGGGCTGCAAGTGGGCGTGATCTCACGTGGGTACGGGCGCCGCACCCAGGGCTGCTTTGAGGTGACTGCGCACACCCTTGCCACCGACGTGGGCGACGAGCCCAGCCTGATTCAGCGCCGCACACAGGCCCCAGTGTTTGTGGCCGAGCGTCGCATCGACGCTGCCCGCGCCCTGCTGGCCGCTTACCCAAGTACCCAGCTCATCGTCAGCGACGACGGCTTGCAACACCTGGCGCTGCACCGTGACCTCAACCTTGGCGTGTTTGATGACCGTGGCGTGGGCAATGGCTGGCTGCTGCCAGCAGGCCCGTTGCGCGAACCCTGGCCACGCCCGCTGGACGCGGTGCTGCACACTGGCCAACACCCGGCCTTTGCGGGGTTCCAGGTTCAGCGCACACTGGCGCAGTGGGCCGTGCGCGCGGATGGCAGCTGTGTGGCCTTGGCGGATTTGGCGGCTCACGCTACCCAAGTCACGACGCCAAACACATCAGTAGAAGCCCAAGCACCGCTGCTGGCACTGGCAGGCATTGCCCAGCCCGAGGCTTTTTTTGCCATGTTGCGCACCCAAGGGGTGATCCCAGCACGCACCCTGGCACTGTCAGACCATGCTGATTTTGAGAGTGCCTTGCGCAATGAATACAAGGGCTACAGCCTGATTTGTACTGAAAAAGATGCCGTCAAATTGTGGCACTTGCGCCCCGATGCACTGGCCGTGCCGCTGCACTGCACACTTCCCACCCCCTTGACCCAGCTGCTCGACGCCCGCCTGGCCACGCTGCTGACCAAAACGCCACTTGCCTTCGGGCAGCCCTCACCCCTGTCCTCTCCCAAAGGGAGAGGGAGTTAACCCCGCAGCATCACATCAGTATGAATTTCAAGGTGGCGCAGGCTATCATTCATACATGGACACACGACTACTTGAACTGCTGGTTTGCCCCGTCACCAAAGGGCCGCTTGAATATGACCGTGAAAAAAATGAACTCATTTCACGCAGCGCCCGCCTGGCCTACCCAGTGCACGACGGCATTCCCGTGCTGCTGGAAAACGAAGCCCGCCCAATGACCGACGAAGAGCTGGGGCTCTGACACCGCTGGCGCAGGCAATGCACTTCACCGTTTTGATTCCAGCGCGGCTGGCCTCGACCCGGCTGCCCAACAAACCCCTGGCCGACATTGCCGGTGTGCCGATGGTGGTGCGGGTGGCACAGCGGGTGGCGCACCTGGGTGCAGACCAGGTGGTGGTGGCCGCTGACGACGCCTGCATTGTGCAAGCCTGCCAAGCGCACGGTGTGCAAGCGCTGTTGACGCGCACCGACCATGCCAGTGGCAGCGACCGCCTGGCCGAGGCCTGCCAGCTGCTGGCCTTGCCCGACGATGCCATGGTGGTCAATGTGCAGGGCGACGAGCCGCTGATTGACCCCCTACTGGTGCGCGCCGTGGCCGAGCTCCTAAATGCCTCGCCCGGCGTCAGCATCAGCACAGCGGCACACGCCATTGACAACGTGGCCGACTTTCACAACCCCAATGTGGTCAAAGTGGTGTGCAATGCAGCAGGTTTGGCACACTACTTCAGCCGTGCGCCGATGCCGTTCCCCAGAGACACACCTGCCCAACTGCCCCACCCTGCGCCGCTGCGGCACATTGGCATTTATGGCTACCGGGTTGGGTTTTTGCGCCAATTCCCCAACCTGGCACAAGCGCCCACTGAGCTGACAGAGTGCTTGGAACAGCTTCGCGCGCTGTGGCATGGCCATCAAATTGCGGTGCACATCAGCCCACACGCCCCGCCAGCGGGGGTTGACACCCCCGAAGACTTGGCGCGGGTGCGGCACGCATTTTCTGAAGCGCCTGCGCAGGTGTAAGCCTTTCAAAAGCTCGTGCGTGCTATTCTTAAGCGCTATAAGCTGAGTTCAGACGTCACTTTGATATTTGGTCAGAGCGATGATCTCAACCAATCTTCTTTTCTCAAACTCACCCGAGGACACGCATGAAACTCATTTTGTTGGGCGCACCTGGCGCTGGTAAAGGCACACAAGCCACCTTCATTTGCCAAAAATACGGCATTCCCCAAATCTCCACAGGTGACATGTTGCGTGCTGCCGTCAAAGCAGGAACCCCCTTGGGCGTGCAAGCCAAAGCCGTGATGGATGCCGGTGGCCTGGTCAGCG
This sequence comes from Rhodoferax sp., assembly GCF_028715765.1. Classification (GTDB taxonomy): domain Bacteria; phylum Pseudomonadota; class Gammaproteobacteria; order Burkholderiales; family Burkholderiaceae_C; genus Rhodoferax. The sequence goes on from NZ_JAQURE010000024.1 coordinate 6,848, forward strand.
ACGACCTGATCATCAACCTGGTCAAAGAGCGCATTGCCCAAGCCGACTGCGCCGGTGGTTTCTTGTTTGACGGTTTCCCACGCACTCTGCCACAGGCCGATGCCATGAAGGCGGCTGGCGTACAGCTGGACTACGTGCTTGAAATTGACGTGCCCTTTGACGCCATCATTGAGCGCATGAGCGGCCGCCGCTCGCACCCGGCCTCTGGCCGCACCTACCACGTCAAGTTCAACCCGCCCAAGGTTGAAGGTGTGGACGACGTGACCGGTGAACCCCTGGTGCAGCGCGCTGACGACCAAGAAGAAACCGTGAAAAAACGCCTGGATGTGTACAGCGCTCAAACCCGCCCACTGGTGGACTACTACAGCGCATGGGCCAAGGCTGAGCCCGCCGCCGCCCCCAAATACCGCGCCATCAGCGGCACCGGCAGCGTGGAAGACATCACCACCCGTGCCTTGGCCGCACTGGCCAGCTAAGGTTCACCCGGTTCTGAAGCCCGATACCGCAGACGGTTCGGGCTTTTTTTGTTTGATCACACCAACCTCGCCATGTGGAAACCCATCCTAGCCATTGCCATTGGCGCGGCCTTGGGCGCTTTGCTGCGCTGGCAACTGGGCATCAAACTCAACGCGCTGTTCAGCGCCCTCCCCCCCGGCACCCTGGTGGCCAACCTGGTGGGCGGCTACCTGATCGGGCTGGCCATGGCATTTTTTGCCCAAACCCCGCAGTTGGCACCTGAATGGCGCTTGCTTGTGATCACCGGGTTTTGCGGTGGGCTGACCACGTTTTCAACCTTTTCCGCCGAGGTGGTGACGCTGCTGCAAGACAAGCGCCTGCTGCTGGCCATGGCCAGCATTGCCACCCATGTGGTGGGCTCCTTGGCCATGACGCTGGCCGGCCTGGCCACCTGGCAGCTGATCAAACCCACCTGAGGATCACGCCATGAACGGCTTCCAACTGACTTTTTTCACCCAGCAAGATCGTCTGCACGGCACTACACCCCTGGGGCAATGGCTGCTGTTAGAGGCCAAAAAGCTGGGCTTGCGTGGTGCCACACTGACTGCTGCAGGCGAAGGCTTTGGCCATGATGGCAAATTGCACAGCGCTCACTTTTTTGAATTGGCCGACCAACCCATTGAGGTCACGATGGCACTCAGCGCTGCCGATGTACAGCGTCTGATGGATCGCCTGCACCAGGAAAATATCAAGGTGTTTTATGTCAAAACGCCCATCGAATTTGGCATGACGGGTGACGCCTGAACCCCCACCAGAGTAGCCACACCGCCTGTCCACGACCGGCCTATGAACTTGCCTTCGCCCGGCTGGTGAAAACAAAAATACCCGCCAACACCAGCGCCGTGCCAGCGGCCACCCAGGCGGTGAAAGGCTCGCCCAACACCCACACGCCCATCAGCAAGGTTGACATCGGGCCGATCATGCCGGTTTGCGCCGCCAGCCCTGCGCCAATGCGCTCAATGGCCATCATCACCATTAACACCGGCGCCGCCGTGCACAGCGTGGCGTTCAGCACCGAGAGCCACACCACCTCGGGCACCACCAGCGCGGCACTCCATGGCCGCAGCAGCACAAACTGGCCAATGCACAGCACGCAGGCCACGCTGGTGGCCCACCCCACCAGCCGCAGCGAGCCCAGCCGCTGCACCATTTCGCCACTGAAACTCAAATACAAGGCATAGCTCACGGCGCTGCCAAACACCAGCAACGCCCCCAGCGCGGCATCGGCACCGGCAAAGCTGATTTCGTGGCCAAACACCAGCAGCACACCAGCGTAGCTGATGGACATGCCCAGCGCTTGACGGCGGCTGATGTGGCGTTTGTAAAGCACCAGCCCCAACAGCAGCACCAGCGTGGGGTTGAGGTACAAAATCAACCGCTCCAGCGACGCGCTGATGTAGGCCAGCCCGGCAAAGTCCAGAAAACTGGCCAAGTAGTAGCCGCTGAACCCCAGCCCCACAATGCCCCAGCCCTGGCGGCGGGTCAGTGGCGGCTTGCCACGGCTGGACCACCAGGCCATCACCGCAAAAATGGGCAGCGCAAACAGCATGCGCAGCATGATCAGCGTGACCGCGTCCACCCCATGGCGGTAAGCCAGCTTGACGATGATCGCTTTGCCGCTGAAGGCGATGGCGCCAAAGGTCGCCAGCAGTAACCCAATTACTATATTTTTAGTAGCTAATTGCGCTTTATCCATAAGCTCTAGAGGCTAATTTCTTATAAATTTTTAAGGCATGAAACTGCCCCTCGGGGCAGGCCAGCGGCATCAGCTCAGGGGCGGTGTGCTTGAGAGCACTTCTTCCAGCACGGTCACGCCTTCGGCCACGCGCAGGGCACCGGCCAGGCGCAGGGGGCGCATGCCATCGGCAATGGCCTGGCGTTTAAGGGCATCGGCATTGGGCTCGCGGGTGATTTTTTCTTTGAAGGCCTCAGTCACCACCAGCAACTCATACAAACCCATGCGCCCCTGAAAGCCAGTCAAACGGCAGTCCACACACCCCACCGCTTTGAACGGCTTGTAGGTACCATTGAGCTGCCAGGGTTTCACAACCTCGGCCAATGCCTCGCGGGTGGCGGCTGGGTCGGGCAGCTTGCAATGCTTGCACAAGGTGCGCACCAGGCGCTGCGCCAGCACACCGAGCAGCGTGGCGTTGATCAGGTAGGCCGGCACACCCAGCTCCATCAGCCGTGTGATGGCACTGGGTGCGTCGTTGGTGTGCAGGGTGCTGAACACCAAGTGGCCGGTCAGCGCGGCCTGCACCGCCATCTCAGCGGTGGCCTGGTCACGGATTTCACCCACCATGATGATGTCGGGGTCTTGCCGCATCAGGGCACGCAGGCCTTCCGGAAAACCAAAGTCAAGCTGCAACTGCACCTGGGTTTGGTTGAACGATGGCTCAATCATCTCAATGGGGTCTTCCACCGTGCTCACGTTCACTTCTTCCGTGGCCACCCGCTTCAAGGTGGAATACAGCGTGGTAGTTTTGCCCGAACCAGTGGGGCCGGTCACCAAAATGATGCCGTTGGGGCGCTTCACCAGTGCCTCCCAGCGTTGCGCGTCATGCAGTGAGAAACCCAGCGCGTCGAGGTCTTTGACGGTGGTGTCAGGGTCAAAAATCCGCATCACCATTTTTTCGCCAAAGGCGGTGGGCAGGGTTGAGATACGCATTTCAATCTCTGCGCCACTGGGGTTGCGGGTTTTGATGCGGCCGTCTTGCGGGCGGCGCTTTTCCACCACGTCCATGCGACCCAGCAGTTTGATGCGCGCTGTCATGGCCACCAGCACACCTGTGGGCATTTGGTAGACCGGGTGCAACACGCCGTCAATGCGAAAACGGATCACGCCCTGCTCGCGCCGTGGTTCCAGGTGAATGTCACTGGCGCGCTGGTCAAACGCGTACTGCCAGAGCCAGTCCACCACCTGCACCACGCTTTGGTCATTGGCGTCTAACTGCTTGTTGCTCTTGCCCAGCTCCACCAGTTGCTCAAAACTGCTGCCCGCGTTGTTGCCACTTTTGGCCGCTGCCCGCACCGACTTGGCCAAGGCAAAAAATTCCGCCGTGTAGCGGGTGATGTCTTGCGGGTTGGCCAGCACCCGGCGCACGCTGCGTCGGCTTTGGCGCTCGACTTCGGCCACCCAGTCGGTCAAAAACGGCTCTGACGTGGCCACCACCACCTCATGGGTAGTGACCTGCACTGGCAAAATTTTGTGCCGCTCGGCATAGACCGCGCTCATGGCGTCGGCCACCTTGCCCACGTCAACCTTGAGCGGGTCAATGCGCAAATAGCCCAAGCCGGTGCGCTTGGCCAGCCATTGGGTCAGTGACTCAAGGTCTAACGGCTTGCCGTCTAGCGCGCGGTACACCACCACGCTGGCCAAGCGCACCAGCGGGTGCTGCACGCTCTCGGCCTGGGCACAGCGGGTGTGAATGCGTTGACTTTCCTCGGTGCTGATCTCGCCATCTTGCTGCAGCCAGCGCACCAGTTTGCGCCAGTCCAGCGGGCCAGAGGCCTCTGCGCCATCGGGCTTGGCCGTGGCGGCGGCTCTCATGTCAGCATGGGTTTGAACACCCGTACCCACTTGCTGGCGGGCAAGCCCCATTGCGCCTCAATTTGGTCGGCGCGCGCCATCAGCACCTCACGTTTGGGGCGGCTGGGGGTGTGCTGCGCCAGCACCACGGTATTGCCCTCGCGCGTGGGTTTGAACGCCCAAATGGCGTCTTTGCCAAAGGCGGCTGACATTTTTTCGACACTGCGGGCAAAGCTCGACGCCCGGCCAAACAGGTTCACCGTCATGCAGCCCTCAGGCGTGAGCAGGCGGCGGCAGTGGTTGTAAAACGGCAAGCTGTCAAGCACCGGGGCGGCGGCTTCGTGGTCGTACAAATCCACTTGCAGCGCATCCACCGTGCCAAACCATGTGGGGTTTTGGATTTCTTGCGCGGCATCGGCCAGCACAATCTTCATGCGGGCGTTTTCAGCGGGCAGTTTGAACCAGCCCCGGCAGGCCACCAGCACTTGCGGGTTGAGCTCGATGGCGGTGGTTTTCATGCGCAGCTCTTTGGCGCAAAACTTGGTCAGCGAGCCCGCGCCCAAGCCCAGTTGCACCGCTTGCCGGTCTTTGACCGAGCTTGGCTCTACAAACAGCAGCCAGGCCATCATGCGCTGGATGTATTCGTGTACCAGCGTGTTGGGCGAGTCTAGGTACATGGAGCCCTGAATCCATTCGGTACCCAGGTGCAAGTGGCGCACCGGGCCGTCATCAGAGAAATTAACTTCGGGGAGGGAGTGGGTATGTTTTTTCAAGATGCCCGAATTATCCGCGCTGACTTGGGTGAAATTCAAAGCGGTGCAGCCAGTGAATTCAGGTATTCTGCGCAGCAGCTCTTACCAACATCAGAGGTATCTACATGAACAAACAACGCAAGCCACTGCTAGCCCTCATCGCTGTGTTTCTGCTACTGCCGCATGTGGCGTCGGCCGAATACTTGCGCTGCAAGAACGAGTCAGTCAATGTGGGGGATTCGCGCGCTTCACTGCTCTTGCGCTGCGGTGAACCCGTGATCAAAGACACGTTTTGTAAACCCATTGAACCCACACAAAGTGCAGCGGCAGGTGCCAGCGTTGCGGTTGTGGTGCCCTCCTGCAGACATGTGGATGAGTGGACTTACAACCCAGGCCGCGGCCAATTCATGACCACGCTGCAAATCGACGCAGGCAAAGTTGTCTCCATCAAATATGGCGACCGGGTGCAATAACCAGACGGCAAAGCCAGACATCACAGCCAGACATGCGCCCAGCGGATTCATGGGTGGTTGTGGCGGGCGTGCTCAATCTTCAAACAGCGGTCTTGCACCGCCCACACGCCAGCGGCTTGGGCAGATGCCAGCGCCGTGTCGTTGCACACACCCAGTTGCAACCAGACAGCAGGCAGCTGCAAGGCCATGGCTTCGGCCACCACTGGCGCCGCGTCTGCGCTGTTGCGAAACACGTCCACCAAGTCAATCTGAGCATGCTGCACTGCCTCGGTCAGGGTGGCAAACACATGCTCACCCAGCAAGGTCTGCCCGGCCACCACCGGGTTCACCGGAATGATGCGCCAACCCTGCGCTTGCATGTAGTGCGCCACGCGGTAACTGTCGCGCTCGGGTTTGGGCGACATGCCCACCACCGCCACGGTGCGGCAGTGGGTCAGGATGTGGGTGATGGTTTGCAGTTCAGAAGGCGGCTTGGGGTTCATGGCGGGTCGGTAAGAAAGTGATGTTGCATTGTGATGGATTCGCCTCGGGCGCAACCGCACTTCTGCACTTGGACTATTCTGAAACGAATCCCAACGGCTATTCCAAACCTAGCTCAACAAAACAGAACCGACAAATGCTCGAAGGTTGCCTGTGGCATGTTGCCCGATAACACAACCGGATGGTTAAGGAATGTCCGGTTCATTGTCATGTTCGGTCAGCAAAATGGTCGATTGCAGACAACCGCTTTTCGGAACCGGTCGCCTAATACCAGTCAGTCAAAAAGATTACGATATGCCAAAAATAGTGACGTTGAATTGGATTGGTAAACGCACTAGATTGAAATTGATGGAATATCCTACTTCGGTAAACCAAAAGTCGTAAAATTAATCCTCTGAAATTGAACCTGCAAGAGTAGCTGAAGATGAAATAGAAATTCTTAGACTAAAAATTGCTTAGAATATTTTTTTGTTGCGCCTCATATATATCTTTAGTAATAAGACCTTTTTCAAATATTTTTTTCAAATATTTTAGACGTTCTTCTTTAGAAGGCAATTCACTAACAATTTCATTTACCTCAACCCTATTTCCAGTCAAAGATTCAGGATACATGAATGCAGGAATTGGAGCTACAGAACCTCCTGTCTCATACGCCAAATCGAGACTTTTTACTAAGCGTTCTGCATAATTCGTCAAGGCGCTAATGAATTGAACTTTTGCTGGATCTGATGCGACATTTACAGGACTCCACGGTGATGTATTCATACTTCCAACAGTAGGATTTTCTAGGCCAAAAGTTGAAGGAAAAAGGTGAAATCTGATTCGCATAAATTTATCAGAATCACCATATCTTGTATAAGTTAAACGCAATGAATTAAAATCATTTTTAATTCCCCTACTCGCCAAGGAACTAAGTGCTGCCCGAGTAACGTCATTATTGTTCTGAAGGAATGTGATTGGCTCGATAACAAGACACCTTTGCTTCCAAAGACTCGTCCCATAATTATTTTTATGCAAAGTGGGCTCAACCTTACAAGGTTCATCTGTCCATCGAGTGGTTGAACCATCAACTTTTATAGAGTATTCCGAAGCCAATTTTAATTTACCGCCCTCAAACTGCATGAGATTTATATTTCGGAAATTTGAATTACTATTGTTCCCGCGTATATCCGTATATTCAACCGACCATTGACCTTCGATCAATGGAAAGTTTGCATAAACCTCAGTTCCATTTCTTCCATTGATTGAAATTGTATTTTGAACTTGCTGACCGACTTCTATTCCCGATGCAACCGTAGTTAAATTAACTAATATTGCCAAGATAAGAGATTTATTATTCATTTAATTGCCCATTGTTTAATGTGAATCTAGTATATTAATTTTCTAGAGTTACTAGGTTTATTTTGTAATAAACAACCAACTACCTGCAGAAAATTAGATTTGCTTACTTATAGTTTTGACTATCCACCGAGAATTGCCGCTTGTTGGGCTGAATATACTTCAGTGCTAATCAGGCCTGCATCAAAAAGACGTTTTAATTCAATCAGTTTCTCTTCACTATTTTTTTCCGGTGAATTGACACCCTCATTTCTAGATTTGACTGATGTTACGATCAAGGGCTTCTCCGTACGAACAGTTTTAGTCGCTGAATTAAAACATTTCTTATTGACTGACGATTGCTGAATTGCATCATATTCACCCTTTAGCCGTGCATATTCTGCTTCTTGCTGTTTTGTACCTCCGAGAGCAAATAGTGCTGGCCAAAATAAGATCATGCTGACCCCTGTAATCGTTTTGTCGTTAGACGCTGCCTCATCGAGTCGACCACCTAATTGGCTAACTCGTGATTGGATCCGTACAGCTTCGCTCTGGAGTTGATCACAGTCGTAAGACTGGAACTGAATCGGTGAAACATAATTTGTTGCGATGTCTTTTGACGAGGTGGTACAACCAACAAGTGAAACCGAGACGCACAATATCGTCAATATTAGCTTTTTCATACTTTTTCCCTATTTGCAATACCAATGTTGGTGGGTATTTTACAGATAAGCTGAAGCTAAAAAGCTTTCTACGCATGATTGTCAAAAAAAGTAGCGTTATTTACATGCTGAGCGTCGGTTGTAGACGTGCCTCTTAAAATTTATGCGTAGAAAAGTGCTGATTAAACGCTTACAGCAGGGCTAATTGTGGTTGTCGGAATGCATGGATGCCCAAGTCCATTTCTTGCACTGCCATTTCATTGGGGTAAAGCTCCACCAACGGTTAGCGCAGGATAACGAAATTCATTAAATTGGAATGCCAGTGACCAGCCATTCGTGGCTGTCAGTTATCGCTGCACAGGCGACATATCTGATGATTCACTCGCGTCGCACTTTTAGTTCCCATCCCGCAATATCTGCCACGCATCACTGCTGAGCCTCCCACGGATTGTGGATGGTCACCCCAGTGGGCTTGAAATCTGCGACGTTGCGAGTGACCACCGTCATGCCATGCACAAGCGCCGTTGCGGCGATGAGTGCATCTCGCTCGCCACGCTTGTCTGGTACGTGCAACCGGGCGCAGCGCTGTGCCACGGAGGTGTCTACGGGCAGCGTGCGCCCGGAAAACTCGGGCAATACCTGTTGCTCCAGCCACGCGCGCAGCATGGCCCCTTGGGTGGCATCCTTTCGCTCAATCGCAAGAACACCAAGCTCCAGTTCCATGATGGTGATGGCCGAGACGAACAGGTCAGCGGCATCCACGCTTTGCGCCCATGCCGCAACGCTCAAATCAGCCTTGCCAAGCCGTACCTTGCGCAGTTCGGACACCACGTTGGTATCAAGAACAAACATCATGAGAAATCAGCAGGCCGGGGCTCAATGGTCACGCGCGGTGGCTCAAACTCGATGTCAGCCACACCCGGCATGGCCAGTGCATCGGCAATGTTGCGCCGCTGCCTGGTGAGCCGCTGATAGTCCTCAAAGCGCATCAGCACATGAGCCAGTCTGCCTCGGTCTGTGATGAATACCGGCCCGTTATTTGCTGCCCGCTTTGCCTCGCTCGCCCCTTGATTGAACTCGCGGCTGGATAGGGTTGTGATGGTCATTGCGACGCCTCATATTGCTGATATATGTAGTAATGTTACTACAAAAAAAAGCAGACAAGTGTCTGTACCCAACGTCAGAACACGGTCGTTTTCTTGATGCCATCCGTACCATGCGCAGAACCCGCTCTCTTGGGGCAATGCCGGGTCAGCATCCTAGGGCTTATAAAGAGCGGCTTCAAGTTTGGGCAAAGCCAGCAAAGCGTTTTGGCAGGTGGCGGCGGCCAAGGCGGCGGGGCTGATGCCACGCAAGGCAGCCACTTCTGCACCAATGCGTGGCAGCTTGAGTACCGGCAAACGACCAGTAAGAGTCCGTCATCTGCGGCTGCATTTGGGTACCACAATGCAATCGCAATGCTCTGAGATTTTCTATTTCAATTTTTCTGAAAGCAATTTGGCACCATCCACTTTGGAGGCCGCCCGGTCAAAAGTCCACATAGGTGTCATTCCAGCTGAGTGACTTAAGGCGATGTGAACGCAATCCGAGAAATCTGCCTTGTTTTGCCTGAATAGTTCAAGCGCCACTTCCACCGATTTTTCAGACTCGAAAGACAGCTCAGATGCAGCGAGCAAGCTCGTCAGAGTCAAAATAATCTGTGCTTTGTCGAAGCCAAAATTTGAACGCAGCACCCACTCCAACTCAAGCATCACCGTCACAGGAACAAAAAGTGGCTCACCTTTCGCCAAAGTTGATCGAATCAACTCCCTGGCCAGCAAGCCTTGTTTGGCATCGTCCTGAACCAGGAAGCGAACCAGAACGTTGGTATCAAGAGCCGCCATATTTTGAAACCCCTAACGCCACGGATTCATGCTTTCGATGCTAACCGTTATTCCCGGCGGGGCTTTGAGCATGCCAGCTAAATCGAGCACAGACTTGGTTTTTGCGCGAACAATGGCTGTCCCATCGGGCATCAGATTCCAAGTCAACCTGCTTCCAGGCTGTATGTGCATAGCTTCCCGTATCGGTTGTGGAACAGTGGTTTGCCCTTTGACAGTCATGGTGGATTCAGACATTAAAACTCCTTACATAAACAATAATTGTAAGGATAATTGATTTTCGTTTTTTTGACAATGAAAGAATGTTGCCGTCAGGATTGATAACCTTGTCACAGGGGTTTCAAGGGCTGGTTTCAGGAAGGCATTTATGGAGTCTCATTGTCGGCAATGGGCACGTTGCCGAATGCCATGAACGCCTTCTGAAGGCGTGATGGGCTGGACCACCAGATACCGGACTATCGTGTAAACCGGCTTTCAGCCTATTGCCGACCGACAAAAGCCAAATTCCATCCTGAAATTTTCGTCAACTAACGGTCGATTTACTCGCGCAATTGAACCTGAAACGTCTGCTGCACAAAATTGCAGCGTCACCTTCTGCGCGTTTTTAACCTAATTGGTAAATTAACGTATTAGGTTATGATGACCCTATGGAGAAAAGCACCCCACACTGCAAGCTGCCAGTCGTCAAAGCCTTGATAGAGGCGGGGCAGGTCAGAGCCACAGCCAGCGCATTCAATGGAGCACGTGAAATTGGCATCAACAACTTGGACGGGATGTGTGCCGTTGTCTTGGCGCTCAGCTCCACCGACTTCTACAAAAGCATGACGACCCATGCAGATCACCGAGTCTGGCAAGACGTTTACCGAGCCAAGACTGCCAACGGTGACGAGGTGTATCTCAAACTGACCGTCATTGATGACGTGTTGATCGTTTCCTTCAAGGAGCTATGACCATGAAATGCCCATGTTGCGGCGCGGCGGAACTGATCCACGACACGCGCGATATGCCCTTTACCTACAAGGGCGAAAACACCACCATCCCAGCGGTAACAGGCGACTTTTGTCCAGCTTGCGGTGAAGCCATCTTGAACCGTGAACATGGTGACCGTTACAGCGAAATGGTTGGCTTGTTTCAACGGCAGGTCAATGCCGCCTATGTCGATCCAAGCTATATCGCCAAGGTGCGCAGGAAGCTCGATCTTGACCAACGGCAGGCTGCTGAACTCTTTGGCGGCGGCGTCAATGCGTTCTCGCGCTATGAAAACGGCAAGACCAAGCCACCGTTGGCCTTGGTCAAGTTATTCAAGCTGCTGGATCGACATCCAGATATGCTTACCGAAGTTAGAAATACCTGACCTGGTTGAAACTCGCCGCTCAGAACTGATTCAAGCAAGAACAGTTCTCAAAAACGCCCCAGCCACATTGGCAACTGCTGAAAAACCAAAATTGCACCTCAATCAGCAGCCATGCGCAGCCAAAAAATAGCTAAACCGCATCAAGCAAGCCAAGTTTAGGCAAAGCCTGCAAAGCGTTTTGGCAGGTGGCGGCGGCCAAGGCGGCGGGGCTGATGCCACGCAAGGCGGCCACTTCTGCGCCAATGCGTGGCAGCTCGGCCGGGGTGTTGATGGCTTGCAACTGGCCTGCGGCACGTTGCGCCGCGGTTGTGTAAAGCCAATGCGGTGGCATGTCGGGCGCGTCGGTCTCCAGCACGATGGCATCGACCGGCAAAGTGGCGGCCAAATGGCGCAGTTGGTGAGCGCGCTCAAAGGTGCAGGCACCGCCAAAACCCAGCTTCAACCCCATGGCCAGCAAAGCGTGCGCTTGTTGGGCACTGCCGTTAAAGGCGTGGGCAATGCCATGCCACAGGGGTTGGTCAGGCAAAGCCTGTGAGACAACGGGGTTGCGCTGGGTCATGCGCCCCGCCTCTCGCAGCCCTTTCAGCACCTGATCCACCGATTTGCGCGAGTGCAGTACCACGGGCAAGCCGTGTTGGCGCGCCAGCTTGAGCTGCGCCATGTAAAAGTGCTGTTGCCGTTCGCGCAAGGGGCTCAGACAAAGCTCGGGCACAAAAAAATCCAGGCCAATTTCGCCCACCGCCACCAGCCGCGGGTCATGCTGGTAGCGGGTCAACGTGGCGTCCAACACGTCCAGGTCATGGTCTTGGGCTTGCGCCACGTAAAGCGGGTGAATGCCCAGGCAATAGCTGCCGGCGTGCGCATGTGCCCAGTCGTGCACCGCCTCAAAATTGCCCACATGCACTGCAGGCAGCACACAATTTACTCTGTTTTTTGTAGCCGCTTGCGCTTGTAAATAGGGCGCTAGAGCACTAAAACTTATGTAATCAAGATGGCAGTGGGTGTCGATCCAGCGCAGTGCAGACATGAACGAAACCGGTGGCTATTTTTTGCGCTGCACAAACAGGTTTTTGGTTTTGTCTTGCGGGTAAGCAAAAGTGACAGTGCCATTTTTCACCATGCCCATGACCAGCATGTTCATGCTGACGGCGTCTTTGTCATCTTTGGCAAAAGGGTTCTGGTGGGTGGCCGTGACACCGTAATACACACGCTGCATATGCTCAAGCGCGGCTTTGATAGACACCCCCGACAAATCGCCGTTGCGAATGCCCAAAATGGCATAAGTCAAGATGTACACCGTGTCGTAGGCTTGCGCAGCGGCCATGGGCACAGTGATTTTGTTGACCTGGTATTTGCGGGCATAGGCGCTCAAAAAAGCCCGGCGGCGTTCGTTGCTAGGCTCGGCAATGAAGGTTTGCGCCATCAAAGCGCCTTCAGCCGCATCTTTGGCGCCGTCAATGAAAAACGGAAAAGACAGCGGCCAGGCCCCAACTTGTGGCACTTTCCAGCCCATGGCTTTGCGCCCCAGGGCAATCACCGCGTTTTCAGGCCCCACGGTGTAGCTGAACACCACGTCTGCGTTGGCCGCTTGCGCGGCTTTGAGTTCTTGGCTCAAGTCTTTCACCCCCAGCGCAAACCTGGCTATGTAAGCAGGTTTGAGGTTTTTGGCGGCCAGTGCTTTGATGACATCTTGCAAACCGGCTTCGCCATAACCGGTGGTGTCGGCAAACACCGCCACACGCGTCCAGCCGCGCGACACAATGTCTTCCACCACAAATGGCGCCTGGATGGCATCGCGCGCAGACGTGCGAAAGATGAAGCTCTCAGGCGCGGGGTATTTTTCTGTGATGGGCGTGCCCGTGGCGCAAGGCACGATCAAGGGCATTTTGGCGGTTTGAAACACCGGCAGTGCTTTCATGGCCACACCGGTGTTGCAAAAACCCACGGTAGCGGCCACTTTGTCGGTGATCAGCTCTTGGGCACGCGCCAAACCCACATCGGGCACGCCGGTGTCGTCTTTGATGACCAGTTCAATCGGGCGCCCGAGGTAGCCGCCTGCCGCGTTGATTTCTTCGACTGCCAATTTGGCACCGTTGAGCATGGGCACACCAAAATCAGCCGATGGCCCCGTCAAAGGCCCAATCCAGCCAATTCGCACTGGTGTGGCGGTTTGCGCTTGAGCCTGAGACACCACAGCGCATAAACCAAGCACCGCACACCCCAGCCACTGATGAATCAAGGTCTTGTTCATTACCGCATCCGTTCAAAAAAATTTGAGAAAAATGAGAATAGCACTGTCCTTGCCTTTAGTAGGGCGGCTTATTTCAGAACGCAATGCGTGTTCTTTCACGTTACCCAGCCAAAAACGCCGCCACAGCCGCATCCTCATGAGGCACGTGCTGACTGGCCCAGTGCTTCATCAACGCCGCAATCGCGGGCTTGTTCATGTGGCCTTTGCCCACGTCCATGCTGCGCGACATCAGCTGATCAAGCAACTGGCGGTGTTGCTCGGCATGGGCGGGCAGGTCAGGGTAATTGGCGCGCTGCATCAAGGCTTCTTCAAGCTCGAACTGCGCCCGGGCTTGCTTGTACAAGGCCACGATCACCGGGCGCAGCACCATCAAGTCGTCTGAGGCCAAAAATTCATTGGTCAAAACAAACAGTTTTTGACGCAGGTCGTCCACCTCGGGCACGCCTAATTTGTAACTTTCCAACCACTCAATTTTCATTCCAACCTTCTTTCATCAACTGTTGCGAACACCTTGCTGCGGCGCAGACAAGAGCCCTTGCACCAAAGTGTATGGGCGCGCGCAGCGTGCTGCCAAACTGGCGTCGTGGGTCACCATCACAAACGCGGTGCCTTGGCTGCTGGCCAGGTTCAGCATCAGGTCAAACACGCCGTGCGCCGTGCTGCGGTCCAGGTTACCGGTGGGCTCATCTGCCAACACACAGGCAGGCTGTGTGACCAGCGCCCGGGCAATGGCCACGCGCTGGCGCTCGCCGCCTGAGAGCTCTGCCGGGCGGTGGTGCAAGCGGTTTTGCAGCCCCACACTTGTTAGCATTTTTGTAGCTGCCAGCACAGCATCTGCGGGCGCTACACGCCGAATCCATAAGGGCATGGCAACATTGTCCAGGGCGCTGAATTCTGGCAACAAGTGGTGAAACTGGTAGACAAAACCCAGGTACTGGTTGCGCAGGCGCCCCTGCACTGCGGCCGTTTGCAGCGCCAAGTCTTGCCCCAACAGCTGCACCGAGCCACTGCTAGGGGCATCCAGCCCGCCCAACAAGTGCAGCAGTGTGCTTTTGCCAGATCCTGAAGCACCCACAATGGCCAGGGTGTCGCCAGCGCGCACGTCCAGGTCCACCCCTTGCAGCACGGTCACATCCAGCCGCCCCTCGGTAAAGCGTTTGGTCAAGCCACGGGCGCTGAGCACCAGCTGAGGCGCGACCGGCGTGTTAGCGTTACTCATAGCGCAGTGCCTCCGCTGGGTTGACACGGCTGGCACGCCAGCTGGGGTACAGCGTGGCAGCAAAAGCCAGCACCAGTGAAATAACGGCAATCGGGACAATGTCGCCCTGCTGCGGGTCGCTCGGCATGCGGCTGATCAGGTACACGTCGCGCGGCAAAAAGGTGGCGCCCAGAGCCTGCTCCAGGGCGGGCACGATGACGTCAATATTGAACGCCACGCCCAAGCCCAGTGCCAAACCTGCCAACGTGCCGATCACCCCCACCATGGCACCTTGCACCACAAAAATACCCATGATGCTGGCCGGGCTGGCGCCCAGCGTGCGCAAGATGGCAATGTCGGCACGCTTGTCGGTGACCGTCATCACCAGCGTGCTGACCAGGTTAAAGGCCGCCACCGCCACGATCAGCGTGAGGATGATGAACATCATGCGTTTTTCCAGCTGCACAGCGGCAAACCAGGTGCGGTTTTGGCGCGTCCAGTCGCGAATCAACAGGCGGTCGGTCAGGCTGGCGGCCAAATCAGCCGCCACAGCGCGTGCCAGGTTCAGGTCGGTCAGTTTGACGCGTACCCCGGTGGCGCCTTCCAGCCGGAACACCCGGGCGGCATCGGCCATGTGCATCAGCACCAGCGCCGAGTCGTACTCAAAGTGACCCGAATCAAACGTGCCCACCACCGTCATTTGTTTCAGCCGCGGGATCACCCCAGCCGGGGTGATCTGCCCGCTGGGTGCCACCAGCGTGACTTTGTCGCCCTTGATCACGCCCAAGGCACGCGCCAGCTCAGCGCCCAACACCACGCCAAACTCCCCCGGCACCAGCTGCGTCAGCACCGATAGTTTGGCTTGGGCAAACACATCGCTCACGCTCGGCTCCAGGGTCGGCTCAATGCCCCGCACCATCACGCCTTTCATGTCCTCCCCCCTTGCCAGCAGTGCTTGAGTAGCTATGAAAGGTGCAGCACCCAGCACCTTGGGGTGGGCTTTGACTTGCGCCAGTGTGCGCTCTACATCGGGCAAGGCAGCGCCATTGGGGGCAAAAATCTCGATGTGCGACACCACCCCCAGCATGCGGTCGCGCACCTCTTTTTGAAAGCCGTTCATGACGCTGAGCACAATGATCAGCGCCGCCACCCCCAGCGCAATGCCCAGCATCGACACCCCTGAGATGAAGGAAATAAAGCCATTGCGCCGGGTGGCGCGGCCAGCGCGGGTGTAGCGCCAGCCCAGAAGGAGTTCAAACGGAAGGTTCATGAGTGTGTGGTTGGCCAATAGCGCTGAATGGGCAACCAACGCTGGTAGCTCACAAAATCACCATCGGTTGAAAAAATAGGCAGCGCATGGTGCAAAGCAGCCGCGCAAATCAAAAAATCCGTGTTGGAGCCCTGCACACCATGGGCTCGGCACACGTTAAAGGCCTGCGCTGCTGCCTCATAAACCACAGCCGGCAGAGTCAAATCGTCAAACGCCGCCAAGCTGCTGCGCAACAACTCAAATTGTGAAGCAGACTTGATGCCGCTCAACACTTCTTGACGAATGGCCCCCATCAGCACCGCGCGACCGTCCCGCACCAAGTCAGCCAGGGCGTCGACCAAGACTTGATCAGCCACAAGCAACGCCCCCTTAGGCCGACGCAATGCCAGCGACCACACCGAGGTATCTACCAGCACTTTCATCAATCAGCCAGGGGCGTGCGCGCCACGTGGCGCTGTGCTTTGGCATCCAATGCATCATCAAACTCAATCGTGCCAAACAAGTCAATCAACCCCGCTTGGCGCCTGCGCTGCACGTATTCAAGCAGCGCCTGCGTGACCACCTCTTTTTTGGTGCGATGCCCCCCCAGTTGGCGCGCTTCTTCAATCAAATCGTCATTCAATGCCAAGTTGGTCGCCATGTGTGAACTCCTACACAAATCAGCAGGCAAGTATAGGCGGCAGCTGTGGCGCCCCGCCTTGCCAGCCAGGGTTTGGGGTTTACCGAATCAAAAACGACAACACCCGGTCGGCCAACTTGCCGTAGGGCGGCCACAGGAATTTGAGTGAGCTCCAACGTGCCTGGTAGAACACCGGGCGCATTTTGGAAAAAGTTTCAAAGCCTTCATGCCCGTGGTAGTGCCCCATGCCAGAGTCGCCCACGCCACCAAACGGCAAGTCGTGCTGGCCGACATGAAACAGCGCGTCGTTGACCGACACGCCGCCCGACATCACGTGGTCAATCAGGTGCTGCACCTGCGCCGCGTCATGGCTGAACGGGTAAATGGCCAGCGGCCGCGGTCCGGCATTGACTGCAGCCACCACCTCGGCCAAGTCGGTGTAACTGCGCAGCGGCAGAACAGGGCCAAAAATCTCGCGTTGCATCAGGTCACAGTCGGCGGGCGCGTTCAGCACAAGATGCGGGGCAATTTTGCGGCTGGCGGCATCAAAGGCGGGGCCATTCAGCAACGGAATCACCTCCGCACCCCGGGCACGCGCTTGCGCCAGCGCGGCCAGCAGCCGATCAAACGCGCGCTGGTCAATGATGCTGGTGTAGTCGGATGAGTCAAGCGTGGGGTAGCGCTGCGCCACGATGGCGCGTGCCAGGGTCACAAATTCGGCTACCTTGGCTGTGGGCAACCAGGCGTGGTCGACCGTGGTGCATATCTGCCCGGCATTGAGCAGCTTGACAAACATGATGCGCTCTACCGCCGTGTGCAAAGGAAAACTGTCACACACAATGGCCGGGGCTTTGCCCCCCAGCTCAAGGGTGACCGGGCACAGGTTGCGCGCGGCCGCGGCCATGACGGCGCGACCGGTTTGCCCGGAGCCGGTGAACAACAGGTGGTCAAACTTGAGCTGGGAAAATGCCACCCCCACACCGCCGGTTTCATCAAAAAACTGCAGCTTTTCTGGCGGAAAGTAGGCCGGCATGTGTGCAATGAGGTAGGCCGCCAGGTGGCGCGAGTTTTCGCTCATCTTGACCATGGCACGGTTGCCGGCGGCAAAGATGTAGGTCAGCGGGATCAGGCTCAAATTGAGCGGAAAGTTCCACGGCACGATCACCCCCACCACGCCCAACGGCTGCGCCAGCACCCGGTTGCGGGCACCGAAAAAGTTGCGCCAGTCCACACTGCGGCGCTGCGGCTTCATCCAGCTGCGCAGTTCGCCCAGCACATGATCCACGCCATCAACCACCGGAAACACCTCGGCCAGCAGCGTCTCGTGGCGGCTGCGGTGGCCATAGTCCGCACTGATGGCCGCACACAGCGCGTCTTTGTGCTCACGCACAAAGCGCTGCAGCGTCAGCAAATCGGCCCGACGCTGGGCATAAGTGGGCACAGGGTGCGCCGCATAGGCCTGGCGCTGCAATGCCAGCACGCGCGCCAGCGGCTCTGTGACAGATTCAATGAGGGGGGAAGACATGGGGTCAGGTGAGATGCTGTTTGTCATGAAGGCAGTTTATGCCCAACCCATGCGCGCCGCAGCAACCCAGCGCCGTTTGAAACAGTCGCTCTAAATTAGCCAGCCCTATACCAAAGCGGCTGCAGCAAACCGTCCACCAAACGCACGGCACGCGCGGCCATGGCTTGGGCTTCGGCCTCGTCGTGGGTGACCAGCAATGTGGGCATGCCAGCGGCTTGAATGCGGCTGCGAAACTCGTCACGCAAACTGCTGCGCAAGTCGGCATCGAGTGCCGAAAAAGGCTCATCCAGCAGCAAAGCGCGAGGCTGGGTGATCAAAGCGCGTGCCAGCGCCACGCGCTGCTGCTCGCCGCCAGAGAGCTGCCACACCTTGTGCTGCGCGTGGCTGGACAAGCCCATCAGCCCCAGCATGCCAAGCGCCTGGGCACGCGCTTGGGGCTTGGGCAGGCGCTTCTCGATCAAGCCAAAAGCCACGTTGTCTTGCACGTTGAGGTGCGGGAACAGCGCAAAGTCTTGAAACATCAGGGCAAAGCGGCGCTGCTCGGGTGGCTGGGTGGTGATGTCGTGGCCATCAAACCAGACCTGCCCAGCACGCGGCGGCTGCAGCCCCGCCACGATGCTGAGCAAAGTGCTCTTGCCACTGCCCGACGCCCCCAGCAGCGCCACAATTTCCCCAGCCGACACGCGCAGATCAATGTCTTTGAGCAGCGCTCTGGCGGCATAGTTTTGACTGATGTGACGCAACTCAAGCATGGGACAGCTCCCTGGCAAGCGGCCGCGCCGCAGTGTTGGGGCGGGGCCATTCAATCACCAAAAAAGAGAGCAACGCAAGCAGCATCAGCAAGCATGAGAGCACAAAAACTTGATCCAAACTGGCCTGACCGGGGTGACCCAAGCGTTGGTAAATCAAGGTGGTGAGGGTGGCCCACTCGGGGCGCGACAAAAACAGCGTCACCGCAAACTCGCCCAGCGCCGTGGCTGCCGCAAACGCCATGCCCCGGCGCAGCGCCGGGCGCAGCAGCGGCCAGGTGACTCGCCAAAAGCAGCGCCACGGGCCAGCGCCCAGAGTGCGCGCTGCTTGCAGCACATGGGGCGGCAAACCGTCCAGCCCAGCCGACATGGCTTTGGCCACAAACGGGTAAGCCAGCACCGCATAGGCCGCCAACAGCAGTGGCAAGCTGGCCGTCCAGCCGGGGTAGAGCAGCAGCAAGCCAAACGCCACCGTGACCGGCGACACCACAAACGGCAAAAACGCCGCCGCCCGCCACAGCACCGAGCGCTGCGCTGCCAGCGCATGCAACACCCCCAGCAGCGTGGCCAGCACCAGTGCCACGGCTGAAAAACGCAAGGTGTTCCACAACGCAGCCAGCACTTCAGGCTCCACCAGTGCCGCCCAGGCGGCCTCGTCCACAGCCAGCGCCCGCCACACAATGGCCACCAAGGGCAAGCCGCACAGCACCCCCAACACCGCCAGCGCAGCCAACAGCGCCAGCCACTGCCAAACGCCATGTGGCACATGGCGCAGCACGGGCTGCACCCGCGCCGGTGCCGCCATGCGTTTTTCAAGCCAGGCATAGACCATCGCCACAGCGCCAGTGAGCAGCAGCATCCACAGCGCCAGCACGCTGGCTTGCCCCAACTGCAGCTCGTGCGCCACCAGGGTGTAAATCTCAACCTCTACCGTGGCATAACGCTGCCCACCCAGCACCAGCGCCAGGCCAAACCCGGCAAAACAATACAAAAACACCAAGCACAGTGCTGACATCAGCCACGGCGCAATGGCCGGCCACTCAATGCGCCAAAACGCCCGCCAGGGGGTAGCACCCAAAGACCGCGCGGCCGCCACCTGCGCGGCGTTGACCTGCCCCAGCGCGTCCGCCCCGGCGCGCACCACCAAACACAGGTTAAAAAACAGGTTGCCATACAGCAGCAGCCAGGGCGTGTCTTGCAAGTTCACACCCAGCCAGCCACTGAGCAAACCATGCGGCCCCCACAGCGCCAACACCCCCAAGCCCGCCACCAGCGTGGGCACCACAAACGGCAGCATCAACAAGCGCAGCACCAGCGCACGCCCGGTAAACTCAAAACGTGCCAGCACCCAGGCCAGCGGCAGGCCAATGGCCAAAGCCAAGCCGCAAGTGATGCCCGCCTGCGCCACCGACCAGCCCACGCGCCAGCGCAGGTAAGCGTCTTGCCAAGGCAGCCAAAGCGATGCGGGGGCGGGGGCCGCCAGCCACTGCCGTGCTTCACCGCTCCACCCCGCCCACAGCAAGCGCAGCAACGGGGCACACAGCAGCACCAGCAAGGCGGCGGCGGGCAACACGCCCAGCCAGAAACTGCGCAACGGGTTGCGGGTGGGCGTGCTCAAAATTGAGGCATCTAGGTTCGCGCTACTTCAGCACCACCTGCGTCCAGCGTGCCACCCATTGCGACCCTTTGTCGGCCATGGTCTGCACCGGCAAGGTTTCAAACTGGGTGGGCTCAGTGGCGTGTTGCATCACAGGTGCCCGTGGCGTGCCAGGCAACACCGGGTACATCCACATCTCGGTTTGCAGCGCTTGCTGCACCGGGCCTGAGCGCATGAAGTCGATGAACTTCAACGCCGCCGCACGCTGGCCGCCGCCTTTGAGCAGCGCCACGCCTTCGGTCTGCTTGAACACACCGCCCTTGAGGGTCAGGCTGCCAGTGGGCGACTGGGTGCGTTTTTCAGTGGCGTAAAACACTTCGGCGGCCGGGCTGGTGGCATAGCTCACCACCATGGGCTGGGCGCCGCCGCCACGGGTGAAGTCGGTGTAGTAAGCCTCGCTCCAGCCTTTGGCCACTTTCAAGCCGTTGGCACGCATCTGCGCCCACCAGGCAAAGGCCGGTTCTTCACCCAGCCCGGCAATGGTGGCCAGCAAAAACGCATAGCCGGTGCTGCTGGTGGCCGGGTTTGGCATCACCAGCGCAGCTTTGTAGGCGGGTTGGGTCAGTTGCTGCAGGGTGGTGGGCAGCACCAAGCCATTTTTGGCCATCGCGGTTTTATCAAAATTAAGAGTGACGTAGCCATAATCCACAGGCTGCAGCGCCCCATCAAGCACACCAGCTGCGTGCGCTTTGGCTTGCAGGGTGTTGTCAATGCCGTAAACCACATCGGCCACCGGGTTGGCACGGGTCAAAATGAGTTTGTTGAGCATTTCACCGGCATCGCCGCCCTTGATCAGCGCCAGCTTGACCCCAGCCTGTTTTTCAAAATCGGCCAGCAGCGGTTTGGGCAGGGCAAATGAGCTGTGCACCATCACCCGCAGTTCATCGGCAGCAAGTGACAGGCTAGAAAAACTCAGTGCAGCCAGCGCAGTGGCGGCAAAAGCAAAGTGACGACGGTTCATGGCAAGGCCTTTCAGTGCGCCAACATCAGAAGCGTTGGCGTGAAAGACAGCACCCCAAGGCGGGGCCCGACTCCAAAACCTTCACGCTCCCTACGCTGGCATGATCCAGATCAGGTATGGGGACTTTCTCAGCCCGGCTTGCGCCAGACACCCCCGGTGAGGTTTGGATTGTAGTGACGCCGGGTTTCTGGCACAGCTGCTTTAGTGGCTCTGGGTGCGATTCAAACTGATGTGGATTTATTCCCTCTCCCAGAGGGAGAGGGAGTGAAACGCACAACACATCAGTGTGAATCGCACCCGGTGGCTCTGGTGCATTGCTGCTTTGGCGGCACTGGCACGGCGCGGCGGCTGGGTCAGGTGCGTGCGGTTTTGGGGGCAAAACACGCGCGGGGCTGAGGCCTCGGTTCGCCCTTCACCACTTGCGCGCGCCTTTGCCCCCAAAGCCCGGTCACCTGACCCAACCACCACGCCTTATCTGTGTGGCTGTTGTGCTGGCAGAAATAGCAAAATTAATAGCTGGTTACGCTTGTCATACATGGGCTACAGGCTGATTTCTTATAAATATTCGAGTCCAAACCAAGTGAGGCAGGGTGATTGGGTCAGGGGACCGGGCTACTGCGTGAAATGCGCGCGAAAGAGGAGCTGGCGTACCAAGGCGATTAGCCCCGCGCGTGCTTTCACCCCAAAACCGCACGCCCCTGACCCAGTCGCCCTGCCGGGTTAAAACTCCCCCCCGACCACACCCCAGTGAATGACATCCGCATTCAACAGAAAAAAAATGACCTTTTCTGAGCGAAAAAGTAGAATGAAAAAACAGTCGTTTTCATGCATCAAACCCACAGGAATCCTTATGCCCCCGCAAGTACAAGAGTTAGCTGCAGAAGTGCTTGAACTCTCGGCACAAGATCGCGCCAAAATCCTCGAACTGCTGCTGAACAGTTTTGAACCCCAACCAGACCCTCAAAAAGCATGGATGAATCTGGCACTACAACGCCGCGAACAAATCAGAACGGGTGAAGTTGCCATGGTCAATGGTGCAGATGCCATGTTGCGCATCAAGGCAAGGATCGCTTGAATTACGGTATTCATCCCGATGCCGAAGCAGAACTTGGTGATGCGGCTGAGTTCTACGCCACCCACGCTAGCGCAAATATTGCTAATGCGTTCCTTGCTGAATTCAAAAGAGTCGTTGAGTTGCTGATGAAAAATCAACAATGCGGCGCGCATGGCGAAGATGGGCTGCGCATCTACCACTTCAACCGATTTCCCTTCACTGTGGTGTACGAAGAAAATCAAACGCTGGGTCCGCAGATATTTGCGGTGGCTCATCAAAGCCGTGAGCCTGGGTATTGGCATAGTCGTGTTTGATTCATGCCTCAGTCCTTCACAGCTTCAAAGCAACACCTGAAAGTTTGAGTTGACAGGGTTGGACTTGAGTCCGCCCATCAATACAAAAGTGCCAACACAGCCGACACCGCGGCATCCCATCTGTCAGCGCCCTGCCCTTTGATGTCGATGCACGGGTAATGCCGGGTTTGCAACTGCTGCTGCAGCATGGCGTGCACGGCTTGGCGGGCAGAAGCTCCGTCGCGCTGCTGGCCGTCGGGCACCCAGGGCACATCTGGGTGCAGAACCAGGTGCAAGGCATAGCGACTCTGCAGCGCATGGGCACTGGCCAGCAACGCGTGGTCTGAGAAATAGTAGGCGCTGTAAACCGCGGTAGTCAGCGGCGTGGTGTCGCAAAACACCCAGGCACAACCGGCTTGCTTGGCTTGCGCTGTGATGCGTTCTTCTTGGTCAAATTGCGCCCGCATCAGGGCAGCTTGTTCATCTGCCCGCGGCGTGCGCTGCTGCTGTTGGCAAAATTCGCGCAATGCCTCAGGCACCCACAGCCCACCAAAATGTGCCGCCAGCGCCTGCGCCAGGGTGGTTTTGCCAGTGCACTCGGCACCCACCAAGGCAATCAACTGGGGCGCGGCCATCGCACAGCCGGTTATTGCTTTACAAGCCCTTAGTTCAGTCGCTCAGGCTTTGAGCTCTGCCAAGCCACCTAGATACGGCCGCAAGACCTCCGGCACGGTGACAGAGCCGTCGGCGTTTTGGTAGTTTTCCAGCACCGCCACCAGCGTGCGGCCCACCGCCAGGCCGGAGCCGTTCAAGGTGTGCACCAGCTCGTTTTTGCCTTGGGCGTTCTTGAAGCGGGCTTGCAAGCGGCGCGCCTGAAAGGCTTCGCAGTTGCTCACCGAGCTGATTTCGCGGTAGGTGTTTTGCGCTGGCAGCCAGACCTCCAGGTCGTAGGTTTTGGCCGCCCCAAAGCCCATGTCGCCGGTGCACAGGCTCATCACCCGGTAGGGCAAACCCAGCTTTTGCAAAATGGCCTCGGCATGGCCGGTCATTTGCTCCAGCACGTCGTAGCTGGTGTCGGGGTGAACAATTTGCACCATCTCCACCTTGTCAAACTGGTGCTGGCGAATCAAGCCACGGGTGTCGCGCCCGGCGCTGCCTGCCTCTGACCTGAAGCATGGCGTGTGGCCAGTGAGCTTGATCGGCAACTCAGATTCGGCCACCACCACGTCGCGCACAAAGTTGGTCAAGGGCACTTCGGCGGTAGGAATCAAATACAGCGCGGTGTGGTCAGGCTGCTCTTCACCCTCTTGCCCGCCTTTTTTGGCAGCAAACAAATCGCCCTCAAACTTGGGCAGCTGACCGGTGCCGCGCAGGGTTTCACCGTTGACGATGTAGGGTGTGTAGCACTCGGTGTAACCGTGCTCCGTGGTCTGCACGTCCAGCATGAACTGCGCCAGGGCACGGTGCAGGCGGGCAATTTGCCCCTTCATCACGGTAAAGCGGGCGCCGGTGAGCTTGACACCCATGGCAAAGTCCAGACCCAAAGGTTCCCCCACGTCCACATGGTCTTTGACCGCAAAGTCAAAGGCTTTGGGCGTGCCCCAGCTGCGCACCACCACATTGGCGTGTTCGTCAGCCCCCACCGGCACGCTCTCGTGTGGCAGGTTGGGCACCGCCAGCAGCAAGGTTTGCATTTCCAGCTGGATGAGGTCAAGACGCTTGGCCGAGGCATCCAGCTCGTCTTTGATGCCCGCCACCTGCGCCATCACAGCCTCTACTTCAGCGGCACCGGTGGCGCCCTTGGCTTTGAGCTGGCCAATTTGCTTGCTTGACGCATTGCGCTGGGCTTGCAGTGCCTCGGTGCGCACCTGGATGGTTTTGCGCTCGGCCTCCAGCGCGCTGAAGGCTTCCACATTCAAAAAGGCTTGTGGGCGCTTGCGAGTTTCAAGGCGGGCGATCACTTGGGTCAGGTCTTTGCGCAGCAGGGTCAGGTCTAGCATGATAAGGTTTTATATAAGAAATAAGGCTCTAGCGCCCGTTGATATTGCGTGAGTAGCTATGAATTTTAAATTGATTCAAGGTCGTCTGTGGCGTCGATTCGCAGCCCTTTGGGCAAGGGGAACTTGACGTTCTCAGGGTCGCCTGGCAAGCGGCGCACCGACACTGCGCCCAGCGCTTTGAGGCGCTCGATGACTTGCGTGACCAAAATCTCAGGCGCCGAGGCCCCGGCAGTCAGCCCCACCCGCTGGCAGCCCTCAAACCACTTGGCTTGCAAATCAGCCGCGGTGTCGACCATGTAACCGGGGGTACCCAGCTTGCGCGCCACTTCGGCCAGGCGGTTGCTGTTGGAGCTGGTCGGGCTGCCCACCACCACCACCACATCCACCTGCGGGCTCATCAGCTTGACGGCATCCTGGCGGTTTTGCGTGGCGTAGCAAATGTCTTGCTGCTTGGGCTCGCGCACTTTGGGAAAACGTGCCTTGATGGCGGCGGCCATGTCGGCAGCATCGTCCACACTCAGGGTGGTTTGGGTCACCACCGCCAGTTTGTCGGTCTGCGTGGGGGTGATGCGCGCCACATCGGCCACGCTGTCGACCAAATGGATGCCGCCGTCAAGCTGCCCCATGGTGCCCTCCACCTCGGGGTGGCCTTTGTGGCCGATCATGATGAACTCAAAGCCCTCTTTGGCCAGCTTGGCCACTTCCACATGCACCTTGGTCACCAGTGGGCAGGTGGCATCAAAGATTTGAAAACCACGGCGGCTGGCTTCCTGCTGCACCGCACGGCTCACGCCATGGGCAGAAAAAACCAGCGTAGCGCCCGCAGGCACTGCTTCAAGCGCTTCTATAAAAATAGCGCCTTTGGCTTTCAGGTCGTTCACCACGGTGGTGTTGTGCACAATTTCATGGCGCACGTAAATGGGCGCGCCAAACTTGGCCAGGGCTTTTTCCACAATCTCAATGGCGCGGTCTACCCCGGCGCAAAAGCCACGGGGCTCGGCCAGCAGCACGTCCAGCACGGGCGTGGCAGGCGTGAGGTGGGCAGGTGCTTGGGGCATGCTCACAGCACCCCAATCACCAGCACTTCAAACGTCACCGGCTGGCCAGCCAGCGGGTGGTTGAAGTCAAACAACACGGCTTCGCCCTTGGCGTCGGTGCGAAATTCTTTGATCACCCCGGCAAATTCGCCCTGGCCATCAGGCGTGGGGAACTTGACCACCTCGCCCACCGCAAACTGCTCACCCACGCCACCCAGGGCATTGAGCTCTTTGCGTGACAACCACTGCAGCATGTCGGGGCTGCGCGGGCCAAACGCCTCGCCCGCGGGCAGCTCCAGCGTGGTGCGGGTGCCCTCGGCCAGCCCCATCAGGCGGGCTTCTACCGCCGGTGCCAGCTCGCCGGTGCCCAGCGTCAGGGTGGCAGGTGCGGCGTGAAAGGTGTTGACCACGTCGCCCGCAGGGCCGCTCAAGCGGTAGTGCAAGGTTAAAAACGAGCCGGGGGCAATGGTGGGAGGCGTTGTGGACATGGTGTGATGGTGTTGCGTTGAGACCCTACTTGGGCAGTTGGCCAAGTGGGGCGGCATAAACTGCACAGCATTGTAAAAGCCAGCCCATTGCCCACACATGCCACTCAAAGACCTGCCCCCCGATGCCCGCCCGCGTGAAAAGCTGCTCGCGCGCGGCCCTGCCGCCTTGAGCGACGTGGAGCTGTTGGCACTGCTGCTGCGCACTGGCATCAAAGGCAAAGGCGTGCTGCAGATGGCGGCCGAGCTGCTCAAGCTCAAACCTGCGGCCGCCCCCAGCACCAAGCCTGGCGCAGTGCCCGGTGTTGCTGAAAACGCCACCCCCACGCCTGTTGCCACCGGTTTTGACGGGCTGGCCGGGCTGCTGGACGCTACCGCAGACGACCTCAAGCGCGTCAAAGGGCTGGGGCCGGCCAAGCGCTCTGAAATTGTGGCGGTGCTGGAGCTGGCACGCCGCGCCATGACGCAGCGGCTGCAAGAGCGCACGGTGTTTGACACCCCAGACGCCGTCAAGCACTACCTGCAGTTACAGCTGTCACAGCGCAAGCATGAGGTGTTTGCGGTGCTGTTTCTGGATGTGCAAAACCGCTTGATTGCGCTCGATGAAATGTTTCAGGGCACCCTGACCCAAACCAGCGTTTACCCGCGTGAAGTGGTGTTGCGCGCCCTGCACCACCAGGCCAGCGCCGTGGTGCTGTCGCACAACCACCCCAGCGGCAGCGTGCAGCCCAGCCGCGCCGATGAAATGCTCACGCAAACCCTGAAAACCACCCTGGCGCTGATTGACGTGCGGGTGTTAGACCACGTGATCGTGGCACCAGGCGAGGCCTTGAGCATGGCCGAGCGGGGCTTGCTGTGATGCCGCATGCGCCCAAGCCCACCGCAGCGGCAGTCAAAGTCACCGCCTTGAGCGACCTGAAAGTGGTCAAAAAAGCCATCGCCGCACAAGCCAAACAGCGCGCCCTGCAGATCAGCACACAGGCCAAGGCGGTCAAGCAAGCGGCCACCGACAAAGACCTCTTTGTCAAGGCCGCAGGCGCCGTCAAACCCTTGCCAGACAAGCGCAAGGTGCTCCACAAAACAGTGCGCACCGTACCACTGACCATGCAGTACCAAAAAGATGAAAAAGCGGTGCTGAAAGAAGCCATCAGCGACGAGTTTGATGTCTCGACCCTGCTGGAAGTGGACGAACACCTGAGCTTTCGCCGCCCCGGCATTGGCCCGGACGTGACGCGCAAGCTGCGCCGCGGCGACTGGAGCATTCAGCGCCAGCTTGACCTGCACGGCCTGCGCCGCGATGCGGCACGCGAGGCCTTGAGCCTCTTCATCCGCGAAGCGCATCAGCAAGGCATACGCTGCGTGCGCGTGGTGCATGGCAAGGGCTTGGGCTCACCCGGCAAAGCGCCGGTGCTGAAAAGCCGGGTACACAGCTGGCTGGTGCAAAAAAACGAGGTGCTGGCCTTTGTGCAGGCCAAACCAGCCGATGGCGGCGCCGGTGCCCTGGTGGTGCTGCTGATGACCAGCCGGGCTTGAGGGCAGGTTATCCGGGCTGGTTGCGCATCCAGTCTGCGGTCTGAAAAAATGCGGCTTTGAGCTTGTCTTGCAGCCCCTGCGGCAGCGCTTCTTCGGCCATGGCTTGCGCCATGCAAGCCAGCCACTGGTCGCGCTCAACCAAGCCAATTTTGAACGGCATATGGCGCTGCTTCAGCCGGGGGTGGCCAAAGCGTTCAACAAAATACTGCGGCCCGCCGAGCCAGCCGCACAAAAACCAAAACAGCTTTTGCCGTGCGTCATCCAGCGTGTGGCCGTGCACCGAGCGCAGCTGGGCATAGGCAGGCTCCAGCGCCATCAGGTCGTAAAAGCGGTTGACCAAGGCTTGCACCCGCGCCTCGCCACCGATCCATTCAAACGGCGTGGTAAAGTCTGCTTTTTCTTCAATGTTCATGGTCAAATTGGCCTCTAGAGCTTATGGAATATGCGTGAGCAGCTATAAAAATTAAGTCTATCATAACGAACTGAAGCCCATCCTACGGGGGTTCAGGTTACAAGTTAGGGCACGGGTTAGCGCTTTCATCCGCTGCAGCCAGGGGCGTTTGTGCACGCCCAGCATGGCGCAACACACTGCGCAACTTGGCGGGGCGCACCGGCTTTTGCAACAGCACCAGGCCAGCCGCTTGCACCTGTGCGCGCACCTCAGATGCGGTGTCGCCGCTGATGATGCAGGCGGGCAGCATGTCCCCCAAGATTGGCCGCAGCATGCGCACGGCGTCCAGCCCGGTGTGCGGGCCGGGCAGGCGGTAGTCGCTGACCAGCACATCCACCGCACCACATTGGCGCGCCAGCTCGCAAGCGGCCGCAGCGCTCTCAGCACGGCTCACGCGGCAGCCCCAGTTTTGCAGCAATGCTACCAACGCGTCACCGCCCAAGACGTCGTCTTCCAACAGCAGCACATGCATGCCCTGCAAGTCAGACGCTGGCAGGCTTGAGGCGGCGGTGGTTGCAGCAGCGGCGGGTGTGGCCAGGGGTTCAGCAACATGTGCCAAGTCAGGGGCAAAAAAGGCCAGCGACTGCAGCGGCCAGCCAGGTGATGGCGGGGCTGCACTGGCAGCGGGTGACAACGCCCGAGGCACTTCCAGTGCAAAACACGAGCCCTTGCCAGGAACCGAGCGCAAAGTCAGGTTCAACTGCAGCACCTCACAGGTGCGCCGCACAATGCTTAAGCCCAGCCCCAAACCCTTGGCCCGGTTGCGCTCACCGTTGCCCACCTGGTAGAACTCTTCAAAGACTTGGGACTGTTCCTCAGGTGCAATGCCCAGACCGCTGTCCCAGACCTCGATGCGCACCGCTTGCCCGCCCTGCGCGCGCCTGCAGGCCACCAGCACGCCACCGGTTTCGGTGTAATTGACCGCGTTGCTGACCAGATTCAGCAGCACGCGCTGCAGCAGCACCGGGTCAGTCTGCAGCCACAGCGGGCTTGGGCGCAAGCGCAGACGCAAGCCCTTGCCTGCTGCCACAGCGGCAAAGCTGTTGTGCAACTGCTCAAACAAGGGGTTGACGGGAAAGGCTTTGGGCGTCACGGCCAGTTGGGGCGCGTCGAGCCGGGAGTAGTCAAAAAAGGCGTTGAGCATGTCTTGCAGTGCACGCACTGAAGACTCCACCCCTTGCACCAGCTCGGTGCTTTGGGCGTCCAGTGGGCGCTGCTTCAAGGTGGCCACAAACAGCCCCAGAGCGTGCGCGGGTTGGCGCAGGTCGTGGCTGGCAGCCGCCAAAAAGCGCGATTTGGAGGCATAAGCTGCTTCGGCTTGTGCCTTGCCCTGCTGTAACTGCGTCTCGTACCGGCTGCGCACATGGTTAAACGCGGCAGCCACCAGGGTGTAAAACGCCAAAGACAGCACAAAGTGCAGCGCGACCACAGGCGGGTGCGGGTAAGCCGCAGACCAGGTGGGCTGCTGCACCCCAAAATAAAGCGCCACAGCCGCTAAAAAGGCCAAGCTGTAGACCCAGCCCAAGCGCTCGCCCTTCAAGAAAAAGGCCAAAAACGGCAGGGTGTAGACCCAAAACAAACCGGTGCCCTGAATGCCACCAGCCACAATGAGTGCGCCAAAAATCACCGCGCTGGCCAGCAACAGCAAGGTCTCGGCCAAGGCCACCCGGCTAGACAGGCGGCTGAAAAAAAACGAGGGGGCAACCAGCAGCAGCACCGCAGCCAGCTCAATCAGCCCGAGCGTTCGCAGGTCTGGCTGCAGCAGGTTGAACACGGTAAAAAGCCCCCCCACCCACAGCCCAATGGTGCTGGCAGCGCGCACGTGGCGGGCACGATCTTGCAACCCAAATTCAGCGTTCATCCATCCCCTTGAGTGTTGTGAGTGCGCCAGCCCTTGGCTCACACCACGATGCTAACAAAAGGAGATGCACACAACGCAGGGCGAATGTTTGCGCACGCCAAGTCTGGCGCTGCTTTACAGCTGCAGCTCGCTCACCAGCGCTCGGTACAGCTGCCGGGGTGTCAGCGGTTTGTGCAGCAATGTGGTGCCGCTAGCCAAGGCTTCCCGCAACCTGTCAGGTGCGGTGTCTCCGGTAATGAGCAAGGCTGGCAAACCTGCCCCCAGCACTGCACGCAGGGCGGCAATGGCTTGCACCCCGGTGCGCTCCTCGCGCAGCCGGTAGTCACTGATGAGCACTTGTGGCATAAAGATCTGCACCCTTGCCAACGCCTCGTCCTGGTCTGGCGCTCCCTCGCACTGGCAACCCCAATCTCGCAGCAACTGCAGCATGCCGTGGCGAACGGCCTCATCATCTTCAAGCACCAGAACACGCACGTTGCGCAATTGGTCCATACCCAACTCAGGATTGATCACCTGGTCAGTCAAGGTTTCTGTGGCCAATGGCAAAGCCAGTTGAAATCGGCTACCCTGGTGCTCGGTGGACTTCAATGTGAGCGGGTGGCCCAGCGTGCGCGCCAATCCTTGCGCAATGGCCAGCCCCAAGCCCAAACCATTACGCTGGTCACGTTGTGGATTGCCCAACTGGTGAAATTCCCGAAAGACCTCTTGCTGCTGCGCCAACGGTATGCCGATTCCGGTGTCCCACACCTCCAGCACTGCCTGCGCGCCGCGCGGGCGGCAGGTCACCAGCAAGCCCCCACGCTCGGTGTAACGGATGGCGTTAGAGACCAGGTTGCGCAAAATCAGCTCAACCAGGGCCGGGTCAGACTGCAGCACCAGCGCACTTTCGCACGATCGGTAGCGCAAGCCTTTGGCATCGGCCTGAGGCTCAAACTCGCGCTCTATCTTGTTGAGCAACGACTGCACTCGAAACGGAGCGAGCTGTGGCTCAATCACCCCGGCATCAATGCGCGAGAAATCCAGCAGTGTGTTGAGCATGTCAGACGATGCGGCGGCGGCGGCATGGACACTGTCGAGCAGTTGGTGCTGGCGCGCATCCAGCGATGTGCGTGACAGCACATCCAGAAACAAGCCTTGCGCGTGTATGGGCTGGCGCAAGTCGTGGCTGGCTGCGGCCAGGAATTTGGACTTGGCTGCGTTGGCGTGTTCGGCCTCGCGCTGGGCTTGCTCGGCTTGCGTGCGGGCAAGCTTGGCCAGCTCGGTTTCACGGCGCAGTTTGTCCAGTAGGTCGATGTTTTCAAAGCGCAACTCGATGGAAGTGCGGATGGTTTTTGCATTGCTTCGTGCCTGGCCAAGCAGGCCGAACATGTACAAAATGCAGGCTGCTCCCAACGCCACATACACCGGGTCGCGCTCCTCGATTTGCCACATTTTCAGCGCGGTCAGCAGCAGGTTTGGAACAATGTAGGCCGCAAATACTGGTAGCACGGGCGAACGCGAGGAAGCGCTGCCACTGGCCATGGCTGCAATCGCAACCAGCACCAATAAATTGCCTGACAAGCCAACATTGCCCAATGCGATCCAGGCCAACCCAGCCCAAATGACCCCGCCAATGACGCTCAACAGCATCAAAATCCACACCGTTCGGTGCGTTTGATCAGCGGCAATGCCAGCTGCCATGCAGCGTCGTGTAAACAATTGAAAATTCAAGTGGCTCAGCAATGCCAGCACCGCCCACGCACTCAAAATCAAAGCATTGTTGGCATTGGACAAGCTCCAAACCAAAAATACAACCACGCCTGTGATAGGAATGCCGGTAGTGAGCGTGCCCAGCATCAACGCGCGCAGCTGCTCTACCAAAATACGCTCATCGGCAAGGCGTAGTGGGTTACTGCGGAGTCTCATTAGGCAACCAGATTTGTCAGCTCAACAAGCCCTGTTTGCGAGCCACAAACACGGCTTCCGAGCGGCTTAAAACACCCAGAAACTCCAGAATGTCTTGCACATGACGGCGCACAGTGTTGTCTGACAGCGCCAGTTGCCGCGCAATGAGTTTGTTTGACAGCCCCTGGTGCAGCAGGTCTAGCACCTCGCGCTGGCGTGGTGTCAGTTGGCGTGTTGGTGGGCTGTCATCTGGCAGTGTGGCTGCGGCCAATTCCCCGCGCAAGACCAACTCAATGGCGGCAATGATGTTGTCAGCCGCTTCGGCTTTCGACACAAAACCGGCGGCACCCCGAGCCAACGCCAGCCGCTGGGTGTGTGGCTCGTCTTGTGACGACAACATCAGCACCGGCATCTGCGGCCACTTGTGCTTGATCTGCTTCAAGCCTTCCAGGCCGCTTGTGCCTTTGAGCTGAATGTCGAGCAGCACCACATCAAGCGCATCGGGTGCGTTGCATAGGGCGGACTCTAGTGTGGCTGCTTCAAAGATGCACGCGCCAGGCAAGGCGCCGCCAATCACCATGCACAAGCCGGCGCGAAACATAGCGTGATCATCAATGAGCAGGATGCGTGGCGAAACCATGGCGCGTATTAAACCACCCGAAAAACCTGTGCCCTCTGGTCTAAACAGACCATTTCCAAAAGCTGCTGCCCGGCCTAGCATCAACCCCCGAAATTTGCGCCTGCCCCACGCACGTTTGCGATATGAAAAAGGGGACGCTACCCTTTCTTATTGCTCAAATGCTTGGTGCTGCACACATTTTGGAAATTGGTTTTCTACATTTATTTAAGACCACTTCAATGTCAACCAGTCTTTTTTTCGGCAGCTTGGCTCATGTACTTGCAACTTACAAGACATTCAACCTGACTTGGAGCGGCGCTTCATTTGGTAATGGTGCGTCTGCCACGGGCTACTTTACCGTTGATACGGCATGCCTCAATAACCCAGGTTTTACTTCTTTTTCTGGAATGTCGGCTTTGTCGGCATTGAGCATCACCGTCACTGGATCATCTGGCGGAAATGGTACGTTTGGCCTGTCGGATTTCAGTACTTTTTTCATCAACACAGCTGGCGGAATTTTGGATCTGAATCGTGAGTGGTTTGGACAGGCGAATCCGGAGGGGGCATGGGGTTCAGGTGCTTTTCCTTCGACCGTCGGGGACTTTAATGTGTTTAGCAATGGTTCATCAGCAAGTACACCCACCGCCACAAGCGGCTTTACGCTTCGTACGGCTGGTGGAGACTCAATACTCTTGACCTCGGTAACGCCTGTACCAGAGCCGGTAACTTGCGCCATGCTGCTGACTGGTTGGCATCACAGGGGCGGTTGTGGGTCGTCACAGGTACACCCCGGTTTGATTGATCCGACAACGTCTAGGCAATGGCATAAATGGGACGCTTCCCTTAATTAAACCTGTGCCACCTGGTCTAAACAGACCATTTCCAAAAACCGCTGTACTGCCTAGCATCGGCTCCTGAAATTTGCACCTAACCCGTTTACGTTTGTTTGTTATGGAGAACTCCCGCATGAAACTAACTTCGCTCTTTGGCACATCCACCTCAATGATCATCCTGTCACTGACCTGCATGCTGCCCGCACAGGCGGCTTTGCAAGCGCGTGACATTGGTAGCACTGGTGCTACCAACGCCTTTTACGACACCACACTGAACGTGACATGGCTTGATATGGCCAGTGGGGCATTGACCTGGGATACAGCCAATGCCTGGGCCAGTGGCCTGAATGTGGGTGGTGTCACCGGCTGGCGCTTGCCTACCATGACGGTGGCCAACCCAAATACAAACATAAGTAGCAACGGCACCACGGATTATGGTTACAACGTGCCCGGTAGTTCCAGCGAAATGGCCAGCCTGTTTTACAACACCCTGGGCAATAAGGCATATGTCAACACCAGTGGCGCAGTCCAAGCAGGTTATGGTTTGACCAATGCAGGTGGCTTCCAAAACTTGCAACCCAACGGCTACTGGCTCGGTACAGAGTTCGCGCCTAACCTTTCCAGACCTACTGCTTGGTACTTCAATAACGGCATTGGCACCCAGCTTGCCGCCTACAAGAGCGACTCGTTGTATGCCATGGCTGTTCATGCTGGTGATGTGATGGCCCCAGTGCCCGAGCCCGAAACCTACGCCATGTTGCTGCTTGGCCTGGGGGTGGTTGGTGCCATCAGCTGTCGCCGCTCAAGGGCGCATGGGTCTTTGGCGAATCAGGTCAATTGAAAGTTGGCGCGTTTTAGTGGTTTGTTGTTTTTGGAGATCCTACGCATGAAATTCACTTCGCTCTTTGGTACGGCAGTCACCACCACTGTCCTGTCGCTGGCCTGTGTGTTGCCCGCAGAGGCTCAATCCGTGTCAGGTCAAGGTAGCTGGGAAACCACATTGTTAGGGCGTGACATCAACCGCAATGCCGTTGTTGCCACCGATGTCAGCGCGGTGTACTTGTATGACACCACGCTAGGGGTCACCTGGCTCCGCGATGCCAACGCCAACAGGCAAATGACCTGGGACACTGCGACTGCTTGGGCCGCTAACCTGAGCACCGGCAGTGGTGGCAACACCATCAGCGGCTGGCGCTTGCCCACCATGACTGACACTGGCACGCCGGGGTGCAATTTGTCACCCGTCGGCACTGACTGTGGTTACAACTCCACCACATCCACCAGTGAAATGGCCAGCCTGTTTTACAACACTCTGGGCAACAAGGCTTACTTCAATACCAGTGGTGCAGAGCAAGCGGGTTTCGGTCTGACCAACGCAGGTAGTTTTCAGAACATGCAGTCCAGCTACTACTGGATCGGTACAGAGTACGCGCCTGATCCCAACCGCGCGTGGTACTTCAATACCTGGGATGGTGGCCAGGATGCCGCCGTTAAATCCCCTCAGATTTATGCCTTGGCTGTGCATGCTGGTGATGTGATGGCCCCAGTGCCCGAGCCCGAAACCTACGCCATGTTGCTGCTTGGTTTAGGGGTGGTGGGAGCCATCAGCCGTCGCCGCTCAAGGGCAGCTGGCACCTTGGCAACAGCTGCGCACGCTGATGCGCACCCGGCCACCTTGGATGTCAATGCCACAAGTTCCAACACGTCTCCGCGCCGAAGGCAAGGCGGATTCACCTTGATCGAGCTGATGATTGTGGTGGCCATCATTGGCATTCTGGCTTCTGTTGCTTTGCCAAGTTATCAAGCCTACACAATCCGTTCAAAAGCTACAGAACTTATTTTGGCAGCAACCCCTGGGCGCATAGGAGTGGAGGAATGGGTTGCACTCAATAACAATGGGTTCGTTCCTTGTGATACATGCTATGTGGCTCCAGCACACTCATCAAAGTACGTTTCAAACGTGACTTGGCGTGGAAATAGCAATATTGGCTATTTGACAGTTACCGGTGCTGGTCATCCAGAACTGACCGATAAGTTTCTATCCTTGGTTGCCACGCTCAATAACGGACGTATCACCTGGACTTGTGTTTCAGGTGGTCCTGGGCTTTTCGCTAAGATTGATTCAAAATATTTGCCGAGTAACTGCAAATAACGCATCAGATCATTACCGGTCAAAAGTCAAATCAAACCACGAGGGGTATGCCGCTGCCGTCAAGCTGCCGTGGCTGAATGCGCGATTAGCACGCTTTGGCATTCGAGCAACACACCACCCCGCAGTTTGTCTTTGGAGCTGATGTGCAGCTTTGCCATTCATTTGTGCCGCTGGTATGGGGCTGACTCAGCGCTTGAACTGGGCGGTGATTTGCGCCACGCGCTGGCCAAACAGGCGGGCGGTTTCCAGGTCGCCGGGCAACATGTCTTCGGCGGACGCGTCAGAGGGCGACTGCGCCATGGCACCAGCAAATGAGCCCACATAGTTGATGTCGTTGCGCTGGGCGGCCTTGCTGTTGCTGGGCATCAGGCCGGTGCCGACCCACACGCCGCTGTGCTGCATGGCCAGGGTAAACAGGTAATGTAGTGTGGAATGTTTGTCGCCGTTCATGGTGGCGCTGTTGGTAAAGCCAGCAAACACCTTGTCTTTCCAGGCTTGACCAAACCAGGGTTTGCTGGTGGCGTCGGCAAATTTTTTGAACTGCCAACTCACACTACCCATGTAGGTGGGGCTGCCCATGATGATGGCATCGGCCGCGTTGAGCGTGGCCCAGCCGTCGTCAGACACATTGCCGTCGCCGTCAATGGTGACCAAATCAGCATCCGCACCTGCGGCCACCGATTGCGCCATGCGCAGGGTGTGGCCGTAACCCGAATGACATACCACTGCTACTGTTGCCATGAGAAAACTCCTTTTGAAATTGAAAATAAAACCAACACAGAAATAAACCAACCTTTTTTCAGGCGTGCAAATCAAACACCAGCACCTCGGCGGCATCCGCTTCTGACAGCACCACTTCAGACTCATCGGCCAGCAAGGCCGCGTCTCCCGTGGTCAGCGTCACACCATTGACCTGCAGCGCGCCACGCACTAGATGCACATAGGCTTTGCGCCCCGCTGGCAAAGACAGGTGCGCAGTTTGCCCGGCCTCAAAAAACCCCGCATAGAGCCAGGCATCGGCTTGGATTTTGACCGAGCCTTGCGCTGCGTCAGGCGAGGCCACCAGGCACAAGCGCCCCTGCTTGGCGGCGCTGGCAAAAGTGGTTTGCTCGTAGCTGGGGGGCACGCCGCGCTGGTTGGGCTCAATCCAGATTTGCAACAAATGCGTGGTGCTGTCAGGGGCGTGGTTGAACTCGCTGTGCTGCACGCCGGTGCCCGCGCTCATGCGCTGTACGTCGCCCGGCGGAATGCCTTTGACGTTGCCCATGCTGTCTTGGTGCGCCAGCTCGCCCGCGAGCACGTAGGTGATGATCTCCATGTCGCGGTGGCCGTGCGTGCCAAAGCCCATGCCGGGGGCGATCCAGTCTTCGTTGATCACGCGCAAATTGCCCCAGCCCATGTGGGCAGGGTCGTAGTACCCGGCAAACGAGAAGCTGTGGTACGACTTGAGCCAGCCATGGTCGGCATAGCCGCGCTCTTGAGAGGGTCGCAGGGTCAGCATGATGGGTTCTCCTTCAAACAATAGGCGGTTGGGTTCAGGGCGTGCGGTTCAAGCTGAACATCGATGGCTGAATTTTCCGTGCCTCAACGCGCCATGTGGCACAGTGAAATTGATGGCATCATTCAATTTATTTGAAGCAAAGCGCCCACACCATGCAAACTGCCAGCCAAGTCCTCACCCCTGATGCGTTGCAAATGCTGCAAACCATTGCCCGCACCGGCAGTTTTGCCGCTGCCGCGCGTGACCTGGGCATGGTGCCCAGCGCCCTGACCTACCGCGTGCGCCAGATGGAAGATGCGCTGGATGTGCTGCTGTTTGACCGCAGTGCCCGCCAGGCCAAACCCACCCCGGCCGGGCGGGAGCTGCTGCGCGAGAGCGAGCGCCTGCTGCAAGACCTGGAGGCCGTGGCCAACCGCGTCAAGCGCGTGGCCACCGGCTGGGAGCCGCAGTTCACCATTGCCATCGACAGCATCATTGCCAAAGCCACCGTGATGGAGCTGTGCGACAGCTTTTTGGCCAGCCAGCCACCCACCCGCATTCGGCTGCGCGACGAAACCCTGTCAGGCACGCTGGAAGCCCTGACCAGCGGCCAGGCTGATTTGGCGCTGGGCGTGGCTGACCTGGTGTCCACCAGCACGCTGCAAGCGCTGCCGCTGGGCGATGTGCGCTTTGTCTACGCGGTGGCGCCGCACCACCCGCTGGCCAGCGCGCCCGAACCGTTGGCCGACGACCTGGTGCGCCAGCACCGCGCGGTGGCGGTGGCCGACACCATCAGCCGTGGCAACGGCGTCACCATTGGGCTGCTGGGCGGGCAAGACGTGTTGACCGTGGCCACCATGCAAGACAAGCTGGATGCCCAACTGCGTGGCCTGGGCTGTGGCTCGGTGCCCGAATGCATGGCCGGCCCCTACATCGACAGTGGCCGTCTGGTGGTGAAAACCACCCAGCAGCCAGCGCGCTCGGTGCGCGTCAACTACGCCTGGCGCGCCAGCAACCACGGCGCTGGCCGCGCCTTGCAGTGGTGGCTGGGTCAGCTGCAAAGCGCCACCACCCGCAGTGCGCTGCTGGAGCGGCACCGGGGCGTGTAAAGTCGGTCACATTCACTGGAGTAACTCATGACGAAAAACACAACCTCTTCCAAACACTTTGCCATCATTGGCGCGGGCATGGCTGGCATCAGCTGCGCCCGTGCCTTGGTGCAAGCCGGGCAGCGTGTCACGCTGTTCGAGAAAAGCCGTGGCCTGGGCGGGCGCATGGCCACCCGCGACAGCGCCTTTGGCTCGTTTGACCACGGCGCGCAGTATTTCACCGCCCGCGACAAACGCTTTGTGCAAGCGCTTGAAGCCACCCCCGAGCTGTGCAAACG
>NZ_JAQURE010000025.1 GCF_028715765.1 Rhodoferax sp.
TTAGTGGGGACAACATCTCATCTCAGGACGATATCCGGGCTGCGGCCCAGGAAGAGTTTGATCACCTCAAACAATAAGCAGCCATGCCATGGATCGGTATGCTGGAGAACTGGCAGATGGCACTTTCAAAAAGACTGGAGCGTTCTGCCGAAGACATTGTTGAAAACAGCCTGTTGGCGACAGACTTTTCAAATGCCAGTGTTCGCGTTCAATTTGAGGATGGCACCGATCTGACGTTTCGGCATGCGTTTTACGTAGGGGAGACGCCCGCTGATGGTGCCATCCATCGAATTGCAGTGTTTACCGAGCATTGCGGATATCAGGAATTCTGGATTGGCTCCAGTGATCGAATTTCGGAGAATTGAAAGCCGGGGAGCCTGGGCCGCAGAAGGCGGAAAATCCCAGGTAACGAAGGAGTCGGCGGAATCGTTAACGCTGCATGCGTAACAGTTTCATCGACCACATGAAGTCACATCGCCTGGCGAAGTGCCAAGATCGTCATGGAGACGAACATCGCAGCAAAATGTATGTCTATCTTCGAAAAAGGGTGTCGTGGTGCTTTTTCCTGCATGCGCGAGGTGCCGTAAATGTTGCTTGCGCTCGACCTGTGTTTGTGAGCCCAGCGCGCCGCGGCCCGCCCATTTGGTGTTGATAAACATTTGAGCTAAGCTTGCACCTGCACGCCAAAATCGGTAGTTCATTGGTGCCTTTAGTGCCCGATTAAGTGAGCATGGTTTGGGGCTGATTGCGAGCATTACATTGGTGGAGCTTACGCTACCCCGTTCGAAAGATTGCCATATTTACGCCAGCCCTGCGTGCACCTTTTACTGAGCGGTCAGTCACTGTTGCATGCGCGTCTAACTTTTAGTCCTGCGTAACTTGTTGATCTCATTACTTTGATGTTTCTCGAAAGCCCGGTATCAGGCAAACATACTAATTCAGGCGAAGCAGGGCTGAAGTGGTGAACCTTTGAAGGCTGCGGCGAGGGAATCAAAGATGTTGACCCATTGCTTGTGCATGGTGGCGCAATAAGAGCGGATGACGCAGTAGTTTGTCGCACCCAAGGGTGTGCGAAAGCAGCCGGATACTTTTTGCTTGACCTTGGGCATACGAACGGTCTGTTCGGCCAAGTTGTTTGTGAATGGCACGTCTGGCTGTGTCATGAAGCGCCAAACGTCGTTGCTGTAATCACGCAGTCGGCCAATCAAATTGGCCAAGACCCGCGCACTGTGCGTTCCGCTACTATTTGCACAGGTTAGAAAAAGTGTGTTGTTGCCAAAGGGTACAGCCACGACTCGTTCACTGTGTATTCCGCTACTACGTTGAACGACACAAAAGTATGTTGAGATCGAACGCAGCACACACTAAACCTCGTTCACTGTGTCTTCCGCTACTAGCATGACGGGAAAAAACCAGAATAGATGCCCCAGTGTGTATTCCGCTACTAATTTGTGTCTGACCGAAAACCCCCATTTTTTTGAAAATGCTGTGCCTAAAATTTAGACGCATAGGGTTTACCCTCAATATTTTTTGATCTCATCGCTGGCAAATTTCCCTTCGCCACGCAAAACCCAAAATCTGACCAATTTGCGCCCGAGCTTCACCCCAGAATCTCACAATTCTGAGCCCCCAAATCGAATCCGCCGTGCGCTTGCTGGCATTTGTAACGATCACTATTGATACGGCCCGATTAAGTTTGAAGTCATTTTTCTACTGCCCGCCTATAGATGCCCAAGCTGAAAGTTCAAACTTCACAGGGCCGCATCTATAAGCAAGAACACATTGAATTGAAGTTGGCAGACCGCAGTCGGCAGACATTACACCGCCCCGCAAGGCGGTTAGCCGATCTCGAAACCTTTCCACCGGCGGCCAAAGTGCTGCAGAGCATGACCGCGCACTGGGCTGGCTTGACAGTTTTTGTCGCCAGCCCATGGGTAAAAATTGACAATTACGCGGCCGAGCGCAGCATGCGCATACCAGTCGTTGGAAGAAAAAACTTTAACGGCTCAGGATCTGTAGGATCCGCAGAATTGGCCGCCACGATGTACAGCTTGTTTGCCACCATGAAGCTGTGGGGCCTGAATCTGCGAACCTGGCTCACACTGCCTATTTGCAGGCCTGCGCCGATAATGGCAATGCGCCGCCCGCATCCAGCAGACCGTGGCACCAGGTTCACTGGTGCACAGTGATGGCTCCGGTGCCTACAGGAAAGCACAAATACGCAAAAAAGCTCGTTCACTGTGCGTTCCGCTACTATTCGTGCCAGCAAGGACACCAGACTGCCCCAATGTGTGTTCCGCTACTATTTGCACAGTTTAGAAAAAGTGTGTTGTTGCCAAAGGGTACAGCCACGACTCGTTCACTGTGTCTTCCGCTACTAGCATGACGGAAAAACACCAGAATAGCTGCCCCCAGTATGTATTCCGCTACTACGTTGACCGAATCGGTTCCGGAAGAATTTAGCGGCCCGAAGGGAGAGCAGGCAACCCTCCTGACTAAAGTCGATTCTCTTAGCACTGGCGGTCAAAACGCTTCGTTCGGGGACTCATTAGTCAACCATTCACCAGCGTCGCATGAGAGTGAACCAAACCGTGGGAGGCAAGATCATGCGGCCTGGCGTGCGTGCGACGAGTTCGCGCATGGCATCTTGGTCAATTCTGCAAGTCTCGCCACGGAGAATTCGCCATTTAGTACAGCGACCCTGACCTGCGCCAAGCAGTGCGCTCCTTCGTCGGTCCACCGCATTTGTTGCTTCTTCGCCATGCGATGGCTGACAACCTGATTCACTGCAGATTCAGTACCAGCCGCATCACAGCGGCGGTTCATCCCCACGTGCATGGGGAACACGGAATGAGCTCCATGCCTGATTTGCCAAACATCGGTTCATCCCCACGTGCATGGGGAACACTGCAATGTGCCTCAGCATGATGGTTTGCAGCTCGGTTGTCGCAAGACACAAGCGCTGTCGCACCTGGGCGAGCTGCATGCCTTGCGTGATAACTTGCTGATCCAGCTGGCTTTGCTGATTCGCGAATGCCACCACACCGCCGGTGCCTGAATGGAAGTCATTCGACGCGTTTCGCGATTCTCTACCACGGCGCGATCGAGGCAAATCCGACCTGGAATAGATTCAAAACCTATTTCGGTAGAGGGGTGCGCTCACACTTCGATGCATCGGAAGCACGACGAACGCAGTCTGCGAGCCACGAGTTTATTCTTTCATGCGGGAGCACCCGAAAGGTGAACGCATGAAGAAGTCTCTCCTCCAAAGCAGCCACCAGCGAGTGACGGCAGTTGGCCAAGAACGGAAGTGGATTTTCGTTCTCCGTGGCAGTCATTGTCATTCAGTAATGCCACTTGCGGCAGTTCCTGCGTCAGCAGACTCGACGTGAAATCGGATTGAATTCCGGCCGGCGTCCTTGGCCTGCTACATGGCTACATCGGCTGACTTCAATATCTCATCCTGACTTAGTTCATCACTTGCTACAGCGAACGTGCCACTTGGTAACTCCTTGCGAATGCGCGTCGCATGGCTGCCAAACGACATATCGACCGCCCCATCCACTGAAGCCAATCCTGGAATTTCACCAAGTCCCTTCTCACACTAATTTCCACACCGCTGCGCACTTCAAGGTTCCACCATTGGCTCGTACTCAACGCAGTTACGCCCATTTTCCTTTGCACGGTAAAGGGCGTTGTCTACCAATCGCAATAGGCCCTCAACTTCTGAACTATTGTCCGGGTAGACTGAAATGCCAGCCGAAAAGGTGGCTTCAACACTGAATGTGCCGTGTATTACAGGTCTAGCAGCCAAGGTGCTCTGCCAATTCTTTGCCCGCACCAGCGCCTGGTCCGTGCTCATATTGGGCAATGCAACCAAGAATTCTTCTCCTCCATAGCGACAGATGA
The DNA here is from genome assembly GCF_028715765.1 of Rhodoferax sp. Classification (GTDB taxonomy): domain Bacteria; phylum Pseudomonadota; class Gammaproteobacteria; order Burkholderiales; family Burkholderiaceae_C; genus Rhodoferax. Next base: position 3,910 of record NZ_JAQURE010000025.1, read on the forward strand.
TGTCGCCTTCGCGCGCACCATGCAAAAGAATCGATGCCATGGCCTTCAATACCGAGTCACCGGTCGGGTGGCCATAGGTGTCGTTGATTCGCTTAAAGTGATCAAGGTCTAACATGATCAATGCGAGCGAATATCCTTCACGTTTGGCTCGCGACAGTTCACGAGGGAGCGTTTCCTCCATGTACCGACGGTTGTGCAGACCCGTCAGTGAATCGCGCACAGCCTGCTCTTTCAATTGCGTCTGCAGCGCCAGTATCTCCTGCAACTGTTCTTGCAGCCGGACATTTGCATCCTCGAGCCGTCTCTCATGCTGTTTGCTGGCATCAATGTCTCGGGTGATCCCGTTGTAGCCGATGACCCTACCGTCAGGGTTGTAGCTCGTAGTGGAGCTCACTTCTGTCCAGACGCTGGTGCCATCTTTGCGGATTTGGGGAGCTCGAAATACAAACTGGGGATCCACTTTGCCCAGTTCTTCATCTGCTCGCCGCTTGGCACTCAAGTCGGTGATTATCGACTTTCCCTCCGGAGTGAACAGTTCCAGGACAGATCGACCCAATACCTCGTCCTTGGAAAACCCGCGCAAGCGCTGGTCAGCGCCGTTGATGTACGTGAATCGCATCTGTGAGTCAAGTTCCCAGACTACATCACCGGTGTTCTCCGCAAGGAAACGGAAACGCTCCTCACTGACTCTCAGTGCCAATTCCATGTTCTTGCGCTCATCAATGTCGCGCATGATTCCGTTAAATGCGGTGATGACACCGTTCTGGCCATAAATGGGGTTTGAATTGATTTCTGCCCAGAACGGTTTACCTGACTTGCGAATATGGGGAACCTCAAACCTGAGTGCAACATTGACTTTTCCAAGTGCTTCGTTCTCCTTTCGCTTGACCATCATGGCCGCAACGGTAGTGCGCCCCTGAGGCGTAAAGAACTCCATCACAGGGCGGCCAATAATCTCTTCCTGGGAAAATCCACTGAGGTGGGTGTAGGCCGCGTTGACGTAGGTAAAGCGCATCTGACCGTCAAGCTGCCAGACCGTGTCCGCCGTGTTTTCTGCCAGAAAGCGAAATTTCTCCTCACTGGCACGCAAGGCAATTTCTGCCTTCTTACGTTCCGTAATGTCCTCTGCGAAGACAGCGACACGCCGCACCACACCATCATGGTCAATGGCAGGAATCAGGCTGTGTCGATAGTGGACGCCATTTCGCTCATCCTCAAGAAAGACCGGTACACGTTGAGTCTCTGCCTGCTTGACGATAGAGCGGCGTCCAATGGATGTTGCTTCATCAAAGAGCGAAAACACATTGCGTCCAATCAGCTCACCGAGTTCAATCCCGAAGTGAGTCGTGGATTTGCTGTTTGCACAAACGATTGTCCCTTCGAGATCAATTAGCAACGAAATACCAGGGGTTGCGTTGATCAGGGCCTGGAGTTCAGTCTCGCTTGTATACAGACCCAAAGGAGTAGAGTGGCAAGTAATCGTCATCGCGCCATTTTGCAACGCTTTGGCCTTGCCTCCAAAGAAGATTGCGGACTTTTTGGTGAGCACTGGACGACTGGTCCTGAATTCCACGTCCGACAGCTATGGGCACGATGGAGTTGGTGGTGAAGGTCGGCCGACCTGTCTCCAAAATCATGAAACTGGCTTACCCGGAACCGGGTACTGGTGGCCGTCAGGTAACGCTGCAGTGCCGACCACCAATTTGAAAAACTGATTTTCACGGCTGAATGACCGCTCCCGAGATTCGGGCGCCAAAAACGAAAGTCTGCTTCCGGCGAAATTGAAGGTCAGCTTTCCCACTTTCCGGTGGTGTCCTTGCGGCTCTGTTGAACGGCGGGTAAGGGTCTTAAAGAGCCGGACAGTGGTGAATCTTGGGTGACTGCACCCCAACTACCACTGTGATTTCACGCCTCAGACTGGCCGCTCTAAAGCTGACAATCGGCGGCTGCATAGTTCACACCCGGGCAAACAGCCGCCGACTTTAACGTGAAAGAAACGTACCTGTAAACGAGCACGATCCTGACCCCTGCAAGGTCAATCGCACATCAAGGTAATCTCAACTGATCAGTGTCTCAGGCGGATGCTGGCACGAACCCATGCTTGGTCAACATCTGCAACCACCGTGGCGCGTTGCGCGCCACCATCAATGCCTCGTAGTCCACGGTCTTGTCCACGTAGTGCGTCTTTTTGCTCAACATGGCGTAGATCGTGCGCAGCATCTTGTGCCCCAGCGCCACAATCGAACGCTTGTGACCCTTGCGCACTTTCAGGGCTTGAAACTTGTCTTTGAGTGCACAGCGACTGCGCCCGGCGGCCTGTGCAAACTCGCACAACAAGCGACGCACCCAGGCGTTTCCCTTCCTGATGCGCCCACTCTTTCGCTTTGCCGCCGATTCGTTGTTGCCCGGACACATCCCCACCCAACTGGCCAGTCGCTGGGCGCTGCCAAAGACACTCATGTCAGAGCCAATCTCAACCAGCAGCATGGCCGCACCCATCAGGTCAATGCCAGGCAAGGTTTGCAGCAGTTGCAAAGGAACGCTGTAACCAGCGCTGTGCAAGGAACGCAGTAACTCAGAGTCAAAGCGAGCCATGCGCACTTCAAGCTCCTCAATATGCGCCATGATCTCGCCCAGCACAAATCGATGCGCTGGTGTGATCTCTTCGGCCTGCAAGGCCTCAAAGATCTCTTCCCGGCTGGCACGCAGGCGATTGCTGGCCAGGCTCAATACGTCGGGCACGCTCTTGCCTGCGATCAGTGCCTTCACCATGGCGCGTGCCGATTGCCCGTGCAAATCAGAGACCACCACGCCCAAACGGATGCCCGCATCGGTGAGCAATTTGTGCAGCCGGTTTTTCTCAGCAGCGAGTATGCTGCCGAGCTTTTGGCGCTGGCGCGCAATGTGGCGCAGGCTGCGAAGGTCCGCCTTGGCGATGAAGGAGGCGCGCAAAAGCCCAGCGCGTGCCAGCGAGGCCAGCCACTGCGCATCAGCCACGTCGGTCTTGCGACCCGGCACCGCTTTGACATGGCGAGCGTTGACGACCCAGGCGATGATGCCCACCCCCTCCAGCGCCGCGTAAGGGCTCTTCCAGTAAATGCCGGTGCTCTCCATGACGACCACATCCGGGCCGATTGAGCGCGCCCACTCGGCCAGCGCCTTGCGGTCGCGCTTGAAGCCACCAAACTGCCGCAACTCATACGTCACACTGCCGTCGGGCTGTTCGGTGATGGCGCAGCCCGTGATTTGCGCTTGATGCACGTCCAGACCTATTGAGCGTTTGTAGATGGGAGCAATGTCCATCGATTTCCTCCAGTTGATGTGTAAACTTCAAAACTGGAGGTGCTGGAGTGCCCCACCGAAATTGCTTGTCTGAGCTCAACACTCAGCAGCCCTATTTAACGTGAGATCTCATCGGGCAACCGATGGAGTCAATTCGGGGTACGAGTCGGTGAAGGCGTGCCAAGTTAGCTATCGGGATGCCTGCTCCCAAAGAATTTTCTCGGCATCTACCCCGGCACCTCCACCCTCAAGTTTCTTTCATCATCCGGGGTGTCGGCTTGGATTCATGAAAGTTAGGAGCACCAAACCAAGTTCTCTCTCAGAATTTGTGAAATTGTCCGAGCTCAGCACTACAGCTTTCAGTCTGTCTTAAGGTTTTCGGCGAGGTCAAGCCTCCGTGTCCTCGGCCATTTCCAGGGCGTCATCAACCTCAATTCCCAGATACCTCACGGTGCTTTCAATTTTTGCATGGCCAAGTAAAAGTTGCACAGCCCGCAGGTTTTTGGTGCGTCGGTAGATGAGCGACGCCTTGGTACGCCTCATGGAATGGGTTCCGTATGCGGCGGGGTCGAGGCCAATCTCACGCACCCAGTTGTCAACGATGCGGGCATACTGACGGGTTCCCAGATGCGGGGAGTCATGTATTCGGCTTGGGAATAAGAAGTCTTCAGACCTCAGATTGGCCTCTTTGATCCAAGCACTCACCGCTTCCTGGGTGGGTGGGGTAATCTCGAATTGCACCGGCCTGGCGGTCTTTTGCTGCATGATGATGGCGCGTGCAGCTACGCGATCACCATGACAGATGTCACGAACCTTGAGTTTCACCAGATCGCAAGCCCGTAACTTACTGTCGAGCCCCAAATCGAACATGGCCAGTTCTCTGACCCGGTGTTCGACCTGCAATCGCACGCGGATGGCCCAGATTTCCTTCAGTTTGAATGGCGCCTTTTGGCCCACCAACTTGTCCTTGTTCCACGGTTCGTGGTGGGACTTGTTGCTTGATTCTTCCATGATGAATTCCTTGTAGTTGAAAGGAATTCAACTTTCCCGCTTTTTGGCGGCGATGGCCAGTACGATTTTCAGCTTTAGCGCAGGTAGTTTGAAACTTCTGATCTTCATCAAAAATGGCAAGCGGCCAGCCAAATTTCCCGAGTGGTCGACCGTTTAAGACCCATAAGAGCCGCTCACGACTGGCAGCTTTCCGGTTGTCCAGTTCAACTCCAGCCAGAAGCCTTTCGTGGCATTCGGCTACGTGCCCATGGCGGTCAGCCACCGTTGGAGGAAGAAGTCATTCAACTTGGCGCATGAAAATCCGCATGCTGTCGTTCATAACCTGAAGGCCGTTTGCGTCGTTGCAGTTGCATCTCGGTGAGCTTGGCTGATTACCCCACCCACTTGGGGCCCTGCACTCGATCAGTCTCCCCAGGGATGGACTAAAAACCACCGTCTTCCCAGCGCTTGGCAGCATGGGCGATGCGCTCACGATCCGTTGCCACGTAGTTCCACCACATCCGAACAGACTGCGCCAGAGGCGCGCCACCAATGACCACCAGCCTGACACCTTGCGCACCAGCGTGCAAAATGGCACCTGAACCTCCAGGCAGAACGGCCATCTCCTGAGCCTCAATCGTCTGACCATCAAGATAAAAACTGAGCTGCGCACTGTAAATCGCCATTTCAGCGGCCAGCGCGTACGCCGTTGTGATCGGCCACACAGCGACGAAACGTGCTCAGTGGACGGTACAGCATGAGTTGCGCAAATACGAGCGTTCCTTGGTGCATGACGGTTTTGGGCAGGCTTCCGCAAAAAACCGACAGTCTGACGCGCCACGACGTTCAAATCGACACCAGACTTAAACACCAAATTTGACAAGTAAATCATTAACTTACGACGTTTCAATGTAACAACGTTGGGACACTACTGACGAAATACCTGCCATCTGGTTCGCGTTTGCAAGGGTCACCAGTTTGTCTCACTCTTCACAAAATGCAGCGCCAAAAAATCAATCAGCGCACGCACCTTGGCTGAGACATGTTTGCGCGTCGGGTAGACCGCGTAAATGCCGATTTCAATTGACCGATACTGCGGCATCAATTCAAGCAGACTTCCGTCGGACAAATCCTTGCCCACCAGAAAACCTGGCTGCAAGATGACACCCTGATCCGCCAGGGCCGCGGCGCGGCAGGTGTCGCCGCTGTTGGTGTGAATGCAGGGATTTGTTTTGACCCGCACCGGCCCGTCTGGCCCGTCAAAGTGCCATTCATCCTTGGTTGACCAGTGGCTGTAGGAAATGACTGCATGCTGCGCCAGTTCTGCCGGATGTGTGGGTGTGCCGTGTTGTTGAAGGTAACGCGGTGACGCACACAACACCATGCGTGTGGTGGCCAGCCGCTTGCTCACCAGGGTTGAGCTTTCCAGTGTGGCGATGCGGATCGCCATGTCGAACCCTTCCTCCACCAGATCAACCAGCCGGTCCGCCAGAATCACCTCCAGAGTGACTTTTGGGTGTTGGGCTTTGAACACGCCCCACAGCGGCGCCAGATGAAGAATGCCAAAGGTGAACGGGGCATTGACCCTCAGCAAGCCACTGGCAGCGTCGCTGCGTGCGGTGACTTCGTCTTCTGCCTCTTGTAGTTCAGCCATCAGGTCTTTGCTGCGGCCGTAAAACACCCGGCCTTCGTCGGTCAGGGACAGGCGCCGTGTGGTGCGGTGCAGCAAGCGCACGCCCAGGCGGCTTTCCAGGTCCACCACATACCGGGACACCGCCGCTTTGGACATGTCCAGCGCATCGGCGGCCTTGACGAAGCTGCCAGCATCGACCACCGCTATGAAGGTCTGCATTTCAAGGAATCTGTCCACTGTCTCTCCTAGTGAAACAATAAATCACTATTTTAGATATTTATCTAATTATTAGAAGCCAATACAGTACATGCCATGCATCACAAACGTCTGATTAGCCAATGTGGTGTCTAACTCTCAACCTGCTTTATTCACATAAGGAATCATCATGAAAGTCACAGTCATCGGCGCCGGCCACATGGGCGCAGCCTTGGTCAAACAACTCACCCGCGCTGGCCACCAGGTCACCGTGACAGCCCGCAACCTCGAAAAAGCGCAGGCCCTGGCAGCAGCCCACCCCGGCGCTGCCGCCGTCATCGCGGCCAATGCGGCTGCCTCCGCGGATGTGGTAGTGCTGGCCACCGGTTATGGCGACGCGGTCGCGGCACTCAAGGGAGCGGGGGATCTGGCGGGCAAGGTGGTCATCGACATCACCAACCCACTCACCGCCGACTACATGGGTTTGACGCTGGGCCACAACACCTCGGCGGCCGAAGAAATCGCCAAGGCGATTCCCGGTGCCGAGGTGGTCAAGGCCTTCAATACGGTCTTTGCCCAGGTGTTGTCTGAGGGTGCTGACTTTGTCAACGGCCAGACTGTGCCGGTCTTTGTGGCCGGCGACAGCGGGGGCGCCAAGCAAACCGTGAAGGCACTGGCCGAGAGCATGGGTTTTGCAACCGTGGACGCCGGCGGCCTGAAGAACACACGCTACCTGGAACCGGTTGCCGGCCTGAACATTTACCTGGCCTATGGGGCGGGCCAGGGCACGTCGATAGCGCCCACTTGGATCAAGCGCGCCTGAACCGCGAATGCTGACCTAAACTGAAACGAAACCAACGGAGTTGCCATGACATCCACGCCCAAAGCCCCTGTATTTTTCATCTCGCATGGTGCACCAACCTTCGCCATTGAGCCGGGACAACTTGGTCCTCAATTGCAGGCGCTGGGCCGGCAACTGTCTGAACTCAAGGCGGTGCTGGTGGTGTCGCCGCACTGGCAAACGAGGGGCGTGAAGGTCATGGGCACGACCCAGCCAGAAACAGTGCATGATTTTGGTGGTTTCCCTGCCAGCTTGTACACCTTGACGTACCCAGCGGCGGGTCAGCCTGAGCTGGCCAGGGAGGCGGCCCGGCTGCTGACTGCGGCGGGTTTCGCTGCAGAACTTGACGAGCACCGTGGGCTTGACCATGGCGCCTGGGTGCCACTGATGCACCTGTTGCCGGATGCCAAAGTGCCGGTGTTTCAGGTGTCGCTGCCTGTCAGCCTGACACCTGAGCAAGCGGTGCAGATGGGCCAGGCACTGGCACCGCTGCGTGAGCAGGGTGTGCTGATTGTTGCCTCGGGCAGCATGACACACAACTTGTACGAACTGCACCCACCTGGCAGCCAGCCAGTCGCCTACGCAACGGAATTCGCCACCTGGGTGAAAACCGCAGTGCTGGCCAACGCCCGCCATCCGCTCATTCACTACCGCGCCGAGGCGCCCCATGCCGAACGGGCGCACCCGACGCAAGAGCACTTTTTGCCCCTGCTGGTGGCCATGGGGGCACAGACGGAAGCCGACCAAGTGCGATACATCGAGGGGGACATCACCCACGGTGTGTTGTCCATGGACTCGTATGTCTGGGGCATGCCCGCCGCCGTTGACAACGCCATCGCCTGACCCATTGGAGCCACACATGATTGCAGCCACCTCCCTGTCTGATCTATACAGCCAGGACGAATTCGGCCTGGTCTATCGGTTGGCGCAACCGGTGCCACAGACACCCCGCAAAGTGGTGATTCTTTTGCACGGCGTTGGCGGCAATGAGACCAACTTGCTGGGCCTGGCAGCGGGCATGGACCCGCACACCCTGCTGATTTTTCCGCGTGGCCCGCTGCAACTCGGGGCCCAGCAATTTGCCTGGTTTCGGGTGACGTTCACTGCGGCGGGTCCCAGCATCGTGGCGGAAGAAGCCGAGCAAAGCCGGGTTGCCCTGATCCACTTTGTGCAGCAGGTGCAGGCCAGGCATGGCATTGCACCGATGGACACGGTGATTGCGGGTTTCAGTCAGGGCGGCATTCTGAGTGCCAGTGTGGCACTGAGCGCGCCTAAGCTGGTCAAGGGATTTGCCCTGTTGTCCGGCCGCATCCTGCCCGAGCTAAAACCCCACATTGCAGACCCCGTGAAACGGGCGCACCTGCAGGCATTCATCGGCCATGGTGAGTTGGATACCAAGCTGCCGCTGAGCTGGGCGAAACGGTCTGACCAGTGGTTGAGTGAACTCGGTGTGGCACACCTGACGCGTCTGTACCCGGTCGGCCACACCATCAGCACTGCCATGCGGGACGATTTTTTGAACTGGCTTGAAGGCCTTTGAATGAGGACGTTTGCATGACGGTAACACCCACGGGGACCCGCACGACGCTACATATTGGCATTGACTTCACCCGTGTCACACGCACCGGTGGTGGCCAGCCTGATGACACCCTAGTGCTGAGGATCAGTTCAGGTAAAACGGCCACGGACTTTTTCAAACACTTACCCCCGACGCCGTTTGAGTTGGAAAACGCCATCATGGCGGTGGAGGACGAGGTAATTCGCGCGGGCAAGTGGTTGGCGCAGGGCTCAGCCCTGTGCACTCGCGACCTTGGCATCCGCGAGATCGCCCAACTGGCCGGTGTGGCCGACCGTGCCTGCATGGTTTTGTCGGTGGAGGCTGTCGAGCAACAGTTTGACTTCCTGGCCGCCTGGGTGCAGGGGCGACCTGGGTCGAGTGCGGGCATTCCGCTCGACTCAGGCTTTGCCGCCAGCTTGCTGATCTTGCGTGAGTTCATGCACAACCTACAGTTTGCGTCGATCGTCATCGAGCCTGATCACACGCAGTTGTGATCAGGCTCGCGCGCATTCGTGCCACCGTTTTGGGTCAACTATCACATGGGGAGGTGTGCCTGATGGGTGTGTGTGCATCCGAGCTTACTCTCCGGCCAAGGCTTTTTTACGGCGACCCCACAGGGCCAGTCGATTGCTCCTGCCAGTCGAACGGTTTTACGCGAACTAACAGCGGACATGGGATGCGATACTGATTGTCATGCTGTTGAATTTCCTGTTCTCCGACACGGCGGCTGACGCCTGATTGACCGATGACCATTTCCCGCTTGACCGAAATCCTCACCTTATCCAACACTCAGATTGCGATTGAAGCCGCGGCCACCCTGGCGTTTGCGCTATCAGGGCTGATCGAGGCCGCGCGCAAGCGGCTTGATGTCGTGGGGATTTGCATGGTGATGGGGCTGACGGCCTTTGGCGGGGGCACGCTGCGTGATATCTTGCTGGACCGGCGGCCATTTTTCTGGGTGCAACATGCGGGATGGTTGTGGGTGTTGCTGGCCCTTTGCATTGCGGCGATGGTCTTCATGCGGGCCCGACATTTCGAGCCGACCGAACGGGCCTTGCAGTGGCCCGACGCCCTGGGTCTTGGGCTCTTCACGGCCGGCGGAACACAGATCGCCCTTGATATTCATATGCCGATGTTCGTGGCGGTTTTAATGGGCATGGTCACCGCGGTGTTTGGTGGAGTGATGCGCGACATCGTGTGCAATGAAATTCCCAGAGCGTTTCGCGACCACCAACCCTATGCGGTTTGTTCTTTTGTGGGTGGCTGGGTCATGATTGCGGCCCAATCCGCAGGGGCACCTCAGTGGGTGGGTCTGGTGGGCGCCGCCGCAACGGCGACTCTTTTACGCTTAGTCGCGCTCCAACGGGGCTGGAGCCTGCCCGGTTGGCGCGCGGGTGACTCAGAGAATTACTGACAGGCGTCTTTCGCGTTGGCACGCTTGATTAACTCTCTTGCGAATTTCCACGGCGTGAGAGTAACGAGCTTTATAAATAAAAGTCTGGCCTTGGTGAGGCAGGGCAGATTCAAGTCTAATGTGCAGCCGCGGAATTCGAAGGCCATTTCCGCTAGAAGACCATCTCTAAAATCACTCAATGTTCGTTAGATTTCATCCTGTGAGTTCATCATAAACAGTCCGTACTGAAAAATCGGCGGGCTAAAAGGCTGGCCTGCAATTGGCAGTACCTCGGCGCCTAGAGACTCATTCTTAAGTTGAGTCGTTTCAGGATTGCTCGCGCCAGAGGTAGTGGCATCGCAGTAGGGTTGAGGCTCCAGGATTGATCAATTTTTTCGTTTGACCTGCTGCTACTTCAGTTCCGCTTGTTTCGTCTGCAATCGCACGATGTCATGCGTCAACCGGATATGCGCTTCCAGTGCCAATGCCGCGCGCGCCTCTTGTCGGCTCAATGCGGCACGAAAGATGTCTTCGTGTTCCTTGTGCACATCGCGTCCGCTTGCGTGGGCGGCGGTCAGCCGCCAGTTGATGTTGCGGTAGCGTTCAGCGTGGCGGTACAGGATGGACAGGAGGTACTTGCTCCAGTTTGAATCAAAGCCTGCAATCAGTGCCTCATGAAAGGATTTGTTGCGTCGCTCCCAGAGGTCAGAGCCGGACTCTGCCAAATCTCTTTCGGTTTTGCTCAACAGATCGTAGCTTTGCTGCAGCGCTGCTTCCCACTGAGCATCCCCATGGCGGATGGACTGGCGCAAGGCATCTGTTTCCAACATCACCCGGGTATTGGTCACGTCCTCCAGATCAGTCATTGAGATCGGCGCCACCCGGAAACCCCGCTGGCCTTCCGAGGTCACCAGTGCATCCGATACCAGCAAGGACAAGGCCTCGCGCAGGGTGCCGGCGCCCACCTCGTACTGGTCTTTCAGGTGCTCCACGCGCAGGCGCTCGCCGGGCGCCAGCTTGCCGCTGATCACGTCGTGACGCAGGCCAAGGTAGGCGCGCTCGACCAGGGTGCGCGGGAGGTGCGGTTCGGCCTCAACGTGGCTGGCCGCCGGTCGCTTGAGCTGGTGCATCACATCACTCCTGAGCCGGTTTGCTTGCGGGGGCGTCGGCCTCACTGGCGTGCTGACGCTTCAGCCGGTAAGCCAGCTGAGGTCGAGTCAGGCCCAGCAGGCGGGCGGCTTCTGACAGGTTGCCACTTGCGCGCGCCACCGCATGGTCCAGCACACGGGCTTCGATCTCGTCGAGCGAGCTGCCGCTGTTGAGAATGCGGGTGCTCAGGTCGTCATCCTGGGCGCTGGGCAACCTGACCAGCTGGCCATTGGCGTTCAGACCTGTCTGGGCGGTATCGGGCTGGTTCGGAAACAGGTGTTCCACTTCGACCATGCCGGCCTGGGTTGCCAGGATCACACCGCGCTCGATCAGGTTTTCCAGCTCGCGCACGTTGCCAGGCCAGTCATGCTGGCGCAGCGCCTGCAATGCGCGCTCTTCAATGCCCATCACCCGCTTACCGTGCAGTGCGCAAAAACGGGCCAGCATGGCCTGCGCCAGCGGCTCAATGTCGGCCTTGCGCTCACGCAGCGGCGGGATGCAAATCGGGTACACATTGAGTCGGTACATCAGGTCAGCCCGGAAACGTCCGGCCTGCACGGCCTGCGCCAGGTCCACGTTGGTGGCCGCCACCAGACGCACATTGACCTTGCGCGTGGTTTCGCCGCCGACGCGTTCGATTTCACCTTCCTGCAGCACGCGCAGCAGCTTGGTTTGGGCGGCCATCGGCATTTCACCCACCTCGTCAAGCAGCAAGGTGCCGCCGTCCGCGCGCTCGAAGCGACCCGCGCGCGCGGCATGGGCGCCGGTGTAAGCGCCTTTCTCGACGCCAAACAGTTCGGCCTCGATCAGCTCAGCCGGCAGGGCGGCGCAATTCACCGCCACAAACGGTTTGTCCGCGCGGTTGGAGAGTTCATGCAGGGCGCGTGCAAAGCGCTCCTTGCCCACACCGGTCTCTCCGGTCAACAGCACCGTGGCCTGCGTTGGCGCCACTTTTTGCATCAGCGTGTAGGCTTTGCGAAAACCAAGGGAGTCACCAATCAGCTGGCCACCCAGGCTGACAGGCTCCAGTGTCGACTTCAGCGCCTCCACCTGCGATTGCAGTGCTTCCATCTTGTCCATCAGCGAGTCGTCGGTGAAATAAACGCGATGGGCTTCGCCATCGGGCCATTCCTCGATCGGGCGCCCGACGATCTGGCAATGGTCTGCGCCACAAGCGGCGCAGAGGGTTTCCTTGTACAAAATCAGCCGGCCCATGAAGGCACTGGTGTAGCCGCTGGCGTAGCCCAGCAGCGTCCAGCAGGACGGTTCGTCCACCAGGCCGAACTTTTGCCGGTGGGCGTAGGCCTCCCAGGAATCGTCGCAGCGGAAGTCGGCATTAAACAGGCCAGCCGCGATGTCGAACGTGATTTTGACGGGCGTGACCCGCGCCGCGCCTTCGAGCATGTGCAGTTGAGGCCCGACCAGGAAGCTGTCCTGCACGCTCTCGCCGGGCCGTGTTTTTTTGGCGTACTCGGCGTCCGACAGGCCTGAGGCGTAACCCATGCGCGTCAGGATGCGCCGCGCGTGCTCGGTGCCGACCGAATTGATCAGGTCCTGACGCAGGGCGGCCAGCGCGGCGGTGTGCATCAACACCATGCGCCGGTCCCCCAACCAGATGGCGCCGCTGTCGGGTTCAAAGCGCAGCAGACGGCGCAAATCCTTGTCCGGGGGGTATTTGAAGCTCATGGGCGGATCATCTCACGGTAGGGTGAAGACAGTTATCTCGATATTTTCAAACCGATGCAGGTTCTTGGGGGCGACCTGGGTTGCGGCTGTCAATTTTTTACCATTTGGTAAATTTTACGTGTTTCGACTCATTCAAATAGGCAAAACTCGAAAATCGAAGCTTGATTTTGGGCTAAGGGTTAACCCGTAAGCGCTCTGAAGGCGACCGTTTTTGGCACGATGAGGACCTCCATTTCTAGGGGTTATCCCTAGGAATATCGAGATTATTGGCGTCTGGGGCAAAGCTGGCAAGGTCCTTGCAAAGTCTTGTCTGTCTTACTTGTTACAGCCCAGCCATGTTCCTTACTTCACTCACCGATCTGACCGCAAGGTCCTGTTCGCTGTCAAACGATTACCAAGGTGTCTGCCATGAATAAGTCTATAGCCCCCGGTGCCAACGAGCCCGCCGTCGATGTCAAACACAAGTTTGTGCGCATCAGGGAAACCCTCCCAAGCGGTCTGGTGTGTTTTGAGTTCGCCATTGGTTGGCCCGAGTTGTTTGTTGATTTGATGTTGCCCCAAGCTGCTTTTGACGATTTTTGCGTTCAAAACCAGGTGCAACTGTTGGGTCAGTTGGGGTCAGAGCACGTCACTTCGCGAGTGGTCTGACCCGCAAGGTTTTCAATCCCTTCGTCGTTTTTTTTAAAAAGGATAGCCCCTATGTCAGTTGATCTCCACACGCGTGAAATCAAGCCCCTGCGCAACACCTTTAGCCACACGGCCAAATACGTTGGCAATGACAAACCAGCGTCGCGCTACCAGGAAGCCACGCTTGACACCCAGCCCACCGACAACTTCCACTACCGCCCGACTTGGGACCCCGAGCACGAGATCTTCGACAAGTCACGCTCGGCCATCAAGCTCGCCGACTGGAACGTGTTGCGTGACCCGCGCCAGTACTACTACGCCACCTGGACCATGGCCCGGGCCCGCCAGCAGGACGCGATCGAGTCGAGCTATGACTTTGTCCAGTCGCGCGGCCTGGTCGCCAAGATGTCGGACGCCGTGCGCAGCAAGGCCTGCGAAGTGCTGATGCCACTGCGCCATGTGGCTTGGGGCGGCAACATGAACAACAGTTCCATCGGCGCTTACGGCTACGGCACGCCGTTCACCGCGCCTGCCATGTTCCACGCCATGGACCACTTGGGCGCGGCGCAGTTCATCACCCGCCTGGGTCTGGCCCTCGATGAGCCCGCCATTCTGGACGCCGGCAAGAACGACTGGCTCAACGCCGCCTGCTGGCAGCCGCTGCGCCACTATGTTGAAGACACGCTGGTGGTGCAGGACCCGTTCGAGTTGTTCATTGCGCAAAACCTGGCGCTCGACGGCCAGCTCTATCCGCTGATTTACGGCAACTTCGTCGATGATCACATTGCCTTGCAGGGCGGCACCGCGGTCTCGATGCTGGCTGCCTTCATGCCCGAGTGGCATACCGAGAGCGCACGCTGGATTGACGCGGTGGTCAAGGTGGCCGCGGCTGAATCCGACGAGAACCGCCAGCTGATCTCGGGCTGGGTGAAAGCCTGGACGGATCGCGCCCAGACCGCCCTGACACCGGTGGCCGAGCTGGCGCTGGGTGCCCACGGGGTCGACATCTTGCAAGAGGTGCGCGAGGCGCTCGACTTGCGCTGCAAAAAAGCCGGTCTGGTGGCCTGAGCGCGCCAAGCCCTTCATTCATTCACGAAAGACCTCAGCATGTCCAACGTTTTTATCGCCTTCCAGGACAACGAAGATTCGCGTCCCATCATCGAGGCCATCCTGGCCGACAACGCGGCCGCGCAGGCCACTTATCCGACCGGACTGGTCAAGATCGATGCGCCCGGCCGCCTGGTGATCCGCCGCGAGACCATCGAGGAGCTGGTCGGACGCGCCTTCGATTTGCAGCAGATTCACGTCAATCTGGTCACCCTGTCGGGCCGCATCGACGAAGACGATGACGAGCTCTCGCTGAGCTGGTCCAACTGAAGTAGAATTTACACCAAGGAGCATTCATGGATACCCCTGTTATCAAAAAGAAACTCGGTCTCAAAGAACGTTATGCCGCCATGACGCGTGGCCTGGCCTGGGACACCACCTACCAGCCCATGGACAAAGTGTTTCCGTATGATAAATACGAAGGCATCAAGATCCACGACTGGGACAAGTGGGAAGACCCGTTCCGCCTGACCATGGACGCCTACTGGAAATACCAGGGCGAAAAAGAGAAAAAGCTCTATGCCGTGATCGAGGCGTTTGCACAAAACAACGGCCAGCTCGGTGTGACCGACGCGCGTTACATCAGCGCGCTCAAGCTTTTCCTCACTGGCGTGACTCCGCTGGAGTACTACGCCTACCGTGGGTTTGCCCACGTGGGTCGCCAGTTCACCGGTGCCGGCGCGCGCGTGGCCTGCCAGATGCAGTCAATCGACGAACTGCGCCATTACCAAACCGAAACCCATGCGTTAAGCCACTACAACAAGTACTTCAATGGTCTGCACAGCGCCAAACACATGTTTGACCGCGTGTGGTACCTGTCGGTGCCGAAGTCGTTCTTTGAAGACGCCTACACCGGCGGCCCGTTCGAGTTCCTGACCGCAGTCAGTTTCTCGTTCGAGTACGTGCTGACCAATCTGCTGTTCGTGCCCTTCATGAGCGGCGCCGCCCACAACGGCGACATGTCGACCGTGACCTTTGGTTTCAGTGCGCAATCTGACGAATCACGTCACATGACGCTGGGCATCGAGTGCATCAAGTTCATGCTGGAGCAAGACCCCGACAACGTGCCGATCGTGCAGGGCTGGATCGACAAATGGTTCTGGCGTGGTTACCGGCTGCTGTCCATCGTGGCCATGATGCAAGACTACATGCTGCCCAAGCGCGTGATGAGCTGGCGCGAGAGCTGGGAAATGTACGTCGAGGAAAACGGCGAGGCGCTGTTCAAGGACCTGGCGCGTTACGGCATCCGCAAACCCAAGGGCTGGATCCAGGCTTGCGAAGGCAAGGACCACATCAGCCACCAGACCTTTGCCGTGTTTTACAACTACAACGCCGCCGCCCCCTTGCACACCTGGATCCCCAAGGAAGAAGAGATGGCCTGGCTGTCGGAGAAGTACCCCGAGACCTTCGACAAGTACTACCGTCCGCGCTGGAACTATTGGCGCGAGCAGGCGGAGCAAGGCAACCGCTTCTACCAGAAGACGCTGCCCATGCTGTGCCAGATCTGCCAGGTCCCGATGATCTTCACCGAGGAAGGTGATGCCACCAAAATCGCCTACCGCGAAAGCGACTACAAGGCTTACAAGTACCACTTCTGCAGCGACCACTGCAAGGAAATTTTTGACAACGAGCCCGAGAAGTATGTCCAGGCCTGGCTGCCACCGCAGCAGGTCTACCAGGGCCACTGCTTCAAGGAAGGGGTTGATCCCACCGCCGAGGGCTTCGACCCCCTGCTGGCCTTGCTGGATTACTACAACATGACCGTCGGTCGCGACAACTTCGACTTTGAGGGTTCAGAAGACCAGAAAAACTTTGCCGCCTGGCGCGGTGACTCTGCAGAAGGAAGCACGAAATGAGCGTCAACGCCCTGAAACCCTATGACTTTCCCGCCAAGGACGTGCGGGAGAACTTTCCGGCGCCGCTGCTGTTCATCGGCTGGGACCAGCACCTGCTGTTTGGCGCGCCGATTGTGTTGCCCTTGCCCGCCGACACGCCGTTTGGTGCCCTGGGCAGCGCGGTGTTGCCCGGCACCTATGGCTACCACCCTGACTTTGCCAAGATCGACTGGGCGACAGTGCAATGGACCAAGTCTGGCCAACCCTGGACGCCCGACCCGGCCAAGACCCTGGCGGAAAACGGGCTCAAGCACAAGGACGTGATCCGCTTCAAAACGCCCGGCCTGTCCGGCCTGAACGGATCCTGCAACTAAGTGTTCCAGCTTCAGCAGGTGGGGCCAACCCGCCTGCTGCGGCAGCTGCATTGCCATCTTTCACCAACCAAAGAGACCATGAGTTACCAACTGACCATTGAACCGCTGGGCGCGACCATTGAAGTCGAAGAAGGCCAGACCCTGCTGGATGCTGCGCTGCGCCAGGGCATCTACATTCCGCACGCCTGCGGTCATGGTTTGTGCGGCACCTGCAAGGTGCAGGTGAGCGACGGTGAGGTCGACCACGGCCACGCCAATCCCTTCGCGTTGATGGATTTTGAGCGCGATGCCGGCAAGACGCTGGCCTGCTGCGCCACGCTGCAAAGCGATGCCACCATCGAGGCCGACATCGACGAAGAGCCCGACGCCGAGATCATTCCGGTACGTGACTTTGACTGCACGGTGTCGCGCATCGAATCGCTCACACCCACCATCAAAGCCATTTTTCTGAAGCTTGACAAGCCTTTGCACTTCCAGGCCGGCCAGTATGTGCAGGTGGTGATTCCCGGCATCGAAGGCGGCCGCGCGTTTTCCATTGCCAATTCCCCGGCACAAGTTCAAGCCACGGGTGAAGTCGAGCTCAACGTGCGTATTCTCAAGGGCGGCGCGGGCACCACCTGGTTGCACGAGCAGCTCAAGGCGGGTGATGCCCTGCGCATCTCCGGGCCCTACGGCCGCTTCTTTGTGCGCAAGTCGGCCAACGAGCCGGTGGTGTTTTTTGCCGGCGGCTCAGGCCTGTCGAGCCCGCGCTCGATGATTCTGGATTTGCTCGAGTCCGGCAGCACGCTGCCAATCACCCTGGTCTATGGCCAGCGCTCGCAAGAAGAGCTTTATTACGACGCCGAGTTTCGTGCGCTGGCCGAACAGCACGCCAACTTCAACTACGTGCCGGCGCTCTCCGACGCGGCGCTGGGCGATAGCTGGCAGGGCGCACAAGGCTATGTCCACGACGTGGCCAAGGCCCACTTTGCGGGCAACTTCTCCGGCAACAAGGCCTACCTGTGCGGCCCGCCCGTCATGATCGAGGCCTGTATTTCCACGTTGATGCAAGGGCGTCTGTACGAGCGCGACATCTACACCGAGAAGTTCCTCTCGGCAGCAGATACCAAGCAGCAGCGCAGCCCCTTGTTTAAACGGGTCTGAGGGGAGCGGCACGATGTTTTTTGACACCCGCCCCAAGGTTGCTGTTCACGTCGCGCAAACCGGCGAAACATTTCCCTGCGCGCATGATGAAAGCTTGTTGCAAGGCATGTTGCGGCTGGGTCGCAAAGGCATCCCGGTGGGCTGCGTCAACGGCGGCTGCGGTGTCTGCAAGGTTCACATCATGGAAGGCCAGATCAAATCCCTGGGCCCCGTCAGTCGCGCCCACGTCAGCGTCGAAGAAGAAGCCGCCGGCTTCACCCTGGCCTGCCGTGTGGCACCGGTCACCGCCGTTCGGCTGGAGGTGACAGGCAAGTTCGAAAAGCCGTTCCGCCAAGGGTTTGCCAGCACGGCAAGCGCCTGATTTTTTATTCAACTTTCAACCACAAGGAGATAGCAATGGGCATTATGCGAATTGGCCACGTCAGCATCAAAGTGATGGACATGGCAGCGGCTCTGAAGCACTATGAAAACGTGCTGGGCATGAAAAAAATGATGGAGGACAAACACGGCAATGTGTACCTCAAGTGCTGGGACGAGTGGGACAAATACTCCCTGATCCTGACGCCGTCCGATCAGGCCGGCCTCAACCACGTCGCCTACAAAGTCGAAAAAGACAGCGACCTCGACGACTTGCAAAAGAAAGTCGAAGCCTACGGTGTCGCCACCACCATCCTCGAAGAAGGCACGCTGCCGTCCACCGGTCGCCTGTTGCAGTTCAACCTGCCCAGCGGCCATGAAATGCGCCTGTATGCCATGAAAGAGTACGTGGGTACCGAGGTCGGCACCAACAACCCGGACCCGTGGCCGGACAACCTCAAGGGCGCGGGCGCCCACTGGCTCGACCACTGCCTGCTGATGTGCGAGATGAACCCGGAAACGGGTGTCAACAAGGTGGCGGAAAACACCAAGTTCGTGATTGAGGTGCTCGACTTTTTCCTGACCGAACAATTCCTGGTGGGCCCGAATGGTGACATGCAGGCTGCCACCTTTCTGGCGCGCACCACCATGCCGCACGACATCGCTTTTGTGGCCGGTCCGCGCATGGGGCTGCACCACATTGCTTTCTTCCTGGATTCGTGGCACGACATTCTGAAGTCGGCCGACGTGATGGCCAAGACCAAGACCAAGATCGAAGTGGCTCCCACACGCCATGGCATCACCCGCGGTGAGACCATCTACTTCTTCGACCCGAGCGGCAACCGCAACGAAACCTTTGCCGGCCTGGGCTACTTGGCCCAGCGCGACCGGCCTGTGACCACCTGGGACGAATCACACCTGGGCAGCGGCATTTTTTACCACACGGGTGAGATGGTGCCGTCCTTCACCGAGGTGTACACCTGATTGCCTGAGCGGTGTCTCCCCGCCGCGCCCCCTGCATGGCGTGGCGGCCCATGTTTTTTGTCCTCCATTTTTTGAACCACACAACCATGAAAAAAATCGTTTTAGCCGCCCTGGCCACGGTGGCCAGCGTGTGCGCCACCGCAGGCGGGCATTACTTGCCCGGCGTTGAAGGCATTCAGGCCGCCAGCGTGCCGCCACCCGGCATGTATTACCTGGGTTACCTGGTGAACTACAGCATTGACGAGCTGCGCGCGCCCGGCAGCGAAACCAGCATTCCAGGCAACAACACCGGCACCGTCAGCGCGCTGGCCAACCGCTTTGTCTACATCACCAACACCAAGGTCTTGGGTGCCGACTACGGCGTGGAAGCCATCGTGCCGGTGATCCGCAAGTCGATGGCCTTCGCTGGCGAGTCCAGTTCCGGCGTCGGTGATATCTATCTGGGTCCGCTGGTGCTGGGCTGGCATGGTGGCAACTGGGATGCGGTTGCGGCAGCGGGCCTGTGGTTTGACAACGCCAACAGTGATTCGATCTCCAAGCCCGGCAATGGCTACAAGTCCACCATGTTGACCGGCGGCGGCACTTACTACTTTGACGCTGCCAAAAGCTGGAGTGGTTCGGCCCTGCTGCGCTACGAGATGAATTCCAAAGACGACCGTGGGTTTGAGCCCGGCGACCAGGTCACCATGGAGTGGGGTTTTGGCAAGTCAATCGGTCCGGTGCAAGTGGGCGTGGTGGGCTACGACCAATGGCAGACCAGCGACGACACGGGCACCGGCGCCAGCAACGACCGCGCCGAGCGCCATGCCATCGGCGTGGAGGTGGTTTACCCGCTGATGAAAGAGGCCGGTGTGATGCTCAAGGCCGCTTATTACGACGAGTATTCCGCCAAGGGCGGCAGCAACCCCCAGGCCAAGGGCTCGACCCTGCGCTTCACGTTTGTCAAGGCCTTCTGAGTCATGCCACGCCCCCTGATGCGAGACGGTGCCAGGGGGCGCAGCACGGCTTGCGCTATGCAAAAGGGGTATAGCTTGGTTTCGAAAATGGTATTGGACGGTATCGCAATGCGTTTCTACGATAGCGGCAACCCAACGCTGGACACGGGTCAGCGGCTGGGGATCGCCCCACAACCAAGAGACACCATGCGCCGCCAATCGATCAGCCACCTAGACCACCGGACCGCCATCCAGGCCCTGGGCGTCACCGCGTCCGGTGTTTGAGCCATGGACCTGCGACAACTGAAAAATTTTGTGGTGTTGGCTGAAGAGTTGAACTTCAGCCGCGCGGCCGTACGCTTGCATATTTCGCAGCCACCCTTGAGCCGCCAGGTGCAAGCCATAGAAAGCGAGATCGGCGCGCCGCTGTTCGAGCGTCTGCCCAAAGGCTTGGCGCTGACCGCCGCCGGGTGCACCCTGCTCGACGATGCCCGGCGCATTCTGGGCATGGTGGACGCTGCCAAAGACCGCGCGGGCCAGGCCGGTCGGGGCGAAATGGGCCGCCTGGATGTGGGCATTTTTGGCTCGGCCATCTTTCACCACATTCCGCGCCTGCTGTTGCAGTTTCGCAGCCTCTACCCCCAGGTGAAGATCAGCCTGCATGAACAAACCAAGGCCGAACAAATTCGGGCATTGCGTGAGCGGCGTCTGACCATTGGCTTCAACCGCCATGTCCGGCCCGAGCCGGACCTGGTGGTCGAACCGGTGTACCAGGAGCCGCTGCTGGTAGCGTTGCACGGTGAGCACCCGCTGGCGCAACAAGCCGCCATCAGCGTGCGCGAACTCAGTGCGCAGCCGCTCATTCTGTACCCCAACAACACGCGTGAAGGCTTTGCGGACCATGTGTTGTCCTTGTTTCGCATGGCCGGGCTGCAAGCCCAGGTGGAGTTGCAAGTGAAGGACGTCGTCACCGCAGTGGCCCTGGTCTCCAGTGGTTTTGGCCTGTGCGTGACGCCCGAGGCAGCCAGCAGCCTGCAACTGCCGGGGGTGGTGTATCGACCGCTTAAAGCCGATCCGCCGCCGACGGTCGACCTGGTTTGCCTGTACCGCCGGGGCGATGTCTCGCCGGTGCTGATGGCCTTCCTGGAGACTGTGCGCAAATTTCAGCCGGAAAGCGGCGGCAAAGATCGCGTCTTCTGACCCCGTCATCATGCCAAGTCCCAGTGCCATGAAAAAGAGCGTTTGCCGGGTGGTTGAACCGTCAAGCGTCTTGTCCCCCTCAACCTGCTACCGGAGATATTCAAAATGGCAATGACAGGTGTTTTGCGCGCGGGCCATGCCCCGATTTGCGTGCCTAAACAAGCTCTGCTGAACGAGGTGCACGGATGAAAGTGTCTGTTTCACAAGCGGTGATTGGCTGGGATGCAGCCGCCGCAGCGGCCCGCGCTGCCGCGCAGCACGCTGACAGCCTGGGCATCGCCATCAACATCGCAGTGGTTGATCTCGGCGGTAATCTGGCCGCGTTTTTGCGCATGCCGGGTGCCTTTTTGCACTCGATCGACATCGCCATCGACAAGGCTTACACCGCCGCCAGTTTCGGTTTGCCGACCAGTCAGTGGCACGGCGCGTTGCAGGAACACTCGGCGGCGGTACGTGAAGGCATCGTGCTGCGTCCACGTTTTGTCGCCTTTGGCGGTGGCTTACCGATTGTCGAAGCAGGTCAGCGCATTGGCGGCATCGGTGTCTCGGGCGGCTCCGAGGAACAGGACGAGGCCTGCGCGCAAGCGGGACTGAAAGCCATCGGTTTGAACAGTTAACTTTTAGAAAATTGCACCATGAAACAGATTCTGAACTTCATCAACGGCGAATACGTCAGCAACGTCAGCGGCAAGACGTACGAAAAACGCAATCCCGTAGACAACTCCCTGATCGGCATGGTCCATGAAGCCGGCCAGCCCGAGGTGGACGCGGCAGTTGCCGCCGCCCGTGCCGCCCTGCACGGCCCCTGGGGCAAACTCTCGGTGGTGGACCGCTGCGCCATGCTCGACGGCGTGGTGGCCGAGATCAACCGCCGCTTTGATGACTTTTTGCAAGCCGAGATTGCCGACACCGGCAAACCCGCGCACCTGGCCTCGCACATCGACATCCCGCGCGGTGCCGCCAACTTCAAGATCTTCACCGACACCATCAAAAACGTCTCGACCGAATCCTTCGAGATGCGCACCCCCGACGGCAAGACCGCCCGCAGCTACGGTGTACGCACACCACGTGGTGTCATCGCCATCATCTGCCCATGGAACCTGCCACTGCTGCTGATGACCTGGAAATGTGGCCCGGCCATGGCCTGCGGCAACACCGTGGTGGTCAAACCGTCGGAAGCCACCCCCAGCACCGCCACCCTGTTGGGCGAAGTCATGAACAAGGTCGGCGTGCCGCCAGGCGTTTACAACGTGGTCAACGGTTTTGGTGTCAATTCCGCCGGCTCCTTCCTCACCGCCCACCAGGGTGTCAACGGCATCACCTTCACTGGCGAAACCAAAACCGGCACCGCCATCATGAAAGCCGGTGCCGACGGCATCCGCCCGGTGTCTTTGGAGCTCGGTGGCAAGAATGCCGCTGTGGTCTTTGCCGACTGCGATTTTGAGAACACCATCGCCACGGTGACCCGTTCCTGCTTCGAGAACGCCGGCCAGGTCTGCCTGGGCACCGAGCGCGTGTATGTGGAGCGCCCGATTTTTGAGAAGTTCGTCGCCGCGCTGAAGGAGCAGGCCCAGAAGATGAAACCGGGCCGCCCGTTTGACCATGACACCAAGATCGGCCCGCTGGTGAGCAAAATCCACCAGAAAAAAGTGCTGGGCATGTACCAGAAGGCCAAGGAAGAGGGCGCCAACATCGTCTTCGGCGGCGGCATTCCCGACATGCCCGACGATTTGAAGGACGGCTGCTGGGTGCAACCCACCATCTGGACCGGTCTGCCCGAAACCGCCACCGTTGTCACCGAAGAAATCTTCGGGCCCTGCTGCCACATCCAGCCGTTTGACACCGAAGAAGAAGTGCTCAACATGGTCAACGCCAACCGCTATGGTCTGGCCACCTCGATCCACACGCAGGACATCAGCCGTGCCATGCGTCTGGCGGGCGCGATTGAAGTCGGCCTGTGCTGGATCAACAGCTGGTTCCTGCGCGACCTGCGCACGCCCTTTGGCGGCTCCAAGCAGTCGGGCATCGGGCGCGAAGGCGGCGTGCACTCGCTGGAGTTCTACACCGAACTGCGCAACGTGATGATCAAGTATTGAAAGACAAATCTATGACCCAGAATCCTGAAATCGGCAAATCTATTGTTGCCAACGGCATCACCACCAACTACCACGACGTCGGCACCGGCTTTCCGCTGCTGATGATCCACGGCTCGGGTCCGGGCGTGAGCGCCTGGGCCAACTGGCGCCTGAGCATTCCGGTGCTGGCCAAAGAGCGCCGGGTGATTGCGCCCGACATGGTGGGCTTTGGTTACAGTGATCGCCCGGCCGGCATCCAGTACCACATGGCCACCTGGGTGGCGCAGGCCGTGGGCCTGCTTGATGCGCTGAAGATCGAGCAGGCCGACCTGGTCGGCAACTCGTTTGGCGGTGGCCTGGCGCTCGCGCTGGCCATTTCACACCCCAAGCGGGTGCGCCGCCTGGTGTTGATGGGCGCAGCCGGGGTGTCGTTCCCGATAACTCCCGGTCTGGATGCGGTCTGGGGCTACCAGCCCTCGATTGCCAACATGCGCAAGCTGATGGACTTGTTCGCCTTTGACCGCTCACTGATGAGTGACGAACTGGCCGAATTGCGTTTTAAGGCCAGCATCCAGCCCGGCTTTCAGGAAGCCTTTCAATCGATGTTTCCTGCGCCCCGGCAAAACGGCGTAGATGCGCTGGCCAGCACTGAGGTCGACATTCGCGCGCTGCCGCACGAGACCCTGGTGCTGCATGGCCGGGAAGACCTGGTGATTCCGTTGTCGAACTCCCTGACCTTGGCCCAATGGATTGACCGCGCGCAACTGCATGTGTTTGGCCGCTGTGGCCACTGGACGCAGATTGAGCACGCAGCCCGCTTTTGCCAACTGGTTGGGAATTTCCTGGCCGAGGCCGACGCACAGGCTGCCTGATAGATTTAGAAAAATACAAAGTTGATAGCTACTTGTGCTTATTTCATAAGAGCTAGAGGCGTAAAACATCATTAATTAACCAACCGGACTGAACCTCAATGGATTCAAAACTGATCGAAACCCTGGGCGACGAGCTCTACCACGCCATGAGCACCCAAACCGTGGTGGACCCGCTCACCACGCGTCACCCCGACATCACCATCGAGCACGCCTACCACATCCAACAGCGCATGTTGTCACGCCGCATCCAAGCGGGAGAACGCGTGGTGGGCAAAAAAATTGGTGTGACCTCGGCGGCGGTGATGAACATGCTGGGTGTGTACCAGCCCGATTTCGGCTACCTGCTGGACGGCATGATCTACAACGAAGGCCAGTCCATCGACATCGCCACGCTGATCCAGCCCAAGGCCGAGGGTGAAATTGCCTTCATTCTTAAAAAAGACCTGATGGGCCCGGGCATCAGCAACGCCGACGTGCTGGCTGCCACCGAATGTGTGATGCCGTGTTTTGAGATCGTGGACAGCCGCATCCGCGACTGGAAGATCAAGATCCAGGACACCGTGGCAGACAACGCCAGCTGCGGTGTCTTTGTCTTGGGCGACCGCGCTGTGGACCCCCGTCGCATCGACTTGTCCACCTGCGGCATGGTACTGGAGAAAAACGGCGAGATCATTGGTACCGGCGCCGGTGCGGCCGCCTTGGGCTCACCGGTGAACGCCGTCACATGGCTGGTTAACACCTTGGGCCGCCTGGGCATTGGCATGAAAGCCGGGGAGGTGATTCTGTCAGGCGCACTTGCCGCCATGTCACCCGCCAAGGCCGGTGACAACTTCCGGGTGTCGATTGGCGGGCTGGGCAGCTGCTCGGTGCGCTTTTCCTGAAACTGCCTGAGTCGTCATGGCTACAGCCGATCCTCACGCCCCCAGCGCCGTCACCGTGCTGGTGTCGCGCCGCGTCAAGCCGGCTCATGAGGCCGCTTTCGAGCAGGCATCGGAGGCGATGACCGCTGCCGCCCGGCTTTTCCCGGGTTACCTCGGTGGTCAGTTGGTGCGTCCGGACGCGCAGGCAGACGACGAGGAAAGCAACCTGTACCACGCGGTGTTTGCCTTTGACACGCCTGAGCACATGCAAGCCTGGCAAACCTCGTCTGTGCGCACCGAGCGCCTGCAGGCCATTGCGCCGCACACGCTCGGCAGCACCAGGTTGCGTGAGGTCAGTGGCCTGGGCCACTGGTTTACCCCGCCCACAGGTGCAGTGCACCAGCCACCACCACGCTGGAAAGTGGCAGTGGTCACCTGGTTGGGCATCTTCCCCACGGTGTACGTGCTGTTCCTGACCGTGGCACCGCTGCTGGCCAACTGGCCGCTGCTGCCTCGCGTGATGGTCATCACGTTGCTGGTGGTGCTGCTGCTCATGACTTGGGTGGTTGCGCCGCGCCTGACCCGCTGGCTAAAACCCTTTTTGTATCCGCCTGCACGCGGCAACACCTGACAAGGAGTCTGTATGGATTTATTACTCAAAGGCAAACGCGCCCTGGTGACCGGCTCTACCTCCGGCATTGGTTGGGCCACCGCCCGCGAACTTGCGGCAGAAGGAGCGCATGTGATCCTCAATGGCCGCGACAAGGCGCGACTGGCCAGCGCTGTGGCTCGCCTTCAGTCCGAGTTGCCGCAAGCTTCAATCGACGGCGTCGCCGCTGACCTGTCGACATCCGCCGGTTGCCAGCAGTTACTGGCGGCTGCGGGTGAACTTGATATTTTGGTCAACAACCTGGGCATCTTTGAGCCCAAGGCCTTTGAGCAGATCAGCGACGACGACTGGATGCGCTTTTTTGAAGTCAATGTGATGAGCGGTGTGCGTCTGGCACGGCATCACTTGGCTGACATGAAAGCGCGCGGCTGGGGCCGCATTGTGTTCATCTCCAGCGAGTCAGGCATTTGCCCACCGGGCGACATGGTGCATTACGGCATGAGCAAGTCGGCGCAACTTTCGGTGTCGCGTGGTCTGGCTGAGACCTGTACCGGTACCGGTGTGACCGTCAACAGCGTGCTGCCTGGCCCAACCCGCACCGAAGGGGTGGGCGAGTTCTTTGCCACGCTGGCTCGCGAAGCCGGCCAGACGCTGGAACAGGCTGAGCGTGACTTTTTCAAATCGGGCCGCCCGACCTCGCTGTTGCAGCGTTTCATCGAGCCCGCTGAAGTGGCCGCCATGGTGGCCTATGTGTGCAGTCCGCGTTCGGCGGCTACCAATGGCGCTGCGCTGCGCGTCGATGGCGGCGTGGTTCGCTCTCTTATCTAATTTCAACTGACGGAGTTTTTATGAAAAAAATCAAATGTGCCCTGATCGGGCCCGGCAACATCGGCACCGACCTACTGGCCAAACTGCAACGCAGTCCGGTGCTGGAGCCAGTCTGGATGGTGGGGATTGACCCCAATTCAGACGGCCTCAAACGTGCCCGCGAGATGGGCATCAAAACCACTGCGGAAGGCGTGGATGGCCTGATTCCTCACATGGTGGCAGACGGCGTGCAAATCGTTTTCGATGCAACCAGTGCCTATGTGCACGCCGAAAACAGCCGCAAAGTGAATGCCCTTGGCGCGCTGATGATTGACCTGACACCTGCGGCCATCGGCCCGTTTTGTGTGCCGCCAGTCAACCTGATCGAGCATGTGGGCAAGGGTGAGATGAACGTCAACATGGTCACCTGCGGCGGCCAGGCCACGATCCCGATGGTAGCGGCGGTGAGCCGCGTGCAAGCGGTGGCGTATGGCGAAATTGTGGCCACCGTGTCGAGTAAATCTGCCGGCCCCGGCACGCGCAAGAACATTGATGAATTCACTCGCACCACCGCCAGTGCAGTGGAAAAAGTCGGTGGTGCCAAAAAGGGCAAGGCCATCATCATCCTCAACCCGGCTGAGCCGCCGCTCATCATGCGCGACACGGTGCACTGCCTGACGGAGACCGAGCCCGATCAGGCCAAGATCACCGAGTCGATCCACGCCATGATCAAAGAGGTGCAAAAGTATGTGCCGGGCTACAAACTGGTGAACGGCCCGGTGTTTGACGGCAACCGGGTGTCGGTCTTTCTGGAAGTGGAGGGCCTGGGCGACTACTTGCCCAAGTACGCCGGCAACCTCGACATCATGACCGCTGCCGCCGCTCGCACGGCAGAGATGTTTGCCGAAGAAATCATTGCGGGTCGCTTGACGCTCAAACCCCTGCAAGCCTGACCCCAACCTGGAGAATGAACATGACACAAGCCAAAAAAATCACCTTGCACGACATGACCCTGCGCGACGGCATGCACCCGAAACGCCACCTGATGACGCTGGAGCAGATGAAAAGCATCGCCTGCGGTCTGGATGCCGCAGGCATTCCGCTGATCGAAGTCACCCATGGCGACGGCCTGGGCGGCTCTTCCGTCAACTACGGTTTTCCAGCCCACACCGACGAGGAATACCTCGGCACCGTGATCCCGCTGATGACACAAGCCAAAATATCCGCGCTGCTGCTGCCCGGTATCGGCACCGTTGACCACCTACTGATGGCCAAAGACTTGGGCGTGCACACCATCCGTGTCGCCACGCATTGCACCGAAGCCGATGTGTCCGAACAGCACATCACCAAGGCTCGCGCGCTGGGCATGGACACCGTGGGTTTTCTGATGATGGCACACATGGCCAGCGCAGAAAAACTGGTTACCCAGGCCAAACTGATGGAAGGCTACGGGGCCAATTGCATCTACGTCACCGACTCGGCCGGTCACATGTTGCCCAAGGATGTGAAAGAAAAGCTGAACGCCGTGCGGCAGGCGCTGAAACCCGAGACCGAATTGGGCTTTCACGGCCACCACAACCTGGCCATGGGTGTGGCCAATTCGCTGGCAGCGATTGAAGTCGGTGCCAACCGCATCGACGCAGCGGCTGCGGGATTGGGCGCTGGTGCAGGCAACACGCCGATGGAGGTGCTGGTGTCAGTGCTGGACCTGATGGGCATCCCCACTGGTGTGGATGTGTACAAGATCCAGGACGTGGCCGAAGACCTGGTGGTGCCGATCATGGACTTCCCGATACGTATTGACCGCGACGCGTTGACCTTGGGTTACGCCGGTGTCTATGGCAGCTTCTTGCTGTTTGCCAAACGCGCAGAGAAGAAATACGGTGTCAGCGCCCGCGACATCCTGGTCGAAATGGGTCGGCGCGGCATGGTCGGCGGCCAGGAAGACATGATTGAAGACACAGCCATGACGCTGGCCCGTGCCCGTGCTGCGGCATAACCCAAGGAACCCTATGAAACTCGATATTCAAACCATCAACGCCTTGGCTGATCGGCTGGAAGGCTGCCAGCTGGCGCAAAAAGACACCACAAAAATCACCGATGACCATCCCGATATGGATTGGGATGATGCCTACGCCATCCAGAACGAAATCCGACGCCGTAAACTGGCCCGTGGCCGCACCATCGTCGGCCTGAAGGCTGGACTGACCTCACACGCCAAGATGAAGCAAATGGGTGTCAGCACGCCAGTGTTTGGCTTCATGACCGACGACTATGTGGTGGCAGACGGCGGCGAGTGCAAGGTGAGCGAATTGATTCACCCCAAGGTCGAGCCCGAAATTGCCTTTGTCACCAAGACTGAGCTGCGCGGCCCCGGCTGCCACATTGGCACCGTGCTGGCCGCCACCGACTTTGTCATGCCAGGTATTGAGGTGATTGACAGCCGCTACCGCGACTTCAAGTTTGACCTAAAAAGTGTGGTGGCCGATAACACCTCAGCCGCACGTTTTGTGGTGGGCGGTCAGCCGATGAACGTGAACGATTGCGACTTGCGCACGGTGGGCGTGGTGATGGAAAAGAACGGCGTGCCCGTCGCGTTTGGAGCCGGCGCCGCGGTGATGGGACACCCGGCGGCAGCCATTGCGGCACTGGCCAACTTGCTCGGTGCGCGTGGCGAGTGCATTCCTGCTGGCACCTTGATCCTGTCTGGTGGCATCACCGAAGCCGTGGCGGTACAAGCCGGTGACAACGTGACCCTGCGCGTGCAGGGCATGGGCAGCACTAGCATCCGTTTTGTTTAGACACAAATTTTCAGGAGAAACACCATGCCATTTGCCCAGATATACATGATTGAAGGTCGTACCGAAGATCAAAAGCGCGCTGTGATCGAAAAGGTCAGCGCCGCCCTGGTTGAGGCCACCGGTGCGCCGCTGGCCAATGTGCGCGTCTGGATTCAGGATGTGCCCAAAGAAAACTGGGGCATCGCTGGGGTCAGCGCCAAAGATATGGGTCGTTAGTAGCCTGGCAGACACAAAGCTTGTGTCACTGCGCTTGTCCATGTTGGGGCACCAGCTGCGCTGCCAGTCCATGTCATCAGGACACAGGTGTTTCGGCACCTTTGTCCTGTTCTGCGTTAACCGTGCAGTTCATTCATCAGTTGGGGTCAGAGCACGTCGCTACCCGAGGTAGTCTGACCCACAAAGTTTTCTAACCCACCATGAAAAAAATCAAAAGCATCCTGGTTGCCAACCGCAGCGAAATCGCCATCCGGGTGCTGCGCGCAGCGTCTGAAATGGGTATCCGCACCGTGGCCATCTTCTCCAACGAAGACCGTTTTGCCTTGCACCGCTTCAAATCCGACGAGTCTTACCTGGTGGGTGCCGGCAAAAAGCCAATTTCGGCCTACCTCGACATTGACGACATCATCCGTATCGCCAAAGAGGCCGAGGTGGACGCGATTCACCCCGGCTACGGTTTCCTGAGTGAGAACCCGGATTTTGCCGACGCCTGCGCGGCTGCCGGCATTGCCTTCATCGGCCCCAAAGGTGATGTCATGCGCACCCTGGGCAACAAGGTGGCGGCGCGTGCCGTGGCAATCGCGGCCGGGGTGCCAGTCGTCCCGGCCACCGGTGCCTTGCCCGACGACATCGAAGGTGCCAAAGCCATGGCGCTCACCGTGGGTTACCCGCTGATGCTCAAAGCCAGTTGGGGTGGCGGTGGCCGTGGCATGCGGGTGATCGAAACCGAAGCTGACCTGGCACCGATGATGGAGCTGGCCAAACGCGAAGCCCTGGCGGCATTTGGCAACGACGAGGTGTATCTGGAAAAATTGGTGCGCCGCGCCCGCCACGTCGAAGTGCAGGTCATGGGTGACAAGCATGGCAACCTGGTGCACCTGTTTGAGCGCGATTGCTCGGTGCAGCGCCGCAACCAGAAAGTGGTCGAGCGTGCCCCCGCTCCCTACATGGATGAAGCCACCCGCCAGGAACTGTGCGAATCTGCCCTGCGCCTGGCCCGTGCCGCCCACTACAGCCACGCGGGCACGGTCGAATACCTGTATGACGTGGACAGCGGCAAGTATTACTTCATCGAAGTTAACCCGCGCATTCAGGTGGAACACACCGTCACCGAAGTGGTCACCGGCGTTGACATCGTCAAGGCGCAGATCCGTGTCACAGAGGGCGCCAGGGTGGGTGACGACGATTCCTTCATCCCGTTCCAGAAAGATATCAGCCTGCGCGGCCACGCCCTGCAATGCCGCGTCACCACCGAAGACCCGGAAAACAACTTCACCCCAGACTACGGCAAGATCGCGGTTTACCGCAGCGCGGCAGGTTTTGGCATCCGCCTGGATGCAGGCACGGCTTACGCTGGCGCGGTCATCACCCCGTATTACGACTCGCTGCTGGTCAAGGTCACCGCCTGGGGCCACACGCCCGACGAAGCCGCCGCCCGCATGGACCGCGCCCTGCGTGAATTCCGCGTGCGTGGCCTGTCCACCAACCTGCAGTTCCTGGAAAACGTCATCGCCCACCCGCTGTTTCGCTCGGGCGAATGCACCACACGTTTCATCGACACCACGCCCGAGCTGTTCAACTTTGTCAAGCGGCGTGACCGCGCCACGCGGCTGCTCAAGTTTTTGGGCGATGTGGCCATCAACGGCAACCCCGAGATGAAAGGCCGCACGCTGCCCCAGTTGCCGCTGTCGCTGCCGATCAAACCGGTGTGTGACCTCACCGCGCCCGTTCCCAAAGGCACGCGCGACCGCTTGAAAGAGCTGGGTCCGAACCAGTTTGCCCAGTGGATGAAAGACCAGCCGCAGGTGCTGCTGACCGACACCACCATGCGCGACGCGCACCAGTCGCTGTTTGCCACCCGCATGCGCTCAGACGACATGACCGCCATTGCGCCGCATTACGCGCGCATGTTGCCGCAACTGTTCTCGATGGAATGCTGGGGCGGCGCCACCTTTGACGTGGCACTCCGCTTTTTGAAAGAAGACCCGTGGGAGCGACTGGCGCGCCTGCGTGAAGCCACGCCCAACATCCTGTTCCAGATGCTGCTGCGTGCCAGCAACGCGGTGGGTTACACCAACTACTCCGACAACGTGGTGCGTTACTTTGTCCAGCAGGCCGCCAAGAACGGCGTCGATGTGTTTCGCGTGTTTGACTCCCTCAACTGGGTCGACAACATGCGGGTGGCGATGGACGCAGTGATCGAGACCGGTGCCCTGTGTGAAGGTGCGCTGTGTTACACCGGCGACCTGTTTGATGGCAAGCGCAGCAAGTACGACCTGAAATACTACGTGGGTCTGGCCAAACAGCTGGAAAAGGCTGGGGCCCACATTCTGGGCATCAAGGACATGGCGGGTGTGTGCAGACCCCGTGCCGCGTTCGAGTTGGTGCGCGTGCTCAAACAAGAGGTGGGCTTGCCGATCCACTTCCATACCCACGACACCAGCGGCATCTCGGCGGCTTCGGTACTGGCGGCGATTGATGCAGGTTGTGATGCGGTCGATGGCGCGCTGGATGCCATGAGCGGCTTGACGTCTCAACCCAATCTGGGCTCGATTGCCGCAGCACTCAGCGGCTCAGCCCGCGACCCCGTTTTGGACCTGCAAGCCATGCAAGCCTTGTCGCATTACTGGGAAGGTGTGCGCCGTGCCTACGTGCCGTTTGAGGCCGACATGCGCTCAGGCACCTCAGATGTCTACAACCACGAAATGCCCGGTGGCCAGTACACCAACCTGCGCGAACAGGCGCGCGCCATGGGGCTGGCGCACCGTTGGCCCGAAGTCTCCAAAGCCTATGCGGATGTCAACATCCTGTTTGGAGACATTGTCAAAGTCACCCCCACCTCCAAGGTGGTCGGTGACATGGCGCTGTTCATGGTCGCCAACGACCTCAAACCGCAGGATGTCAGCAACCCGGCGCGTGAGATTGCCTTCCCTGAGTCAGTGATTTCACTGTTCAAGGGGGAACTGGGCTTTCCACCGGATGGTTTCCCGAAACCTCTGGAAAAGAAGGTGCTGCGCGGTGAAGCCCCGATGCAAGGCCGGGCTGGTGACCATTTGCCCCCGGTGGACCTGGAGGCCAAACGGCTGGAGGCCGAGCACACCATTGGCCGCAAAGTGAGTGACACCGATCTGGCCTCCTATTTGATGTACCCCAAGGTGTTCAAGGACTACGCCGAACATCGGCGTGATTACAGCGACGTGTCGTTGCTGCCGACCTCACCGTTCTTCTACGGCCTGCTGGACCGCGAAGAAATCGCCATCGACATTGACAAGGGCAAAACTTTGGTGGTGCGCCAGACCGGCCGCTCTGACACGGTGGACGAAGAAGGCAAGATCAAGGTCTTTTTTGAACTCAACGGCCAGCCGCGCACGGTGCGTGTCCACAAGGCAGGTTTGGGTGCGCTCAAAGCCAAACCCAAAGCCGAAGAGGGCAACCCCAAACACGTGGGCGCACCGATGCCGGGCATGGTGGTCACGGTGGCGGTCAAAGTCGGCCAGAAAGTGGCCAAGGGTGACCCGCTGCTGTCGATGGAAGCGATGAAGATGGAGACCATGCTGAGTGCTGAGCGGGATGCCACGGTGCATGCAATCCATGTACGTGCTGGCGAGACAGTCAATGCCAAGGATTTGCTGGTTGAACTGCACTGATTGCGGTGCAATTGTTTCATCAAGCCTGTTTGCCAGCGGTGCCTGTTGCCAGTCAGCCAAAATCGTGGCGCTCAAGCAGCCACGACACCATGATGCCAGCCACCAGACCCCAGAAGGCCGCGCCGATGTTGGCCAGGCTGAGGTCGGCCACCGTGACCAGAAAAGCGACCAGCGCGCCCAGCGTGAATTTGTCCTTGAACGAGGCCATGAAGGCCGACTGAAGCACCCGCAACATCGCCAGGCCCGCCAGCGCCATGATGAACGTTTTGGGCGCATGCAGCATCAGGCTGGTGAAGGCCGGTGACAACAAGCCGAACACCACCGCAAACGCACCCGTGGTGATGCCCGCAACGTAATGACGCGAGCGCTCGCCGGACGCCGTGATGATGGCGTTGGTGGGGCCGGTCAGACAGGTGCTGACACTGCCAACCACCGCACTGAGCAGCGCGCCTGCACCACAGGCAACCGTGATGCTGTCGACCGGTGGCTCATGGCCGACCGCTTTGAGCACGGCGATGCCCTGGCCGTTTTGCACCACCAGCACGGTTATGGTCAGCGGCACCACCAATTCGACCATCGCCGCCCAAGACCATTGCGGCAACTGAAGCACCGGCTGCACCAGTTGCAGGCTCTCCAGCGCGTGACTGTTGAAGCGGCCAAGCAGGACGCTGGCAACCGCACCAACCAGCAGCGCACCGATCAGTGGTGGAAGGCGTCGTCCCAGCGCCGGACGCATGGTCAGCACAATGAACACCAGCACCATGGGACCGGCGATGCCGATATCCTGCTGCAATGACCGAACCAGGTCGAGACCGAAACGCAGAAAAACGCCAGCGACCATGCCCATGACGATCGGCATGGGGACCGACCGCATCACCCGTTTGACCCAGCCCGTGGCGCCCAGCAACAGCATCAGCAGGCCGGTGGCATAGAAGGCGCCGATGACCTGGGGGAAGCTCAGATGCGCCAGCGCTGGGCCTACCAGCACGGTGCCCGGGATGGTCCAGAAGAAGGCCAGGGGCTGTCGGTAAAGCCAGCACATCAGGATGGTGACGAGACCGTTGATGAAAAAGACACCGAAGATCCAGGACGACAGTTCAGCTTCGCTTAAGTCCCCACCCACGCCGACCGACAGAATGATGGCCACCGGTGCCGTGGCGGCAAACATGAAGCCAATGAAGCCGTTGGCCGCGTACAGCGGGCTGAAGTCTGCCAACAGCTGACGCCAGCCGGCGCGGGCAAGCGCCGGGCGTTCAAGGTGAGAGAACATCGAAATACCTTAGTCGCTTTCCTGGAGGATGCCGCGGCTTTTAAGCCGGTAGAGCATTTGCGGGCGGGTAATGCCCAGTGACCTGGCTGCGGCTGCGACGTTGCCTTGGGCCGCGTCAATCGCCCTTCGCAGCAGCATGGTCTCGATCTCTTCGAGTGAGACATTGTCTGGCGACTGATCGCTGCCACCGATCAGCAAATCGTTCACGCGCCGGGTCACGCGATCCAATTCGCCTTGTTCGGCTGGCGCTACGGTAAATGACGCCGGATTGACAGACACGAGTTTGCCCTCGCTGTTGATGGCGTAGCGCTGATCGCTGAACTGCTCTCCACAGGAAAAAAGTTGTGATGCATCGATGGCGTTGTCGTCGCTGGCCAGAATCACGCCCCGTTCGATGATGTTTTCGAGTTCGCGGACGTTGCCGGGCCAATCGTAGGACAGCATGGCATCGACGGCGCGCTGAGTGAAACCGGTCAAGCGACGCTCATGGCGGTGATTGAATTTGGTAAGAAAATGGGCCATCAACAGCGGAATGTCTTCGCGCCGTTCACGCAAGGGCAGGATGCGAATCGGAAAGAC
The DNA here is from genome assembly GCF_028715765.1 of Rhodoferax sp. Taxonomy (GTDB): domain Bacteria; phylum Pseudomonadota; class Gammaproteobacteria; order Burkholderiales; family Burkholderiaceae_C; genus Rhodoferax. The sequence goes on from NZ_JAQURE010000025.1 coordinate 38,936, forward strand.
GTTCAGGCGAAAAAACAGATCTTCGCGGAAATTGCCGGCCTTGACCTCTTCGCGCAGATCGACGTTGGTCGCCGCAATCACGCGCACATTGATCTTGCGGGTTGACGAGTCACCCACACGCTCAACTTCACCTTCCTGCAACACCCGCAGCAGCTTGCTTTGCGCGCCAAAGCTGAGTGTTCCGATTTCATCAAGAAACAGCGTGCCACCGTCGGCGCGCTCGAACCGACCCGGGCGGCTATGGCTGGCACCGGTAAAAGCGCCGCGTTCAACGCCAAACAATTCGGACTCAATCAGGTTTTCAGGTATCGCCGCGCAGTTCAAGGCGACGAACGGCTTGGCTTGGCGCGAGCTCCAGCGATGCAACATGCGGGCGAATACTTCTTTGCCGACGCCACTCTCGCCAAGGAAAAGCACAGTGGCCTGAGTTGGCGCCACCTTTTTGAGCAGGTGCAGCACCGCGTTGAAACCTGGTGAAATACCCACCGGGTTGTCCAGATCACCCGTTGCTGCGACCGGGCGCGCGGTCGCGCTGGCCTGACGCACAAGCGGCACCGGCGAGCTGACCGAGGTCTCAGGCACCAGGAAGCGCATGTCTTTTCTGGACTCCTCGTCCCAGTCCTCCACCAGTTTGCCGACAATGCGGCACGTCATGTGGCCCATCGACAGACATTCAACTTCACGGTACAGCACTGGGCGCCCCATGAATTCAGTCGAATAGCCTGAGGCGTAGCCGGTCTGCATCCAGCACGCTGGTTCCGTGTCGACCAGGAAATGCCGCATGTGCTCCTCATCCTCGACGGCACTGGTCCAGAGGAATTCTCCGTAATGGACGCCGCGTTCAACGTCAATGTCGAGCCGGACGACTTCGGACAGACCAATGCCCTCAAGACAATGCATCTGCGGACCAACCACAAACATGTCATTGAGCGAGGCCTTGACGCGTACTTTGCGTGCCAGTTGGGCGTCGCAGACGCCGGCGCAATAGCCCATGCGCGTCATGTAGCCGCGTGCCGCGTCGGAGCCCACGTGAGCGATCAATTCCTTGCGCATAGCGCCAAGTGCCTTGGCATGGACCAGCAGCATGCGCTGGTCATCGAGCCAGATCCGGCCATCGCGGGTGGAGAAGTGCAAACGCCCCATCAGGTCAAGGAGGTTGGGATAACGCACCTTGTCAACCTCGGAGTTGGTGGCCTTGAAAACCATCTCGTTGCCCTGCGGGAGTTTGGGGCTTGGCGCAATGCTGGGTGCCACTCGCAATTCCGGCGAACGCGTGTTTTTGCCAAACGTTGTTTTCGGGGTCATGGCAGCCGCCCAGCACCGGTGAGGTGTTTGAATTTCATGATTGTCTCCATCGCATGTCTGCGTTTTGTAAGTTTGTATTGAACGAGCACAAGCCATGCCAACTAGGCCACATCGCAGTCACTCACGCATCTTCCCTGAGCGTTTTCCAATTGACTTGAACTATACGTTGACCAAGGCCACGGACGAGTGAATCAAAAGATACATATTGCGCTGCAACACACTTGAAAACTGTAAATCATTTGATGTATTTCACCTCTGATCGCGCCTCAGTAGAAACCCTAGATTGGTCGCGATTTTCGTAGGTGTAAACCCTAGGTTTTTGGGTTCAATTCTTTCGTTTCCCCAAGGACTGCTGCTTTTGCCGAACAGGGCAGAAAAAGCTGGCATGTCGTTTGCGATAAGTGATCCCGTAAGCCGAAAGTTCCGGACGCTGATCAATAAAAAAATGCCAAGCGCACGGTATTGAGAAGGATTCGATCGAACCCGGAATTAAACAAAACAAGGAGACATCTTGACTTCAATTTTTAAACCTGCACGCACGGCACTGGGCCTGGTCGGTCTGCTGGTCGCTGCTCATGCGATCGGCCAGGCGCCTAGCATTGCCGATCGCTACGGCAAGAACCTCGACGAGCAGATATCGCGCGACTACCCAGGCATCGAGCTCCTCTACAAGGATCTCCATGCCAACCCTGAACTCGCTTTTGCTGAGGTTCGGACGGCGAAGAAGCTCGCCGATGAGTTGCGCGGCCTGGGCTTTGATGTCACCGAGGGCGTTGGCAAAACGGGCGTGGTCGGCATTCTGCGCAATGGCCAGGGACCGACCATTATGGTTCGTACCGAACTCGACGCGCTGCCGATGGAGGAGAAGACGAGCTTGTCCTACGCCAGCAACATCAAGACTACCTACGCAGGCAAGGAAACGTTTGTTGCGCATAGCTGCGGTCATGATCTGCACATGGCCGCATGGGTCGGCACCGCGATGACCCTGGCCAACATACGTGGGCAGTGGCAGGGCACATTGATGTTTGTGGCGCAGCCCGCCGAGGAAGTGTTGAGCGGCGCGAAGGCCATGCTTGACGACGGTCTGTTCAAGCGCTTCGGCAAGCCGGACTTCGCCTTCGCGCTGCACACTTGGCCGATGGCTTATGGCGAGATCGGCTTCAACGTCGGCGCCGTCACGTCCAACTCGGACGGCTTTGAGGCAGTGTTCCATGGCCGCGGTGCTCATGGCTCGGCCCCTGACAAATCCATCGACCCGGTGCTGATGGCTTCGCGCTTCGTTGTTGATGTGCAAGGCGTAATCAGCCGTGAGAAAGATCCTTTTCAGTTCGGCGTATTCAGCGTAGGCGCCATTCAGGGCGGCACCAGTGGCAACATCATTCCGGACAATGTGACACTGCGCGGCACCATCCGTAGCTATGACCAGAGCGTGCGTACCAAGATGCACGAGGGTATCCGTCGCACGGCCAAGGCCGCAGCGGCAACGTCTGGCGCACCCGAACCCGAGGTCAATATCCTGCCGGGTGGTAACGCGGTGATCAACAACGCGGCGCTGGTTGAGCGCACGGAGGCGACGCTGAGGGCCGCGCTCGGCGCCAACATCAAGCGCATGCCGCCCATTACCCCAAGTGAAGACTTCTCAGAGTACGCCGATGCGGGCGTCCCGGCGATGTTCTTCCTCGTGGGTGTGTATGACCCGAAGGATGTCGAGGCGTCGAGGCGACCGGGCGGTAAGCCCTTGCCGGGAAATCACTCGCCGTCCTTTGCGCCAGTGCCCGAGCCGACCATCAAGAGCTCGGTCAAGGCAATGAGTTTGGCGGTGCTCACGGCATTGCAGCGCTGAGCGCCAAAAAACAAGCAGCATGTTGCATTCAAAACCTTAGCCGAACCATTTTTAAACAGCCAACAGGAGATCAGTGTGATACAGACCAACGTAGATAACGCGACCAAGCTGAGTCAACTCGATGCCATGCTCGAAGACGATGCCGTCAAGCATGTCCATCGGCTCGACCGGGCGGCCTTCACCGATGAGCAGCTCTTTGAGCTGGAAATGAAGTACATCTTTGAAGGCAACTGGGTGTTCATGGGCCACGAAAGCCAGTTGCCCAACATCAACGACTACATGACCGTCTACCTGGGTCGCCAGCAAGTTGTCATCACCCGCAGCAAGGACGGCAAGCTCAATGCCTTCGCCAACACCTGCACGCACCGCGGTGCCACGCTGGCGCGCCACAAGAAGGGCAACAAGTCGAGCTTCACCTGCCCGTTCCACGGCTGGACCTTCAACAACAGCGGCAAGTTGCTCAAGGTCAAGGACCAGACTGCCGACGCTGGCTACCCGCCCAGCTTCAACTGCGAAGGCAGCCATGACCTGGTGCGCATCGGCGCTTTCGACAGCTACCGCGGCTTCCTGTTCGGCAGCATTGCGGCCGACGTGCTGCCGCTTGCCGAGCACCTGGGTGAATCCACCAAGATCATCGACATGATCGTCGACCAGTCTCCCGAAGGCATTGAGGTGCTGCGCGGCACCTCCACCTACACCTTCGATGCCAACTGGAAGCTGCAGGCTGAAAACGGCGCCGACGGTTACCACGTCACCGCTGTTCACTGGAACTACGCGGCCACCACCGGCCGTCGCGGCGCCGACGGCAAGGTCGACACCATCAAGGCCATGAGCGCCGGCAAATGGGCGCAGCAAGGGGGTGGTTCCTACTCGTTCAAGCATGGCCACATCCTGTTGTGGACCAACTGGGCCAACCCGGAAGACCGTCCGCTGTGGGCCAAGCGTGCCGAATGGGTTGAGAAGTTTGGCGAAGAACGTGCCGACTGGATGCTGCGCAAGTCGCGCAACCTGTGCCTGTACCCCAATGTTTACCTGATGGACCAGTTCAGCTCACAGATCCGCACCATCCGCCCGATCTCGGTCAACCAGAGCGAAGCCACCATCTACTGCATCGCGCCCAAGGGCGAACCGGCCGAAGCCCGCGCCCGCCGCCTGCGCCAGTACGAAGACTTCTTCAACGCCAGCGGCATGGCCACACCCGACGACCTGGAAGAGTTCCGTGCCTGCCAAACTGGTTATGAGGCCCGCATCGTCAAGTGGAACGACATGAGCCGCGGTGCCACGCATTGGGTCAAGGGGCCGGATGCCACGGCGGACCTGATCGGCCTCAAGCCCGAGCTCAGCTGCATCAAGACAGAAGATGAAGGTTTGTACATCGGCCAGCACGAATACTGGCTTGACACCATGAAGAAGGCTTACGCCGCTGAACAAACACAAGGAGAATAATGATGCTGAGTTACGAATCCATTCAAAGCTTTTTGTACCAGGAAGCCCGCGCCCTTGACGAGCGCCGCTGGGATGACTGGTTGGCGTTCTACGCGCCGGACGTCGAGTTCTACATGCCGTCCTGGGACGATGACGGTGAGCTCACCACCGATCCGCAAAAAGAAGTCTCGCTGATCTATTACCCCAGCCGCGCCGGTCTGGAAGACCGCATTTTCCGCATCGAGACCGAGCGCGCCGCTTCGGCGATTCCCGACACCCGTGTCGGTCATGCGGTGAACAACATTGAAGTGCTCAAGCAGGACGAAAACAGTGTGGAAGTGCGCTTCAACTGGACCACACACGCTTACCGCTACAGCATTGTCGACGTGTATTTTGGCCACTCCACCTACACCATTGACACCTCGGGTGCCAAGCCGGTGATCAAGCGCAAGTACGTGGTGCTAAAAAACGACCGCATCCACCATTGGCTCGACGTCTACCACATCTGATTTCATCCAATAGCCCTCTGCCACTTTTCATAGGAAACCGCTCTCATGTCATACAACATTGCGCTGCAGTTCGAAGACGGTGTCTCGCGCATCATCCCCTGCGATGCCGACGAACTGGTCTGCGACGCCGCTTACCGGGCCAAGATGGCTAAATGAGCCCATCCCCTCGAAAAGGTAAAACGAGCGGATTTCCCCAATGAAAGAGTGACACGATATTTGCTGAAATCGCTTGATCCAGCAATGTAATGTCAGCCACCCCAGGAAAAATCAACA
>NZ_JAQURE010000026.1 GCF_028715765.1 Rhodoferax sp.
CAAGCGATCGTCAATCATATTTTTTATCATTTGTACGCTGGAATAATTCAAATAATTTTATTCTTGATTTTGATTGCGGAATTGATTTTGATGTTAATAATAAAAAAATTAAATTTAATGGTTGCTTACTACTTGGTCAGAACAAAGAAATTTCATCAGCTGTTGATAAAGGTGCAGTTTACATTACCCAACCTGCGCTTGATGGACAAAGAAATTTACCATCCAATTGGAAGGTTTTGAGTCATGCAGGTGAAGGTACATCTGCTGTCGTTAACAGCATTGCCGCAACAATTATTTTACATGCAGGCTCTGTCAATGATTTTGAGACATTAATTCGAGTTGTATTTCATCTTCGGCAAACTCATCCAAAAACACTTAAAATTATAGTTCGTGAAAATGATGCAAAACTTAGACTAAATATTGAACGTGCTTTGTTATATTTTGGAGCGAATCTTGTAATTTATCGTGAGGTAGGTTTTTCTAGAATTGTAAAAATCGTAGAAGATATTTCAAATCAAACATTCAGTGGTGATTTGAATATCCTCTATGCAGAGGAGATTAAATCCTTTTTGCCTGATTCGGAACGTGGGTACATTGAGCCAGTCGCGTTTCATAGTTATGTCAGTAAAGTCGTTAAGAGATCAGTTTCAACACATATCACTCATACTCTTGTGCGGTTATTCCTATCACCAACAGTGCCTCATATTGATGCAATAAATGCTTGCAATATTTTTCGAGATGGTGATTTGCTTACCTCTGCAAGTGATTCAATTTATGTATTTCTTTTTGCTTGTGCTGAAGTTGATATTGATTCGGCATTGGATCGCATGTTCGTCATGCCTGTTTCGCAGCTTTTCTCTTCTCAGGTTTCTGATTCTTCGGTTGATGGTATCGCGAAAATGCTCGATGAATTTAGTCATTCGATGAAGGATGGGTATGTGGACTACAGTTTGACTGTTCATCCTGTTAAAACGAATGTCATTCGTTTACCTCTAAAATCAAAATCACACGCATCCAGATCAGAGGTAAATAAACTTCCATCACTTCCTAATTCATCATCAAGTCCATCCGCTTTGTTGGGTGGTCATGCACCACGTCCTCAAGTCAGATCGATTCAGCTGAAACAAAAGGTTCATATTTCCCATGAGGAGAGAGTTGCATGATGTATCAATTATTGCTTTATTGCTTGATGGGTTTTTTGCTAGCGGGTTTAATTTGGTATATCAGTCGTACTTTGTTGATTCGGTCTGGCTGGTTTGCTGGCAGAGGCCCCTGCTTGCGTGTATACAAGCTTCCTGATCGCCAGGTAAGGTTGGAACAGGCATCACAAAGTTAAACAAATGGCAACTATTGCATTTGTCAGCCCGCATGGTGGTGTGGGGCAAACGACCCTGATTGCCAATTTAGCGACCCTATTGGCGCAACGACGTGAGCCGTGTTTGGTGGTTGATTTGTGTCCACAAAACACCATGGGCTTGCATTTGGGGTTAGAGACTTCGCCCGCGCATGGTTGGGCGAGTTCAGTTTTAACAGATCACTGGTGGGCGCACAACGCACTTATAAATTCGCTTCATGTGTGTTGTCTACCCCATGGCGACTTGGATGCCAACAATGTCTTGCATTTAGAGCAGCGCTTGATGGCTTCACCAAATTGGTTGACATCTCAGCTGTCTGGTCTTGAATTTTCAGACGCGGGGTATGTGTTACTTGACGCTCCCATGTGGCCTTCTGCGCTTGCATTTCAATCTGTGTTGGCTTCTGACTTGGTTGTTGTTTGTCTTACGGCATCTGCAAAATCGTGTGCAGCATTCCCCGCCATCCAAGCCATGGTCGCAAGCCATCAGGAAAGCACAGCTTTTGCCGTGATGTTGACATCATTCGATCCAAGGTCCAAGTCGCAAATCTTGGCCATGCAAACATTACAAGCGCAATGGAATGATCTGTTGATTCCATACACCTTGCACCATGATGAAAATATGGCCACAGCGTTTCAGGAAAACAACTGTGCGAGTGCCCTTTTTCCTCAAGCTCAGTCAGTTCATGATGTTCAAGGCGTTGCCAACTGGCTTACTGAGCGCTTTAATCTTCAGAGCGCTGCTGAATGATCAAGCTCTCAGCCCTCTTTTTTCGGCAGCGTGCATCCGAAGAGGCGCAGTCCGCGGAAGATGACTTTGTTTCGAATCCCATGCAAAGGCTCAAAGCGCATCTGGCTAGCCTGTTGCACCTCGACCACCCCGTGCCCGCCAAAGCATGGCTGTTTCATTTGTTTGTTCGATCAACAGATGAATCTGATGAAGTTTCTGCGAGTGCGGCTGCTCGGCGGTCTGAATTTTTACAGGGTTTAAAAAAGCAATCGGTCTCACTTCTGCTGATGATGGGTGTTTTGTGGCGAGTGTTGACATGGCCATTGCGTTTCCTTATCACTCAGCTTAGTCGCTGCGCTGAATGCATTGATTACAACAAAGTCGTACGCTACACAGATCAAACGCTTGCCCCGTTGCTAGAAATCCCTGTCGTCCGTTGGCTTGCCTTGGCTTTGGGCGGCGTGGCCTCATTGGTCGTCATTTCAACGCCATTGTCTTGGGGCGGGCAGTTGCTGTTCTTGGTGATGTGCTGGGCTTGCTCTATGGTCGTGCGAAAAATGCCTGGTCGCTTTCCTGCCATGATGCTTGGCACGATCAGTTTGATTGCATTGGGGCGCTACGTTTGGTGGCGTTTCTCCACAACCTTGTCATTTGATTCAGCTCTGGAAGCTTTTTTGGGCATGGGTTTGCTCATGGCAGAGGCTTATACCTGGGCGGTGGTGGTGCTCGGGATGGTTCAGACCATTTGGCCTTTGAAACGCAAACCCATTGACATCACGTTGGCACCTGAAGAATGGCCATGCATTGATGTTTTTATACCCACCTACAACGAACCCCTTACGGTTGTCCGCCCTACAACATTGGCAGCCATTGCACTTGATTGGCCAAAAGACAAGTTAAAGATATACATCCTGGATGATGGTCGTCGAGATGAGTTCAAAGAATTTGCGAGTGCCATGGGTGTGGGTTACATCGTTCGGCAAGACAACAAGCATGCCAAAGCGGGCAATTTGAACAATGCCTTGAAAGAAACGCAGGGTGATTTGATTGCTATTTTTGATTGTGATCACTTACCTGTTCGGTCATTTTTAAAAACGGTTGTGGGTCAATTTGTGAAAGACCCCAATTGCGCCATGGTTCAAACCCCGCACCATTTCTTTTCGCCCGACCCATTTGAAAGGAATTTAGGTACTTTTCGACGCGTTCCCAACGAAGGTTCATTGTTTTACGGCTTGGTTCAAGATGGCAATGATTTTTGGGATGCCACCTTCTTTTGTGGAAGTTGTGCTGTCATCCGGCGCGACCCCTTGATGTCGGTGGGGGGCATTGCGGTAGAAACCGTCACCGAAGACGCGCACACGGCCTTGAAACTGCAACGGCTGGGTTACTCAACCGCATACATCGGCCAAACCTTAGCCGCCGGTTTGGCCACTGAAAGCTTATCTGCGCACATTGGCCAGCGCATCCGATGGGCGCGTGGCATGGCGCAAATTTTTCGGGTTGACAATCCGCTGCTTGGTTGGGGGTTATCCATCGGACAGCGACTCTGCTATCTCAACGCCATGGTGCACTTCTTTTTTGGATTGCCAAGATTGGTCTTTTTGACGGCACCCCTGGCATTCTTGTTTTTTGAATTTCACATCATTCACGCTGAAGCCTTCTTACTGGCTTTGTATGTGATCCCTTACGTGGTTCAGTCAACGATTGCGAATGCGCACGTTCAAGGCCAATACCGGCATACCTTTTGGGCCGAAGTCTACGAAACTGTTTTGGCATGGTATGTGGCTTTGCCTACCACTGTGGCACTTATCAACCCCAAACTGGGTAAATTCAATGTGACTGCAAAAGGTGGTTTGGTTAAAAAATCATATTTTGATTGGATTATTTCTACGCCGTACACCATATTGGCATTGCTCAATATATTAGCTTTGATTATTGGTATTTTTCGTTTATTTTTCTGGAATACGTTTGAGCAAGGTACGGTCATTTTGAATTTGTTTTGGGTAATTTACAGTAGCCTATTGTTGGGTGCTTCAATTGGCGTGGCCTCAGAAGCCAAGCAGGTGAGGAAAATGCACCGTGTCGCTACACGATTGCCGGCCACCTTATACAGAGCCAGTGGCGAGGCGATTCATTGCACTTGCATTGACTTCTCGATGACTGGGCTTGGGCTTGAACTCGAAAAGCCGTTCCAGCCAGAGAAAAACGAAAGGTTGCATGTGTCTTTATGGCGAGAGAGTATTGATCATGCATTCCCTGCGTTTATTATTTCTACCCAAGAAAAATCGTTGGGTATAGAGTTTGAACCCATGTCCAAAGACCAGTCGATTGCCTTGGTGCAATGCACTTTTGCACGACCCGATGCTTGGGTGAATTGGAACGCTGAAAATGACATTGATCGCCCCATGAAGGGTTTAAAAGAAATTGCAGTTGTTGGACTGAATGGTTATAGAAAACTTTTCACTTCAATTTTTGAACCTTTACTCGATGTCTACAAATCAAGGTTCATGCAGCAGCAAGGGCGTGCTTGATGAATTACATTGGTCTTTATTTCTTGGTAAAAATAGGCCTTTATTTCGGGCACTATATTGCCTTTAATTGGATTTTTAATTTAATTCTGGCTTTGTTGGCTTATTTCCCAATCAAAAGCATTGTGCTGAAAAATATCCGATCTTTTTCAGTTTGGATACTGGCCATTGCCTTGGTTTACCATGAATCATACTTGCCCACAATAAGTCGTATTTATTCAAGACTGGATGCTTTAAGGGGTTTTGATTTAAATTACATGTTTGAATTGTTGGGTAGATTATTTAATCCTGCAGCTATCGTGGTATGTGTAATAATTATTTTTATTTATTGGATAATTAATAAAAAACTCAGAATATCAACTTTTGTTTTTCTCGGTTTGCTCATCGTGCCAGCAGTCACCACATTTTGGCCATCTTTGTTGGAGCGCAACAGCACAACCGCTTCTCAAGACACCCCTGCCACGCGTGCCAAAGATGTTGTTCGGGTTGAACCTCAAACCGAATTACTCAACTTCTATACCTCGGAGCGCAAGCGTGCGATCCAGTTCTCGGTGCCAGGTAAAACGCCTGCATTTGATGTGGTCATGATCCATGTGTGTTCCATCTCTTGGGATGATTTGGATTTTGTGAACGAACAAAACCACCCGTTACTCAAAAAATTCGACCTTGTTTTCAGAAACTTCAATACCGCTGCCAGTTACAGCGGCCCTGCCGCGATCCGCTTGTTAAGAGGTACTTGCGGACAAAGTCCACATGACAAGTTGTACCAAAGTGCCGATCCCTTGTGTTATGTTTTCCCTAATCTTGAAAAACTGGGTTATGTGGCTCACGGCATGATCAATCACGATGGCCTGCATGACAAATACCTCGACATTCTTGAAATGCACACAGGCTTGAAGGGAAAACTGGTGAAATACCCAGACGCACCTGTGGCCTTGAGAAGCTTTGTGGGCTCACCCATTTACGATGATTTTTCGATGTTGAACAAATGGTGGACTTCAAGGCTTGAGCGCAATTCCGCTGCAGAAGCCCTCTACTACCAGACCATCACCTTGCATGACGGCAATATTGTTCCTGGGCAAACCAGTCGTTTGAGCCTGGTGACCTATAAACCCAGGTTATTGAAATTCTTGGCAGAGCTTGACCGGTTTATCACCCTGCTTGAAAACAGCGGCAAACCTGTCGTGTTGATGATGGTGCCAGAGCATGGTGCTTCACTGCGAGGTGATCAATACCAAATCTCAGGCATGCGTGAGATACCCACGCCAGGCATCACGCTCGGCCCGGCAGCCATCAAGTTGATTGGCTTGAGCAAAACCACGTCCCTGCCAATTGTGATCAATGAACCGGTGAGCTTTTTTGGCTTGTACAGCCTCTTGGGGGGCATGCTGGCTCAAAGCCCATTCGATCCCACCTCGCCCACACTGGCCAGCCGAGTGAAAAGCATAGAAAAAACCAAACTGGTTTCAGAAAATGAAGACGTCATCATGTTGCGCGACGAGACTGGGCACTACATGATGAAGTCAAGCAATGGTGCGTGGGTGACTTACCGTTGATCAAGACTTGCCACCCCCCAGCAGCGCCTCTTTCAGTTTTTGATCCGCAGGTGCTGGCCCCAGCCAAATGGACATCAGTGCGGCAAAAAACTCTGGCTCCTTGAACGGCTCGCCTTGCACCACTCCTTTGACCGTGATCACGGTGCCTTGGCCAGGAATCCAGTCGATGATGAACGTGTCGCCCGCTGCCATTTTTTTCTGTGCGGCAAACATTTCCCCCATGCGCACCAGCCCTGGCACCAAGGTCGACATGGCGGCAGCGCCCATGTTGTCTTCAATCCCTCTTGTCAGCAATTTGCCCAGCTCAGCCGCATCAATGTCGCGCAGCATGGTCACACTCAGCCGCTTAGGGCCACTTTGTTTGACCACCGCATCCTGCGTTGTCGCCTTTTGCGCCAGGTAAAGCCCCGCCACATAGACCTTGAAGATCACCTTGTAACGCGTGCCCGCGCCATTCAACTGCAGCGTGGTACCGGCCAAAGTGGTGCTGTCTTCCACCTTCACGCCATGGATGTCTTGGCTGGCAGCCCATGTGCCGCAAGACAACACGCTGATCCACAGCGCCAACCCAACATCTCGACAAAATTTCATGAATGTGACCCCTTTTAAAAAAGAACGACCGTACGAATTTAACCAATGCATTGTGCGCGGAGGTGCATGGCTTGCCCACTAGGGTTTACACGAGGCGTGTCACGGGCTGGGTGTCGCAGCTGCTTTGGCTTGGGGCAAAATGTGCTTTCAATTGTTTATGCCTTATCCCACCCGTCTTTACTCATTGAGAGCCCTTCGTGATCCCTGAAGAACAATTCAACGCCTTGGCTGCACAAGGCTACAACCGGATTCCAGTGGTGGCGCAAGCCTTTGCAGACCTTGAAACCCCACTGTCGCTCTACCTCAAGCTGGCGCACAGCGCACCTTATAGTTTTTTACTGGAATCTGTGGTGGGCGGCGAGCGCTTTGGCCGCTACAGCTTCATTGGTTTGCCCGCCCGCACCTTGTTGCGCGCCAGTGGCTTTGGCGCGCAAGCCCGCACCGAGGTGGTGACCGATGGGGTGGTGGTTGAGACCTCATGCGCCAACCCGCTCGACTTTGTGGCGCACTACCAGCAGCGCTTCAAAGTCGCGCTGTTGCCCAACATGCCGCGTTTTTGTGGCGGTTTGGCGGGTTATTTTGGCTACGACGCGGTGCGCTACATTGAGAAAAAACTCCAAACCACCTGCCCCCCCGACGAACTCCATTGCCCCGACATTTTGCTGCTGCAATGCGAAGAGCTGGCCGTCATTGACAACCTCTCAGGCAAGCTTTATTTGATGGTCTATGCCGACCCGGCGCAGTCCATGGCCTATGCCAAAGCGGTGGCGCGCTTGTCAGAACTCAAAGACCAATTGAACCAACCGGTGCACGCCCCCGCCATTTTGCCCAGTGCGGGCCAAGCGGCGGTGCGTGACTTTGCCAAAGCCGATTACATTGCCGCCGTCGAGCGAGCCAAGGAGCTGATCGCCGGGGGCGACTTCATGCAAGTGCAAGTGGGGCAGCGCATCAAAAAGCCCTACACCCAATCGCCCTTGAGCCTGTACCGTGCCCTGCGCTCGCTCAACCCCAGCCCGTACATGTATTACTACAACTTCAGCGGTGCCCCGGCAGATGGAGCCGACTTCCATGTGGTGGGCGCGTCACCCGAAATTCTGGTGCGCCAAGAGCAGGTGCAGCAAGATGGCCAAGCGGTGCAAAAAATCACCATCCGGCCGCTGGCTGGCACGCGCCCGCGTGGCGCCACCCCAGAGGCCGACAAAGCCGCCGAAGAAGAGCTCATCCACGACCCCAAAGAGCGTGCCGAGCACGTGATGCTGATCGACCTGGCGCGTAACGACATTGGCCGCATTGCCCAAATTGGCAGCGTCAAGGTCACGGACGCCTTTTGCGTCGAGCGCTACAGCCATGTCATGCACATCGTCAGCAATGTCGAGGGGGTCCTGCTGGACGGCATGACCAGCATGGACGTGCTCAAAGCCACCTTCCCCGCAGGCACCTTGACCGGTGCGCCCAAAGTCCACGCCATGGAGCTGATTGACCAGCTCGAACCCACCAAACGCGGTCTCTACGGCGGCGCTTGCGGCTACCTCAGCTATGCCGGTGACATGGACGTGGCCATTGCCATTCGCACTGGCATCATCAAAAACCACATGCTTTACGTGCAAGCCGCCGCCGGTGTGGTGGCCGACAGCGTGCCCGAGCTTGAATGGCGCGAGACCGAGGCCAAAGCGCGAGCCCTGTTACGTGCGGCAGAGTTGGTCGAAGAAGGCTTGGAGTGACGCCGCAATTGTTGTCACGCCGTCACCCCTGGCTGCTGCTGGGCGCGGCCTTGCTGGGCGTGGGGCTGTGGCTGGGTTGGGGGCTGTGGCACGAGCATGCACGCATTGAGCGCGATGAGTTTGCGCGCCTCAACACCCAGGCGCGGGTGATTGAAGACAACCTGACACGCCAACTCGGCACCATTCAACAAAGCCTCGTCTCCATTCAAGCTGCCATGCCCGGCTGGCAAAGCCGTGCCACGGGCGCCAGCGATGCCTTGCAAATGCTCGCTGGCATGGCGTCCGCCATGACCTCGGTGCGCACCTTTTTAGTCACCAACGCACAAGGCACCGTCATCTACTCCAACCGCGAAGAATTGCTAGGTCGCAATTTTTTCCAGCGCGACTATCTGCAAACACCGCTCAAAACGCTCAACCCCAACGTGCTGTATGTCAGCACACCCTTCAAGTCGGTGCTCAACAACTACCTGATCAATTTAAGCCGGGTCATGCTTGACGCCAATGGCCGTTTTTCAGGTGTTATTTCCGCCGCCATCGACCCGGTTGACTTTGACATTTTGGTCAATTCCGTGCGTTACAGCGACGACATGCAAGCTGCCCTGGTGCACGCCAACGGCCAGACGTTTATTTTGCAACCCACATCGCCGCAAACCCTTGAAAAAATCCAGCCCGCTTGGGGCGACAGTTTTGAGCGCCATCTGCGCAGTGGTCAACCCGTGAGCGAGTTCAACACCGCAGGCACCCAGCCCCAACTGCAAGTCATGCACACCGTGTCACCGCAACAACTGACCATAGACAAACCCGTGGTGGTGGTGCTGAGCCGCACCCAAGCCGAGCTGTTTCCTGCTTGGCAGCGCGACGTGATCATGCAACTGCTGGCCTACGTGCTGCTGGTGGTGGTGAGCGTGCTGGGCTTGGCCGCTTTTGAGCGCCAGCGAGCCCAAAAAATCATGACCGCCAAACGCCTCAAACTGGCCACCGATGCCAGTGGCGTAGGCATTTGGGAATTTGACCTGGTCACCCGGCAATACCAGTGGGATGAGGTCATGTTTGCCCTGTTTGGCCTGCGCCCTGATGCCGCCAGCCCACGCAACGACGACTGGATCAAGCTGCTGCCCGCAGATGACTTGAAGCGCATGCACGATGCCACCCGCGCCACCATCAAGCAAGACCAGCCGTTCAACATGACCTTTCAGATCAAGCGCCCAGACGGCCAGGTGCGTTACATGCGCAACCGTGCAGCGCTTTACTCAGACGACCAAGGCGTACCCCGGCGCTTGATTGGCGCCACAGAAGACGTCACCCAACAAAAGCAACAAGAAGCTGATTTGCGCGTGGCCGCTGCAGCATTTGAGTCGCATGAAAGCATGTTGATTGCCAATGCACAGGTTGAAACAGTGCGTGTCAACCAAGCCTTTAGCGCACTTTTTGGCTACTCTGCCTCAGAAGTGGTGGGGCAAAACCCACGCCTGCTCAAATCTGACCGCCACGACGCCGACTTTTACACCGCCATGTGGACGGAGCTGTTGCAACATCACAGCTGGCAGGGTGAGGTCTGGAACACCCGTAAAAACGGCCAAACATTCCCCTGTTGGCTGTGCATCACCGCCGTGTGTGACGAGTCCGGCACGGTCACCCACTTTGTCGCCACCCATACCGACATCACCCTGCGCAAAGCCGCTGAAGATGAAGTCAAACGCCTGGCCTTTTTTGACCCCCTTACCCAGTTGCCTAACCGCCGTTTGCTCACCGACCGCCTGCACCAAGCTGTGGCCAAAGCCAAGCGCGACCAGGGTCAACTGGCGCTGATCTTTGTTGACCTTGACAGATTCAAACCCGTCAACGACCGCCATGGTCATGCCGCGGGCGACCAACTTTTGCAAGCGGTAGCGCACCGCCTGCGCAATTGCGTGCGCGAGTCAGACACCGTGGCGCGGGTCGGCGGCGACGAATTTGTGGTGCTGCAGGGCAGCGTGCACCAAAGCGCAGATGCCACTCGGGTGGCAGAAAAAATCCACGCCAGCCTGCGCGAACCCTTTCACTTGCCCATGGGGCAAAGCGTGCAAATTTCATCGAGCATCGGCGTGGCCATGTACCCAGAGCATGGTCTAGACGAGGCCAGCCTGTCGCACCATGCCGACGTGGCCATGTACGCCGCCAAAGCCGCGGGGCGGGATCAGTTTGTGTTCTACAGCCCGTCGCTTGATCAGCCAGCTGCGGCGGTGCCGGCCCCAGGCCAGGTTGGCCAAGCGAATGAACCATAGGACAAAGCCATGTTTGATTTAACCAAGCACTCTCAAGCGCCATTGGCAATGCTGCGCGCACATTGGTTGGTCTTGGGGTTGCTGGCACTGGCCGCCTTGGCGGGCTGCAGCCGTGAAGAGACTTTGCCTACACCGCAATACACCAGCAAGTCTGCTCTGATAGACCCGGCAAAGCACTATATTTTTGCTGTGCACCCGTTGCAAAACCCACAGCTGTTGCATCAAAAATTTGAGCCCCTCATGGCTTACCTGGAAACTCAGTTGCCCGGCACAGCGTTTGACCTGGAAACCTCTAACGACTATGCCGACTACGAGCGCAAGCTGCGTGCGGGCAAGTCACACTTTTCGCTGCCCAACCCCTACCATGCTGCGCTTGCCAGCGCCTGGGGCTACCACGTGATTGCCAAAATGGGCAACGACGAGTTGTTTCGTGGCGTGTTCATTGTGCGCAAAGACAGTCCCATCAAAATACCGGCCGACCTGCGTGGCAAAGTGGTGGCTTATCCCGCCCCCACGGCCTTGGCTGCCGCCATGATGCCGCAGCTTTATTTGCAAAAAAATGGCATCAACGTGGCCACCGACATCACCAACAAATACGTTGGCACACACAACTCGTCCATCATGAACGCCTACTTGCGCCAAAGTGACATCAGTGCCACCTGGCCGGTGGCTTGGCAGGCTTTTGAGCGGTCCAACCCGGTAGAAGCGGCCGAGCTGAAAGTGCTCTGGCAAACGCCCGCCCTGATTCAAAACGCCATCATTGCGCGCAACGATGTGGCCCCAGACGTGGTGGCGCAAGTCCAACGGCTGCTCACCACACTGCAAGATTCGGCCCAGGGCCAGCAGCTTTTGAAGAACATCGACACCACGCGCTTTGACAGTGCCAGCGACGCCGACTTCAAGGTTGTCAGCGACTTTTTGGCCGAATTTAACCAACTGGTGAAAAAGCAAAAATGACCGACAGTCCCTCGCGCTTGCCCCACTGGCTGGCCGGCACCGTGCGCCGCCAGCTGATCTGGGGCGTGGCGCTGGTGCACGCGGTGATGATGAGTTTGTTTGTTTACGACTTGTCGTTGCGCCAGCGCGATTTTTTGATAGAGAGCCAAACCAGCCAAGCCATCAGTCTGGCGCAAAACCTCAGCCTGATCGCTGCCACGCCTTTGCTTTCCTCAGATTTTGCCGGGCTGCAAGAGCTGACCCGGGCCATCGGTGCCTACTCTGGTGTCACCCATGTCATGGTACTGCTGCCCAATGGCAAGGTGGTCGCGCATGGGCAGGCGTCGTTACGCGGCCAGTTTCTGGCAGATTTTGACCGCTTTGGCCAAACGGTTGACCCGCAACCCCAGCTGCTGTTGCGCAGCGAGGCGCTGGCCGATGTGGTGGTGCCTGTGCTGGTGCAGCAAGACCGCATTGGCTGGGTGCGCGTGGGCGTGTCGCAAAGCGCAACGGCCACCAAGTTGGCTGCCATCACGCAAAGCGGCCTGCTCTACACCTTGTTAGCCATTGGGGTGGGCGTGCTGCTGGCTTGGTTGCTGGCCAACCGCCTGACGCGGCGCTTGACAGCTTTGGCCAAAGTGGCGGGTGATGTCAGTGCCGGTCGGGCGCAAGTGCGCGCCTGGGTCAACAGCACAGACGAAGTGAGCCAATTAGCGCGGGCCTTCAACGCCATGCTGGACGCATTGGCCGCGCAGCAGCGCAAAGAACAAGACCTGAAAGAAGCCCTGCAAGCTGAAAAAGAGCTGGCGCAGGTCACACTGGCCTCTATTGGTGATGCCGTCATCACCACCGACGCGCAAGGCTTGGTGAGCTTCATGAACGAAGCTGCGATTGGCCTGACCGGCTGGCCGTTGAGCCAAGTGCGGGGCCAGTCGGTGACTGATTTTCTGGTGTTCAAAGACGGTGCCACGCAAGACCGGTTGATCAACCCCGTGACCCGGGTGATGCACTCAGGCGTGGCAGCGCAGTCTGGGGCGCATACCGTGCTGGTCACGCAGCAAGGCGGCTTGGTGTCGGTGGAAACGTTGGCCACCCCCATATTTTTCGAGCGTGGACAGTTATTGGGTTGTGTGCTGGTGCTGCGTGATGTGTCTGAGCGTGAACAGGTGCAAGAGCGCTTGCAATGGCAAGCGGGGCATGACGCGCTCACCGGCCTGCCCAACCGTGTGCTGCTGGCCGACCGCTTTGAGCGGGCGCTTGAAAAATCCAGGCGCGACGGCAGCCAATTGGCGGTGTGCCTGCTTGACCTGGACAAGTTCAAGCCGGTCAACGACACCTATGGTCACGCCGTCGGCGACATGCTGCTGGTGGCCTTGACCGCCCGCCTGAACCAGGAGCTGCGCGCCGTGGACACCCTGACGCGCCTGGGTGGTGATGAATTTGTGATTTTGCTGGAAGACCTGGCCGATGACGCGGATTTGACGGGCTTGCTGGCGCGCATTTTGCAAACCCTGGCCGAACCCTTTGAGTTGCAGGGGCACGCCATTGCCATCACCGGCAGCTTGGGGCTGACCGTGTACCCGGCTGACAGTTCAGACCCCGACACGCTGCTGCGCCACGCTGACCAGGCCATGTATGTGGCCAAGCAAACCGGGCGCAACCGCTACCACCGCTTTGATGTGCTGCAAGACATCCAGCAAGAATCTGTCCAGCAAACACTCGAGCGCGTTCGCCAAGCCATCACCGGTAACGAGTTGCGGCTGTATTACCAGCCCAAGGTGAATTTGCGCAGCGGCAAGGTGGTCGGGTTTGAGGCCTTGTTGCGCTGGCAGCACCCGCAAGACGGCATGATCCCGCCGCTGTCATTTTTGCCTTTGGTGGAGCAGTCTGATGTGATTGTGGCCATTGGGGAGTGGGTCATCGAGCAAGCCCTCAAGCAGCTTGCGGTGTGGCAGCAGCAAGGGCAGGTGTGGCCAGTCAGTGTCAACATTTCAGCGCGGCATTTTCAGCAAGAAGACTTTTTGCCGCGCCTGCAAATTTTGCTGGCTTGCCACCCGCAGGTGTCGCCAAGCCTGCTTGAATTTGAAATATTGGAGTCGGTGGCGTTAGGCGACATGGGTGCCATGAACGCCCTGATTGCCAACTGCCGCGCCCTTGGCATTGATTTTTCGCTGGACGACTTTGGCACCGGCTACTCGTCACTGAGCTACCTCAAGCGCATCCCGGTGCAGACCCTCAAAATTGACCAAAGCTTTGTGCGCGACATGCTCGACGATGCCGATGACCGCGCCTTGGTCGAGTCCATCATCCACATTGCCACGCTGTTCAAACTCAGCGTGATTGCCGAAGGCGTTGAGACCCAAGACCAGGGCGTGCTGCTGCTGCGCCTGGGCTGCGACGTGGTGCAAGGCTACGGCATTGCCCGCCCGATGCCGGCCGAGCAGGTGTTTGACTGGGCCTGTGCGTTTGTGTCTGACCCGCAATGGTGCTTGTGGGCAGATGTGAAATGGGAGCTCAGCGATTTACCTTTGCTGGTGGCGCAACACGACCATCTGGCTTGGGTCAAGCGCGTGGTGTTGGCCGCGCAGGGCTTGTCGCTGGGCATGCCGCAGGCGCAACTGACTGACCCGCACCAGTGCCGTTTTGGCCAGTGGTACGACGGTCATGGGCGCCAGCGTTATGGTGACTTGCCGCAATTTCAGGCCATTGCACCGGTGCACCAGCAAATTCACGCGCTCGGTAGTGAGGTCTTGCGCCTGCACGCGGCCGGCGATGCAGCTGGTGCGGCCACCGTCAGCACGCAATTGCTGGCGCAGAAAGACCAGTTGCTCAAGCTGCTCGATGCCTTGCAGCAAGCCGCTTTGATGAAAATAAGGGATGCATAAATTGCAAAAATTCCGTTTATGGTGAGTGTTGCCAGAAATAGGATGTTTGTGATTTCTGCGTCTCTAAGTGCCTTTTAAATGAACTTTGTGTGAGTGAACGCCATGAAACTTTTGATGATCGACAACTACGACAGCTTTACCTACAACATCGTCCAATACCTGGGCGAGCTAGGCGCTGATGTGACGGTGGCGCGCAACGACGAAATCACCGTGGCCGACATCGACGCCCTGCTGCACGCCGGGCAGCTGGACCGGCTGGTGGTCTCGCCGGGGCCGTGTTCACCCGCCGAGGCTGGCATTTCGGTCGCGGCCATCGCGCACTTTGCTGGCAAGCTGCCCATCCTGGGCGTGTGCCTGGGGCATCAGGCCATTGGCGCAGCGTTTGGTGGCACCATCATTCGCGCACAGCAGCTCATGCACGGCAAAACCTCGGTCATTACCACCACCCAAGAGGGCGTGTTTGCCGATTTGCCAGCCCACTTCACCGTCAACCGCTACCACTCGCTGTCCATTGAGCGCGCCACTTGCCCGCCCTGCCTGAAAGTTACCGCCTGGACGGACGACGGCGAAATCATGGGCATCAAACACACCCACCTGGACATTGAAGGCGTGCAGTTTCACCCCGAGAGCATCTTGACCGAACACGGCCACGCCATGCTGGGCAACTTCTTGAAGCCGCGCGCGGCCGCGCTGGCCGTGCCTGCTTGAGCCTGTGCCAGTTTTTTGGCGCTTGAATGCTATTTAATGCTATTTAATAAATAGCTGCTTGCGCTTATTAAATAAGGTCTATAGGCCTAAAACATATCTTTTTTCAAAAACCTGTTGCATGACCAAAAAACCCTCCCCGCTGCCGCCGCAGTGCAAAACCTGGCTCACCCAGCAGCCGCATGAGGCGCTGGTGGCGCTGTTGCTGGACGTGGCCAAACGCGACGTGGCGCTGGCGCAAACCTTACGCAGCCACGCCCCAGCGGGCAAGCAGCGCAGCCAAGTTGACGACGTGCGCCAACTTATTGACGATGTCACCACCGTTGACGGCTCAATCGACTGGGGGGCAGGGCGGCGTTTTGCCAAAGCGCTTGATGTCATTGCCGATACCTTGGCAGGCATGTTGCGCAGTGGCCAGGCGTTGGCAGTGGCCGAGCTGGCGCTTCATGCCGTGGACTGCATCGAAAACGCGCTGCAATTTGTAGATGATTCCAGCGGCCGCGTGGGCGATGTGGTGCAGCGCCTGGGTGAGCTGCACCTGCAAGCCTGCCAAGCCGCCCAGCCCGACCCCGTGGCCTTGGCTCAAGCGCTGTGTCAGCTTGAAGCCACCTTGCCTTTTGGCTTGTGCAGTTTCAGCGCCTCCCGCTACAGCCAGGTGTTGGGGGCTGCTGGCCTGCAGGCCTACCAGGCGCTGGCGCAAGCCCAATGGGAAAGCACGCCCGCGCTTGACGAACGCGGCTCGCCATACCCGCGCAAAAAATGGCAGCGCGTGCTAGAAGACGCGGCGCTGGTCCGTGGTGACATTGACGGCTTTGTGGCCGTCAAATCCACCCAACTCACCTGCGCTTATGACCATTTGAAACTGGCCGAGGCTTTGCTCGCAGCTCAGCGCCCGGACGATGCCCTGAAGTGGGCCGAGCTGGGTCTGCAACATGACCCGGATCGCCCCGACAACCGCCTGCGCAACTTTGTGGCGGCCAGGTATGTGGCGCAAAACCGCCCGGCCGAGGCGTTGCAACTGACCTGGTTGCAGTTTGAAGAACGCCCCGGCCTGGTTGCCTACCAAGCCCTGCACAGCATGGCAGAGCCACTGGGGCAGTGGCCTGCCCAGCGCACGCGGGCACTGAACTGGCTGGCGCAGCACACGCACAACCACGCCAACGCCGGCACAGGCACAGGCACAGGCACAGGCACAGGCACAGGCACAGGCACAGGCACAGACGGCGTTGCGCCTGAAGGTGGGCGCAAGCTGCCAGATGTGTCAAACCGCGTCGAGATTGCTATTTGGGAGGGCGATCTGGATACCGCTTGGGACGCCATTCACCGTGGCGCCATCGATGCCAACACCCGGCTGACGCTGGCACAAGCGCTGGAGCCCACCCGAACGCGCGAGGCGGTGGTGCTGTACCGCCAAATCATTGCCGACATCGTGGCAGAGGGCAACGCCGCCGCCTATGCCCGGGCGCTGAGCTGGCTGCGCCATGTGCAGCAGTTGCTGGCGGGCTTGCACGAATCCGCGTCATTTGCGCAGTACCTTACAGAGCTGAAAGCCACGTTTGCAGCCAAACGCAGCTTCATCAAAGGGCTGAACGAATGGACTGGTTCTGGTTGTTGATTGGTATCAAATAAAGAGCTACCCACGCAATATTCATAAGCGCTAGAGGCCAAAAACATGCATAAAAATCCAATCAAACCAGTTGACTTGCGCAGCGACACCGTGACCCAGCCCACTGCTGCCATGCGCGCCGTGATGGCTGCCGCCCCGGTGGGTGACGATGTGTTTGGCGACGACCCCAGCGTCAACGCGCTGCAAGCGCGCATTGCCGCCATCACCGGCAAAGAAGCGGCGCTGTTCATGCCCTCGGGCACGCAAAGCAACCTGTGCGGCATCTTGGCGCACTGCGGTCGGGGTGACGAATACATCGTCGGCCAGCTGGCGCACACCTACCGCTACGAGGGCGG
The DNA here is from genome assembly GCF_028715765.1 of Rhodoferax sp. Taxonomy (GTDB): domain Bacteria; phylum Pseudomonadota; class Gammaproteobacteria; order Burkholderiales; family Burkholderiaceae_C; genus Rhodoferax. The sequence continues at coordinate 17,233 of NZ_JAQURE010000026.1, forward strand.
TGGCGCTGCGGTGTTGGGCAGCGTGGTGCCGCAACCGCTGGCGCAGGACGCAGCTGGCCAAATGGCGCTGGCCGAACTAGCTGCTGCCATCAAGCCTGACGACGTGCACTTTGCCCGCACCCGGCTGCTGTGCCTGGAAAACACCTGGAACGGCCAGCGCATGCCCATGGCCTATCTGGCGCAGGCCACGCAGCTGGCGCGCGACAAGGGCTTGGCCTGCCATCTGGACGGTGCACGGCTGTTCAATGCAGCGGTGGATCAAGCGCTGCAAGTGGCAGAAAAAAATAAGCAAAATAAGCCTCTAGACCTTGTAAATCAAGTGCAATCAGCTATTGATTTTGAATCTGTTGTGCGTGAGCTGCGCTGCATCACCAGCCTATTTGACAGTGTGTCGGTGTGCTTCAGCAAGGGGCTGGGCGCGCCCGTGGGCTCGGCGCTGTGCGGCTCAAGTGAGCTGATTGAGCGCGCCCGGCGCATCCGCAAGATGGCCGGTGGCGGTATGCGCCAAGCGGGTCTGTTGGCCGCTGCGGCCAGTTACGCGCTGGATCACCATGTGCTGCGGCTGGCGCAAGACCACGCCAACGCGCAACGTCTGGCCACCGGGTTGGCTGGCATCGCCGGGCTGACGGTGCGTTCAGCCGCCACCAACATTGTGTTTGTCGATGTGGCCGATGGCCGGGGGCCGGCCTTGCTGGACTTCTTGAAAGCGCAAGGCGTGCTGGCCACTGGCTTGATTGGACTGCGCTTTGTGACGCATCTGGATGTGGACGCGGCGGGCATTGACCACGCGCTCAGCAGTATTCGGCGCTTTTTTGCCGAGTCCGAGCCGGGTGCAGCCAGCGTTGGCGCAGTGGGCGCAGGCGTTTACTGACCCTCAGAGGCCTTGCACTGTGCCTGATACCCCGCAACTGTTGCTGTTCATCGCGGCTGGCTGGTTGCTCAACTTGACCCCGGGTCCTGACGTGTTGTTCATTGTCAGCAGCGCGTTGCGCCACGGCGTGCGCGCCGGGCTGGTGGCGGCGTTGGGCATCACTGCCGGTTGTTTTGTGCACATTTTTGCGGCGGCGCTGGGCATCAGTGCGTTGTTGGCCACGTCTGCCACAGCCTTTACCGTGTTGAAGTGGGTGGGGGCGCTTTATCTGCTTTATGTCGGCTTGCAACTGGTGTTCTCCAAACCTTCGAGTGCAATGCATTCAATAGCTGCTCACGCAATAACCACGGGGGTTACAAGCCAAAAAAGCGTATTTTTCAAGGGGTTCTGGACGAATGTGCTTAACCCCAAGGTGGCGCTGTTTTTTCTGGCGTTTGTGCCGCAGTTCATTGCCCCCGATGCGCCCCATAAGACGCTGAGCTTTGTGCTCCTGGGCGTGTTGTTTAACCTCAATGCCTTGCCCATCAATTTTGCTTACGCCGCGCTCGGGGGCTGGGCGGCGCGCCGCCTGAGCCTGGTACAGCGCGGCATGCATTGGCTGGAGCGTGTTGCGGGGGTGATGTTCATCGGCTTCGGGCTGAAACTGGCCATGACCGACAATCCCGCCCCATAACACCACCCTTTGCAGTGCCCGGAACGGCCGATTTTTTGATTGAAGGAGCATCATGACCCACGCCATCACCATCACCCCGCAAGAAGCGCTGCTGCGCACCATTGAACACCGCGAGATTTTTCATGACGAAATGCTGCACATCATGCGGCAAATCATGGCGGGCGAGTGGAGCCCGGTGATGCTGGCGGCGTTCATCACCGGCTTGCGCGTCAAAAAGGAAACCATTGGCGAAATCACCGCCGCCGCACAGGTGATGCGCGAGGTCTCCACCAAAGTCCTGGTGGCCGACAAAGCGCATTTGGTGGACATTGTGGGCACCGGCGGCGACGGCTCGCACACCTTCAACATTTCCACCTGCGCCATGTTTGTGGCCGCCGCCGCCGGGGCCAAGGTCAGCAAACACGGTGGCCGCAGTGTGTCAAGCAAGAGTGGCAGCGCCGACGTGATGGAGTCGCTGGGGGTCAATATCAACCTCAAACCCGAGGCCATTGCCCAGTGCATTGCCGAGGTGGGTGTGGGCTTTATGTTCGCACCCAACCACCATCCGGCCATGAAAAATGTGGCACCAGTTCGCCGCGAGATGGGAGTCAAAACCATCTTCAATCTGCTCGGCCCGCTGACCAACCCAGCCGGTGCGCCGAATATTTTGATGGGCGTGTTTCACCCCGACCTGGTCGGTATCCAGGTGCGCGCCCTGGAGCGCCTGGGCACCAACCATGCGGTGGTGGTGTATGGCAAAGACGGCATGGATGAGGTGAGTCTGGGCGCGGCCACACTGGTGGGCGAGCTCAAAGACGGCAAGGTCACAGAGTATGAGATCCACCCCGAAGACTTTGGCCTGGCCATGGCCAGCAACCGCGCCTTCAAGGTCGAAACGCCAGAGCAATCCCGCACCATGCTGCTGGATGTGCTCAACAACGTAGCCGGTCCGGCCAAAGAAATTGTGCTGCTCAACGCCGGTGTGGCGTTGTACGCAGCCAATGTGGTGGATTCGATGAAAGCTGGCATAGACCAAGCGCGCGCAGCGATTGAATCTGGTGCCGCCAAAGCCAAACTCGACAGCCTGGTCACGCTGGCGCACCGTTTGGGCAGCGCCGCATGATGAAGCTTCTAGACACCGATGGCGCCTGGTTGGCCATTGGCATTTCTGTGTTTTTTATCTTGGTGGGGGTGGTGATGAAGCGTGTGTTTGTGAAGGTGTTGAAAAACAGCGAAACCGCCGCAGCCACCCCGCCCAGCACCGCCAACGCGTCCAACCCTGTTCCCGAAAGCCCCCAACATGACTGATATTTTGAACAAAATTGTGGCCGTCAAGCGCCAGGAAGTGGCCGCCGCTGTGGCGCGCAAGCCCTTGGCAGACATGCGGTTTGAGGCTGAAAGCCGAGTCTTGACGCGTGATTTTGTCGCTGCCATGCGCAGCAAAATTGCAGCGGGTCAGGCGGCGGTGATTGCCGAAGTGAAAAAAGCCAGCCCGTCCAAAGGCGTGCTGCGTGCCGACTTTTTTGCCGCCGATATTGCCCAAAGTTATGCCGAACATGGTGCGGCGTGTTTGTCCGTGTTGACCGACCAGCCCTTTTTCCAAGGCAGTGTGGACTACCTCAAGCAGGCTCGCGCTTCGTGCCAATTGCCGGTGTTGCGCAAAGATTTCATGGTCGATGCCTACCAAATTTACGAGTCACGCGCCATGGGGGCTGACGCTGTGCTGTTGATTGCCGCCTGCCTGGATGATGCCCAGATGAAAGATTTTGAGCAGATCGCGCGCAGTCTGGACATGGCGGTGCTGGTGGAGGTGCATGACGCGCCGGAGCTTGAACGTGCGCTCAAACTCAAAACGCCGCTGGTGGGTGTGAACAACCGCAATTTGAAAACCTTTGAGGTTTCGCTTGACACCACGCTGGCTCTGAGGCACCTGCTGCCCGCAGATCGGCTGCTGGTGTGCGAAAGCGGCATTCACACCCGCGACGATGTGCTGCGCATGGCCGCCGCAGGCGTGAATGCGTTTTTGGTGGGTGAAGCCTTCATGCGTGCCAAAGAGCCAGGTGAGGCGCTGGCTGCTTTGTTTGCTTAAAAAGCCGAAGTGATGCCGTCTGACTTGCCCAGCGCCGCCGCTGTCATCACGCAACTGCCATCTGCAGAGCCTGCGCAGTGGCCCGTGGCGGCTGACTGGCAGCCCGTGGTGTCGACGTTCTTTGCGTCTGAGGCCGGGCGCCGTTTGTTGACTTTTTTACAACAACGCTTGCAAGCCGGCGCAGTGGTGTTTCCGCCGCAGCCCCTGCACGCCTTGGCGCTCACGCCGCTGGCGTCGGTGCGCGTGGTGATTTTGGGGCAAGACCCTTACCACGGGCGTGGGCAAGCGCAAGGGTTGGCGTTTTCAGTGCCGCCGGGGGTGGCTGTGCCGCCCTCGTTGCGCAATATTTTCAAAGAGTTGCAGCGCGATTTGGGAGAGCCACCGCCTGCGTTTCCTCAGCCGGGTGGCAGCTTGGAGCGCTGGGCGCGCCATGGGGTGCTGCTGCTCAATACGTGTTTGACGGTTGAGGAAGGCCAGCCTGCCAGCCATGCGGGAAAGGGCTGGGAGGTGCTGACCGATGCCGTCATTCAGGCGGTGTCTGATGCTGCATCACCCGTGGTGTTCATGCTGTGGGGTAACCACGCCCAAAGTAAGCGTGGTTTGATTGATGCCACGCGGCATCTGGTGCTGTGCGCCAACCACCCGTCGCCTCTTTCGGCGCTTCGTCCACCGGTGCCATTTTTGGGTTGCGGTCATTTTTCTCAAGCCAAGGCTTGGAGAGAAACCCATTTTTCAGACAAGCCGTAAAAAAATCCCAGATTCCACAAGACTACATTCAAACTTGATGGCATAATCCGTGGTTCACCGTGGAGAGGTGGCCGAGTGGTTAATGGCAGCAGACTGTAAATCTGCCCTCTTACGAGTACGCTGGTTCGAATCCAGCCCTCTCCACCAATGATTTGTTGAATGTGACGCTGCGGCGAAGCGTAGGGCGCTAACAGGTTGACCGGTTCAGCTTCGAGGCGGGAGTAGTTCAATGGTAGAACCCTAGCCTTCCAAGCTAATGACGCGGGTTCGATTCCCGTCTCCCGCTCCAGGGTTGCATTCATGAAATATTGCCCATTTGGCTCAGTGGCAGAGCACTCCCTTGGTAAGGGAGAGGTCCCGGGTCCGATTCCCGGAATGGGCACCATTGAAGTGTTGGGTGTCAGCTTGGTTTTTTTGCGGGTTGATGGCCTTTTTTATTTGACCGTCTTTTAATTCTCGGAGTCTGAAAATGGGAAAAGAGAAATTCACACGAACCAAGCCCCACGTGAACGTGGGCACCATCGGTCACGTTGACCATGGTAAAACCACCCTGACAGCCGCCATCACCACCGTGCTGGCAGCCAAGTTTGGTGGCTCGGCCAAGGCCTATGACCAAATTGACGCAGCGCCCGAAGAAAAAGCCCGCGGCATCACCATCAACACCGCCCACGTCGAATACGAAACGGCCAACCGCCACTACGCCCACGTCGACTGCCCCGGCCACGCTGACTACGTCAAAAACATGATCACCGGCGCAGCCCAAATGGACGGCGCCATCCTGGTTTGCTCTGCAGCTGACGGCCCCATGCCTCAAACCCGTGAGCACATCCTGTTGGCTCGTCAGGTCGGCGTGCCTTACATCATCGTCTACCTGAACAAATGCGACATGGTGGATGACGCTGAACTGCTTGAACTCGTTGAAATGGAAGTGCGCGAACTCCTGGATAAATACGACTTCCCTGGCGACGACACCCCCATCATCCACGGATCAGCCAAACTCGCCATGGAAGGCGACAAAGGCGAACTCGGCGAAGGATCCATCATGAAGCTCGCTGACGCCTTGGACAGCTACATCCCCCTGCCAGAACGTGCCGTTGACGGCGCATTCCTGATGCCCGTTGAAGACGTGTTCTCGATCTCTGGTCGTGGCACCGTGGTCACAGGCCGGGTTGAACGCGGCATCATCAAAGTCGGCGAAGAAATCGAAATCGTGGGCATCCATGACACCCAAAAAACCACTTGCACCGGTGTCGAAATGTTCCGCAAACTGCTCGACCAAGGTCAAGCAGGCGACAACGTCGGTATCTTGCTGCGCGGCACCAAACGCGAAGACGTGCAACGTGGTCAAGTGCTGTGCAAACCCGGCTCAATCAAACCGCACACCCACTTCACGGGCGAAATCTATGTGTTGTCCAAAGACGAAGGTGGCCGTCACACCCCCTTCTTCAACAACTACCGTCCTCAGTTCTACTTCCGTACCACGGACGTGACCGGTGCCATCGAGTTGCCAGAAGGCAAAGAAATGGTCATGCCTGGTGACAACGTGTCGATCACAGTGAAGTTGATTGCCCCAATCGCCATGGAAGAAGGCCTGCGCTTCGCTATTCGCGAAGGTGGTCGTACCGTTGGCGCGGGTGTGGTGGCTAAGGTGATTGCCTAAAGTAAGTGTGCTTGCGCAAATGTGCGCAAGATGATCAAAGGGGCATAGCTCAATTGGCAGAGCGTCGGTCTCCAAAACCGAAGGTTGTAGGTTCGATTCCTACTGCCCCTGCCACCGGCAACGCTGGCAAACCAATTCAAAGCCCACTATGAAAATAGTGGGCTTGTGCGTCTGAAAAACGCATTCCATTCACAGGATATCTTTTCGACATCCGTCGAGTAAATCAAATCATGGCCACCACTCAAGTAGAAACTGTCAATACGACTGCAGACAAGGCCAAGTTATTTGGGGCGGCAGGACTGGTTATTTTGTCTCTGGTTGCTTATTACGCATTGGCCCAAAAAGGGTCGCTGTTTCAATGGCTGGGGTTGATAGCTGGCTTGGGCGTGGCAACTTTTGTTTTTTTGACATCTGAATCTGGCAAAGCTTTGTTGGCTTTTGGCCAAGATTCTGTGAAAGAAATCAAAAAGGTTGTTTGGCCAGCCCGTAAAGAAGCCGTTCAGATGACGGCTTATGTGTTTGGTTTTGTGTTGATCATGGCGCTCTTTTTGTGGTTGACCGACAAGACGCTTGAATGGGTGTTTTACGACTTGATCTTGGGCTGGAGAAAATAATGACCGAAACAACTTTGCCTGAAATCGACGTGCCGTTGACAGCTGCCCAGACCTTGGCTGCGCCTGCAAGTCATCCTGATTTGCGTTGGTATGTGGTGCATGCTTATTCCGGCATGGAGAAAGCCGTAGAGCGCAACATTCTTGAGCGCATCAACCGCGCCGGAATGCAAAGTAAGTTTGGTCGTATCTTGGTGCCCATGGAAGAAGTGGTTGAGGTCAAGAATGGCCAAAAGAAAACCACCGAGCGCAAGTTTTTCCCAGGTTACGTACTGGTTGAAATGGTGATGGATGATGAGACCTGGCACTTGGTCAAGCACACCAACAAGGTGACAGGTTTCGTGGGTGGTGGGAAAACCCGCCCCTCACCCATTTCTGAATCTGAAGTACAAAAAATCGTCAGTCAGATGCAGGAAGGCACAGATAAGCCACGTCACAAGGTTGAATTTGTGGTGGGTGAAATGGTTCGTGTCAAAGAAGGCCCGTTTGCTGATTTCAACGGTTCTGTTGAAGAAGTGAACTACGAAAAGAGCAAAGTTCGCGTGGCTGTGACCATTTTTGGTCGATCAACACCGGTTGAACTAGAGTTTTCTCAAGTTGAGAAGACTTAACCTGATTTCTTAATAGGTGGGTTTTTTTGATCGAAGACCTCCTGTTTTCGGTTTGCATTTTCCGACTCGGTGCAAACATCAAAGTGAGTCGTTAACAACGGGGAGCTGATGTGTGAAAAAGCACACAAAAGCGTTTACACCCGCTAGGAGTTAAATATGGCGAAAAAAATCGTCGGTTTTGTCAAGCTGCAAGTGCCAGCTGGTAAGGCCAACCCATCCCCACCGATTGGTCCAGCTTTGGGTCAACGCGGTTTGAACATCATGGAGTTCTGCAAGGCATTCAACGCCCAAACTCAAGGCATTGAGCCCGGGTTGCCTTTGCCAGTGGTGATCACTGCATTTGCAGACAAGAGCTTCACGTTTGTCATCAAATCACCACCTTCTTCGATTTTGATCAAGAAGGCCGTCAAGATCGACAAGGGTTCAGCCAATCCGCTGAAGACCAAGGTTGGCAAGATCACACGCGCACAGCTTGAAGAAATTGCAAAAACCAAGATGAAAGATTTGACCGCTGCCGACATGGACGCAGCCGTGCGCACCATCGCTGGCTCTGCCCGTTCCATGGGCGTGAATGTGGAGGGTGTGTAAATGGCGCGCTTGACTAAAAAACAAAAAGCTCAACAAGGCAAGGTTGACAGCGGCAAGTTGTACGCCGTTGCAGATGCTTTGGGGTTGGTCAAAGAATTTGCCAATGCCAAGTTTGATGAATCCATTGATGTGGCGATTCAACTGGGTGTGGATGCAAAGAAATCTGACCAAGTGGTTCGTGGTGCTGTCGTGTTGCCAAATGGCACGGGCAAAACCAAACGCGTGGCCGTTTTTGCGCAAGGTGCCAAGGCCGAAGAAGCCAAAGCAGCCGGCGCTGACATCGTGGGTATGGATGAGCTTGCCGCCATGGTCAAAGCTGGCAATATGCCATTTGATGTGGTGATTGCGGCACCAGACGCCATGCGCGTAGTGGGTACTTTGGGTCAGATTCTTGGCCCACGTGGTTTGATGCCAAACCCCAAGGTCGGCACAGTGACCCCTGATGTGGCAGGCGCGGTGCGCAACGCCAAGGCGGGTCAAGTTCAGTTCCGTGTGGACAAAGCAGGGATTGTTCATTCAACCATTGGCCGTCGTTCTTTTGACAATGACAAGTTGCAAGGTAACTTGGCAGCGCTGGTAGATGCATTGGCTAAAGCCAAACCTGCAACCAGCAAGGGCTTGTATTTGCGCAAAGCCGCAGTGTCTAGCACCATGGGTGTGGGCGTGCGCGTTGATTTGCAAACAGTGACGGTTTAACCCGATCAGTTTGCAACAATCCCAGCGGTCTGAAATGACTTCTGGGAGTGGTGGGCTGAAGGTATTTTGTACCTTCAGGTCATCCAAGACCGTTGGTGTGCAAGGTGATTGCCAAGCACTTAATCTCATCGCCAACGCAGATGGCGATCCCACTGGCAAAGAATTTGAAAATTCCTAAACAGTTGGTCGCTGCAATGTGGCGTGTTCCATGTGGCAAGAGATTGCGACAAACGAACACTTTTTGAAGGAGTAGACCTTGAGTTTAAATCGCAGTGAGAAAGAAGCGGTCATCAATGATGTGACTGGCCTCGCCGCTAAAGCTCAAACGCTCGTGATTGCGGAATACCGCGGCATCACGGTCGCTGACATGACCAAATTGCGCTCGAATGCTCGCAGCAATGGCGTGAACCTGAGTGTGTTGAAAAACACCTTGGCTCGCCGTGCTGTGGCAGGAACAGGCTTTGAGGTGGTGTCTGACCAGATGACAGGTCCGTTGATCTACGGCTTTTCTGAAGATGCTGTGGCTGCTGCCAAAGTGGTGGCCGAGTTTGCGAAAACCAATGCCAAGTTGGTTATTCGTGCCGGTGCATACGGCGGAAAAGTTTTGGATGTCGAGGGCGTTAAACAATTGGCAAGCATTCCTACCAAGGAAGTGCTGCTGGCTCAATTGTTGGGCTTGATGCAGTCTCCAATTTCGCGTACAGCCCGCGTGTTGGCAGCGATTGCAGAGAAAAAAGGCGCTGGTGCAGAAGTTTCTGCCGAAGCAGTTGCAGCTTGATCGCTTGCAGCAATACGTAAATATCTTGAAAACTTGTGGAACGGTTCTAAGCGTTGCGAAGATCTGTTCCCAATCAACTGTAGGAACTGAAAATGTCATTTGATAAAGACGCATTTTTGACCGCGCTCGACAGCATGACGGTCATGGAACTCAACGACCTGGTGAAAGCCATCGAAGAGAAATTTGGCGTGAGCGCAGCAGCCATGTCGGCTCCTGCTGCTGGCGGTGGTGCAGCAGCTGCTGTGGTTGAAGAAAAAACCGAATTCAACGTGGTGTTGCTTGAAGCTGGCGCACAAAAAGTATCAGTCATCAAAGCCGTGCGTGAAATCACTGGCTTGGGCTTGAAAGAAGCCAAAGACATGGTTGATGGCGCACCGAAGAACGTCAAAGAAGGCGTGTCCAAGGCTGATGGTGAAGCCGCATTGAAGAAACTGGTTGAAGCCGGTGCCAAGGCTGAACTCAAGTAATTGAGTTGTTTGATGGGCTGGAGTGCTGTCAAAGGCCTCCAGCCTTTCGTGTTTATACAGAGCGCACTGAAAAAGAGTTGTTGACCCTTTTTCAGTGTCTTCTGACCCCGACAGAAGAAGATGCCTTGGTTCGGGTTGCATGCAATGTGCAGCCGTCCGCCAATGATTGGTAGTGGCCAATCACCAAGAATTTAAGTCGCCCAGGACTTCCCAAGTTCCTCAAGTTGCCCGGAGATCTCATGGCCTACACATACACCGAACGCAAGCGGATTCGTAAAAACTTTGGTACGCGCGACAGCGTGCTGGAGATTCCTTACCTGTTGCAAATGCAAAAGGATGCTTACACAGCATTTCTTCAGGCCGAAGTTGCGCCCAAAAAACGCACCGATGAAGGTTTGCAAGCCGCTTTTGACGCTGCTTTCCCCATCGTTTCACACAATGGTTTTGTGGAGATGAAGTACCTTGAGTACAACTTGGCTAAACCCGCATTTGACGTGCGTGAATGCCAAACCCGCGGGTTGACATTTGCATCTGCGGTGCGTGCCAAAGTGCAACTGATCATTTATGACCGTGAATCATCAACCACCCAAAACAAGGTGGTCAAAGAGGTCAAAGAGCAAGAGGTGTACATGGGTGAAGTGCCGCTCATGACTGACAAAGGCTCATTTGTGATCAACGGCACCGAGCGCGTGATCGTGAGCCAGTTGCATCGTTCACCTGGTGTGTTTTTTGAACACGACAAGGGTAAAACCCACAGCTCTGGCAAGTTGCTGTTTTCAGCACGGATCATCCCCTACCGTGGCTCATGGCTCGATTTTGAGTTTGACCCCAAGGACATTTTGTATTTCCGGGTTGACCGTCGCCGCAAAATGCCAGTGACCATTTTGCTCAAAGCCATTGGTTTGAACAACGAGTCCATCCTGGCCAATTTCTTTGTCAATGACAACTTCCGTTTGATGGACAGTGGTGCGCAAATGGAGTTTGTGGCTGAGCGTCTGCGTGGCGAGGTGGCACGTTTTGACATCACCGACAAGAGCGGCAAAGTGGTGGTGGCTAAAGAAAAGCGCGTCACAGCACGTCATACTCGTGAATTGGAGCAATCGGGCACAACGCACATCTCGGTGCCAGAAGACTTTTTGATTGGTCGCGTGGTGGCGCGCAATGTGGTGGATGCTGACACTGGTGAAATTTTGGCCAAAGCCAACGAGGAGTTGACCGATGTGCTGATGAAAAAACTGCGCACTTCGGGTGTGCAGGAGTTGGCGTGCATCTACACCAATGAGTTGGATCAAGGTGCCTACATTTCACAAACATTGCGTACTGATGAAACGGTAGATGAGTTTGCTGCACGTGTGGCCATTTACCGCATGATGCGCCCAGGTGAACCCCCCACAGAAGACGCAGTTCAAGCCTTGTTCCAGCGCCTGTTCTACAACCCTGACACCTATGACTTGTCGCGTGTGGGTCGGATGAAATTCAACGCCAAGATGGGACGGCCAGAGTCCACTGGTTTGATGGTGTTGTCCAACGAGGATATTTTGGCTGTGGTCAAAATCCTGGTTGATTTACGCAATGGTCATGGTCAGGTGGATGACATTGACCACTTGGGCAATCGCCGTGTGCGCTGTGTCGGTGAACTGGCCGAAAACCAGTACCGCATGGGATTGGCGCGCATTGAAAAAGCAGTGAAAGAGCGTCTGGGGCAGGCTGAGCAAGAGCCTTTGATGCCACATGACTTGATCAACAGCAAGCCCATATCTGCAGCACTCAAAGAGTTTTTTGGTGCGTCGCAGTTGTCGCAATTCATGGACCAGACCAACCCCTTGTCTGAGATCACGCACAAACGTCGCGTATCTGCCCTGGGCCCGGGTGGTTTGACGCGTGAACGTGCTGGCTTTGAAGTGCGTGACGTGCACGTGACCCACTACGGTCGCGTTTGCCCCATTGAAACACCGGAAGGTCCCAACATTGGCTTGATCAACTCATTGGCGTTGTATGCACGGTTGAATGACTACGGCTTTATTGAAACGCCTTACCGCCGCGTGGTTGATGGCAAGGTGACCATGGACATTGATTACCTCTCTGCCATTGAAGAAGGTAAATACGTCATCGCCCAAGCCAATGCAGCTTTGGACAAAAATGGCCTGTTGACCGGTGAACTGATTTCTGCCCGTGAAGCAGGTGAAACCGTGATGGTGACGTCTGATCGCATTCAATACATGGATGTGTCACCCGCCCAGATCGTGTCAGTGGCCGCCTCGCTGGTGCCTTTTTTGGAGCACGATGACGCCAACCGCGCCTTGATGGGGGCCAACATGTCGCGTCAAGCTGTGCCGATCTTGCGACCTGAAAAGCCAATGGTTGGCACGGGCATTGAGCGCGTGGCAGCTGTGGACTCCGGCACGGTGGTCGTGGCTACCCGTGGTGGGGTGGTTGATTATGTGGATGCCAGCCGCGTGGTGATTCGTGTCAATGACAGCGAAGCCCTGGCCGGTGAGGTGGGTGTGGACATCTACAACCTCATCAAGTACCAGCGTTCCAACCAAAACACCAACATTCATCAGCGCCCAGTGGTCAAAAAAGGTGACCACTTGGCCAAAGGTGATGTGATTGCCGATGGCGCCTCGACAGACTTGGGTGAGTTGGCGTTGGGTCAAAACATGCTGATTGGCTTCATGACTTGGAACGGCTATAACTTCGAAGACTCGATTTTGATCAGCGAACGCGTGGTGGCTGAAGATCGCTACACCTCCATCCACATTGAAGAACTGGTGGTGATGGCGCGTGATACCAAGCTCGGTGCTGAAGAAATCACCCGCGACATTCCCAACTTGAGCGAGCAACAACTCAACCGTTTGGACGAGTCAGGCATCATTTATGTGGGCGCTGAAGTGCAACCAGGCGACACCTTGGTGGGCAAAGTCACTCCCAAGGGTGAAACCACATTGACCCCTGAAGAAAAACTGCTGCGTGCCATCTTCGGCGAAAAAGCCAGCGATGTGAAAGACACGTCGTTGCGCGTCGACCAAGGCTCACAAGGCACGGTGATTGACGTGCAAGTGTTCACCCGTGAAGGCATTCAGCGTGACCGCCGTGCTCAGCAAATCATTGACGACGAACTCAAACGTTTCCGTCTGGATTTGAACGATCAATTGCGCATTGTGGAAGCTGATGCATTTGACCGGATTGAAAAACTTCTGGTGGGCCGTGTCGCCAATGGCGGACCGCAAAAATTAGCCAAGGGCAGCAAGATTGACAAAGCCTATTTGGCTTCGGTTGAGAAGTTCCATTGGTTTGATGTTCGCCCAGCAGAAGATGAGGTGTCTGCTCAACTCGAAAGCATCAAAAACTCATTGGAGCAAACCCGCCATAGTTTTGACCTCGCCTTTGAAGAAAAACGCAAGAAACTCACCCAAGGTGATGATTTGCCAGCAGGCGTGTTGAAGATGGTGAAGGTGTATGTGGCCGTCAAACGCCATCTGCAACCCGGTGACAAAATGGCTGGCCGCCACGGGAACAAGGGTGTGGTGTCCAAAATTGTGCCCATGGAAGACATGCCGCACATGGCCGATGGCACACCTTGTGACATTGTGTTGAACCCCTTGGGTGTGCCGTCCCGGATGAACGTCGGGCAGGTGCTGGAAGTCCACTTGGGTTGGGCTGGCAAGGGCATCGGTCAGCGCATTGGAGACATGCTGCAACACGAGAGCCGCGTGGCGGAATTGCGCACTTTCCTTGACGAGGTGTACAACGCCACGGGTCGCAAAGAAGACTTGTCACAGCTCAGCGATGAGCAGCTGATTGAAATGTCACAGAATTTGACCTCGGGCATGCCTTTCGCTACCCCCGTGTTTGATGGTGCCTCCGAAGATGAAATTCGTGCCATGCTGAAGTTGGCCTACCCAGCTGACATTGCAGCAGCTAAGGGTTTGACGCCCACTCGCACCCAAGCGTATTTGTACGATGGCCGCACCGGGGATCGCTTTGAGCGTCCAGTCACAGTGGGCTACATGCATTACCTGAAACTGCACCATTTGGTGGATGACAAAATGCACGCGCGCTCCACCGGCCCCTACAGCTTGGTCACGCAGCAACCTTTGGGTGGTAAAGCCCAGTTTGGTGGTCAACGCTTCGGTGAAATGGAAGTTTGGGCACTGGAGGCTTATGGCGCGTCGTACACGCTGCAGGAAATGCTTACGGTCAAGTCGGATGACGTGCAAGGCCGAACCAAAGTCTATGAGAGCATCGTCAAAGGCGAGCACTCTATTGAGGCGGGTATGCCTGAATCGTTCAACGTGCTGGTCAAAGAAATTCGTTCTTTGGGCCTGGACATTGAGCTTGAGCGCTCCTAATTGCTTGAAAAAGCTTTGCTGGGCAACAACCACTGCGAGCCATCGCTGGGTGTTGCCCTCAACTAAACAAAAGGATTAACAGTCATGAAATCGTTACTCGACCTGTTCAAGCAATTCACGCCTGATGAGCATTTTGATGCCATCACCATCGGCATGGCTTCGCCCGAAAAAATTCGGTCTTGGTCATTTGGTGAAGTCAAAAAACCCGAGACCATCAACTACCGCACGTTCAAGCCTGAGCGCGATGGTCTGTTTTGCGCCAAGATCTTTGGCCCCATCAAAGACTACGAATGCCTGTGTGGTAAATACAAACGCCTCAAACACCGCGGCGTGATTTGCGAAAAGTGTGGTGTTGAAGTCACCCAGACCAAAGTGCGTCGTGAACGCATGGGTCACATTGACCTGGCTGCACCCTGCGCCCACATCTGGTTTTTGAAGTCATTGCCCAGCCGTTTGGGTTTGGTGCTTGACATGACGCTGCGCGACATTGAACGCGTGTTGTATTTTGAAGCCTATGTGGTGACCGACCCTGGCATGACGCCGCTGAAACCGTACAGCATCATGTCTGAAGACGACTTTGATGCCAAGTTCAAAGAGTATGGTGACGAATTCCAAGCCAAGATGGGCGCTGAAGGCGTCAAGGATTTGCTGCAAAACCTGGACATTGACAGCGAAATCGAGAAGCTGCGCAATGACCCCAGTGGTTCCGAGCTGAAGATCAAAAAGAACACCAAGCGCCTCAAACTGCTTGAAGCATTCAAAAAATCAGGCATCAAGCCTGAGTGGATGGTGCTCGATGTGCTGCCGGTGTTGCCGCCCGATCTGCGTCCGTTGGTGCCGCTGGACGGGGGTCGTTTTGCGACCTCTGACCTGAATGACCTGTACCGCCGTGTGATCAACCGCAACAGCCGTCTGCGCCGTTTGCTGGAACTCAAAGCGCCTGAAATCATTGCTCGCAACGAAAAGCGCATGTTGCAAGAAGCCGTTGACTCGCTGCTGGACAACGGTCGCCGCGGCAAAGCCATGACCGGTGCCAACAAGCGTGCCCTGAAGTCTTTGGCCGACATGATCAAAGGAAAGGGCGGCCGGTTCCGTCAAAACTTGCTGGGCAAGCGCGTGGATTACTCTGGTCGTTCAGTCATTACCGTGGGGCCAACCCTCAAGCTGCACCAATGTGGTTTGCCCAAGTTGATGGCGCTGGAGTTGTTCAAGCCGTTCATCTTTGCCCGTCTCGAAGCCATGGGCATTGCCACCACCATCAAAGCTGCCAAGAAAGAGGTCGAATCTGGCACACCTGTGGTGTGGGACATCTTGGAAGAGGTGATTCGTGAACATCCGGTCATGCTCAACCGTGCGCCTACGCTGCACCGGCTGGGCATTCAGGCCTTTGAGCCCATTTTGATTGAAGGCAAAGCCATTCAGTTGCACCCGCTGGTGTGTGCCGCATTCAATGCCGACTTTGACGGTGACCAAATGGCGGTTCACGTGCCGTTGTCTGTTGAAGCGCAAATGGAAGCCCGCACCTTGATGCTGGCCTCCAACAACGTGCTGTTCCCCTCCAATGGCGAACCATCCATCGTGCCGTCTCAAGACGTGGTCTTGGGCTTGTACTACACCACACGTGAAAAGATCAACGGCAAGGGCGAAGGCCTGATTTTCTCGGACGTAGGGGAAGTGCAGCGTGCCTTTGACGCGGGCGAAGTCGAGATGCACAGCCGCATCAACGTGCGCCTGACCGAATACAGCAAAAACAAGGAAACCGGTGAGTTGGTGCCTTCGACCAAGCTGTGGGAAACCACTGCCGGACGCGCTTTGTTGTCTGAAATCTTGCCCAAGGGTTTGCCTTTTGCCAACATCAATAAGGCATTGAAGAAGAAAGAAATCCCCAAGCTCATCAATGTCTCGTTCCGCAAATGTGGGTTGAAAGAAACCGTGGTGTTTGCAGACAAGTTGCTGCAATATGGTTTCAGACTGGCCACGCGTGCCGGTATCTCCATTTCGATTGAAGACATGCTGGTGCCCACTGAAAAGCCAAGCATCATTGAGCATGCAGAAAAAGAAGTCAGAGAAATTGCGCAGCAATACACCTCTGGTCTGGTGACCGCCGGTGAGCGCTACAACAAGGTGGTGGACATCTGGGGCAAGGCGGGTGACGAAGTCTCCAAAGTGATGATGGGTCAGCTGTCCAAAGAAACTGTGATCGATCGCCATGGCAATTTGGTGCCGCAAGAGTCATTCAACTCCATCTACATGATGGCGGACTCTGGTGCGCGCGGTTCTGCCGCCCAGATTCGTCAGGTGGCCGGAATGCGTGGCTTGATGGCCAAGCCCGACGGCTCCATCATCGAGACACCTATCACCGCCAACTTCCGTGAGGGTTTGAACGTGCTGGAGTACTTCATCTCCACCCACGGTGCGCGTAAAGGTCTGGCCGACACGGCGTTGAAAACAGCCAACTCAGGTTACTTGACCCGGCGTCTGGTGGATGTGACGCAAGACTTGGTGGTCACTGAGCAAGATTGCGGCACCCACAGTGGTTATTTGATGCGCGCCATTGTCGAAGGTGGTGAAACCATTGAATCGTTGCGCGACCGCATCTTGGGTCGCACCACGGCAGACGATGTGTTGCACCCAGAAAACCAGTCGGTGCTGGCAGTGGCTGGCAGCATGCTGGATGAAGACTTGATTGATGAACTTGAAGCTGCGGGCGTGGACGAGGTCAAAGTGCGCACCGCCCTGACTTGTGAAACCCGCTTTGGTATTTGTGCCAAGTGTTATGGCCGCGACCTCGGTCGTGGTGGGTTGGTCAATGGTGGTGAAGCCGTGGGTGTGATTGCTGCGCAATCCATCGGTGAGCCAGGTACCCAGCTGACCATGCGTACGTTCCACATTGGTGGTGCAGCCTCTCGTGCGGCCATTGCATCCAGCGTGGAAGCCAAGTCCAACGGTGTGATCGGCTTCAATGCCACTATGCGTTATGTGACCAACGGCAAAGGCGAACTGGTGGTGATTTCTCGTTCTGGCGAAGTCGTGATTCACGACGAGCATGGCCGCGAGCGCGAGCGTCATAAAGTGCCTTACGGTGCGATTTTGACCATCAAGGCCGACCAAACCATCAAGTCCGGCACCATTTTGGCCAACTGGGACCCCTTGACTCGCCCCATCATCACCGAATACGCTGGCAAGGCCTTGTTTGAGAATGTGGTTGAAGGCTTGACCGTTGCCAAACAAGTCGATGAGGTGACAGGTTTGTCTACGTTGGTGGTGATTGACCCCAAACACCGTGGCTCTGCCAAGGTGGTTCGCCCCATCGTCAAGTTGATCGATGCTGCGGGTAACGAAGTCAAAATTCCAGGCACAGACCATTCTGTGACGATTGGTTTCCCGATTGGTGCCTTGGTGCAAGTGCGCGACGGCATGGATGTGGGCCCCGGCGAAGTTTTGGCACGTATTCCTGTTGAAGGCCAAAAAACCCGCGACATTACCGGTGGTTTGCCACGTGTGGCGGAGCTCTTTGAGGCGCGTTCACCCAAAGACAAGGGCGTGCTGGCCGAGATGACTGGCACCATTTCTTTTGGCAAGGAAACCAAAGGCAAGATTCGCCTGCAGATCACCGACCCCGAAGGCAAAGTTTGGGAAGAACTCGTGCCCAAAGAAAAGAACATCTTGGTGCACGAAGGCCAGATCGTCAACAAGGGCGAAGTGGTGGTGGACGGCCCTGCCGACCCGCAAGACATCTTGCGCTTGCTGGGTGCCGAAGAGTTGGCACGCTACATCGTGGACGAGGTGCAAGACGTGTACCGCTTGCAAGGTGTGAAGATCAATGACAAACACATTGAAGTGATCGTTCGCCAAATGCTGCGTCGTGTGGTGGTTGAAAACGCTGGAGACTCCACTTACATCAATGGCGAGCAGGTGGAGCGTTCTGAAATGCTCAACACCAATGATGCATTGCGTGCTGAAGGCAAGGTGCCCGCCACCTTCACCAACTTGCTGCTGGGTATCACCAAAGCCTCTTTGTCGACGGACAGTTTCATCAGTGCAGCTTCCTTCCAGGAAACCACCCGCGTGCTGACCGAAGCGGCCATCATGGGCAAGCGTGACAGCTTGCGCGGCTTGAAGGAGAACGTGATTGTGGGTCGCTTGATCCCGGCTGGCACAGGCTTGGCTTACCATGACGCACGCAAAATTCGTGAAAACATGGATGACGCTGAGCGCCGCGCCATTGCCGAAGCTGAAGCTGCCGAGTTGGCCAGCGAAAGTGACGAAGCGCAAAACGAGGATGTGGCCGCAGAGTGAGTTGATTGATATTAAATAAATAGCGCCTCACGCTCTATTCATAAGGGCTTGAGGCGTTTTTTATGTATATTTTTTGATTCAAATGAATTCCCATTTGGCACCACCGCTTTGGCGGCAATTGCAAGCCACCGCTCACGTGATCTTGTCGATCAGGCGTGGCCAGTCGGGCACTGCTGCGCTGGACGCTGTGGCGGCGCCCTTGCGTGCGGGTGTTCAGTCTTTGAGTTTTGCTGTGTTGCGCACGCTTGGGCGCGCTCAAGCGCTGCGTCAGTTGCTGGCACCCAAGTCACCACCCGCGGCGGCAGATGCTTTGCTGTGCACTGCCTTGGCGCTGTTGTGCCCCAGTGAAGATGCGCCCTATGATGATTTCACGTTGGTGAATCAGGCCATTGAGGCAGCCAAGAAAACACCAGCCATCAAACCACAAGCGGCCTTCATCAATGCGTGTTTGAGGCGGTTTTTGCGTGAGCGATCGACCTTGATGGCTCACACCGAGCACGATGTGGCTGCCCGTTGGAACCACCCTGCTTGGTGGATTGAGCGGCTCCAAAAAGATTGGCCAGACCACTGGCAGGCGCTGCTGGCTGCAAACAACCGCCAAGGGCCGCTGACACTGCGCGTCAACCCCCGCAAAGTCAGTCGCGATGCCTATTTGACGCAATTGCAGTCCGCGGGCATCGCTGCCATTCCCGTTGGGCAGTTTGGTGTGGAGCTCAGTGGCTCCGTGGTCGTTCAATCGCTGCCAGGTTTTTCGCAAGGCTGGGTGTCGGTGCAAGACGCAGCCGCACAGTGTGCGGCTCCCTTGCTGTTGTCTGGGTTGTCTCAGCGGGGTGGCTTGCGGGTGCTGGATGCCTGCGCTGCGCCGGGTGGCAAGACGGCTCATTTGCTGGAATTGGCTGATGTGTCGGTGCTGGCGCTGGATGTAGATGCAAACCGAGTGGCGCGCATTCACCAAAATTTAGAGCGGCTCCAGCTTGCTGCGCAAACCCAAGTGGGGGATGCGGCGGATGTTCAGTCGTGGTGGAATGGCGTTCCTTTTGATGCCATTTTGTTGGATGCCCCTTGTTCGGCCTCTGGCATCGTGCGGCGCCATCCAGATATTCGTTGGCTACGCCGCCCCACAGACATTGCCCAACTCGCTGCCACGCAGTCCAAATTGCTGAAGGCGCTTTGGACGGTGTTGGCGCCTGGGGGCAGGTTGCTTTATTGCACTTGTTCCGTATTCAAAGAAGAGGGGGAGTGGCAAATTCAGGCATTTCTTGCCAGCCATAGCACTGCCAAATGGTTGCCCACACCGGGTCATATGATGCCGGGTGCAGTGACACCCAATCGCTTGTTTATGGACGCGCCACTCGGTGACCATGATGGTTTTTTCTACGCCTTGCTCGAAAAAGAAGCTGCCTGACTGGGTGGCTTGGCTTTTGGTAGCTTTGTGCTGCTGGCTGCTGCCCAGTGCTGGCATGGCGCAAAGTGTTTCAATTCCGAGTCTGAAGTTGGAGCACAACGAAGAGGGTTTGTGGTTGTCGACCGCGCTCAAGTTTGAGTTGCCAACGGTTGTGGAAGATGCTTTGCTGAAGGGCATCCCTGTGCATTTTGTCTCTGAAGTGGATGTGGTTCGTGAACGCTGGTATTGGCTTAACAAAAAAGTCAGCAGTGTTCAGCGCTACCAGCGTTTGAGCTATCACCCCCTGACGCGCCGCTGGCGGCTGAATGTGAACGCTGGGGCGGTCACTGAGACTGAGCAAGGCCTCACACTGAATCAGAATTTTGACAACTTGCAAGATGCGCTCAATGCGGTTCAGCGTCTTTCGCATTGGCGCATTGCCGAGGCCAGTCAGCTTGAGGCTGGTGTCACCTATGGGGTGCAATTTCGGTTCAATCTAGATGTCACGCAACTGCCCAGACCTTTGCAAATTGGTACCTTGGGTCAATCAGATTGGCAAATCTCCTTGTCGTCAACCCAGGCTTTTACGGCTGATGTGCGGCCATGAGTGAACCAGTGACCCACCTTCAGACAAGTCTGTCCAGTTCAAAGGCGATCCGTTGGGTGGTGGGTTTGGGGCTCACCGCCATGGTGGCCATCGGGCTGGTGCTGCTGTTTTTATTGACACAAGCCACCGCCAACCGTGATGTGTATGAGCGCAACTACGCGCCGCTGTTTGTCATCAACCTGGTGGTGGCGGCGGTGTTGTTGCTGGTGATTGTCTGGGTTGGGTTTCGGCTGCTGTCACGGTTGAAACAAAAAAAATTCGGCAGTCGGCTGCTGGTCAAGTTGGCAGCCGTGTTTGCTTTGGCTGGCTTTGCGCCTGGTGTTTTGATTTATGTGGTGTCTTACCAATTTGTGACACGTTCCATTGAGAGCTGGTTTGATGTCAAGGTGGAGGGCGCTCTGGAGGCTGGGTTGAACCTGGGGCGCAGCACACTTGAATCCTTGGCGACAGATTTGTCCAGTAAAACCCTGGCTGCCGCTGCTCAGCTGACTGATGTATCTGATGCTGGCATGGCGCTGGCCTTGGTTCGCGCCCGAGATGCCTTGTCTTCAGAAGATCTGATGCTCTGGGCCTCATCAGGACGACTGATTGCATCCGCGGGTAAATCACGTTACCAAATCAACCCCGATTTACCCACTGCAGCCCAGTTTCGCGCGGCTCGCACACAGCGGCAAGTGACCTGGATTGAGGGTCTTGATGAGGCTCAACCTGCGTCAGACGTGAACGCTCAAATCAAAGCACTGGTATGGGTCAGCAGTAACCGACTCTCTGCGCTGGGTGAATCTCGTTATTTGTTGGCCATCAAAACTTTGCCATCATCTCTGGTACGTGATGCATTGGCCGTGACGCAAGCCAACCGCGAATACCAAGAAAGAGCGTTGGCACGTGATGGGCTCAAACGCATGTATGTGGCCACCCTCACCTTGAGTCTATTCATGGCGGTGTTTGGTGGTGTGTTGTTGGCCGTGCTTTTGGGTAACCAAATTGCCCGCCCCTTGCTGTTGTTGGCCGATGGGGTGCGGCAAGTGGCCGCGGGCGATCTAACCCCCAAGGCGTCGCTGCAAGGCAAGGATGAATTAGATGGCTTGACGCGTTCTTTTGCCAACATGACCCAACAGCTCTCTGACGCGCGCCAAGCGGTTCAGGTCAGCATGGAAGAGGTGAATTCGGCACGCTTAAATTTACAAACCATTCTTGACAATCTGACGGCTGGCGTGATGGTGCTGGATGCGCGTGGCGTGATTGTCTCGTCTAACCCCGGGGCAACTCGAATTTTGCGCACGCCGTTGGCCGCTTTCGAAGGCAAATTGATGTCAGAAATTGAAGGTTTAGAGACTTTGGGGCTCAATGTTCAAGCTCAATTTGTGGCGTTTGAAGCACATGAAGGAGCGCGTGGCTTGGATCATTGGCAACAGTCATTTGAGTTAGGTGCCAGCGGCACTGCTCAAATCGGACGACCTGCGAATGACCTCATCACGTTGGTGGCTCGTGGTGCTGAATTGCCAGGTCAGCAGCGACTGCTGGTGTTTGACGATATTTCAGAAATCGTCTCCGCGCAGCGTGCCCAAGCCTGGGGCGAGGTGGCGCGCCGTTTGGCGCATGAAATTAAAAATCCACTCACCCCCATTCAACTTTCGGCCGAACGCCTGGAAATGAAGCTCACCGGTAAATTGCCAGCGACTGAGCAGGCTTTGTTGATCAAATCAGTCAAAACCATCGTGGATCAGGTAGAGGCCATGAAGCGGTTGGTCAACGAATTCAGAGACTACGCACGGTTGCCCGCGGCAGACCTCAAGCCTGTGGACATCAACGCACTGGTACAAGATGTGCTTAATCTTTACCATGCCAACCACGAAGTACATATTCAAACGGAGCTTGACCCCAACTGCCCCTCCATTTTGGGAGATGCGCAGCAGTTGCGCCAGGTGTTGCACAACTTGCTTCAAAATGCACAGGATGCCACGCTCAGTGCCAACTGCGAAACCATGGAGCCTGTCATGCTGAAAACCCAGTGGCTCGCAGCCGCGAAGCGCGTGCGCATGAGTGTGGCAGATGGCGGTACAGGTTTTTCTGATCACATTCTCAAGCGTGCCTTTGAGCCGTATGTCACCACCAAAGACAAAGGAACCGGCTTGGGGCTGGCTGTGGTGAAAAAAATTGCCGATGAACACGGTACCCGAGTCGAGATCGTCAATCGCATGAAGGATGGTCTGATTTGCGGGGCGCAAGTGTCGTTATCATTCGCCATCGGCAATGATAAAAGCGTGCAACAAAGCTAGGTCACTCGCACAACACATCACTTTTTCAAGGGAAGCCCGACAACATGGCAAACATTTTGGTGGTGGATGACGAACTTGGCATTCGTGATCTGTTGTGTGAAATTCTCAACGATGAAGGTCATAGCGTTGAGGTGGCAGAAAACGCGGCACAAGCACGTGTCGCGCGTTTGAATGAACGCCCAGACTTGGTTTTGCTTGACATTTGGATGCCCGACACGGATGGCGTCACTTTGCTCAAAGAATGGTCAACAACTGGGTTGCTGACCATGCCAGTGATCATGATGAGTGGTCATGCCACCATCGACACGGCGGTCGAAGCAACCCGAATTGGTGCATTGGCGTTCTTGGAAAAACCGATCACGATGCAAAAACTGCTGAAAGCCGTTGAGCAGGGATTGACGCGCGGATCGCTGCGTAAGCACATTGCGCCGCCTGATCAACGCTCTGTGGAGTTGTCCCAGACGCGCCCTCTATCCCCTGACATTGTTGGCATTTCACCTGCCGTTGAGGATGTGTCAACGCAAGCAACGCGCAGTTTCATGCTGGACAAACCCTTGCGCGAGGGACGCGACGAATATGAAAAAGCCTATTTTGAATTCCATTTGGTCAAAGAAAATGGTTCAATGACACGGGTGGCTGAAAAAACGGGTTTGGAGCGCACACACCTCTATCGCAAGCTCAAGCAGCTTGGCGTAGACCTGTCTCGCAAGCGCGGGTAAAAGTTTCCTGGATTGAAGAAAATGCCAAAAATGCATTGCTATAATATGCTGCTTAGGCCTGGTAGCTCAGTCGGTAGAGCAGAGGATTGAAAATCCTTGTGTCGGTGGTTCGATTCCGCCCCGGGCCACCACTTCATAAACTGTGCCAGCTTTTCAAGGCTGGCATTTTTTTTGCCTAAATTTCCCCATTCCCCCAGTGAAAAGCATGAAACCTGTCTGTGCCATGTGCACAGCAAACGGCGCGGCTTCCGCCACCTCTACACCACTTTTCACTCAAAATTCGATTACGAATTGCTCTTTGTTCTCAAAGTATTCGCCGAACTATGTACAGAACGCACACGCACAACCCATTGTTTTCATTGAATTTTGCCTCTGCTTCCAAAGATGAGTTCGAGAAAGTAAGTGCCTAAAAAAACATATTGACGGTTTTGAAAACGCATTTTTTATTTTTTAAGAACAGAGAACACACACTTTTTGAACCCGAATCCATGGCTTTTTTGTATGGAGATATCGAGTCACATTCTGTTCAAGGCCAATTAAGCCGCCATGCTGGCAGACGTTCACGGTTGCGGTAGTCGGATTTCTCGGTTGATTTCCATTCGTAGCTCTCCCGCTTCAATGAGCCTGAGCACGGTTGATAGGCCCGCAAGTTCAGAGAATCAAGCGCATCTACAAAATACTTTTCTTTTATTTAATTTGCATCTACAATTTACCCATGGTCACATTCGATGAAGTCAAACGCCAAGCCAACATCAAGAACCACGGTTTTGACTTCTTGGGATGCGAGACAGTGTTTGAGGGCTTTACCATCACTCGCGAAGATGCGCGTGATGCTTACGGCGAATTGCGGCTGCAAACGCTGGGTCTGTGGAATGGCAATGTGGTGTTTGTGGTGCATACCGCTCGCGGCAATGCAGACCACGTAATTTCGATTAGAAAGGCAGAAAAGCATGAAGAACGCATCTACTGGAAAAACTTCCCCGACTGAAATGGTCAATGACCCTGACAGCCCAATCACCAGTGTTTCCGACTGGGAAGGTGCCGTTCTGAAGCAAGGTGGTGTCGTAGTTGGCCGTGCCCGTACTCGCGGGCCAAACCGTGGGCCACTCAAGGAACAAGTGGCAGTGCGGTACAGCCCAGACGTGCTGGCAGCATTTCGTTCCACCGGGGCAGGATGGCAGACACGCATGAATGAGGCTTTGCGAGACTGGTTGCGCACCCACTCGCTGGTGTAATCCACACGGCCATCAACCGGACGCGTTTAGTGCGCAAGTTGATGCAGAAATAGCGGCATCCCAGCGTACCACGCACAAAAAATTGGGTTTGCGCCAGGTCGAAGCGGGACTTTTGTTTGGTGGAGGCAGTTGCGCTTTTTCAGAGTACGAGCGCGGCAAGACGCAACCGCACAAATCCACAATGCCGTGCATGAAACGGCCGCTGATCTGCATCGGCTAGGCTTTATCGACAAACGCAAAATGGTCAAGTTTGATCTGCTGTGTCTTGAACCTATTGCGCCCTATGACAGCGAAAAAATTCGTGCACTGCGTGAACGACTTCAGTTGAGTCAATCCGTGCTAGCGGCAGTGCTGAACACCAGCTTATCGACAGTGCGCAAATGGGAGGTGGCGGACAAGCATCCCAGCGGCCCTTCCCTCAAGTTGCTCAGTCTGCTCGATCGCAAGGGGCTGGAAGCCTTGATTTGATAGCCGCAATTTTTCATCCGTTACGGCCAACAGAGAAGGTTGAAAACTACTGCCTTGGCGCTATAAACTCAAAGAGCTTGCGCTGTGCATCCCATTTGCTGTCGCGCTCCGGTGGTGGCACATCCGCACGCTGCTCGGGCGGCGTGGCTTTGAGCAGTGCCTCCACATGCGCCACGGTAATGGTGTTGCTGGCCACCATCAGCTCCACCGCCTCCACTTGGCGGGCGGCTTTCATGTTGCGCAAGATGCGCGTCACATCCGGGGTGAACTGGTGGTCTTGCAGCAGGGCAATGGCTTCGGGGCAAATGCCAGACAGCAGGTTGATGCGCCGGTTGATGGAGCTCAGGTTGACATTGAACCCAGATAATCCATTAGAGATTTCGATGTTTCAAGCGAGTCCGAACTTGTGCAGACTTGGGTCAATTTCAGCTTGAGCCCAAAGGCCCTCAAACCACTTTCGTCGCCGTCGTGCCAAAGCCA
>NZ_JAQURE010000027.1 GCF_028715765.1 Rhodoferax sp.
GCGCGATGTTGAATTTTTTGACGACAGCAAAGGCACCAATGTCGGCGCCACTGTGGCCGCTTTGCACGGCCTGGGCGCCGACCGCAAGGTGGTGCTGATTTTGGGCGGCGAGGGCAAGGGGCAAGACTTCAGCCCATTGGCCGACCCGGTGAGCCGCTTTGTGCGCGCGGTGGTGCTGATCGGGCGCGATGCACCGCTGATTCGTGCCGCGCTGGCTGCCACCCCTGTGCCGCTGCTCGATGCGCCTGACATGCCTGCTGCCGTCACCCTGGCCGCGGGGCAAGCCAAGTCGGGCGATGCGGTGCTGATGTCACCTGCCTGTGCCAGCTTTGACATGTTTAACGATTACGAGCACCGCGCCCGCGTCTTTGTGCAAGCGGTGCACGACCTGGCGCTAGAGGCTGGTGTGCTGCTGGAAGGTGAGCCATGAGCCAGGTGGCGAGCTCTTTGTTTGGCCGTCTGGCGCAATTGGGCAGCGTTTGGGGGTGTGCCAAGTCGGCCACCAGCGAGGTGCTGCCGGTGCGCTTGGGGCTGCGCCACCAGCGCGCCACCCAAGCCACACCCAGCCAGGTGCAAGACTTTGATGTGAATCTGGTGTGGGTCACGGTGGCGCTGTTGCTGTGGGGGCTGGTGATGGTTTACTCGGCCTCGATTGCCATGCCCGAGAACCCGCGTTTCGCCAAATACACCTCCACTTATTTCCTGGTGCGCCATGCGCTGTGGCTGTTTTTGGCGGGGGTGGGGGCGCTGGTGGCTTACCAGGTGCCGCTCAAAGTGTGGGAAAAAATGGCGCGCCCACTGTTTGTGCTGTCGCTGGTGTTGCTGCTGCTGGTGCTGATTCCAGGCATCGGCAAGGTGGTCTATGGCGCACGGCGCTGGATCGGCTTGGGCCCCTTGAGTTTTCAACCGTCAGAGCTGGCCAAGTTCACCATGCTGCTGTATGCCGCTGACTACATGGTGCGCAAGATGAAAGAGCGTGAAAACTTCATCCGTGCGGTCTGGCCCATGGGGCTGGCCACCGCCTTGGTGGGCGGGCTGCTGCTGGCCGAGCCCGACATGGGTGCGTTCATGGTAATCGCTGTGATTGCCATGGGCATCTTGTTTTTGGGGGGGGTCAACGCCCGCATGTTTTTCTTGATCTCGTTTGTGCTGATGGGCGCTTTTGCCGCCATCATTGCTGCCAGCCCATGGCGGCGCGAGCGCATTTTTGCCTACCTTGACCCGTGGAGCGAAACCAATGCACTGGCCAAAGGTTACCAACTCACCCATTCGCTGATCGCCATTGGCCGGGGTGAAATTTGGGGCGTGGGGCTGGGCGGCAGTGTGGAAAAACTCAACTGGTTGCCAGAAGCCCACACCGATTTTTTACTGGCCGTGATCGGCGAAGAGTTTGGTCTGGTGGGTGTGGTGCTGGTGGTTGGGCTGTTTTTCTGGCTGGTGCGCCGCATGATGCACATTGGCCGCCAAGCCATTGCGCTAGACCGCGTGTTTGCCGGTTTGGTGGCGCAAGGCGTGGCGGTGTGGATGGGTTTTCAGGCCTTCATCAACATGGGTGTGAACCTGGGCGCGCTGCCCACCAAGGGGTTGACCCTGCCTTTGATGAGTTACGGCGGCTCCGCCATCTTGATCAACCTGGCGGCCATTGCCGTGGTGCTGCGCATTGATGCCGAGAACCGCGCCATGATGCATGGGGGCAGGCTATGAGCAAGTGCGCCTTGATCATGGCCGGCGGTACCGGCGGCCACATTTTTCCGGGTTTGGCCGTGGCGCAAGCGCTGCGCGAGCGGGGCTGGCGTGTGCACTGGTTTGGCGGCAGCGGCAGCCCCGGCCAGCCCAGCATGGAAAGCCAGATCGTGCCCAAGGCGGGTTTTGCATTTGAGTCGATTGACTTTGGTGGTGTGCGCGGCAAGGGCGTGCTGACGCTGGCGCTGCTGCCGCTGCGCTTGCTCAAAGCCTTTTGGCAAAGCCTGCGCCTGGTGCGCCGGGTGCAGCCCGATGTGGTGATTGGCCTGGGCGGTTACATCAGCTTTCCGGGCGGCATGATGAGCGTGCTGCTGGGCAAGCCATTGATTCTGCATGAACAAAATTCGGTGGCTGGGCTGGCCAACAAGGTACTCGCCGGTGTGGCCGACCGGGTGTTCACCGCTTTCCCCCATGTGCTCAAAGGCGCGCAGTGGGTGGGCAACCCCTTGCGTGCCGCCTTTTTGAACCAGCCCGACCCGGCGCAGCGTTTTGCCGGACG
Source organism: Rhodoferax sp. (assembly GCF_028715765.1). Lineage (GTDB taxonomy): Bacteria > Pseudomonadota > Gammaproteobacteria > Burkholderiales > Burkholderiaceae_C > Rhodoferax. The sequence goes on from NZ_JAQURE010000027.1 coordinate 2,243, forward strand.
AGCAGGCGCCTTGAAGCTGTTGGTGGTGGGGGGCAGTTTGGGTGCCAAAGCGCTCAACGACGTGGTGCCGCAAGCGCTGGCTCTGTTGCCCGCCGAGCAGCGCCCGCAGGTCACCCACCAAAGCGGTGCCAAGCAAATTGAGGCCTTGCGTGCCAACTACGCCGCCGCTGGCGTGGCCGCCACCTTGACCCCGTTCATTGACGACACCGCCCAAGCGTTTGCCGAGGCCGACCTGGTGCTGTGCCGCGCTGGTGCCAGCACGGTGACCGAACTGGCCGCCGTGGGTGCCGCCGCGGTGCTGGTGCCGTTTCCGTTTGCGGTCGATGACCACCAGACCGGCAATGCCCGGTTTTTGTCTGACGCGGGTGCCGCCTGGCTGCTGCCACAAAGCCAACTGTCTGCCACTGGGTTGGCTGATATGCTACTAAAAACAGAGCGTGTTACGCTTATGAATAAAGCGCTAGAGGCCAAAAAGCTTCAAAAAACTGAGGCGGTTGAGGTGCTGGTTCAGGCGTGTGAGGCGCTGGCGCTGTGATCAAAAAACATCAAACTCCTATGGCTCCAACCGCATGAAACACGCCATTCAACACATCCACTTTGTCGGCATTGGTGGTGTCGGCATGTCCGGCATTGCCGAGATTTTGTTCAACCTGGGCTACACCATATCCGGTTCAGACCAGGCCGACAGCGCCACCTTGCAGCGTCTGGCAAGCCTGGGCATTCGCACCTGCTTGGGTCATGCGGCAGAGCACATCAGCGGTGCTGACGCAGTGGTCACTTCGACCGCGGTGCAGGCCGACAACCCCGAGGTGGTGGCCGCCCGGCACAACCGCATTCCCGTGGTGCCGCGCGCCCTGATGCTGGCTGAGTTGATGCGCCTGAAAAAAGGCATTGCCATTGCCGGGACCCATGGCAAAACCACCACCACCAGCCTGGTCGCCAGCGTGCTGGCTGAAGCCCAGCTGGACCCCACATTTGTGATTGGTGGCCGCCTCAACAGCGCCGGCGCTAACGCCCGTCTGGGCCAGGGCGACCACATTGTGGTGGAGGCCGATGAGTCTGATGCGTCGTTTCTGAACCTGTTGCCAGTGATGGCGGTGGTGACCAACATCGACGCCGACCACATGGAAACCTATGGCCACGACTTTGAGCGGCTCAAAAAGGCGTTTGTGGATTTTCTGCACAAGATGCCTTTTTACGGCACGGCTATTCTGTGCACCGATGACCCGGCGGTGCGCAGCATCGTGCCGCACGTCACCTGCCCGATCACCAGCTACGGCTTTGACGAGGGCGCTGAGGTGCGCGCGGTGGAAGTGCGTGCCGTGGGCGGCCAAATGCACTTCACCGTGCAGCGGCGCAATGGCGTGGTGCTGCCTGACCTGCAGGTGGTGCTGAACTTGCCGGGGCGGCACAACGTGCTCAACGCCTTGTCGGCCATTGCGGTGGCGGTGGAACTGGGTATTGACGATGCCGCGGTACTGCGTGCGCTGGCCAGCTTCAAAGGTGTCGGGCGGCGCTTTCAGCGCCACGGTGAGTTGTCCGCCGCGGCGGGTGGCGCGTTTGCCCTGGTGGAAGACTATGGCCACCACCCGGTCGAGATGGCCGCTACCCTGGCTGCGGCGCGTGGCGCGTTTCCCGGGCGGCGCCTGGTGCTGGCGTTTCAGCCACACCGCTTTACCCGCACACGCGACTGTTTCGATGACTTTGTCAAGGTCATGGCGCTGGCCGATGCGGTGCTGCTGACCGAGGTCTACAGCGCCGGTGAAGCGCCCATTGTGGCGGCTGACGGGCGCAGTCTGGCGCGTGCGCTGCGCGTGGCGGGCAAGGTCGAGCCGGTGTTTGTAGACGATGTGGCAGCCCTGCCGCAAGCCATTGTGGAGACCGCCCAAGACGGCGACGTGGTGCTGTGCATGGGCGCAGGCTCGATTGGTGCAGTGGCTGGCAAGGTTGCCATGATGCTACAAAATACAGAGCTACTTACGCAATAAGGACAAGGGCTATGGGTCAATTTCTTATCAATTCTGAAAAAGTGGCGGTGCTGCTGGGGGGCGCCTCGGCTGAGCGCGAGGTGTCGCTCATGTCAGGCTCGGGCGTGTTGCAGGCGCTGCAAAGTCTGGGCGTCAATGCGCACCCATTCGACCCCGCACAACGCGACTTGGGTGACCTCAAGCGTGAGGGGTTCACCCGCTGCTTCATTGCCCTGCATGGCCGCTTTGGCGAAGATGGCACGGTGCAAGGTGCGCTGGAATTGCTGGGCATTCCTTACACCGGGCCGGGCGTGATGACTTCTGCCATGGCCATTGACAAGCAAATGACCAAGCGCCTGTGGCAAGCCGCCGGGTTGCCCACGCCGGCCTGGCGCACGGTGGACAGCGCCGCAGCCACCCATGCGGCGTTGGCCGAGCTGGGCTGCCCCATGATTGTGAAACCCGCACGCGAGGGCTCCACCATCGGCCTGACCAAGGTCACTTCAGCGGCGCAATGTGACGCCGCCTTTGCCCTGGCCGCCAACGCCCATGACGATGTGTTGTGTGAGCAGTTCATTGCCGGGGATGAGGTGACTGTGCCGGTGCTGGGCAGCGGGGCGCAGGCGCATGCCCTGCCGGTGATCCGCATCCAGACGCCTGATGGCAACTATGACTACCAAGCCAAATATTTCACCCACGACACCCGCTACCTGCTGCCGTGCGGCTTGCCCCCAGGAGAAGAGGCGCACATCCAGGCGCTGGTGCTGAAGGCCTACCACAGCCTGGGTTGCCGTGGCTGGGCGCGTGCTGACGTGATGATTGACGCCGCCACGCGCGCGCCCTACCTGCTGGAGATCAACACCAGCCCGGGCATGACCAGCCATTCGCTGGTGCCGATGTCAGCACAACACGCCGGCATCAGCTACCCCGAACTTTGTCTGCAGGTGCTGCGCCTGGCCAGCTTGGACTACGCCGCCGTATGAGCCACACCAAGCCCTTGCCACTGGATGTCAGACTGATGCAGGCCGCAGGCAGCGCCCTGTTTGCGCTGCTGGCTCTGGTGTTGCTGGGCGCCTTGCTGGCCTGGGTGATGCGCTTGCCGGTGTTCAATATTCGCGGGGTCACGGTGGTGGGTGATGTGGCGCACTACAACGCGCTCACGCTCAAGGCCAACGTGATGCCGCGCTTGCAAGGGACTTTTTTCACGCTGGATGTGGCTGCGGCGCGCCAGGTGTTTGAGACCATGCCGTGGGTACGTCAAGCGGTGGTGCGGCGCGATTTCCCCAACCGGCTCAAGGTGCAACTGCAAGAGCATCAAGCGGTGGCCTTCTGGGGCGAGGCGGGCGACTCACGCCTGGTCAACAGCTTTGGCGAAGTGTTTGAAGCCAATGTGGGCGAGCTTGAAAGCGACAACTTGCCGCGCCTGAACGGCCCCAGTGGCCAAAGCGCCGAGGTGTTGGCAATGCAGCGCACCCTAACGCCGCTGCTGGCACGCATGGACTTGACGTTGACGGTGCTGGAGCAGTCGGCCCGGGGCAGCTGGCGTGCTGAGCTTGACACCGGCACGGTGCTGGAGCTGGGCAGCGGCAGCACGCCTGAGCTGGTGGCGCGGCTAGAGCGCTTTTTGGGCACAGTGACCCAAGCCAGCGCGCGCTACGGCCGCAGCGTTGAACAACTGGCCTCGGCCGATTTACGCCATACCGACGGCTACGCCATCAAGCTCGATGGGGTCAGCACGCTCGACACGATTGATAAAAATTCAAGCAAAAGCAACAGGTGACGTAATGGCAAAAGAGTACAAAGATTTGGTCGTGGGGCTCGACATCGGCACCGCCAAGGTGATGGTGGTGGTGGCTGAGGTCATGCCTGACGGCAGTTTGAAACTGGCCGGCCTGGGCGTGGCGCCCAGCAACGGCTTGAAGCGCGGCGTGGTGGTCAACATCGACGCCACGGTGCAAAGCATTCAGCAAGCGCTGAAAGAAGCCGAGCTGATGGCCGACTGCAAGATCACCCGGGTCTACACCGGCATCACCGGTAGCCACATTCGCGGCATGAATTCCCAGGGCATGGTGGCCATCAAAGACCGCGAGGTTACGGCGGCAGATGTGGCGCGGGTGGTGGAAACCGCCAAGGCCATCCACATCAGCACCGACCAGCGCTTGCTGCTGGTGGAGCCGCAAGAGTTCATCATTGACGGGCAAGACGTGAAAGAGCCGATTGGCATGAGTGGCATCCGCATGGAGGCCAAGGTGCATATCGTCACCGGCGCCCAAAGTGCCGCTGAAAACATCATCAAATGCGTGCGCCGCTGCGGCCTGGAGGTGGAGCAACTCATGCTCAACCCCCTGGCCAGCAGCCTGGCGGTACTGACCGAAGACGAGCGTGAGCTGGGCGTGGCCATGGTGGACATTGGTGCGGGCACCACCGACCTGGCCATCTTTACCAATGGCGCCATTCGCCACACTGCGGTGATACCCATTGCCGGTGACCTGATCACCAGCGACATTGCCATGGCGCTGCGCACCCCCACCAAAGACGCGGAAGAGATCAAGGTTGAAAACGGCTACGCCAAGCAGCTGCTGGCCGACCCCGAAGCCCAGGTCGAGGTGCCTGGCCTGGGCGACCGTGGCCCGCGCATGCTCAGCCGCCAGGCGCTGGCGGGTGTGATTGAACCCCGGGTGGAAGAAATTTTCAGCCTGGTGCACCAGGTGATTCGCGAGTCGGGCTTTGAAGAAGTGCTCTCCAGCGGCATTGTGCTCACGGGCGGCAGCGCCATCATGCCGGGCATGGTCGAGCTGGGTGAAGACATCTTTTTGAAACCGGTGCGCCGGGGCATTCCCAAATACCGCGGTGCCTTGTCTGACATGGTGGCGCAGCCGCGTGCGGCCACGGTCATGGGCTTGATGGAAGAGGCGCGCTTAGCGCGTTTGCGCGGTTTCAAGGTGTCACAAAAAAACGGCTCCATGAAGTCCGCCTTTGGCTCGATCAAGGACTGGTTGGTAGGGAACTTTTGACCATGATATTACCGCTTGAACTGCATCACCTGCCCTGCGCTGGCCCGCCACGACGATGGCGCCCCGTGGTGCTCAGACATTTTTTTACAACCCATTGCTTACCCCTTTTTCAATTTTTAAATTTCATTTCCCAAGGAGCACACCATGCCTATTGAACTCATCGACGAAGAAGCATTTAACCAAGGTACCCAGATCAAAGTCATTGGCGTGGGCGGCGGCGGCGGCAACGCCGTGGGGCACATGATTGCCAGCGCCGTACGCGGGGTGGAGTTCATTTGTGCCAATACCGATGCCCAGGTGCTTGACGGCATGGGTGCCCATTGCGTCATTCCGCTGGGCAAGACCGGCTTGGGTGCCGGCGGTGTGCCTGAGCGCGGGCGCGAGGCGGCTGAACTTGCCGTGGAGGCCATCCGCTCGGCCATTGAGGGTGCCCACATGTTGTTCATTACTGCGGGCATGGGCGGCGGCACTGGTACGGGTGCTGCACCCGTGATTGCGCGGGTGGCGCGGGAAATGGGCATTTTGACCGTGGGCGTGGTCACCAAACCTTTCAGTTTTGAGGGCAACAAGCGCATGAAAAATGCCGAGGCCGGTTTGGCTGAGCTTGAAGCCAATGTGGACTCGATGATTGTGGTGTTGAATGAAAAACTGCAAGAAGTTCTGGGCGAGGACGCCTCTGAAGAAGAAGCTTTTGCCAGTGCCAATGATGTGCTGAAAAACGCCGTGGGCGGCATTGCCGAGATCATCAACGTCAAAGGCCATGTGAACGTCGATTTTGAAGACGTGCGCACCGTCATGGGCGAGCCAGGCAAGGCCATGATGGGCACCGCCCAGGCCACCGGCCCTGATCGCGCCCGCATTGCCGCCGAGCAGGCGGTGGCCTGCCCGCTGCTGGAAGGGGTGGATTTGTCTGGTGCCAAGGGCGTGCTGGTGTTGATTTCGGCCGCCAAAGGCTCGCTTAAATTGCGCGAATCTGGCTTGGCCATGAGCACCATTCGGGCCTTTGCCCACGAAGATGCCAACGTGATTTACGGCACCGCACATGACGACTCGCTGGGCGAGGCCATTCGCGTCACCGTGGTGGCCACCGGTTTGAGTCGCACCCGCCCCAAGCTGCAGGTGTTGCCCACCGAGCAGCGCCGCACCGGCACAGACGACGTGCCGTTCACCGTGGTCAGCCCCATGGGCACGCCGATGTCGGCCAGTGCCGGCTCGGCCATGGCAGCAACGCCTGCAGCAGGGCGCATGCAACCCGACTACGGCGGCATGAACACCCCCAGCGTGTGGCGCCGTCCGCACGACCGCACCAGCGCTGCGGCCAAGGTTGATGCTTTGTCCAGTGGTGGCATGGACGACTTTGAAATCCCGGCCTTCCTGCGCAAGCAAGCCGATTGATTTTCAGAGGCGCTTCGCTTCAAGCCTGGGTGCTGGCTGCCGTGGTGGCCTGAACACGCTGCGGTCGGCATAGAAGTCAGGCTGCGTGTTGGCAGGCCACCAGCCGGGCACACCCAGCACCGGCAGGTGTGCAAAAGGCTTGCCTGCAAGCTGGTCTGCGCTGAGGTAGTGCGCCAGCCAGGTGTCTAAATCCACTATAGATTGAATAGCTAGTGGTGCAGGAATGACATGGGCTGTGATAGGTTTTCTTGGGTAAACCAGTTTTTCCAAGAGGGCGTGGCCAAACAGCACCAGTCGGGACTGATGCCACAGCGGAGCCAGGGTGCCAAACACCGCTTGCCAGTCTTTGGCCGCTAACGCCTGCCACAGCGCATCGGGCGCACACAGCACGGCTGCATTTTCATCAAACACCGTCAAGGCATCACGCGTTGCGCCACGCACTGTGGCCACGCCGCTGTGCGCCACGTCCGCCGCTTGCAACTGGGTCATGTGCAGCTGGTTCAGGCGGCGCTTGGTGTGGGGAAAAAGCAGCCAGGCCAAGCCGTTGAAAAAATCATGCCGCCCCTCGCGGGTGGGGCAGGCGTGCTGCTCAAAAATACAGCGCTCATAGGCCATGCCTGCGGGCAAGGCCGTTTGCGGCACAAAGTGCATCGGGCGTGTGCACGGGTCTGGCCAAAGCCTTTGCGCCATGGTGTTGAGTGCCTCTGGTTGCGGCGTTCCCGTCAGCACCTGTGCCGCCGTGGCCTGTCCCAACGCCTGCCATGGCTGCAGCCAGGGGGCTTGCCAGTCAATCTTCGTTAATGCATCTGAAGTCAAGGCGAGTGCATATCCAGGGAAGATTCCAATGGTCAAACAGGTAGCTTCAGAAGTTTGATTTGCTTGGCTGGACCGGTAGTCGGAACAACCTTGAAATAACTGGGGTGTTTTCGAAACAATTCATGCAATGGTTTGCTTCCTTTGGCGATGCCACTGGCGCGCAAAGGACTGCCAATTTGATTCAAATTTTTAACTGTATTCGCAAGCCAACCGGGCAGCACCTCAAGAATAAGTTTGACTGCTGCAGGGTCATCTGTTTGAGCGGCAGTCGCCTTGCTCGCTCCCTTTGTTGGCATCTCTAATGAGGGTTTGGGTTGTGCCAATGCTGGATGCTTCACGCTCAACTGAGGTGACTGGGCTGCTTGGGAATCAAGTTTTTCAGCCTTTGAATCAACCGCATCTTTGACGACTTGATGTGGAATGAGGCGATTTGCAGACTTGTCTTTCGAGGACGATGCCGTGAAATTGCCGTCCATTTGGGTCAAGTCGTCCACAAAAACAACCTCGTCATAGGCGATAGCCAACGCATGAGGGTTTGAGTTGAGGTGATTGGCAAAACAAAGTACTCGGTGACCCGATTCACGCAGTCGCAAGGCCAGTGGCGCAAAGTCTGCATCACTTGAAACAATGGCAACTGTTGCTGGTAGGTGCAAACTGTGGAGCAAGTCCATGGCATCAATTGTCAAAGAAACATCCGTGGTGCCTTTGCCCTGATTAACCAAGGCTCTCACAGCGTGTTCACGAAGGACATCTTTCATGCCGGTGAGCTTTTCGAGTCCACCGTACGCACGTCGAATGGGAAGTTGATAACCCTTGAGGGTCAGGTATTTGAAAACGTTTGCAACCTCATTCGGCGATAAATTGTCAGCGTCAATCAAAAGAGCCAATTGAGGTGAAGCCAGATTTTTCATTTTGATGGCATCAATGTTGAAAGTAACGCTGTTTCAAACCACACGCCAGGGCAAGGGTTCGCCACCACCCAGGGGTTTGAGCAGGGCTTCGCCAAACGGGTAGCTCTCGGGCGGGGTCCAACTTTCGCGGCGCAGGGTCAGGGTGCCGGTGTTGCGGGGTAGGCCGTAAAAGTCGGCACCGTGAAAGCTGGCAAAGGCTTCAAGCCGGTCCAATGCGCCCTGCGCGTCAAAGGCTTGGGCATAAAGCTCCATGGCTGCGTGGGCGGTGTAGCAGCCGGCGCAGCCGCTGGCGTGTTCTTTCAGGTGTACCGGGTGTGGCGCGCTGTCGGTGCCCAGAAAAAACTTGGGGTTGCCGCTGGTGGCTGCTGCCAGCAGTGCCTGGCGATGGGTTTCGCGCTTGAGCACGGGCAGGCAGTAGTAGTGGGGGCGCAGGCCACCGGTGAAGATGGCGTTGCGGTTGAACAGCAGGTGGTGCGCGGTCAGGGTGGCGGCCACAAAACGGTCGGATTCGCGCACATAGTCAGCGGCGTCTTGGGTGGTGATGTGTTCAAACACAATTTTCAGCTCAGGAAAATCTCGCCGCAGTGGCATCAGCTGGGTGTCAATGAAGACGGCTTCGCGGTCAAACAAGTCCACCTCTGGGGTGGTCACTTCGCCATGCACCAGCAGCGGCAGGCCGGCACGTTGCATGGCTTCGAGCGTGGGGTAAGTGTGGCGCAGAGCAGTTACACCCGCATCGCTGTGGGTGGTGGCGCCGGCTGGGTAAAGCTTGACGGCCACCACACCGGCGGCTTGGGCGCGCGCAATTTCGTCGGGCGCCAAGGTGTCTGTGAGGTACAGCGTCATGAGCGGTTCAAAGTGCTGGCCTGCGGGCACCGCAGCTTGAATGCGCGCCTTGTAAGACAAGGCTTGCGCGGTGGTGGTGACGGGTGGGCGCAGGTTGGGCATGATGATGGCGCGGCCAAATTGGGCGGCGGTGTGCGGCACCACGGCCGCCAGGGCGGCAGCGTCGCGCACATGCAGATGCCAGTCGTCAGGGCGGGTCAGCGTCAGGGTTTGGAGGGGGGTAGGTGACTTGTTCATGGCTTGGATTGTCGCCAAAGTTACCCAGGCAGCCAGCGCATCCGTCGGCATAATCTGCACACAACGGCTACGTCGTGCACGACTCCAGCCCCACAAGTTCAACCAGAAAGTTGCCTCATGTCCCTTCCTTCGCATGTTCGCTTGATTGATGTCGGCCCACGAGATGGCCTGCAAAACGAAAAGCAAATGGTGCCCACCGCAGTCAAGGTAGCGCTGGTGCAGCGCTTGCAAGCGGCGGGACTGAAAGAGATTGAGGTGACCAGTTTTGTGTCGCCCAAATGGGTGCCACAAATGGCCGACAACGCGCAGGTGATGGCCGGCTTGGTGCGCCAGGCGGGGGTGCGCTATTCGGTGCTGACCCCCAATCTGCAAGGCTTTCAGGCGGCGCTGGCCAGCGCGCCCGATGAAATTGTGGTGTTTGGTGCGGCCAGCGAGGCATTTAGCCAGAAAAACATCAATTGCTCGATGGCGCAAAGCATTGAGCGCTTTGCGCCGGTGGTGGCGGCCGCGCTGGCCGCTGGCATAGGCGTGCGCGGGGCGATGAGTTGCACGGTGGGTTCCCCCTATGAGGGCGAGATTGCGCCCGAGCGGGTGAGCACTTTGGCGGGCTTGATGAAAAGCATTGGCGTGCAGCGTGTGGATGTGGCTGACACCATTGGCGTAGGCACGCCGCTGAAGGTGCAGCGCGCCCTGGACGCGGCGCTGAAGCACTTTGACCTTGACCACGTGTCTGGCCATTTTCATGACACCTATGGCCAGGCGCTGGCCAACACCTTGGCGGCGCTGCAGCTGGGGGTGTGGAACTTTCAGTCGTCGGTGGCCGGGCTGGGCGGCTGCCCTTATGCCAAGGGTGCCACCGGCAATGTGGCCACCGAAGACGTGGTGTACATGCTGCATGGCATGGGCATTGACACCGGCATCGACCTGGACCAGCTGATGGACGCTGGGCAGTTCATCAGCCAATTTTTGGGCCGCGACACCGCTTCGCGCGTGGCCAAGGCCTTGTTGACCCAACGGTGCGCCTGACCAGGTGCCCGGGAGATGTCATGAGTTTTTCGCCTAAAGCTATGATTTACATAGCTGCTACTGCACGCGATATAAGCGCTAGAGGCCAAAAGTATGCACAAGGTTTGCCCTCGCCATGCATGTCGGTATGCCACATGGATGAGGCCAGTGGCTTGTGCCAAGGTTGCCTGCGCACGCTCGATGAAATCACCGTGTGGGGTGGTGCAGATGAAGCCCAGAAGCGGCGCATCTGGCAAGCCATTGAAGCCCGGGTGGCGCCACGGCTGGCAGCGGCAGAAGCGGCGCTGTTTGACGCTGAGGGCTTGTAAGGCCATACCTTCAGAACGTAAGACCTGAACCATGAAACACATCACGTTTGACCTTGACTTCATTTCGCCCTATGCCTACCTGGCGTTTGAGGCGTTGCCGCAAGCCCTGATGGGCTTGAGCTATCAGGTGAGCTACCGCCCCATTTTGTTTGCGGGCTTGCTCAAGCACCACGGACAGCGCGGCCCGGCACAGATTGTGGGAAAGCGGGAATGGACTTACCGCCAGGTGCTTTGGCTGGCGCAGCAGCATCAGGTGGCGCTGCAGTTGCCCGCCCAGCATCCGTTCAACCCTTTGGGATTGTTGCGTCTGGCCGTGGCCTGTGGGCAAGACGGCTTGGCCAACCGCCAGGTCTGCGAGACCTTGTTTCGGCATGTCTGGCAGGGTGGTGCCGATGCGGCAGATGGGCAGCGTCTGCAGCAGGTGAGTGCCTGGCTGGCACCGTTGCGTGACCCCGCCAGCGCGGCAGTCAAAGCGCAGCTACAGGCCAACACCGCGCAGGCCTTGGCCGACGGGGTGTTTGGTGTGCCCTCGTTTCAGGTAGACGGCAAACTCTTTTGGGGGCTGGATGCGCTGCCCATGTTGCGTGCTTATCTGGCGGGCGATGCCACGGTGGAGAAGCTGTGGGCAGCGCCCATGCCTTTCAATTTCTAGCCCACCGCTTTGGTGGCTGGCAGTTTCCAGCGCTTGAGCAGCAAGGCGTTGCTCATCACACTCACCGAACTCATGGCCATGGCGGCACCGGCCAGCACGGGGTTCAGGTACCCCAAGGCGGCCAGCGGAATGCCTGCCACGTTGTAGATGAACGCCCAAAACAGGTTTTGCCTGATTTTGGCCACGCAGCGGTCTGAAATGTCCAGCGCCGCGGCCACCAAGGCCAGGTCGCCACGCATCAGGGTGATGCCGGCCGCGTGCATGGCCACGTCGGTGCCGCCGCCTTCGTTGGCCATGGCCATGCCGACATCGGCCGCGGCCAGCGCGGGTGCGTCGTTGACCCCGTCGCCGACCATGACCACGGTGTGTCCCTGGGCTTTGAGTTGGCTGATGTGGTGGGCTTTGTCGCCGGGCAGCACGTCGCTGATGACTTCATCCGGCTGCAGCCCCACCTGTTGGGCCATGGCCAGGGCGGCACTGCGGTGGTCGCCAGAGAGCATCATCACGCGCAAGCCCCGCGTCCGCAGCGTGTCCAGTGCCGTGCTGGCATTGGGTTTGGGCTCGTCGCCAAAGGCCAACACGGCCAAGGCCTGGCGCCCCGCCGGGGTCTGCTGCGCCAACAGCGCCAAAGAATGGCCAGCGTTTTGCAGCCTGTGCACGTGGTCAGCCAAGTCACCCAGGGGCAGGTTCAGCTCTTGCATCCAGCGCAGGCTGCCCAGCATGTAGTCGCCACCGTCTACCCAGCCGCGCAGGCCTTTGCCGGGCGTGGTTTGCAACTGGGTCACGGCTGGCCAGCTGATGTGCTGCGCAGCGGCGTGCAGCATCACAGCGCGTGCCAGCGGGTGGCTGCTGCCGCTTTGCAGGGACGCCGCCACGCTCAGTACGCTGGCGGCATCGGTGCCCGCCATGGGAACCACCTCGGTCAGCCGGGCTTGCCCCACGGTGAGCGTGCCGGTTTTGTCAAACACCACCACGTCGGCCTTGTGCGCCAGCTCCAGCGCCTGCGCGTCTTTGATCAAAATGCCATTTTGTGCGGCTACCCCGGTGCCGGCCATGATGGCGGCAGGTGTGGCCAGACCCAGTGCGCAGGGGCAGGCAATCACCAGCACGGTGACCGCGTTGATGACGGCCAGCTCAAACGCCAGCCCGTGTGCCAGCCAGCCCAGCAGCGTCAGCAGCGCCAACCCCAGCACCACCGGCACAAACACTGCGCTGACCTTGTCGACCAAGCGCTGAATGGGTGCCTTGGCGGCTTGCGCGTCTTCCACCAGCGCAATGATGCCCGCCAACACGGTGTCGACCCCGGTGGCCTTGACCTGAATCACCACCCGGCCGTCGCCATTGAGTGTGCCCCCGGTGACCTTGTCTTGAACGGTTTTGGCCACCGGCAGAGGTTCGCCGGTCAGCATCGACTCATCGACCTGGGTTTGGCCTTCAAGCACCACGCCATCGACGGCAAAACGCTCGCCGGGGCGCACCACCAGTTCGTCACCCGCCAGCACCTCGTCGATGGGCACATCCACTTCGCCGTCAAGCCCCAGCAGGTGCGCGGTGTCGGGTCGCAGCGCATGCAGCGCGCGAATGGCCGAGGTGGTTTGGCGTTTGGCGCGTGCTTCAAGCCACTTGCCCAGCAGTACCAGGGTAATGACCACAGCCGAGCCTTCAAAGTACAAATGCGGCTGAGCCCCAGGCGCGCTGCTGAGCCACAGCCACACCGACAGCAGCCAGCCCGCAGTGGTGCCCAGTGACACCAGCAAGTCCATGTTGCCACTGAGCGACTTGAGTGAGTGCCAACCAGCCTTATAAAACCGCGCCCCCAAAATAAACTGCACCGGGGTGGCCAAAGCAAACTGCAGCCAGGCTGGCAGCATCCAGTGTTGCCCCCACAAGCCCCCCAGCATGGGCAGCATCAGCGGCATGGACAGCAGCAGACCCAGCGCCACCGGGGCAAACCCCGCCCAGTTGGATGCGCTGGGGGCATCAATGGCGGCATTGGCGGCCACTGGCTCATACCCGGCATCACGCACGGCACGCCTGAGCCGGGCTTCTATCTGCTCGGAGGCATTGACCACAACACGCGCCGATTCGGTGGCCAGGTTGACGCTGACTTCGGTCACGCCAGGAACTTTTTTCAACGCCCGCTCGGCTCGACCCACGCACGAGGCGCAGGTCATGCCGTGAATGCCAATGTCAATGCGCAGGGTGCTGGGGTTTTGAGGTGATGTCATGGTGGGTGGTGAAGCAGCGGGGTGAAAAGGTCACAATAGTCTTCTCAGATAAACCGCTATTTTCGAAGGATTTGAGATGAAGCAGATATTTACGGTGACGGGCATGACCTGTGAGCATTGCGAGAAAACCGTGGTGCGGGCAGTGCGCCTGTTAGACCGCAGCGCTGAAGTGCAGGCAGACCGCCATGCCAACCGGGTGGAGGTGACCTCCACGCAGCCGCGCGAGGCGTTGGCAAAAGCCATTGCCGAAGAAGGTTTTACCGTTGCCTGAGCGCATGTCTGGCCTGGATTGGACCGCGCAGCTGGTGCACTTGTACCCATCGCTGGCGCAGGTGCAGCCGCAGCCTGCGGCGCCGGAGTCTGGGCTGGCATCGTTTGAGGTGCCCGCCCAAACCGTGCTTTTTAGCGAAAACGCACCCTGCCAGGGTTTCCCTCTGGTGCTGCAAGGCGAGATCAAGGTGTCGCGCAACTCAGACGACGGGCGTTCGCTGGAGCTGTACCGCGTGGTGCCCGGTGAGTTGTGTCTGGTCTCTAGCGCCAGCCTGTTTCGGGCGCAGCCGCTGTCGGCTTGCGGCATCACCACCAAGCCCAGCACGTTGATGCTGATTGGGGTGGCGCTGTTCAAACGTTGGCTGGAAACCCCGGCGTTTCGCAACGACGTGCTGGGCTTGTTTGCTGATCGCATGGCCGACTTGACCGCTTTGGTGGATGCTGTGGCGTTTCAAAAGCTCGACCGTCGCCTGGCTGCGGCACTGCTGGGGCACGGCCAGCAGTTGCGTATCACCCACCAAAGTTTGGCCGACGAGCTGGGCACAGTGCGCGAAATCGTGACCCGTTTGCTGCGCCGCTTTGAGCGCGAAGGCTGGGTCAGCTTGGGGCGAGAGCAGATTCAGATCATCAACGGCGCCGCTTTGCGTGCCTTGGCTGGGTGACTTGAGTCACAGACCCTAGGGGTTCGGACAGGTGTAATACGCAGGCTGTTTTCTCTTTAACCTGTTTATTCAAGGACTTTTTATGAAATCAAATGTTGGCGGTATTGACCGCATCTTGCGCATTGTGCTGGGGCTGGTGTTGCTTGGCTTGACCCTCATGGGCACCATTGGTGTCTGGGGTTGGTTGGGCGTGGTGCCGCTGGCCACGGGTGCTATCGGCTGGTGTCCGCCCTACGCCATTTTTGGTTTCAATACCTGTTCAATGAAGAAGTAAGCGCCATCAGGCGTCAAAAAGGCGGCTTTGGCCGCCTTTTTTGGGTTACGAGGCTGGTCAAGGACGCGCCCTAAGCCTGCATTTCGCCACCCAAGGCTTCCAATAAGACCGGCAAAGCTTGCTGCAGTTCGCCGGTGGCGATGGTCACATCGGCATCAAAGCCATCGTCTTTGCTGGCGCTGGCGCCTTCAAACACCACGTCCAAAAAAGCCACTTTTTTCAGTTGCAGGCCTTCGGTCAAGACAAATGACACGCGGTCGTTCCAGGTCAAGGCCAGGCGGGTGGGCATTTTCCCGCCCTCGATGTGTTGCTTGACTTCGTCGGTGTCAAGTCGGTGGCGGGCGTAGCGCACCACGGCTTTGGACTCGTCTGCGGCTTTCAGCTCACACTCCCTGTCCACGCTGAAACCCTGTGGCGCTTCCATGCTGACCAGCCACTCGGCCATGGCTGCACTGGGCGAGGTTTGGGTGTTGACCAGTGCCAGCGCCAAGCCCGGCAGGCATTGCACCAGCAGCGTGACCAGCTCGTCGGCACGCGCTTGGCTGCTGGCATCCATGACCAGCAGGTTGGCCGCGCGGTCAATCCAAACCCAGGTGCTGGAGAGTTTGGTAAAGGCCATGGGCAGCAGTTCCAGGCGAATGTCGTCTTTGAGGTCGCGGGTTTCTTTCTTGCCGGGCTTGCGTCCGGTGGTGGCTTCAATCTGCGCCGCCCGCTCCTGGGCTTTGCGGTTGACCACCGAGGCCGGCAGGGCACGGGTCTCGGTCATCAGCTTCAACACCCATTGCCCTGCCACTACTTCCAGCAGCGGTCCGTGGTCAACGCCTCGGGGCTCGATCCAGCCCACAGATTTTTCTTGCGATGCGCCACAGGCCACAAACGGGTGGTCATGCAAGCGGGTTTCAACTTCTTCGGCGGTGCTGCTCCAGCCCGGCACGATGCGGTACATGATGATGTTCTTAAACACAAAAAAACCTTTGCTCAATGGGATACAAAAGCCGCTGATCATCCCATCAATTCACGGCTGCAGCGGCTCCAAACTTGGCAAAACTTTACAAAGCTTTGAAGTTGACACACAGGCGCGATACACAGGCTGCGCACAATTCATTTCACACCGATGCTCATGTTGAGTCAGCGGTTTTAACTTGAAGGACTTGATCATGAAAACGAATCTCAAAATTTCTCTGGTCGCTGGTTTGTTGTTGGCTGCTGGTTGGGCTTACTCAGCCTCCCCCATGGGTGGAGGGCAGTGCGACATGATGGGTGGCATGCAAGGCCAGGGCATGGGACAGCACAGCATGGGCAAGATGGACCCGGCCAAAATGCAGGCCATGATGGACAAGCGCCATGCTGCGTTGAAGGCTCAGTTGAAGCTCACGCCAGCGCAAGAAGCAGCCTGGACCACTTTCACCGAGTCGCACAAAGCCCCAGGTGGCATGATGGGCAAACAGCCTGCTGCCATGGCTGACATGGCCAAGCTCACCACCCCAGAGCGCATGGACAAAATGAAGGAAATGCGCGCCCAACGCATGGGTGAAATGGCCGCCGCCATGGACAAGCGCATGGAAGCTACCAAGGCGTTTTATGCTGTGTTGACCCCAGAGCAACAAAAAACTTTTGATGCACATGAAATGATGGGTCAAGGCCATGCGCAGGGCGCCAAAGGCATGCATGGCGGCGGGCGCGGTCAAAAAGGCCAGATGCAACCCAATTCATAGGGGCAGGGAACTGAGGTTAAGCTAGAACACTCAAAGTTGACTGTTTCTTAACCTCAGACCTGAAAGAACCCTTGCCCATGTTTGGCTATACAGAAGAACAAATCGCTGCTTTTGGCATGACCTTTGGCGTTGGTGGCCTGATGCTTTACATGCTGTTCATCATTGGGCAGCTGGCATGGGAGTCGAAAGCTGGCAAGTTTGGTTTTTTTGTCATGATGCTGGGCTTGGCATTTGGCATGGTGGGGTTCGTGGCCAAGTACATGATCCAGTGGGTCATGGACATCAAGTGACTTGGTTCAAGCCCCCAACACCCGGTTTTTACCAGCGCGCTTGGCCAAATACATGGCTTGATCGGCGCGCTTGATGGCTTGAGCACCCGCTTCGTCGGCTTGTAGCTGGGCGACACCGGCACTGAAGGTGATCAACACTTTTTCAGTGCCTGCCATGAAAAATTTTTTGGTCAGCTCGCGCTGCAGGCGCTGCATGGCTTCAATGCCTTTGTCGATGGGCGTGTCGGGCAGCAAAATCACAAACTCTTCACCGCCGTAGCGCGCCAATGTGTCTTGCGGGCGCATCACCTCACGGGTCACGTTGGCCAGGTGGGTCAGCGCCACATCGCCGGTGGCGTGCCCCAGGGTGTCATTGAGTTTTTTGAAATTGTCAATGTCCAGTAGCGACACGCACAACGGCGTGTCCATGCGGCGCACTTTGGAGACTTCGCGGTTGATGGCTTCGTCCAGCCCTTGCCGGTTGAGTGCCCCGGTGAGCGGGTCGTGCCGGGCTTGGGCGCTGACGCGGTCTAGCTCTTGGTGCAGTTTGGAGAGCTCGGCTTCGGTGGCCTCCACTTTTTTCTTCATGCCTTGCAAGGCATCGCGGGCGGTCAGGCTGTCTTGCGCCATGTGCCGGGTGGCACCCACCACGTCTTTCAGCACGGGGGCAATGTCGGCAATCGATTTGGCTTGTTCAATCAGCTTGGCGCTGCTCTCCATTTGGGCATGAAAACCGCTGGTGGTCTCGGTCATGGAGGCTAGCCGCTCAATGAAAGCAGCCAGCATTTGACGCATGTCTTCTTGCGCTTTGACGGCTTGTGTTTTGGCCTCGGTTTGTTTGTGGATCACATCTTTCAGGCGTTGCTCCACATCATCCAAGCGGCGCAGTGTGATGGGCGGCACGCACACGGCCATCAAGGCATCAACCTGACCCTTGAGCCAGCCATCGTCCAGGCTCAAGTGGCTGATGTTTTCAATGATCAAGTGCAGCAACTTGAGCAGCATGGTTTTGATTTCAGCCTGGTCTTCAGCCGCAAAAGACAAGCGGTTGCTGTAGTTTTGCAGCAATTTTTTGGCTTCAATCGCATCTGTGTCGGGCTGGCGCAAGGTGCTGAGCAAGGTTTGGGTTTGCGTCTTAAAGTGCTCATCGTCTTGTCCCAAGGCGGGTTGCACGTATTCGATCATGCGGGCAATTTGGGCAAAAAATTCAGCCGTCAGCGCTGGGGCTGTGGGGTTGAGGGCCTGCGTCACACTGTCAGGCGCAACTGCGGGTGGTGGGGTTGGCGCCAAGACCGCCACTGGTGCGCTGGGCGCAACCGCGGGGGGGCTGAAACCGCCGTAGGCCATCAAGGCATTTTTGACCCCCTCCCAATTGAGCTGGTTGATGGCAGACTCAAGCAAGCCACGCTGCTTTTGCTGTCCCGGTGTTTTGGTGGGCAAGGCCAGGGCAATGTCGCGCAACCGCTCTGCAGGGAAAGCGGGCTCATTGGGCAGCTCAGCAATGCTGTTGTAGAGACGTTGGTAATTGAGCGGGGTGGGCGCTAACTTTTGAAGCGTCAGTTGTTTGAGCGTTTCCCGAGCAATTTCAAACGGTTTCATGGCAGTCATGTCTGGTTACCTTTTGGGGGTCAATCCCACGCAATTCATGGCGTGAACGTCACGCCAACGTGCAATTATCCACATTGCCTGGCGCGCGCCTTTGGACGGAAGCTGGGTTTGGCTGGTGCCCCCTTAGAATTCTTAGATATTTTTTCAAGCCCTTGCCAGTTTGCCATTACCATGTTCAACCCCATCAAAAAATCTGCTTCGCTGGCCAGTGTGCTGGTGCAATGGCTTGATTTTTTGGCCATCTGGCTGGGCGGCTGGCTGGCTTACCAATGGCGTTTTGCGTCAGATCAGCAATGGGTCAGCCCGGCACCTTCTGAGCAACTGTTGAGCCTGATGACGGCTGTTTTGGCCACGCTGTTTTTAGGCAAGGTCTACCGCATGTGGCCTGGCGGCGCGCTGGCTGCGATGGTCGGGCGGGTGTTGTTGGGGTGGTCCACGGCCTAGCTGGCGTTGCTGGTGCTGCTGGCACTGACCCACACGGCTGACACGTTCTCGCGCGCCTGGCTGGTCATTTGGTTGCTGACCACCATGGTCACCTTGTGTCTGGGGCGAGTGGCTGTGTTTTTCATCATGGCGCACATGCGCCGAGCCGGCTATCAGCACAAGCGCTTGCTGTTGGTGGGAGATGCCGGGGTGTTGGACACCGTGCGCGAGCGCGTTAAGGGTGCCACGTGGAGCGGTTTTGACATTGTGGGCGAGGTGGCCTTGTCAGATGTGGCGGCCATTGCCGCCTTTGATGCCCAGCACAAGCCTGATGAGGTCTGGGTCGGTTTGCGCATGGTCGACCATGACGCGCTGGATGCGGTGATGCAGGCTTTGAGCCAATCGGTGGCCAACATCCGCCTGCTGCCTGACTTGCACATGTACCAAATTTTGAACCACGGCATGAGCGTCACCCTCGGTATTCCCATGGTCGATGCGTCGGTGTCACCCATGCATGGCAGTAGCCGCATGATCAAGGCAGCATTGGACTATGGCGTGGCGAGCTTGATGCTGTTGTTGCTGGCGCCGGTATTGCTGCTCACAGCTGCCGCCATCAAGCTCACCTCGCCCGGACCGGTGTTTTACAAACAAAAACGCAATGGCTGGAACGGCGATGAAATCTGGGTTTACAAATTTCGCACCATGGTGCTGCACCATGAGCCTGAGGGGTGCGTGACCCAAGCTTGTCCGCAAGACGCGCGGGTGACCCCGATGGGTCGCTTGTTGCGCAAAACCAGTTTGGATGAATTGCCGCAGTTCATCAACGTGCTGCAAGGGCGCATGTCGATTGTGGGGCCGCGTCCACACGCGTTGTCGCACAACGCGGCATACCAAAAGTTGATTCCGCATTACGCACTGCGCCACAAGGTCAAACCCGGCATCACCGGTTGGGCACAAATCTGTGGTTACCGGGGTCGCACCGAAACGCTCGACAAAATGGAAGGGCGCATCAAACACGACATCTATTACCTGGAGCACTGGTCGATTTGGCTCGACCTGAAAATCATTTTGCTCACACCGCTGGCATTGATTCAGGGGCAAAACGCCTACTGAGGCGGTTGGGCGTTTTGCCATTTGCGCACAGGGCTTTAGTTGCGCACCAAGGTATTGCCAGAGTTCTTCACCGCCGTGCCTACCGCCAGGCCAGGGTCTTGTTCAAAGTTGAAGCTGCCGGTGCGCCCGTCGGTGTATTGCACACTCACTGTCCAGACCTTGCGGCCACCTGCGCCCTCGGCCAGGGTTTTACCGGCGTAAGCGCCCCCGGCGGCACCGGCAATGGTGGCCAGGTCTTTGCCAAACCCGCCGCCCACCTGATGCCCCAGCACGGCACCGGCCACACCGCCAGCAATCATCCCCACCGTGCCATTCACGCCACCTTGTTCTGACACATTCACCGCGGTCACCCGACCGCAGTCGGTACAGACCGCCTGGCCGTAGTTTTGGGTTTGGTACACGCCGGGTTGTTGGCCGGCCACGGCGTTGTCAAAAATGCTTTGGGCATCGCGTCGGCATTGAATGCGTGCCTCGGGTGAGGCTTCTTGGGCGCAAAGTTTTTTGTCGGCTTCATACCGGGCTTGAGCCGCTTGGCGGCTGTCCTGCGGAGCGCTGCCCCACACTTGGGCGTGACTGGCCGTGCCAGCGCACAGGGCCAGGGTGCAGGCTATGGCAGTGAATGTTTGACGCAGGGCGTTGAGTTTGAAAAGCATAGGGTGCTCCAGGAAGTTGATGGGGTGATGCTGATCACGAGTGTCTGGCAAGGGTGGCAAGAATACTGCGACTTTTTGGTTTGTGACACAATTTTCAAGCAGATGGGGCAGGTCTTAAGAATTGCTTAATCCCTCAAACCTACATTACTTTCACCGTATATTTATTGGAGAAACCCCATGCCACGCTTGTCCCATCTTCTGAAAACTTCTTTGGTTTTATTGCTCACCGCCGGCAGCATGCATGCGGCCTGGGCGGATGATGACGAAGGGGGCGGACGCTGGTGGGGCGGTAGCTGGGGCGGTGGTTCGCGCGGCGGCATGGTCAGCAATGCACCACCGCAATACAAAACCGAATGTGCTTCATGTCACATGGCTTACCCAGCCGGTTTGTTGCCAGCAGGGTCATGGCAGAACATGATGGCCAATCTGAGCAAACACTTTGGCAACGATGCGTCCATTGACGCAGCCAGTGCCAGCGCCATTTCGCAATACCTGACCAGCAATGCGGGCACTTACAAGCGGGTCAGCGAAATGCCACCTGAAAACCGCATCACCGAGTCTTACTGGTTTCAGCGCAAACACGGCAAGCATGTGAACAACAGCACCTGGGCGCGTCCCTCCATAGGCAGCCCTTCCAACTGTGTGGCATGTCACCAAGGTGCTGAAAATGGCGATTTCAACGAACACAGCGTTCGTATCCCCAACTAAGTTCAGCCGCCATGGTGACCGACAACAACAAAATACTGGTCTGGGATGCACCTACCAGGGTGTTTCACTGGCTACTGGCCTTGAGCTTTGCCGGGGCTTACATCACGTCTGAGAGTGACCGCCTGATGGGCGTGCACCTGACTTTAGGCTACACCATGGTGGGTTTGGTGGCGTTTCGGGTGGTGTGGGGGCTGATTGGCACGCGCTATGCCCGCTTTACCAGTTTCATCCGTGGGCCTGAAGCGGTGGCGCAATGTGCCAGCGACATGCTCCAGCTCAAGCCCAAACATTCGGTGGGGCACAACCCGCTGGGAGCGGTGTCGATTGTGCTGATGCTGCTGGCCACGTTGGTGGTGGTCTACACCGGCTGGGTGTATTTCAATGGCGCAGCCCACAGCGTGAAAGAAATTCACGAGGGCGCAGCGGGGTTGATGTTGGCGGTGGTGGGGGTGCATGTGGCGGGTGTGTTGCTGGCCAGCGTGATGCAAGGCGAAAACCTGGTGGGCTCGATGATCAGCGGCTACAAGCAAGGCTTGTCCAAAGACAAAATTGGTTGGTCATGGTGGCCGCTGGCGCTGGTGCTGGTGTGCTGTGTGCTGGGTTTTTGGTATTTGCAATGGCAAAGCCCAGTGGTCAACACCCAGGGCGGTAGTGGCTACCAAAGCGAAGGCCATGGTTACAGCAACCCAGGTCGCTACGGCAGCCAGGGCTGGCGTGGTGGCGATGACGATTAACACCATGCACCACTTTCAAACAAAGGGTTAACCATGCGGATTTTGTTGGCTGAAGACGATGCCATGCTGGGGGATGGCCTGCGTGCCGGCCTGCGCCAGCAGGGCTTTCAAGTGGACTGGGTGCGTGATGGCCTAGCGGCAGAGCGCGAGTTGTGCAGTGGCGACTACCAGGCCGCTGTGCTGGACTTGGGTCTGCCACAAAAAGACGGCATGGATGTGCTGCAGGCCATCCGAGCCAAAAAAATCACCACCCCCGTGCTGGTGTTGACCGCCCGCGACGCCGTGCCAGAGCGCATCAAAGGGCTAGACCTGGGTGCCGATGACTACGTGCTCAAACCGGTTGATTTGTTCGAGCTGGGCGCGCGCTTGCGCTCGCTGGTGCGGCGCGCCCACGGGCAAACCCAAGACCTGCTGACCTGCGGTGCGATTCAAATGAACCCCGCAGCGCGCCAAGTGGTGTTTGAAGACCAACCGGTCACCCTGTCGACCCGAGAGTTTGATTTGCTGCACGTGCTGATGCTGGCAGTGGGGCGAGTCATGTCACGCGAGCAGCTGGAGCAACAGCTCTACAGCTGGGGGCATGAGGTGGAGAGCAATGCCGTGGAAGTGCACATTCACCACCTGCGCAAAAAACTCAAGCCAGAGCTGATCCAAACCGTGCGCGGCATTGGCTACACCTTGCTGCGCCCCAAGCTGACCGCCTGACCCAGCGCCTGGCCTGCTGCTACCGCCCATGACCTTGTTGCCCCGCCTGAAATCTTTGCAAGCCCGCTTGCTCAGTCTGCTGTTGCTGATGGTGACCCTGGTCTGGCTGGGTGCCGGCGCCTTGACTTGGGTGGATGTGAGCGACGAGCTGGGCGATTTGCTCGATGGTCACTTGGCCCAGTCAGCCGCCTTGCTGGTAGTGCAACAAACCGGCCATGGCAACGACGTGAGCGCAAACGACACAGAAGACAGCCATGTGGAAGATGCGCCTTCACTGCACAAATATGCGCCCAGGGTGGCATTTCAGGTGTTTCATGAAGGCGTGCTGACCATGAACTCGGCCAATGCCGGCAAGACCCCCATGTCTGGCAAAACACGTGGCTTTTCTACGGTGCGCATGCCTGATGATTCAGCGTGGCGGGTGTTTGCCGCACAGGGCAGCGAGGGCGATGTGCAGGTGTTTGTGGGTGAGCAAGTCAAATCGCGCGACGCTATTCTGTGGGCTGTGCTCAAAGGCGTGTTGATGCCTTTGCTGTCGGCCTTGCCGCTGCTGGCGGTGGTGGGCTGGCTGGCGGTGCGCAATGGCTTGGCGCCGCTGCGGCATTTGAGCCTGACCCTGGCACAGCGCCAACCGCACACGCTCGATGCGGTGGTGCTGCCAGACGTGCCCACTGAAATTGCACCGGTGGTGCACTCCCTCAACGCCTTGTTTGAGCGCATCCAGACCATGGTGGCTTCAGAGCGCCGTTTCACGGCAGACGCGGCGCACGAACTGCGCACCCCCATTGCCGCCATTCGCACCCAAGCCCAAGTGGCGTTGGGCGCGGGTTCAGACGACGCGCAGCGCAACCGGGCTTTGAACTACACCCTGGCCGGTTGCGACCGCGCCACCCATTTGGTGGAGCAGTTGCTCACCCTGTCGCGACTGGAGTCTTCCAGCACCGCCGCCCCCACCGGCTGTGTCGATGTGTCTGCGCTGGCGCAGCGTGTGGCCGCCGACCTGGCTCTGATTGCCTTGGGGCGTGAACAAGAGCTGGCGCTTGACGCCCCCGCGCCCGCCCTCATTGCCGCAGACGACATGCTGACCAGCGTGCTGGTGCGCAATTTGATTGACAACGCCATGCGCTACAGCCCGGACGCAGCCAAAGTGGCGGTGTCGGTCAAAGTGAGCGAAAACCAGGTCATGCTGCAGGTGCAAGACAGTGGCCCAGGTTTGGCTGAGGCCGAGATGGCGCGCCTGGGAGAGCGCTTTTACCGGGTGCTTGGCACCGAGCAAACCGGTAGCGGCTTGGGCTGGTCGATCGTGCGGCGCATTGCCAAGGTCTACAACGCCCAGGTGTCGGTCAGCCGCTCAGCCCAGCTGGGCGGCCTGTGCGTGACCGTGCAGTGGCCGCTGGCCAAGCCGCGGTAACCTTACCGGTGGGTGAACACGGCTTTGCGCTTGTTGACAAACGCATCCATGCCTTCTTTTTGATCGGCGGTGGCAAACAGCGCGTGAAACATGCGTCGCTCAAACATGATGCCATCTGCCAGCGTGCCTTCAAAGGAGCGGTTCACTGACTCCTTGGCTGCCATCACCGCCACCTGAGAAAAGTCGCAAATCTGCAGTGCCGCGCCCAAGGCTTCGTCCATCAACTTGTCCAACGGCACCACACGGCTCACCAGCCCGGCGCGTTCAGCCTCGGCTGCGTCCATCATGCGGCCGGTCAGTGCCATGTCCATGGCTTTGGCCTTGCCTACTGCGCGCGGCAGGCGCTGCGTGCCCCCGGCGCCGGGGATGATGCCCAGTTTGATCTCGGGCTGGCCAAAGCGGGCGTTGTCAGCGGCAATGATGAAGTCGCACATCATCGCCAGCTCGCAGCCGCCGCCCAGCGCAAAACCGCTCACGGCGGCAATCACCGGTTTGCGAATGGCACGGATGGCCTCCCAGTTGCGGGTGATGAAATCGTTTTTGTACACGTCGGCAAAGCTGAAGCTGGCCATGCCGCCAATGTCGGCGCCAGCGGCAAAAGCTTTTTCGCTGCCGGTGAGAACGATGCAGCCCACGGCCGGGGCGGCGTCAAAGGCTTGCAGGGCGTGGCCAAGTTCGGTCATCAGTTGCTCGTTGAGGGCGTTGAGCTGTTTCGGGCGGTTCAGGGTGATGACGCCCACTTTGTCGGCTTCGGTGCGGACGGTGATCAGTTCATAGTTCATGCAGTCTCCTTTTAAAAAAATATAAGAAATTGGCCTCTAGAGCTTATGAAATAAGCGTAGATAGCTATCATTTTTATTTATCGTGGGTGGCCAGCCAAACCTCTGCCAGGGCGGGGTCGGACACACTCAAACGCACGTTGTGAAGCGTTTTGGGCAGACGCACTGGCAACCACATCAAGCGCTGGTCACGCGCCACCAAGGCCTGAAAAGCGCTGGCTTGCCCCAGCACCAGTGCCACGTCGTCCGGCGTGTGGATGCGCCAGCCTGGGTGCGCGCTGGCTCCTGCTGGCGCCACGTCCGAGTCAAGCAAGATGCCCAGCCACTCGTCCCCCGCGGCCATGCCGGCAGCTTCCGCGGCACTGCCACGCAGCACGCTCTTGACCTTCAAGCCTTGTTGCTCAATCACCTTCAAGCCCAATTGCTCCAAGCGTGAGGCACTCTCTAAGGTGTAGCAAATGCCCTGCGCTTTCAGCAATTTTTCAAGCGGTAAATCAGCCGTGCCATGCACCCATTGCTGCAGCTGGGTGGCCAGTGCTGCGCTGCCCAAGGCGGTCACCGCATCGGTCACGTCTTGCTCGGTCATGGCGCCACCCTGGCAGCGCTGCCACAGCGTGCGCATGACGGCATCCAGGCTGCTGTGGGTCGTTTGGCGCAGGCTTAAATCCAGGCACAGCGCAATCAACGAGCCCAGCGTGTAGTAACTCACCGTGGCGTTGGCGCTGTTCTCGTCCGGTCGGTAGTATTTGACCCAGGCATCCCAGCTGGCTTGCGCCACACTTTGCACCCGGCGCCCAGGGGTTTGCCGCACCTGATTGATGGTTTTTGCCAGCAGCGTGAGGTATTTGGCGCTGTCAATCAGGCCAGCTCGGCGCAGCAGCAGGTCGTCAAAGTAGCTGGTGAAGCCTTCAAAAAACCACAGCAGTTCGGTGTAGTTTTCCTGCGCGTAGTTGTAGTGGGCAAACTCGGCCGGGCGCAGGCGCTTGACGTTCCAGGTGTGAAAGTATTCGTGGCTGATCAAGCCCAGCAGCGTGGTGTAGCCCGCTGGTGGGGGGGCGGCTGGGCTGGCATCGGTGCGGGGCAGGTCGGCACGGCGGCAAATCAAGGCGGTGCTGTGGCGGTGCTCCAGCCCACCATAGCCGTCGTGCACGGCATTGAGCAAAAACAGGTAATGCCGGTGCGGTGCGTCGGCCGTGTGCTGGCCATGCCAGAAGCCAATTTCAGTCTCGCACACGCGCTGGGCATCGGCCAACAGGCGCGCGCCGTCAAAACTGGGCGGTGCGCCCGCCACCACAAAACGGTGCGTCACGCCAAAGGCCACAAAGTGCCCTTGCCAAAACGCACCCAGCTCGACCGGGCTGTCCACCAGTTCGTCGTAGTTGGCAGCCAAGTAGCTGTCAAACCCGCGGGAAGTGACTTTTTGGGCGGGCAAGGCGCAGGCGGCGTGCCAGTCTTTGGGCAGGCCAGCCGCGCTTAAGCGCAACAGGTGTGGCTGCTGGGTTTGGCCGTGCACCTGCAGGCACAGGCTGGTGCCGTTAAAAAAGCCGCGTTGGGCATCGAGCCAGGCGGTGCGCACCGAGGCGTCAAACGCATACACCTCATAGTGCAGCACCAGCGCCGCAGCAGGGCTGCAGTGGGCTTGCCAGCTGCATTTGTCGAGCTGGGTCAAGGCCACCGCTTGGCCATTTTGCTGGGCTTGCAGCCCCTGCAGGTGTTTGGCAAACTCGCGCACCAGGTAGCTGCCGGGTATCCACACCGGCAAACTCAGGCACTGGTCAGCTGCTGGCTGCGGCACGGTGAGTGTGATCTGGTACAGGTGCGCGTGCAGGTTGTGGGCACGCACGTCGTAGACCAGCGCGGTTGCATCAGAGCTCATGTGGGTTTCCTGGTGGCGCACAGGCCAGGTCAGTCAGTTCAGGCGTTTTTAATTCAGGCGTTTTTCAACTTGGTCAGCACCCACGGCACCGGGCACGCGTGAGCCATCGGCAAACACCAGCGTGGGCGTGCCGGTGATCTTGAACTTGTGCCCCAGTGCCACATTGCGGGCAATGGCGGCGCTGTCGCAGCTGGCCGCCGGGGGCGTGATGTCGCGCACCATCCAGTCTTGCCAAGCCTTGGCCTTGTCTTTGGCGCACCAGATGGCTTTTGATTTTTCACCCGAGTCAGCGCTCAAAATGGGGTACAAAAACAGGTACACGGTGACGTTGTTGATCTTTTGCAAGTCTTTCTCAAAGCGCTTGCAGTAACCACAGTTGGGGTCTTCAAACACCGCCAGCTTGCGTTTGCCGTTGCCCCGCACGATGGTGAAAGCATCTTTGAATGGCAGTGCGTCAAAGTTGATGGCGGTGAGCTTGTCTACCCGCTCTTCGGTCAGGTTGCGTTTTTGCTTGGTGTCGATCAGGTTGCCTTGAATCAGGTAATTGGCCTGGGCATCGGTGTAATAAATGTCAGTGCCGTTCACGCGCACCTCAAAAATGCCGTCTATCGGGGTTTTGCTGACCTCGTCAATTTTTTGCAATTGCGGAATCCGCTCAGGCAGGTTTTTGCGAATGGCCGCCTCTTGCGCGCCCGCGGTGGTGGCGGTCAGCAGGGCGCAGACCAGTAAGGGTGAAAGGAGTCTTTTCATGTGCGTCCTGTTAAAAAAATGAATCCATCAGACGGGTGCGCTGCCAAGAAGTTCCCGCTGGATGCGACCTGATACGGTTCACAAGCCCATGGCTTGGCGGGCGGCCCAGTGTTTGGTCATGCCACTGAGCTCGAAACCCAACATGCCCCAGTTGCGCAATTTTTGCCAGCCGTTGCCAGGCTTGGCAAACAACTGCTGCAGCATCGTCATGGCGGCATCGGTGGTGGTAACTTCTGCGCGACGGGCGCGCTCGTAGCGGCGCAGCAGCCGGGCGTCGTTGACCGGCCGCCAGTAGGCACGGGTGTGCAGCACCTGAGCCAGCTCGGCCACGTCGCCCAGCCCCAAGTTGAGCCCTTGGCCAGCCAGCGGGTGCACGTTGTGCGCTGCGTCGCCCGCCAGCGCCCAACTCTGACCCTGGTTGACCCCGATCCAGCGGCTGGCCTGCGCCGACTGCAGTGGCCAGGCTTTGCGTGCGCCAGTCAGCGCCAGTGTGCCCAAGCTGTGGTCACACAGGGTTTGAAGTTGCTCGCAAAAATCAGCGTCATCGGCTTGCAGCATCTCTGCCGCGCGGGCATCGGGCAGCGACCACACCAGCCCCACCGTTTGCCCTTGGGCGCCGTCCATAGGCAAGAAGGCCAAAATCTCGTCGCCCTTGAACCATTGGCGAGCCACTTGCGCGTGCGGTTTTTCACAGCTCAGGCGCGCGGCAATGGCGGTTTGGGGGTAGCGGGTCGCGGTAAATTCCACACCAAATTCTTCCCGGGTGCGGCTTGCGCGGCCTTCGCACACCACCGTCAGGGTGGCGGGTTGGGGGCTTTCTAGCAGCTCAATGTGCGGCTGAAACTTGACCGCCTCGCGCAGCTGCGCCTCTAGGGCGGGCACGTCCACCATCCAGGTCAGCGCCTGCACCCCCAGGCTGCTGGCGGCAAACGTCACAGAGCCGCCGTCGTCGCCCTCGACCTGCATGTCGGTCACTTCAGTGGCGTGTTGGGCGTCAGGCCAGCAGCGCACCGACTCCAGCAAGGCTTTGGACTTGGCGTTGAGCGCGTAGACCCGCACGTCCGCCTGCGCGTCGGCTGGCGGCGGCGGAGCCACCAGCCCCACGCGCAGGCGGTCTTTGGCCAATAACAACGCCAGCGTATGGCCCACAATGCCACCGCCACGGATGCAAATATCAAGGTGTTGAGTCATGCGCAAGATTGTAGAAGCGGGCGCCGCCCACGGCAAAACCAACAAAATAACCGCATCGCATACACTTCTCAGCCTGTTTTTCGTGGTTTTTTGGGGTTTAAACGTGCGCTGTTTGCAGGTTGACCGCTCTTTTAGTTTGTTTGAGGATTTGTTATGAAATGTGGCATTGTGGGCTTGCCCAATGTGGGTAAATCAACCCTGTTCAACGCGCTGACCAAGGCTGGCATCGCAGCAGAAAACTACCCGTTTTGCACCATTGAACCCAATGTGGGCATTGTCGAAGTGCCCGACCCCCGGCTGGATGCCTTGAGCGCCATCGTCCACCCCGAGCGGGTGCAGCGCGCCATTGTGGAGTTTGTGGACATTGCTGGCTTGGTGGCGGGGGCCAGCACTGGTGAAGGCTTGGGCAACAAGTTTTTGGCACACATCCGCGAGACCGATGCCACCATCAACGTGGTGCGCTGTTTTGAAGACGACAACGTGATCCACGTCTCTGGCCGGGTCGACCCGATTTCTGACATTGAAGTGATTCAAACCGAGCTTTGCCTGGCTGACCTCAGCACCGTGGACAAAGCGCTGGCACGCTACCAAAAAGCCGCCAAATCGGGTGCGGACAAAGAAGCCATCAAACTGGTGGGTATGTTGGAGCGCTGCCAGGCGGCGCTCAACGAAGCCAAGCCGGTGCGCACCCTTGATTTCAGCAAAGAAGAGCTGCCGTTGCTGAAACAATTCTTTTTGATCACCGCCAAGCCCGCCATGTTTGTGGCCAATGTGGCCGAAGACGGTTTCACCAACAACCCGTTCCTGGACCGTTTAACGGAATACGCCACCGCCCAACACGCGCCGGTAGTGGCCATCAGCGCCAAGCTGGAAGCCGAAATGTCTGAAATGAGCGACGAAGACCGCTTGATGTTTCTGGAAGAGCTGGGCTTGCACGAGCCGGGTCTGAACCGCCTGATTCGCGCTGCTTATGACCTGTTGGGTTTGCAAACTTACTTCACCGCCGGGATCAAGGAAGTGCGCGCCTGGACCATCCACAAAGGCGACACCGGCCCGCAAGCCGCTGGCGTGATCCACACCGATTTCGAAAAAGGCTACATCCGCGCCCAAACCATTGCCTATGACGACTTTGTCGCTTTCAAGGGTGAGCAGGGTGCCAAAGATGCGGGCAAGATGCGCGCCGAGGGCAAAGACTATGTCGTCAAAGATGGCGACGTGATGAACTTCTTGTTCAGCTCTTGATGGATAAGAAAATAGGGCTCTATCGCTTATGAAATAAGCGTGAGTAGCTACTTTTTATGTAGCTTTCTGATGCTGAGTGTGAGCCCTGTCCCTGCC
Source organism: Rhodoferax sp. (assembly GCF_028715765.1). Lineage (GTDB taxonomy): Bacteria > Pseudomonadota > Gammaproteobacteria > Burkholderiales > Burkholderiaceae_C > Rhodoferax. The sequence goes on from NZ_JAQURE010000027.1 coordinate 32,122, forward strand.
TGCTAAGGTGGGGTTTTTTTTGTGCCGAGGATGCAATGTTTCTGTGTCAGCTGCCAAAAACACCCAACAGGGCGGCGGTCATGACGATGTAGCGGGCGCATTTGCCAATGGCCATGTACAGCAAGCACGGCCAAAACGGCAGCTTCAGCCAGCCCGCCACCGCGCACAGTGGGTCGCCAACCAGCGGCAACCAGGCCAGCAGGCAGGCTTTGGGCCCCAGCCGTTCCAGCCAGTCAAGCGCGCGCAGGTGGTGTTTTGAATGCTGGTGCCGCTCTATCACTTTGTGCGAGGCCAGACCCATCCACCAGCTCACCGCGCCGCCCAAGGTGTTGCCCGCAGTGGCCACGGCAATGGCTGGCCAAAACAAACTGGGATTGAGTTCAACCAGGCCAAACACGGCGGGCTCTGAGCCCAGTGGCAGCAAGGTGGCTGAAATGAAAGACACCACAAACACCGTGCTCAAGCCAAATTTGGGCAGTGCCAGCAACGTCAAAAGGTGTTCCAGCCAGAGTTCCATGGGTGCGCGAGTATAGGGATAGCACAGCTCTTGCGCTGCTGGATGCGGGTTTCAAGTGCTGAAATTTTGAGCAGATAGAATCTTCACCTTCCCCCACGACACCCCCTCTTACTGCACTCACACTGCCACTGCTCGCATGCACATTGGCCCGTACGTTTTGCCTAACCGCTATTTTGTTGCCCCCATGGCGGGGGTGACAGATCGGCCATTTCGCCAGTTGTGCAAACAGCTGGGCGCGGGCTACGCGGTGAGTGAAATGGTGACCAGCCGGCCAGATTTGCAAGACTCGCTCAAAACCTCGCGCCGCGCCAACCATGCTGGCGAGCCCGGTCCGATTGCGGTGCAAATTGCCGGCACCGAGGCGCAGATGATGGCCGACGCGGCGCGTTTCAACATTGACCGCGGCGCCCAAATCATCGACATCAACATGGGCTGCCCGGCCAAAAAGGTCTGCAACAAGTGGGCCGGCTCGGCGTTGATGCAAGACCAGGCGCTGGCGCTGCAGATTGTGTCTGCCGTGGTGCAAGCCTGTGCCCCCCAGGGCGTGCCGGTCACGCTGAAGATGCGCACCGGCTGGTGCCAGGCCGAGAAAAATGCTGTGCAGCTGGCACGCGCCGCGCAAGCCGCCGGGGTGCAAATGGTCACCGTGCATGGCCGCACCCGCGAGCAGGGCTACAAAGGCGCGGCTGAATACGACACCATTGCCGCAGTCAAAGCGGCGCTGACGATTCCCGTGGTGGCCAATGGCGACATTGACAGCCCCGCCAAAGCCCGCGCCGTGCTGGCTGCCACCGGTGCCGATGCGGTGATGATTGGCCGCGCCGCTCAGGGGCGCCCCTGGATTTTTCGGGAAATTGCGCACTTCATGGCCACCGGGCAAACCCTGGCGCAGCCACTGGTGGCTGAAGTCAAACACTTGCTGCTGGCACATTTGCACGACCACTACACCCTGTATGGCGAGTGGGCTGGCGTGCGCAGCGCCCGCAAACACATTGGCTGGTATGTGCGTGGCTTGCCCGGTGGCGAGGCTTTTCGCGCCCACATGAACACCCTGCCTGACGCCCAGACGCAGACCCGCGCTGTGACCCATTTTTTTGAAGCACTCAACACCCGCATGGATCGCTTGCCCGCGCCTGGCCTGGGGCAAGCGTCACAAGCGACGCATTTGCTGGAGACCGTGACATGAAACCCGTGCACATAGCCGATGCCGTGCGCATCAACCTGGAAAGCTACCTCAGAGACCTGGGGGGCAGCGAGCCCAACGGCATGTACGACATGCTGGTGGCGGTGGTCGAAAAACCGCTGTTGGAGCTGGTGATGCAGCGCACCGACCACAACCAGTCCAAAGCAGCGCAATGGCTGGGCTTGAACCGCAACACGCTGCGCAAAAAACTGCTTGAGCACAAACTCATCGATTGATAGCTGCTGGCGCAAGCAAAGCAAGCGCTAGAGGCCTATTTCTTATAAATTTACTGATCCATTTTTTACACTCACCACAACCCACCATGAACGCACTTCTTTCTGTTTCAGACAAAACTGGTATTGTTGAATTTGCCCAAGCGCTGCACGCCCTGGGCATCAAACTGCTCAGTACCGGTGGCACTGCCAAGCTGTTGGCCGACCAGGGTTTGCCGGTCACCGAGGTGGCTGAAGTCACCGGTTTCCCGGAAATGCTCGACGGCCGGGTCAAAACCCTGCACCCCAAAGTGCACGGTGGCTTGTTGGCGCGGCGCGACCTGCCTGAGCACATGGCCGCCCTGAAGGCCTACGCCATCGACACCATTGACCTGCTGGTGGTGAACCTGTACCCGTTTGAGGCCACCGTGGCCAAAGCTGGCTGCACCCTGGAAGATGCCATTGAGAACATCGACATTGGCGGCCCCGCCATGGTGCGCAGCGCGGCCAAAAACTGGAAAGACGTGGCGGTGTTGACCGACGCCTCCCAATACGCCCAAGTGCTGGCCGACCTGCACGCCACCGGCACGGTGGCTCAAGCCACCAAATTTGCCCTGAGTGTGGCCGCCTTCAACCGCATCAGCCAGTACGACGCGGCCATCAGCAACTATTTGTCATCCATCACCTTTGACGAAGCCGCCAGCGTGCCGGTGCGCAGCTTGTTCCCGGCGCAGTCCAACAGCAACTTTGTCAAGCTGCAAGACCTGCGCTATGGCGAAAATTCGCACCAAAGCGCCGCCTTGTACCGCGACCTGTTTCCGGCACCGGGCTCACTGGTCACCGCCAAGCAGCTGCAAGGCAAAGAGCTGAGCTATAACAACATTGCTGACGCTGATGCGGCCTGGGAATGCGTCAAGAGTTTTGATGCGGCGCGTGATGGCGCTGCCTGCGTGATCTTGAAACACGCCAACCCCTGTGGCGTGGCCGTGGGCGCTGATGCGCTGGAAGCCTACAGCAAGGCTTTCCAAACCGACCCGACCTCGGCTTTTGGCGGCATCATTGCCCTGAACTGCACGCTGGATGAGCGTGCGGCGCTACAAATGTCGAAGCAGTTTATTGAGGTGTTGATGGCGCCCGCCTTCACCCCCGAAGCCTTGGCGGTGTTCAAAAGCAAGGTCAATGTGCGCATTTTGCAAATTGACTTGCCCGCGGGTGGTGCCTCTGACTGGGACAACGGCCGCAATGCCGTGGATGTCAAACGCGTCGGCTCCGGCTTGCTCATGCAAACCGCCGACAACCACATCCTGACCCTGGCCGACCTGAAAGTGGTGACCCAGCTGCAGCCCACGCCAGAGCAATTGCAAGACCTGATGTTTGCCTGGACTATTGCCAAGTTTGTCAAAAGCAACGCCATCGTGTTCTGCAAGGGCGGCATGACCATGGGTGTGGGTGCTGGGCAAATGAGCCGGCTCGATTCGGCGCGCATTGCCAGCATCAAGGCCGAGCATGCCGGCTTGTCGCTCAAGGGCACGGCCGTGGCCAGCGACGCATTTTTCCCGTTCCGCGACGGGCTTGATGTGGTGGTGGACGCGGGTGCCACCTGCGTCATCCAGCCCGGCGGCTCGATTCGCGACCAAGAAGTGATTGACGCCGCCAACGAGCGCGGTGTGGTGATGGTCTACACCGGCGTGCGCCATTTCAGGCATTGAGGCCGTGGCGAGACATTAAGGCCGAATCAGGCGGTCAGCTGGCCGCCTGATTTCATTCAGTCTATTCACGCTTTGCTGTGGCGGCGTGCCTTGTGCTGCTCGTAGGTTTCTACCGGCGCACCTTGTTGCGCCCAGGCGGTGAAGCCGCCGTCGATGTGCGCCACATTGGTCATGCCCATGTCTTGCAGCGCCTTGGTGGCCAGGGCGCTGCGCCAGCCGGCGCCGCAAAACAGCACAAACTCTTTGCTCTCGTCACCAAACACCGGCTTGTAGTAGGGCGAGGCGGGGTCAACCCAAAACTCAAGCATGCCGCGTGGCGCGTTGAAGCAGCCCGGCACCGTGCCCTCGCGCTCCAGCTCGCGCACGTCTCTGATGTCCACAATCTGCAAGTCTGCAGCCCCCAGGCGTGCCTTGACCTCAGCCACGCTGTAGGTTTTGACCTCGGCCATGGCCTGCGCCACCAGCACATCGATTCCTTTGGTAATTGCCATTGAGATGTCTCCTTGTAAAAAATAAAAGATTGAGCTTACCTGCGCCAGAACTGCGGCACAAACAACACCATCACCGCCAGCAGCTCCAGCCGCCCCATCCACATGGCCACGGTGCAGACCCAGGTTTGAAAATCGGTCAGTACGCCAAAGTTGGCTGATGGCCCCACCAGGCCCAGCCCAGGGCCAATGTTGTTGAGCGTAGCCACCACAGCTGAGAACGCCGTCACCATGTCCAGCCCCGAGAGCAGCATCAGCATCGTCAGCCCCACAATGGCTGCGATGTAAATCAGCATGAACGCCACCACCGAGGCCATGACGCTCACCGGGATCACATTGCGCCCTAGTGTGATGGGGTTGACCACATTGGGGTGCACCGCGCGCACCAGCTCGCGGTGCGTGCGTTTGAACAGCAAAATCATGCGCACCATCTTGATGCCGCCACCGGTGGAGCCGGCGCACGACACGTAGCACCCCAGGGACAGCAATAACACTGGCGCAAACACTGGCCACAGCGTGTAGTCTTGCGACGCATAACCCGTGGTGGTGGCCAGCGACACCACATGAAACACCGCTGCGCGCACATCGTCCAACAACGTGGCCTGCGTGCCATGCACCACCAGCACCCCGGTCAGCACCACGCTGGCCGCCAGCAGCACGGCCACATAGGCACGCACTTCCTGGTCGCGCACCAGTGAGCGCAGCGAGCGCGCCCGCCAGACGATGAAATAACGCGCAAAGCTGATGCCCGCCAGCCCCATGAACAGCACCGCCACCGCCTCCATCAGCGGCGAGTTCCAATGGCCAAAACTGGCATCGTGCGACGAAAAACCACCCAGCCCCATGGTGGTGCACATGTGCATGAAGGCATCGGCCCAACTCATGCCGGCGGTGTGATAAGCCAACAAACAGGCCACCGACAGCACACCGTAAACCCCCCACAGACCGCGCGCGGTTTCGGCAATGCGCGGGGTCAGGCGCGCGTCTTTCATCGGCCCCGGCGTCTCGGCTTTGTAGAGCTGCACACCACCCAAGCCCAGCAGTGGCAGCACCGCCACCACCAGCAGCATGATGCCCAAGCCACCCACCAGTTGCAAGAAACAGCGCCACACGTTGACCGACACCGGCAGCGCATCCAGCCCGCTGAGCACCGTGGCACCGGTGGCCGTCAAGGCACTCATGGCTTCAAAGTAAGCGTCAGTCCAGCTCAAGCCATCAATCGCCAGCAGCAGCGGCACGGCTGACAGCGCAGGCAACACCAGCCAAACCAGGTTGACCAGTAAAAAGCCGTCGCGCACAGCCAGCTCTCGCCGGTGGTTTTTGGTCAATAGCATCAAAATCAAGCCCACCACCAAGGTCAAACCCAGGCTACGCAGCCAGATGTTGCGCAAGGCTGGCGCATCCAGCTGCCAGGCCCACGCCAGCGGCATCAGAAACATCACCGAAAAGGCGATTACGATGCGCGCAAACACCGCCAGAACCGGGCCAAAAAATGCCGTCATGGCGCGCATCAAAAGAAGGTGGCACTGACCTGGAACAAGCGTTCCACCGCGCGCAACTGGTTCTTGTTGGGGATGAAGATGATGACGTGGTCGTCAGCCTCAATCAGCAAATCATGGTGTGGCATGAGCACCTGGCAGGCATCACCGTGCCCGCGCACCACAACACCAAAGCGTGCGCCATCGGGCAACGTGATGTTTTTGATGCGTTGCCCCACCAGCTTGGACGAGCGCGCATCGCCCCGCGCAATGCCTTCCAGCGCTTCGGCAGCACCTCGGCGCAAACTGTGCACCGCCGCCACCGCACCCCGGCGCACATGCACCAGCAGTTCACCAATGACGGTTTGCGCTGGCGACAGTGCAATGTCAATGGCGCTGCCCTGCATCATCTCGGCGTAAATGCGCCGGTTCACCAGCGCAATCACCCGCTGCACGCCCAGCCGCTTGGCCAACATGGCCGACAAAATGTTGTCTTCATCGTCGCTGGTGAGTGAGACAAACAAGTCCATCTCGCCCACGTTTTCCTCAATCAGCAGCGCCTCGTCGGCTGAGTCGCCACACAGCACCAGTGTGTCAGAACCCAATTCACCCGCCAGGTATTCACAGCGCTTGCGGTCGCGCTCAATCAGCTTTACCTGGTATTGCCCCATCAAACTGCGCGCCAGGCGCAAGCCCACCTTGCCACCACCGGCAATCATGATGCGCTGCACGGGGCGATCGTCTTTGTGGATGGCACTCAAAATTTGCTTGATCTGGGTTTTGTCGGCCAGCACAAACACCTCGTCCCCCGGCAGCACCCGGGTGTGGGCGTTGATGGTGAGCTCGTCATCTTGCCGGTATACCGCGACCACCCTCATCGGCGCTTGCGGAAACAGCAACTTGAATTCACCAATGGTGTGGTGCACCAGCAAACTGCCTGCCGCCGCCCGCACCGCAATCAGATGTGCGCGCTGCTGCGAAAACTCCAAAATCTGCAGCGCCTCGGGGTATTCAATGAGTTTGTGCACATAGCGCATCACCGACTCTTCAGGGCAGATCACACGGTCTACACCAAAGCCCCCCTCTTTGCCCAGCAGCGGTGTGTCTGCTTCAAACTCGTCAGAGCGCACGCGCGCAATGGTGGTGGGCACATTGAACACACTTTTGACCACCCGGCAGGCTGTCAGGTTGGTTTCATCCAACGACGCGCAGGCAATGAACAAGTCAGCATCTTCAGCCCCCGCCCGGCGCAGCACCGACGGCTGAATGCCGTTACCAGGCACGCCACGCAGGTCAAGCCGATCTTCCAGCAGGCGCAGGCGGTCGGGGTCGGGGTCAATGACCGTGATGTCGTTTTGCTCAGACACCAAACTCTCTGCCACGCTCTCACCCACACGCCCCGCACCCAAAATAAGAATTCGCATCGTCAAAAACCTTTCAGTTTGGGAATCATAGCGGGGGGTGTGATGAAAAACGCCGCCTGATGATCTGGTGAACTGATTGGGTTGGGTGGGGTTGGGTGGCAACGGCGTGTTTACACAATTGATTCGGATTGCTGATGGATTTATGCCTGACGTTGCTGGTGGGCGAATCTCCAATGGAAATCTTTAAGCATAGCCACGCACAAGGGAACCAATATGTCGGTTCGGAGAAAAGGTCTTACTCGGGTCTATCCCCGCTTGCACGGGGGAACCCTGCAATAGCTCCCCTTTCGGCGTGCCTTCGTGGGTCTATCCCCGCTCGCGCGGGGGAACCCACCGGCGCTTCCAGTCCCCCCAGCCCATGTCGGGTCTATCCCCGCTCGCGCGGGGGAACCGAGAAGTGAAGATAAGGGCAAGAAAAACGCCTGGGTCTATCCCCGCTCGCGCGGGGGAACCGGCGGGGAGAAGAGCTACACATGGCCTTATCCGGGTCTATCCCCGCTCGCGCGGGGGAACCCTCATTGCCGATGTGGCAATGCAATGTGACTGGGGTCTATCCCCGCTCGCGCGGGGGAACCATTTGCAGCAGCTTTGTGATGAATTCCCTGGCGGGTCTATCCCCGCTCGCGCGGGGGAACCCTGCCTGTGCTTCCTTTGCCCATTGCGCCCTAGGGTCTATCCCCGCTCGCGCGGGGGAACCAAACACTATGGCCCAGACAAGCCGCGCGGCCTGGGTCTATCCCCGCTCGCGCGGGGGAACCTTTGTCAGTGAGCCGACGATTGACAGGCCGTTGGGTCTATCCCCGCTCGCGCGGGGGAACCACAGCCAGCCCGGTGGCCGGGTCAATGGGGGCGGGTCTATCCCCGCTCGCGCGGGGGAACCCCCTACTGGCTCATTCAGAGAGCTACTGAGACGGGTCTATCCCCGCTCGCGCGGGGGAACCGCTTTGCGACACAAGGACTTGAACTCGATCACGGGTCTATCCCCGCTCGCGCGGGGGAACCACGCGATAAGGTGTATCACCTCTTTGGCAGTGGGGTCTATCCCCGCTCGCGCGGGGGAACCCAACGTTGAAGGCCATTGCGTGTTGTAGGCAGGGGTCTATCCCCGCTCGCGCGGGGGAACCATGGCAATATGCCGTGGATTGCCTTTGAGCTTGGGTCTATCCCCGCTCGCGCGGGGGAACCGCCTGATGCACCAAGCACATCACTGGCGCTTAGGGTCTATCCCCGCTCGCGCGGGGGAACCCCGGAGGTGTTGCAGCATCTATTGCAGGCACAGGGGTCTATCCCCGCTCGCGCGGGGGAACCTTGGCATTTGCGGCCATGACAGCAACGTCTTGGGGTCTATCCCCGCTCGCGCGGGGGAACCGACTTGGCTTCCACCACGTTGTCAACAAACCCGGGTCTATCCCCGCTCGCGCGGGGGAACCTTTACTGAACTGCCCTGCATCGCGCAAGAAAAGGGTCTATCCCCGCTCGCGCGGGGGAACCGTGGATGGTGTAGAGCGCTCCAAGCTGCTGAAGGGTCTATCCCCGCTCGCGCGGGGGAACCTGCTCTGCGGCCATGTCTTTAGCAGCTTTGGCGGGTCTATCCCCGCTCGCGCGGGGGAACCAGACCATTTGCCCAGAGTGTGTGGCTGGTGACGGGTCTATCCCCGCTCGCGCGGGGGAACCCAGGGCATGACCACCTCGCAAATATCAACAGCGGGTCTATCCCCGCTCGCGCGGGGGAACCAGGCGCTGGCGTTGTTACCGACAGTGCCAGCGGGGTCTATCCCCGCTCGCGCGGGGGAACCTCGGTAACGCTTGGCGCCTGGCTGGCTGTAGCGGGTCTATCCCCGCTCGCGCGGGGGAACCTGGAACGACTTGCGCCAGACGGTGAACGGCCAGGGTCTATCCCCGCTCGCGCGGGGGAACCCAGTATTTGCCAGAGGCTTCGGCGGCGCTTTTGGGTCTATCCCCGCTCGCGCGGGGGAACCCGCGCGCGGCTGAACGGTGCGTGAATTTTCGCGGGTCTATCCCCGCTCGCGCGGGGGAACCACTATGGGTCTTTGCCCGTTACGTCGTGCCACGGGTCTATCCCCGCTCGCGCGGGGGAACCGTTGTCGGCTCTGTCAGCGCTGCATCAAGCATGGGTCTATCCCCGCTCGCGCGGGGGAACCTGCCCGGCGTTGCCTAGGTGCGGGAGCTGGCGGGGTCTATCCCCGCTCGCGCGGGGGAACCGGGAGATGCGCTCAAATGGCGTTCCTGCGGACGGGTCTATCCCCGCTCGCGCGGGGGAACCCCAATGCCCATGCGTGCCGCTGTCTCGCATAAAGGTCTATCCCCGCTCGCGCGGGGGAACCATGCATACAGTTTGCGGGCTTTGATATCCGTGGGGTCTATCCCCGCTCGCGCGGGGGAACCTGGCCACGACAGGTGCGAGTGCGACACCTCGGGGGTCTATCCCCGCTCGCGCGGGGGAACCCGTAAAAATCAGGGTCGGCATGGAGCTTGTCGGGGTCTATCCCCGCTCGCGCGGGGGAACCGCGCATCACGCTCTTTTTGCACCCGCTCTAGAGGGTCTATCCCCGCTCGCGCGGGGGAACCGTTCGACGCTTCAGACCTCGGCGATGGCTACGGGGTCTATCCCCGCTCGCGCGGGGGAACCTGTGTCGGCGCTCGCGTCGTCGGCGGCTGGCGGGGTCTATCCCCGCTCGCGCGGGGGAACCGTGATCGTCGGGGCCTTGCTCCTGGCGCGTGCGGGTCTATCCCCGCTCGCGCGGGGGAACCCTCCTGCGCTCGCTGTCCTTTTTCTCGGCATCGGGTCTATCCCCGCTCGCGCGGGGGAACCAAGTAGAGGCGGGTCCGTTCGGAACTGGCCCGGGGTCTATCCCCGCTCGCGCGGGGGAACCAGGGGGGAATTTGGGGAAGAAGGCCAAAGAGGGGGTCTATCCCCGCTCGCGCGGGGGAACCTGCCGCTGCGCCTGGAAACAAGTTGTCTAAGAGGGTCTATCCCCGCTCGCGCGGGGGAACCGGCGTGTGGGGTGTGAAAAAAGTTCTGCGCATGGGTCTATCCCCGCTCGCGCGGGGGAACCCCAAGGGCGTATTAATTGATCGTCGCCTTGTGGGGTCTATCCCCGCTCGCGCGGGGGAACCTGGTTTGCTTGGTTCCATCGGTAGTGTTCTTTGGGTCTATCCCCGCTCGCGCGGGGGAACCGGTAATGAGTGCGGGGGTGATGAGAGCCATGGGGGTCTATCCCCGCTCGCGCGGGGGAACCTGCCCAATGGTGAGGTTCGCCCCTTCGCCCATGGGTCTATCCCCGCTCGCGCGGGGGAACCTTTGACCTCGCCGGGTATTACCACTGCTTATCGGGTCTATCCCCGCTCGCGCGGGGGAACCGATGCGGTGGTGCATTACCACTTGCTCGCGTGGGGTCTATCCCCGCTCGCGCGGGGGAACCTAGCAACGAAAACCGTATAAACCGTTTATACCGGGTCTATCCCCGCTCGCGCGGGGGAACCGCTGAAAACGGCTTCAGGCCTTCTAACTGTCATGAATCCAAGCCGACGCCCCGGATGATGAAAGAAACTCTAGGGTGGAGGTGACGGGGTCGATGCCGAGAAAATTCTTTGGGAGCGAGCATCCCGATAACTAACTTGGCACGCCTACA
>NZ_JAQURE010000028.1 GCF_028715765.1 Rhodoferax sp.
CTGGCGGGTGCAGCTGCACCGGCTTCTGCTTTTTTGCTGCTGCTCGTGGAACCAAAGAAACGACTGAAAAACCCCATGATTAAATCCCTTGTGTCTGAATGTTGAAACAGGCATGACATGCAAATGTCAGGCCTATTTTGTCAAATATATCACAGTCATGTGAAATATTTGTTTCAACGACGCAGTATTCGACCCGGGTTCATCAGGTTTTGCGGGTCAAGCGCGTGCTTGATGGCACGCATGGCCGCCAGCGCCACCGGTGATTTGTAATGCGCCAAGTGCTCAGCTTTCAGGCTGCCAATGCCGTGCTCGGCAGAAATCGAGCCGCCATGCGCTTGCACTGCATCAAACACCAGGCTGTTGACGTGCGGCTCATGGTCTTTTAAAAATTCTGCGGGGTCGACCCCCAGGGGGGCTTGCACGTTGTAGTGCAGGTTGCCGTCGCCCAAATGGCCAAAATTCACCAGCCGCACGCCGGGCAAGGCTTGAGCCAGGGCCGCATCGGTGCTGGCCACAAATGCGGCGATACGCGAGATCGGCACAGAAATATCGTGTTTGATGTTCAGCCCTTCGGCGGCTTGCGCCAGCGGGATGTGTTCACGAATTTGCCACAGGGTTTGCGCTTGGCTCAAACTCTCTGCCACCACCGCATCGGTCACGCAAGCCGTCTGCAGGGCGGCCTCCAGCAGCCCCTCAAGCTGGGTTCTGGCATGGGCTTCAGATTCCGCATCGGCGGCTTCGAGCAGCACACAAAAAGGTGTGTGCTGGTAAAGCGGCACGCGCAAGGCCGAAAAATGCCGACTCACCAGCTGCAGGGCAAATTGCCCCATCAGCTCAAAACCGGTCAGGCTGGCGCTCAAGTGTTGGTGGGCCAAGCTCAAAAGTTCTACCGCGGCCTGGACTGACGGCACCGCCGCCCAGGCTGTGAGCTGGGCTTTGGGCAGCGGGTAGAGCTTGAGGGTGGCGGCGGTGATGATGCCCAGCGTGCCCTCGGCACCGATGTAGAGGTGTTTCAGGTCGTAGCCGGTGTTGTCTTTGCGCAAGCCGCTCAAACCCTGCCAGACCTCGCCCTGTGGCGTGACCACCTCCAGCCCCAGGCACAGGTCACGGGCGTTGCCAAAGCGCAGCACCTGCGTGCCGCCTGCATTGGTGCCCAGGTTGCCACCCACGGTGCAAGAGCCCTCGGCGGCCAAACTCAGCGGAAACCAAAAGCCAGCTTGGCGCGCCGCGTCTTGCACATTTTGCAAAATGCAACCCGCCTCTGCGGTGAGCGCTAGGTTGGCGGCATCGAGCTGGCGCACAGTGTTCATGCGCTGCAGGCTCAGCACAATTTGCAAGCCACTTTCATCTGGCGTAGAGCCCACCACCAGTCCGGTGTTGCCGCCTTGGGGCACGATGCTCAAGCCACAACCTGGGTGTGTGCCAAGGTAGGCGGCGCAGGCTTTCACCACCTGCGCCACTTCTTGGGTGTGGGCTGGGCGCACCACCGCCAAGGCACGGCCCTGTGTGCGTTGACGCCAGTCTTGCGTCCATGCGCTTAAGTCGCCTGTGGTGAGCACATGTGCTGCACCCACCAGGGTTTCAAGTTGTTGAAGCAGGGTTTGCATGGTCAGCGGTGGGGGGGATCGTTGGGGTGGCCGCGGGCAAGGCCTTCAAACGCAGCCGCACATGCAGGGCACAAGCTGTGAAAAGCAGCAGGCAAAGCACCACTTCCAGAAGAGCCAGCGCGTTGCCGGGGGCACGGTCGCTGTAGGCGCGCACGGCGCCTTCGGTGAAATACAGCCAGACCAGCAAACTGACCCAGCGGTAGGTGTACATGCGTTTTTTTAACAAGCCCGCCAGCGGCACGCACAGCGGCAGCACTTTCAAGGCCAGCCAAGAGCCCCCCGGGCGCAACGGTGCCAGTAGCAGCTCCCAGGCCAGGCCCAAAATAATCAACCCCAACAGGCTGCCCACGGCCAGCGTGCGGGTGTAGGCCACGTGCTGCGGCATAGAAGAATTTGAAGAGTTTGAGGTGGATGTCATCGGGATGGCATCATAGCGGCCATGACATTGACCCCAATACCAACCCGTGGTCTGCAGCGCCAGGCTGCTTTTTACCGTGATGTTTACCGCGAATTTCGCCACTTTCCCTGGCGCAACACAGCACACACCTTGCGCGAACGTTTTCGTGAAGACCGTCTGGGGCTGACGGCCAGCAGCTTGACCTTCACCACCACCATTGCGCTGGTGCCCTTGTTCACCGTGGTGTTGGCGGTGTTTACCGCGTTTCCCATGTTCAGCAAGCTGCAAGGGGTGCTGCAGCAGTGGCTGGTAGAGAGTTTGATTCCAGACAGCATTGCACGCCAGGTGTTGGGCTACTTGACGCAGTTTTCTGGCAAGGCACACAAGCTTGGGGGGGCCGGTTTGGCAGTGTTGATTGTGACTGCACTGGCGTTGATTTTGACGATTGACCACACCTTGAATGGCATTTGGCGGGTGCGTCAGCCGCGCCCACTGGGGCAGCGGGTGCTGGTGTACTGGGCCGTGGTGTCACTCGGACCGCTGTTGCTGGCAATGAGCCTGTCGCTCACTTCGTATGCCTTGTCTGTCTCCAAAGGCTTGGTGGGGGCGATGCCGGGCGGGTTGCAACTGTTGTTGGACAGTGTGCAATTTGTCTTGTTGGCTTGGGGCATGGCGGCGCTTTACCACTATGTGCCCAACACCCAGGTGCGTTGGACGCATGCGTGGGTGGGCGGGGTGTTTGTGTCTGCTGGGTTTGAGTTGGCCAAGCGTTTGCTGGTGCTGTATTTGGGCAAAGTGCCCACTTATTCGGTGTTGTATGGTGCTTTTGCCACGGTGCCCATTTTGCTGATCTGGATTTACACCGCGTGGGTGATTGTGCTGTTGGGAGCCGTGATTGCGGCCTATCTGCCCAGCCTGCTCAGTGGTGTGCAGCGCCGCCCACAGGCCTATGGGTGGCATTTTTTGCTGGCCATTGAAACCTTGCAACACTTGCTCGCCAAACAAAGCAGCGCTGACAAAGGAGCAAGCCTGTGGGCTTTGGCACAAGCCATCAAGGTTGATGCCTTGCAACTGGAGCCGGTGCTGGAGGCGTTGATGGCGTTGGATTGGGTTGGCTTGCTGGAGGAAACCCCACCTGAGGGCGATGCCCGCTATGTGTTGCTGGTTAACCCCGATGTCACGCGGCTTGAACCCTTGTGCCAGGCGCTGTTGCTGACGCATGCGTCGAGCACTGAAAATTTATGGAGAAACAGCTTGCTTGGCTCTATTTATCTGCATAAAGCGCTATGAAAAATATATCAAATTAGGTGCTTTGAGAAGTTTTTTTGGGTGTCCATATGGCTCACATCGCTCGCACACACAAATTTCTACGGTGTAAATGCTGGAATAATGCGTTTAACTTCTATTGACCCACATCATCTTTTATGACCGAAACCACCGAACGCCCCCCATTGCCCGACCACCTCAGTGGTGATGCCCGAAGCCCACACCATGTGGCCGCTGTGTTTGCATTTGACATTGGCATTCGGCTCAACGGCAAAGAGCTGTTCAATGTGGAGGAATATTGCGTCAGCGAAGGCTGGGTCAAAGTGCCTGCTGGCAAAACCCGCGACCGCAAAGGCAACCCGTTGTTGATCAAACTCAAAGGCGTGGTTGACGCGTTTTACAAATAAACAGGCGCGGTGCGTTGCCCGGGTCTTTTCCTTTCAACTTAATCAACTTCACATCATGCTCAATACATTGCTTGCCGGTCTGACTGTTTTGGTGATTGGTGACAGCCACATGGCTTCCAACACCTACCTCATTTCCACCTTGCATGACGACCTGATGGAGCGCGGTGCCGTGGTCTACTCTTATGGCTCCTGCGGCTCGACCGCCGGTGCCTGGGTGCGCAAAACCCACTCCACATGTGGCGGTGCGCAACGCATCAAAGACGGTGAGGTGGTCAAAGACAACCCCGCTGATGCCTCCACCCGCCCGATTGCAGAACTGGTGAACACCCACAAACCCAACCTGATCGTGATCGTTAACGGTGACACCATGGGCGGCTACAACAGCCCCACCTTGCCCAAGACCTGGATTTGGCAAGAGGTGACATCGCTTACCAAAGCCATCAAAAAAACCGGTGTCGCTTGTGCCTGGGTCGGTCCACCGTGGGGTGCCGAAGGCGGTGAATACGGCAAGACGTTTGCCCGTGTCAAAGAAATGTCAAGCTACCTCTCAGGCATCGTGGCACCCTGCACCTACATTGACTCCTCGGCCATGGCCAAGCCAGGCGAGTGGCGCTCCACCGACGGGCAACACTTTTCATCTTCTGGCTACCGTTACTGGGGCAAAGCCATTGGTGAGGCAGTGTCTGCCCCTGCGGTCTTGGCCACTGTCAAAAAATAAGCTTTCAAACATGAAACACACCCTCATACCGCTGGCTGGTGCTTTGCTGGGCGCGCTGGTAGCGGCTCATGCCAGCGCCGAAACGCAACTTTATGAAACGGGGCCGAGTGCAGATTCGTCCTTTGTCCGGTTTCTCAATGGCAATGCCGAGCCGGTCACCATCACCAACGGCGCAGCGCAGCTGGTGCTTGGGCGGGGAGCTGAGGCGCGGGTTTCCAAATTTTTGCCGGTCAAAGGGGGTGCCAGCCTCAGTGCACATGCCCAACTGGGCAGTCAAAAGTTGCCTCTGCAAGTGGTGGCGCAGCCCAGCGAATTCGTCACGATGGCGGTTTTTGGCAAAGATGCCAGTGCCCGCACGGTCTTGCTGCGTGAAAAGCCCGACGACTTCAACGCCATGCGTGCCTCGGTGGCCTTGCTGAATCTGGATGAAAAATGCACCTCTGCCAGCTTGCTGGCCAGCCCCAAAAACACTTTGATTTTGGATGCAGTGGCGCCCACACAGGTGAAGCGGCGCCTGGTCAACCCGGTCAAGTTGTCGGTGCAAGTCAACTGCAACGGCAAACCTGTCGGCGCGGTTCTGGACATGGCGCAACTCCAGGCGGGTGAGCGTTACAGTGTGTTTGTGTTGCCCGGCAAAGCCGCAGCGCAGACTTTTTTTGTGATGGACAGCACGCCTTAATCAGAACAGCGTGCCATGGTTTTTGCCTCGCTTGAATTCCTAACGCTGTTTTTACCGCTGTTTTTTGCGTTTTATGTGGCCACGCCACAGCGCTTTCGCAATCACACTTTGTTGCTGGGTAGTTGGCTGTTTTACGCCTGGTGGACGCCCAAGTTTTTGCTCTTGATCATCGCCTTGACGCTGTTGGCTTGGGGGGCCGCCATTTTGATTGACAAGTCCGTCAGCGAGCAGCGCAAAACCCGGCTCATGGTTGCCGCGATTGTGCTGAACCTGGCCTCGTTGGTTTGGTACAAATACACCAACATGGTGGTGATGTCGCTCAACACCTTGCTCACTGGGCGCGACCTGCCGCCCATTCCTTGGGTCAACGTGATGCTGCCCATTGGCCTGTCGTTCACCGTGCTGCACGCCATTTCTTACCTGGTGGATGTGCGCCGCAAAACGGTGGACTGTCAATACAGCCTGATCTCTTTTTCTGCCTACATGGCCATGTTTGGTCACTTGATTGCCGGGCCTATCGTGCGCTACAAGGTGATCGACAAAGAGTTGCGCGAGCGGGTCTTCTCAACCCAGGAGTTTGCCGCCGGTGTGCGCCGCTTCATGGTGGGTTTTTCCATGAAAGTGCTGATTGCCGACACCCTATCGCCTGTGGTGTCACTCACGTTTGGGCTGGCAAACCCCTCTTTTGTAGATGCCTGGGTGGGCTGCGCCGCCTACACCTTGCAACTGTTTTTTGACTTTGCCGGTTACAGCGCCATGGCCATTGGGCTGGGGTTGATGATGGGTTTCAAATTCCAGGAAAACTTCAACCACCCTTACTTGGCGGTGTCAATTCAAGACTTTTGGCGGCGCTGGCACATGACGCTGTCGTCCTGGTTGCGCGACTATTTGTACATTTCTCTGGGTGGCAACCGCTTTGGCGTCACCCGCACCTATGTCAACTTGATGCTCACCATGGCCATTGGCGGGCTGTGGCATGGTGGGGACAACTGGAATTACCTCATTTGGGGCATTATTCAGGGCAGCGCGTTGTGTGTGGATCGTGCTTACACGCTGCGCGGCTACAGCATGCCCAACTACGCCTCGCGCACCCTGACCCTGCTGGTGGTGATGCTGGCCTGGACGGTGTTTCGAGCCCCCGGTTGGGACTCGGCCATGCACATGCTCAGTGGCCAATTTGGCTTGAACGGCTGGGCCATGGGTGACGCCGTGGCCTTGGCGCTGCGCCCCAGCATTGGCGTCACCTTCTTGATTGGGCTGGTGTGCGTGGTTTACCCCGCCACCCCATGGGCTCAGCGTGGTTTGAATTTGCCAACCTGGCGACACATTTGGCCGGTGCTGACCTTCGCTTACGCGGTGGTGGTGTTGGCCGGGCAAAAAGCCATTCCATTCTTGTATTTCCAGTTTTAGGCATTCGGCAATGAAACCCTCTCAAACCTCTTTGCCCACATCGCGTTTAAGCCTGTGGCCAGCGCTGGTGTTTGTGGCGCTGCTGCTGGCCGGTCTGGGCGTCACGGTGCAGTCTTTGCGCCAAGTGCCTGCCGCAGACTGGGCTGGGTTCACCGACCCAGACAAACTGTTGGGTGGCGAATCCACCCGGCGCTTTACCGCCAATCTGAACGCGCATTTTTTACCCAGCCATTTTTTTGCTCAAGTGGAGCGCTTTGTCACCTGGACGCTGGTGGGCGACACCGGGGACTCGGTGCGCACCGGTTGTGCCGGTTGGTTTTTTCTGTCTGAAGAGTTGACCCCTTTCCCGCACCCCCAACAGTCTGCCGCCGCCCGTGCCAGCATCGTGGCCGCAGTGTCCAGCAACCTGAAGGCGCAAGGCATTGCGCTGGTGGTGACCTTGGTGCCAGACAAATCGCGCATAGAGCAGACGCAGCTGTGTGGTTTGCACCGGGCGCCTGGTTTTGCCCCGCGCCTGTCGCAGTGGCACAGTGCCTTGACTGCGGCTGGTGTGGATGTGCTCAACCTGGAGCCCACGTTGGCCGCCTTGCCGGGTGAGCGTTATTACCGCACTGATTCGCACTGGAACGAGCTCGGCGCCCAAGCCGCCGCCCGCGCTGTTGCTCAGCATATTTTTGCGCGCCAGCACCTGCCTGCGCCTGCCCAGCCGCCCAATGCGGCCAGCTTGCAGAGTGAGACGGTGGAGCGCCCGGGTGACTTGCTGCGGTTTTCAAATTTGCTGGGCTGGCCGATGGGCTTGCGCCCGGTGTCAGAGCAAGCGCAAGTGACCCATTTTCAAGCTGCCCCAGCGGCCGCATCGGCTGAAGATGATTTGTTTGGCGACGCCGGTTTGCCCAGCGTGGCGGTGATTGGCACCTCGTTTGCCCGCACCGCCAACTTTGTGCCGTTTTTGGGGTTTGAGTTGGGTGCTGCGGTGGCCAACCTGGCCAAAGACGGTGGCAATTTTGAAGGTGCGGCACGGGCGTATTTGGGCAGTGAAACGTTCACGCAAACACCGCCCAAAGTGGTGGTCTGGGAAGTGCCCGAGCGCATGCTGCAAATGCCGCTTTCACCGGCCGAACATCAGTGGCTCAAAGACCTTAAGCTCGCATTGCCAGCTGCGACGCATTGACATGCGGGTCAAACGGCGGTGGCTGGGGTGGTTACTGGCTGTGGTGCTGCTGGGCACGCAGGTGCTGGCACATGCATTGGTGGATGTTCCGGGCGCGCACCCACAATTTCAGCTGACAGGGCGCATTGATTTTGCCGACCCCGCCCGCCCCAAGTTGGCCTGGCCAGGCAGCAGTGTCAGCGGCACATTCACTGGCAGTTATTTGGCCATCACGCTTGACGACGTGCAGGGGCGCAATTTTTACAACCTGTTCATTGACGGCGATTTTTCCAACCCCATGGTGATTGCCTGCACCCAAGGGCGGCAAACCTATGTGCTCAACCGGCGCTTGAAACCCGGCAGTCACACGTTTTTGCTGACCAAGCGCACCGAAGGCGAGGAGGGTGACACTTTTTTTGAGGGCGTGCAATTGGCTGATGGACACAAGCTGCTGGCCCCGCCACCGCGCCCCAGCCGGCGCATTGAATTTTTTGGCGACTCCATCACCAGCGGCATGGGCAACGAGGCCCCCGACGAGGCGCCAGACGATGTCAGCGCCCAGAAAAATCAGTTTTTAGCTTACAGCGCAGTCACCGCCAGGCAACTGGGGGCTGAAATGCACGCCACCTCGCAAAGCGGCATTGGCGTGATGGCAAGCTGGTTTGACTTCACCATGTTTGACTTTTTCGACCAGCTTAGCCCTTCTGGCAACAACACCTCGGTGTGGGATTTTTCCCGCTGGACGCCGGATGTGGTGGTGATCAATCTGCTGCAAAACGACAAATGGCTGATTGATGTGCACCACGTGCTCAAGCCCGAGCCCAGCCAGGCGCAGCGGGTGCAGGCCTATGTGCGCTTTGTCAAGCGCATTCGCGCCACCTACCCCAAGGCCTATGTGGTGTGCGTGCTGGGCAGCATGGACGCGACCGCACCGGGCTCCAGCTGGCCGGCGGTGGTGAGCGAAGCCGTGCGCCAGATCAAGGCCGAGAACCCTGCTGAGAAAATGGACACACTGTTTTTTGAATTCACCGGCTTTGGCAAGCACCCCAGGGTGCGCCACCATCAAGCCAACGCTGACAAACTCACGGCCTTCATCAAGCAAAAAATGGGCTGGCGCTAAAGGCTTGTAAAGCCCTAATGTGTGCTGACCTTAGGGCTTAAAAAACCCTGTAACGCTGCCAGCATTTCTTCAGGCGTCTCAATCATCTGGTGGTGGCCGCCTGGCAACATCACTACTTTGGCCTGTTCGCAGGCGGCCATCAAGCCCTGCGCGGCTTTGGGTGGGGTCATTTGGTCTGCTTGACCCAGCACAAACAGCACCGGGCAGGTGACTTGTGCCATGGCTTGCAGGCCGTTTTGGTAACTGTCGCAGGCTTTGAAGCCGGTGTAAAACAGGTTCACAGCCGGGTTGCTGGCCAGCACCCGCCGCCCCAACGCCATTGATGCGCCATAAACCCAGGTGCCCGGCCCCAGCGCAGACGGTGGCGGCGCCAGGGTAGACCGTGAAAACACGTTGACCATCTCCAATGCTTTCATCGGTGCGCTGCTTGATGCTTCCAACAGCGCTGGTGACACACGCATGGGAAACGCCGTGCCCACCAGCACCAGCTGGCTGATGCGCCCAGGCGCACGGGCAGTGGCTTCCAGAGCGATGAGTGAGCCCAAACTGTGGCCAATCAGTACGGCTTTTTCCAGCCCAGCCGTGTCCATCAAGGCCAGCACAAAGTCGGCAGCTTCTTCCACGCTGGCCGGTGGCGCACCGGCGCTTTTGCAGTGGCCTGGCAGATCAAGTGCCAACACGTTCCAGCCGTGGTGCGCCAGGTAGCGGGTCTGCAAAATCCACACACTGTGGTCATGGAGCACGCCGTGAATGAAGATGGCGGTGGGTTGGGCCGCATCAAACGGCTTGCCGCCGGTGTAGCAGTAGGTGAGGGCGTTGTTGACGGTGAGGTACATCGGCGGTGCTGTGCTTTCTTGAATTGGCTGGTGTTTGGTGTTTGTATAAGAAATTAGCCTCTAGCGCTTATTCTGTATGCTTGAGCAGCTATCAAAAATATCATGCAAAGAAGGGACTGAGTCAGGCCTTGTCAGCCGCTTTCAACGCGCGTTTGAGGTCTTCGATCAAGTCATCCGGGTCTTCCAGGCCAATGCTCAAGCGAATCGTGCCCTGGGTGATGCCCGCACCTGCCAGAGCGTCATCAGTCATGCGAAAGTGCGTGGTGCTGGCGGGGTGAATCACCAGGCTGCGGCAGTCGCCCACATTGGCCAGGTGGCTGAAAATTTTCAGCGCCTCAATGAATTTTTTCCCTTGCGCACGGCTGCCCTTGAGGTCAAAGCTGAACACTGAGCCGGCACCGCGTGGCAGCAGCTGTTGTGCCAGCGCATGGCTGGGGTGGCTCTCCAGCATGGGGTGACCGACCCGCGCCACCAACGGCTGGCTGGCCAAAAATGCCACCACTTTTTGCGTGTTGCTGATGTGCCGCGCCATGCGCAGCGGCAGGGTTTCCATGCCTTGCAAAATCAACCAAGCCGAATGTGGGCTCAAACAAGCACCAAAATCGCGCAGCCCTTCGCGCCGGGCGCGCAGCAAAAACGCGCCCACAGTGGACTCTTCTGAAAACACCATGCCGTGAAAGCCGTCGTAGGCTTGCGTCAGCTCTGGGAATTTGTCTGTGCGCTCCCAGTCAAAACTGCCGCCATCAATGACCACACCGCCCATCACCGTGCCATGGCCGCTTAAAAATTTGGTGGCCGAGTGGTAAACCAAATCGGCACTGTGCTCAAACGGCTTGATGAGCCAGGGCGTGGTCAGGGTCGAATCCACCAGCAGCGGCACACCGGCTTCGTGGGCAATGGCTGAAACGGTAGGCATGTCCAGCACGTCCAGCCCCGGGTTACCCACGGTTTCGCCAAAAAAGAGTTTGGTGTTGGGGCGCACCGCGGCGCGCCAGCCGTCAATGTCACCCGGTTTGACAAACGTGGTCTCAATGCCAAAACGGCGCAGCGTGTAATGCAGCAGGTTTTGACTGCCGCCATACAGCGCTGTGCTGGCCACAATGTGGCTGCCAGCGCCCATCAGCGTGGCAATGCTCAAGTGCAGTGCCGCCTGGCCGCTGGCCACCGACACCGCCCCGATGCCGCCTTCCAGCGCACTGATGCGCTGTTCAAACACGGCGTTGGTGGGGTTGCTGATGCGGCTGTAGACATGGCCAGCGCGCTCCAGGTTGAAGAGCGCCTGGGCATGGTCGCTGCTCTCAAACACAAACGAGGTGGTCAGGTGAATGGGCACGGCACGCGCGCCGGTGGCTGGGTCAGGGGCGGCACCGGCGTGCAGCGCCAGGGTGTCAAAAGCGGGGTCGGAGTAGCCGGGCATGGGTTTCTTTCTGGAATGTACCAATGGCAGTTCGCAGATTGTGGGCTATATTTCGTGCAGCTTTTCATCACACTGACCCAAACAACCCAAGGAGCATCATGAAAGTAAGTGATATTTTGCGCATCAAAGGCGGCACGCTTTACACCGCATCACCAGACGAGAGCTTGCTCAGCGCCCTGAAGCTGATGGCTGACCGGGACATTGGTTCTTTGGTAGTCATGGAGCACGGCGAGCTGGTGGGCATGGTCACCGTGCGCGAGTTGACCTTGGTGCTGGTTAAAAACGAAGGCAATGTCGCCAAAACCACCGTGCGCGCCGCCATGGATGACCACCCCCTGACGTGCACTTCTGAAACTGACATGGACGAGGTGCGCCGCATGATGCTGGACCGCCATGCCCGTTACATGCCGGTGATGAACAAAAAAATGCTGATGGGCGTGATCAGCTTTCATGACGTGGCACGCGCCGTGGTCGACAGCCAAAACCTTGAAAACAAGCTGCTCAAGGCCTACATTCACGATTGGCCAGAAGGTCAAGCGCCTGACGACGCCCCCAAGTTGTAAGCCATTCACGCTTGGTCCACGCGCCAAGAGAGCCGCTCTGGGATAATCGCGCCCCATGAGCGGAAATACCTTTGGAACCCTATTTGCAGTCACCAACTTTGGTGAATCCCACGGCCCGGCCATTGGCTGCGTGATAGACGGCTGCCCGCCGGGCTTGGCTCTGTCAGAGGCTGACATTCAGCCTGACCTGGATCGCCGCCGCCCCGGCACCAGCAAGTTTGTCACCCAGCGCAACGAGCCCGATGCGGTTGAAATTCTCAGCGGTGTGTACGAGGGCAAAACCACTGGCACGCCGATTTGCTTGCTGATCAAAAACACCGACCAGCGCAGCAAAGATTACGGCAACATCACGCAATCTTTTCGCCCCGGTCATGCCGATTACGCGTATTTTCAAAAATACGGCATCCGCGACCCGCGCGGCGGTGGCCGCTCTAGTGCCCGCCTGACCGCGCCCATGGTGGCCGCCGGTGCAGTGGCTAAAAAATGGTTGTTTGAAAAATACGGCACGGTGTTTCGCGGCTGCATGACGCAAGTGGGTGAGCTGCCGATTGCGTTTGAGTCTTGGGAACATGTGCCCCACAACCCGTTTTTTGCCCCGGTGGTAGACGTGTCCAAGCTGGAAGACTACATGGCCGCCTTGCGCAAAGACGGTGACAGTTGCGGCGCGCGCCTGCGCGTGAGCGCGTCCAACGTGCCCGTCGGTCTGGGCGAGCCGCTGTTTGACAAGATGGACGCCGACATTGCCTACGCCATGATGGGTGTCAACGCGGTCAAAGGCGTGGAAATTGGCGCTGGTTTTGCCTGTGTGGCGCAGCGCGGCAGCACGCATGGCGACTCGTTGTCGCCTGCCGGGTTCAAGGGCAACAACGCCGGTGGCACCTTGGGCGGCATCACCAGCGGGCAAGACCTGGAGGTGTCGGTGGCCATCAAACCCACCAGCTCGATCTTGACTCCGCGCGAGTCCATCGACATCCACGGCAACCCGGTGGAGGTGGTCACCAAAGGCCGTCACGACCCCTGTGTGGGCATCCGCGCCACCCCCATTTTGGAAGCCATGCTGGCGCTGGTGGTGATGGATCATGCGCTGCGTTTGCGGGCGCAGTGTGGGGATGTGGCACACGTGTTGCCACCGATTCCTGCTCAATTCAAAACAAAGAGCTCTGCACATCCCGTGCATGATGCAAAACTCGAATGATCGTGATGCCATCTGCTTGTGGTGTGTAAAACAAAATGTAAGGCGTTGACGTTGGCCAACTGCGAAGATCGTCCGTCAAATCACGTCGTGTTCGACCCATGAGGGGTTGAGTTGCCAATACATTGGCTTATTGTTCAATGGTGTCAAGCATACGGTCTGCTGCATGAAGGTTTTCTTCTGCAATGAACAACCAGGCTTCAAGCAAATCTGTTTGTGTACTTTGCGCAATATGAACCGTTGCCATTACTTTGATGGCTTGGCTTTGAGTAGGGTGCGGCCATGGGACTTGATGGCGGCCATATCCATCTCTGTCACTCGGCCAGCGTGGACATCGGCCATGCCCTTGGCAGTGTCGATTTTTAACGCGATCAAGCTCGATGTCTGCACTGTTTGGTAGGCCTCAAACAAACGCAGCGCTTCGCGAATGACCTCGCTGGCAGAGCCATACAGCCCAGAAGCCACATGCTCACGAACACGAGTCTCCAACTGCAGGGGTAAAGATACATTGAGTGTCATTGCATTTTTCTTTGTTTGGCAGACTTTGTCATTCTGTGGTGTTGCGCATCATCCCTGCCTGCCAGGGCAATGCATATTGCTTTACAAGACCTTCGTGTGTTTCTGCTTCCTTTGGGTTCGTCTCACGCCGACACATTTCAGCCTTGATAATGCGCGGTTGTGCGAATGAAATTTGCTTGATGAAAACCCCTGAAATGTTAGCCCCGGCTGGCTCCCCTGTGATGCTGGCGACGGCATCACTTTACTGAATCACGTTCCCAACTGAATCCATGAAAAACCTTATCGCTCAGGGCATCAACCAAAAACTCATTCGGCTTGAAGACAACAACAAATACATTGTTTATGTCCATCAAAACAAGCGCCGTAACTTTGATAACCCTGAAGAAAAAGTGCAGGCTGATGCCTTTCTGACCCTGGTGCTGGATTACAAATATCCGCCAGCACGGATACGGCAATTTGTCAGCGTGCCAATGGGCTCTGAGACCAAAGAGGCGGACATCATCGTTTATGACGACGACCTATGCCTATCCCCACTGATCGTGGTGGAGTGCAAAAAACAGGATGTCACCGAACTTGAATTCCAGCGCGCCTCTGACCAGTGTTTTAGCTATGCAGTGGCCGAAGGTGCCAAATACGTCTGGACAACATCAGGCTTGAAAGATGCCTATTACCAAGTGTCAGCCGAGCGAACCAAGGCGCGCATCACCGTGCCCGACATTCCCCAATTTGGTATCAAAAAACTGGCTAGCTACAAATATGCCTACGGTGGCGGCACTACGCCAGAGGGGCAAAAATTGCAAGCCCTGTCTTTGGTTTCGCAAGACGAGTTAACCCAGCGTTTCAAGCAAGCGCACCAAGCGCTTTGGGGCGGCGGCGAACTCAATCCATCAGAGGCGTTTGACGAACTCGACAAGCTCATTTTTTGCAAAGTATGGGATGAGCGCAAACCGCGCCGCCAAGGTGAACCCTACGACTTTCAGGTCTTTGCACAAGACACTGAAGAGCAAACCAACGCCTCATTGCTTGATCGGATGCGCACCTTGTACGAAGAGGGGCGAAAAAAAGATCCAGAAGTCTTCAAAGACGACATTCGCCTGCGTGCCAACAAGGTTCGCGCCGTGGTCGGCTACTTGCAAGACATCAACCTTTCTGACACCGATTTGGACAGCAAAGGCCGTGCCTTTGAGACCTTTATGGGCTCGTTCTTTCGGGGTGACTTTGGCCAGTATTTCACGCCGCGCCCAATCGTTAAATTCATCGTCGATGTGCTGCCCATTACCCATGACAGCCGGGTGCTCGACACCTCGTGCGGCAGTGGTGGTTTTTTATTGCATGCTTTGGAAAAAGTGCGCATCGAGGCAGATGGTTATTTCCCGGATGAAATGGCTATCCCATCCCTTGGTCAAAAAGAAGGGGCAAGGCATTTTCGCCATTGGCATGATTTTGCTGAAAAGAACCTTTTCGGCATTGAAATCAACGAGCAAATCGCCCGCACCGCCAAGATGAACATGATCATCCATGACGACGGGCACACCAATGTGGTGGCCGCTGACGGTCTGTTGCCGCCTGATGCGCTATTTGAAAAAACCGGCAACCCGTACTTCAAGGCTGACAGTTTTGACTTCATCATCACCAATCCACCCTTTGGCTCCAGCGTCCGCCAGGCCGAACAGGCTTATTTCCACCAATACCGGTTGGCCAACAAGGGGGCAGACTGGCTCAACCCAAAGAGCAAAGCCGCTAGCCGTCCGGCGCAAGACACCGAGATTTTGTTCATTGAACAATGCCATACCTACCTGCGTGCAGGCGGTTATTTGGCGATGGTCATCCCCGATGGCATTCTGACCAACAGCAGCCTGCAATATGTGCGCGACCAGATCGAGAGCCTGTACCGCATTGTTGCCGTGGTCTCCATGCCGCAAACCGCCTTTGCTGCCACCGGGGCCGGTGTCAAAAGCTCTGTGCTGTTTTTGCGCAAATACAGCACGGCGCAAACCAAGGCAATTGAAAGCCTGCGCCAAGGGCTGCAAGATGACATCAAAGCCCAGCACCAGCTTGAAAAAAAATTAACCAAGCTGGAAACTGAAAAAAAAGACATTCTGAAGAAGCAAACCGGTTTTCTCAATACCGAATTGAGCCGAAAAGCTGCACTGGAGTTGGGCACTCTGAGCGCACTTGCCACTGAGAAGACCTTGACGCTCGAAGATACCCAGGTCTATGCCACCTGGAAAAAAGAGATCAATGACCTGTTTGCCGAAAAAGTTGATGCCATCAAATTTGCCGCCAGCGAGGCTTACGACACCTTGTTGCGCCAGCGCCTCAATGATTACGACATTTTCATGGCCATCGCCAATGACATTGGATATGACGCAACGGGCCGTCCGACGAAAGTCAATGAGCTTGATGAGATTGGAGCGGCTTTGCGGCAATTTATTGCAGCCATTGAATCGGCGGGGGTACGGTGATGTCTGGGCCAGTTATTTTTAAATTGCCCTTAGTAAAAGTGCGTGGTCGGCTTGATCCGCGCGCAAATCAACCGCTCGTTCAGGAATTACGAAATCGACTGAAATATGGTCTTTATCCAGCAAATCCTCTCGGAGCTATCGCTAATTTTCGCAAAGTTATCGTGAATCAATTGGTTGACGGAGTCACATACATTGGACTAGAAAATATAAACGGGACAGATGGTGAATATGCTCCGACCTCTGACAGAGAAAGTGTCAGCAGTGCCGCCATCTTTAGCTCTGGCGACATACTTTTTCCAAAGCTAAGGCCATACCTCAATAAAACTCACTTGGCTAATTTCGATGGCATTTGTTCAACCGAATTTCATGTTCTTAAAGTTTTCGATGTGTCGCCAGAGTATGTAACAGCGATATTGCGCACAAACAGCATGGTGCAGTTGACTTCACAGTGGATGACAGGTAATACATTGCCAAGACTACAGACGGCGGATATTCAAGAAATACCCATACCGATTCCCCCCAAGTCTATTCAAAAACAAGTTGTTGACCTCATGAGCTTAGCGTATGGTCAAAAGAAGCGGCTGGAAATAGAAGCCACTGCCTTGCTCGCCCAAGTGGATGGGGTCTTGTTGAAACACTTGGGAATTAATTTGCCCAAACGGAATAGTGGTGCGATAGGTGGGCGAATATTCATTCGTAAGTTGAGTGCGATGGAACACAGACTTGATTCTCTGTTCTATCAAACATCCTTACTTGATTTCTTGCAGTCATCCTATTTTCCGATTCAGGTCTTGTCATCAGTAGTCAACACGTTCCAGTCTGGCTTTGCTGCGGGTAAGGGAGATCAAGTATTTGACAAGGGAGTAATACAGATACGCCCGACCAACATCAATGAAGATCGTGAATTCATCTTTGACCGGAATGTGTATCTTCCTGAAAAGCTCTTGCAAGAATTTCCCAATGATCGCTTACAAAAGGGTGAAGTGCTTTTTAACAATACAAACAGTCAGGAATTGGTAGGTAAAACTGTCTTTTTTGATTTGGATGGGGATTACTTTTGCTCCAATCACATCACCCGTATTGGCGTTGATACCACCAAGTTGAATCCACGATACTTGTGTGCTGTATTGAATGCTTATCAGCGGATGAAAATTTTTTACGCTATGTGCGTTAATTGGAATAACCAGTCTGGCATCAATATTGAGGCTCTTCGCAAGCTACGAATACCGGTGCCAAGTCTGACGATTCAAGCCAATATCGTGGCTGAGTTTGAGCTGCTCGAGAGTCAAGCCAGAACTTTGCGCCAGCAAGCCCTGCAAAAGCTTGACACTGCCAAAGCCCAGGTTGAACATTTGATTTTTGGAATTGCCTGAAACCATGATCCCGCAGCAGCAACATTCACTCAACCGTTCAACACCCCACTGCAAGGACGACTGACATGCCCACCATCAGCATTTTTTACGGCATTGTGATTGCCATGTATTTCAGGGATGTTCAACGGCATCACTTGCCGCACATCCATGCGCGTTATCAAAATGCCAATGCGGTTTTTGCCATTGAAGACGGTAGTTTGCTCGATGGTGAATTCCCGCCCAACAAAATCCGTCTGGTGCAGGCCTGGATTGAAATTCACCGCGAAGACTTGCAGGCCGATTGGGCATTGGCTGTCACCGGCGAAGAGCCCCTGCGCATTCCACCATTGCAATGAGGACACGACCATGCTGCAAGACGTTTTAAAAGTGCGCACCTTGGAACACCGCTGGCTGGTGCTGGATTTTGAAAATGGCGAAACGCGCCGCTTTGACATGCAGCCACTGCTGGATCAAAAACCTTGGGTTCGCATCAAGCCAGCAGCCTTGTTTGAGCGTGTTTTTGTTGAAAACGGCACGGTTGCATGGCCGGGCAACATCGACATTGCCCCGGAAACCCTGTACGACTTGTCTGTACCGGTGCTGCCCTGAACACTGACAATTTCTCTTCCCGTGATGAGTAAGACTACCCATGAAAACTCCTGAACTGCTTGCCCCCGCAGGCTCCATTGCCATGCTGGAGACCGCACTGGCCTTTGGTGCCACCGCCGTTTACGCGGGTCAGCCGCGCTACAGCTTGCGCGTGCGCAACAATGACTTTGGCGACATTGATGTCTTGAAGCAAGGCATTGACACCGCCCATGCCAAAGGTGCGCGCTTCTTTTTAGTGAGCAACATCTTCCCGCACGGCAACAAGATCAGGCACTACATCGACAACATGGCGCCGGTGATTGCCTTGAAGCCCGATGCCATGATCATGTCTGACCCCGGGCTGATCATGATGGTGCGCGAGACTTGGCCCGAGATGGAGATTCACCTCTCCGTGCAGTCCAACACCGTTAACTCGGCGGCGGTCAAGTTCTGGCAAAAAGTGGGCTTGAAGCGCATCATCCTGTCGCGTGAGCTCTCCTTAGACCAAGTGGAAGAAATCCGACAGGCCTGCCCCGACATGGAGCTGGAGGTATTTGTGCACGGTGCGCTGTGCATTGCCTACTCTGGCCGCTGCCTGCTGTCGGGCTACTTCAACCACCGCGATGCCAACCAGGGCAGTTGCACCAATTCTTGCCGTTGGGATTACAAAACTCAGAAGGGTGTGGTGGATGCCTCAGGCGATGTGCTGACCCAGCAAGCCGCGCAGGCGCGAGAGCAGCAAGATGCTGCACGCGAGCAGGGTGCACTAGAGCGCAACCCGGCCGCCAATACGGTTTACATGATCGAAGAAAGCCAGCGCGAAGGCAGCTACATGCCCATTGAAGAAGACGAGCACGGCACCTATGTGATGAACAGCAAAGACCTGCGCGCCATTGAGCACGTCAAACGCCTGGTGGAGATTGGTGTGGACTCGCTCAAGATCGAAGGTCGCACCAAGAGCCCATATTACGTGGCGCGCACGGTGCAAAGCTACCGCCGTGCCATTGATGACGCGGTGGCGGGGCGCGAGCTCAACCCCGCGTTGCTCGGGCAACTTGAAGGCTTGGCCAATCGCGGCTACACCAGCGGCTTTTTCCAACGCCACACGCCCGAGGCCACGCAAAACTACCTGCGGGGCTACTCTGAGTCTGGCCGCAGCTTGTATGTGGGCGATGCGGTGGCGTTTGATGCAGCGCGCGGCTTGGTGCAGGTGAATGTCAAAAACCGCTTTGCCGTGGGCGACTGGCTGGAGATCATTGCGCCTGCGGGCAATGTCGATGTGCTGTTGAGTCGCATGGAAGGCGGCGACGGTGCACCCTTGACGGTGGCGCCCGGCAGTGGCCACACCGTGTGGTTGCCGTTGCCCGAAAGCGCAGTGGGGGCATTTGTGGCGCGCTACATCAACCCGCCCGAAGTCGTGCCCGCTTCCGTTGAAGTTGATGGTGTTTTAGGCCTCTAGAGCTTATAGAATAAGCGTAAGCAGCTATCAAAATGAATGAAATCCAGGTGCTGCCAGAAGAGGTGACCTTGAGCGCCATCCGCGCCCAAGGGGCGGGTGGGCAAAACGTCAACAAGGTCTCCAGCGCCATTCACTTGCGTTTTGACATTGCCGCCAGCAGCCTGCCCGATGCGGTGAAAGCGCGCTTGCTGGCGCTGCATGACAGCCGCATCAGCCAAGACGGCGTGCTGGTGCTCAAGGCGCAGCGTTTTCGCACTCAAGAATCCAACAAAATGGACGCACTGCAGCGCTTGCAAGCGTGGGTGGATGCCGCAGCGCAGCCCGTGGAGCCGCGCAAACCCACGCGCCCCACGCGCGCCTCCAAGCTCAAGCGCTTAACCCAAAAACACCAGCATGCCCAAACCAAACAGCAACGCAGAAAAGGTTTTGATGAGTAATTCCATTTCCATATCAATCCGACATGTTGTTGCAACGCCATGCCGTGCGCTAGCACTGTCTGCGGCTTCGCGCCTAATGTTGTATCGATCTGAAAACGGAATAAGAGGCTGACATGGCCATGATTCAATGGTTCCCCGGCCACATGCACCTGACGCAAAAGGCCATTGCCGAGCGCATCAAAGCCATAGACGTGGTGATTGAGCTGCTCGATGCGCGGCTGCCCGGGTCAAGCGCCAATCCGATGCTGGCCACCTTGACCCAAGGCAAGCCCACGCTGAAGGTGTTGAACAAGCAAGACCTGGCCGACCCCGAGCGCACCAGCGCCTGGCTGGCCCACTTCAACGCCCAGCCCGACACCCGCGCCTTGGCGCTGGATGCCAGCATGGCAGCACCAGCCAAAGCGCTGATCAAAGCCTGCCACGAGCTGGCACCCACCCGTGGCGGCATGGCCAAGCCCATGCGGGTGTTGATTTGCGGCATTCCAAACGTGGGCAAATCGACACTGATCAACACCATGGTGGGCAAGCGTGCCGCCAAAACCGGTGATGAAGCGGGCGTGACCAAGCTGGAGCAGCGCATAGTGCTGGCGCCAGATTTTTACCTGTACGACACGCCCGGCATGCTGTGGCCGCGCATCATTGTGGCTAAAAGTGGCTACAACCTGGCCGCCAGCGGTGCTGTGGGGCGCAATGCTTTTGATGAACAAGAGGTGGCGCTGGAACTGCTCGACACGCTTAAAACCCATTACCCGCAGCGGTTGCAAGCGCGCTACAAACTCGACGATGTAGCGCAGATGACAGACGAGCAATTGCTCAAAGCCATTGGTGCCAAGCGCGGTGCGCTGCGCAGCGGCCAGCACATTGACATGCAAAAAGCCGCCGAAATTGCCATTTACGACTTTCGTGCCAACGCGCTGGGGCGCATCACCCTGGAAAGCCCCGAAGAATTTGCCCAGTGGCTGGCTGCCGGACAAACCTTGGATGCCGAGCGCCAGCTTAAAAAAGACGCCATTGAACTGGATCGCAAAATCCGCTTCAAGCAAATCCCCCGGCCAGATCGACGGGATGGCCCTTGTTGAAAGTAGTTCATTGACCTACACTTGACGCATGAATTTTGAATGGGATGATGCCAAGAGTGAGGCCTGTTTTGAGCAGCGCGGGTTTGATTTTGCTTACGCTGCACGTGCATTTTTTGATCCGCAGCGTCGGGTTCAGGAGGATGATCGCTACAACTATGGCGAGATTTGTTACCAACTCTTAGGCAGGATCGAGGTGCGTCTGTTTGTGGTGGTGTACACCTCAAGAAATGAAACACTGCGCATCATTTTGGCGCGAAAAGCCAATTTACGAGAGATGAAACGCTATGAAAACGGTACAAATGACGATTGATCCAGCCTTGCCCAACACGCTTGCAGTTGGGCGCATGAATGCCGCCCGGATGGATGCAACGAGTGAAAAGGACATTGCTCTGCAAATGGCAATGGATGACGCAGAGGCCATGCAAGATGCGGCCAAATTTGCCTTGCGTGTACGTCAACGTTTGGGCTTTAGTCAAGCCGAGTTCGCTGAGCGGATTCATGTCTCTGTCGACACCATTCGCAATTGGGAGCAAGGCAAACGCAGTCCAACGGGTGCAGCAAAGGCGCTGTTCAAAGTGTTGGACAAAGCCCCTGAAGCGGCGCTGCTGGCATTGCATTAGTTCATCAATCCCCTGCTCTCAGTTGCACGTCTGAGCAGGGGTAGGCCACGCAGGGCAGGATGTAGCCGTCTTCTTTTTCTTCTGAACTCAGCCCTGGCCATTCAATCTCGTAGCGTACCTGGCCATGTTCCAGCTTTGAAAAACAGGTGCGACAGGTGCCGTTGCGACACGAGCTGGGCCAGTTCAGGCCGCCTTGCTCCATCGACATCAACAGGGTTTGGTTTGACCAGGCATCAAAGCTTTGGCCGTCTGGCTGGGTTTGACCCATGAACAGGGCAGGGTGATTGGTGTGGCTCATAAAATAGTGATGTTTTTGGCTTGTGGCGCTTTAAATATAAGCACAATGAGCTATAAAATACGTAGCATTATTTTAGCTTAAACGCCTACCCATGGTAAAAATTATGTCTTTGAATTTGTCTGTATTTCCTGACCCGTCTGACCCCAGCCCGTTGATTTTGTACCACGGCCGCAGCTGTCCAGATGGCTTTGCGGCGGCGCTGGCGGCATGGTTGTATTTTTCTGGCAAGGCAGAGTTTGTGGCGCTGGATCATGGCGATGTGAAGTCGGTTGACGACTTGCCCAAGCTTGATGGCCGGGCGGTCTACATTCTTGATTTTTCGTTTGCCGATGACATCTTGCGTGTTATTGATGCGCGTGCTGCCAAGTTGGTCATGCTGGACCACCATTTGAGCGCAGCAGAGAAGTTGACGGGCTTCCAGTGCCGCTGTGGCGTGGTGCACTTTGACATGAAAAAGTCTGGTGCGCGCCTGGCCTGGGAGTTTTTTCACCCCCAGCAAAGCGTGCCTGATTTGGTGCGCTTTGTGGAAGACCGTGACATTTGGGTGTGGCAATACCCGCAGAGCGCTGGTTTTCTGGCCGCGCTTGACATGGAGCCGATGGACTTTGCCCGCTGGCAGGCCATTGCCAATTTCGATGCCGCCGAGCTGGCCAGCTACATTGCACGCGGCCAGGCCATGGATGAAAAATTCACCAAACTGGCGCAAGACATGCTGGAACACGCTCAAGCCTTGGTGTTCAACGGCATCACCGGCGTGATGGTCAACGCCCCCAGCGCCTTTCACAGTTTGGTGGGAGACATGTTGAGCAAGCAGTCTGGTACGTTTGCGCTGATGTGGACGGTGGACAAAAAAGGCGTGGTGAAGTGTGGTTTGCGATCGCGCTCAGGCTTCAGTTGCATTCCACTCGCGGCCAGCCTGGGCGGCGGTGGGCATGCACAGGCCTGCGGCTTCAAGCTACCGGCTCAGCGCTTGCCCGAGCTGCTCTCAGGCGTGCTCAACGGAGCGTCTTAATCCACCCCCAGCAGCTGAGCCAACGCGGCGGTTTCCATGGCGCCGTTGTGGCTCACAATTTCGCCCGTGCGGCGGTTTTTGGCCAGCACAAAGGGCACCGAGTCCACGCCCAATTGCGTCAGCAGTTGGGTGTTGGCTTTGATGATGCTCACCTGGTCGTCGCTCGGGCTGGGGGCTGACAGGCCGCCAGTGCCAGCCAGCAGTGAGGCTTCGTGGGCAGACATGGTGTCTTGCGGGTTGCTGGCATTCATCAACGCCACGGCTTGCGGCAGGCTTTTGCCTTGGTTAAAGGCAATCGGAATCCAGATAAATTTCACTTTACTCAGCAGCGGTTGGCTGGCTTGCCAAAGGTGGCCGCAGTGCGGGCATTGCGGGTCAAACAGCACGTAGACCGCTTGGGCACTCATCATCGACCCCACGGTAAAACCTTTGCCCGAGGCGGCCACCGTGTCGTAGTTTGACAGGGTCGGGCTGGTGACTGCGCTGGGGGTGGTGTCCGCTGCAGGTGTCTCTTGCTTGGAGCATGAGGCAACAGACAGCGCCAGGGCTGCGATCAAGCTGAGGGTCAGGGTGGTGGTTTTCAAAGCAAGGTTCTCCTTCAAACAGGGTTAGAGCGCGGGGTGGCACGGGTGTGCAGGTTCATGAAATTAACGGTGGGTTTTAGCACACAGGCCGCACAGCATCATGGCCAGGCGTGCCAGGGCTTGCCAGTTGTCGGTGGGCCAGTCGGGCAGTTTCAGGCCTTTCACAATGCCATCGACCTGGTGCGCGGCTTGCAGCAGCTGCGCCAGCGCGGCGTCGTTCAGGCGCGGCAGCACACGTTCATACAAACGCTCTTTGTTGCCCCATACGCGCTGTTCACGCAGTGCCACCGGCATGGGTTTGCCCAGGCTCATGGCGTCTTTGACACGTTTGAGGGCGCGAATGTCTTCGGCCAGGCTGTAGTGCACCAGCACTTCCGCTTCACCTTCGGCTTGCAGGCCGTCCAGCATGCGCTGCACCCGCGCGTGTTGGCCGGCCAATACGGCCTCGCTGAGTTTGAAGACATCAAAGCGCGCCACGTTGAGCACTGCGGCTTCAATCTGTTCAAGGCTCAGCTCTCCGGCAGGGTGTAACAAAGCCAGTTTTTGAATTTCCTGGTGAGCTGCGAGCAGGTTGCCTTCAACCCGGTCGGCAAAAAATTGCAAGGTGTGCTGGCCTTCTTCACCGGCGCGCACCCGCTGGCCTTGCGCGGCCAGGCGTTGCGCAATCCACTGTGGCAAGGCGGCACGTTCGACCGGGCTGACCTCTAGGGTGATGCCGCTCTCCAGCGCCACAAACCAGGCCGCTGACTTGGTGGCGCGGTCCAGCCGGGGCAAGATCACCAGCGTGAGCGTGCTGTCGTTGCCACGCGACTGCTCCACCAACTGCTGCAGCGCCGTGCTGCCTTCTTTGCCAGGTTTGCCACTGGGAATGCGCAGCTCCAGAATTTGCTTGTCAGCAAACAAGCTCAAACTGCCGCCCGCGGCCAGCACCTCGCTCCAATCAAAGTGTGCGCCTGAGACGGTGTGCGCACTGCGCTCGGTGTAGCCCTGGGCGCGCGCTGCGGCGCGAATGGCGTCGAGCGCTTCCTGAATCAGCAGCGGCTCGTCGCCATGCAGGGTATAGAGGCTTTTCAGGCCTTTACCCAGGTGGGCGGTTAACTGGGCTGGCTGGAGTTGCATGCAGCTAAGTGTTGCGACTAAATGTGCTGTGCACCGGCTACAGCTGGCTGGCCTGCACCGTGCTGAGGCGGCGCAAAATTTGCTGCACGATGTCGGTCTGCATGTCGCGGTAGAGCAAAATTTCTTCGGCCTCTTTGGCCAGCACGGCAGATTCGTTGAAGCTGATGTCGCGCTGCTGCAAAATCTCCACGCCTTCCATCAAGCCCTTGCCTTGGGCATTGCGCAGGTGCAGTTGCACCCGCAGCCGCAACTGGAATTCGCGCACCTGACCAGCGCTGTTGACGCCCACCACCACTTTTTCACGCAGCTCGTTGCCCAGGCTCAGCACCAATTGGGCTTGGGTCAGGGGTTCATCTGCAGCCAGCACATGCACGGCATCGCCAAACGAGCGGCGCAGCTCTTGCGCCAGCGCATCACCGGGGTGGGGCGTGATGGCAATGCGGGTGAACGCAAAGTCTCGGCTGGTGCGCAGCTTGAAGCCGCAGCTGGCCAGTCCAGCACTCACGCCAACCAGCGCGGCACGTTGCAAA
Source organism: Rhodoferax sp. (assembly GCF_028715765.1). Lineage (GTDB taxonomy): Bacteria > Pseudomonadota > Gammaproteobacteria > Burkholderiales > Burkholderiaceae_C > Rhodoferax. The sequence goes on from NZ_JAQURE010000028.1 coordinate 24,825, forward strand.
AAGGCGCGGCGCATGGCTTACACCACCAGGTTGACCAAGCGACCCGGCACCACGATCACTTTTTTGGGTGCAGCACCGTTGGCCAGTTTGATGAACACCTCATTGGCCAGAGCGGCTTGCTCAATGGCAGCTTTGTCGGCGCTGGCAGGCACCACAATGGCACCGCGCAGCTTGCCATTGACTTGCAGCATCAGCTCGATTTCGTCTTGCACCAAGGCACTGGGGTCGACTTTGGGCCAAGCAGCATCAAGCAGGTCACCCAGTTCACTGGCGTAGCCCAGTTGCGCCCAAAGGGCATGGGCAATGTGTGGGGTAGCCGGGTACAGGCAGCGCAGCAAGATACCAAAGCCTTCGATCAGCGCTACTTGCGCACCGGCGCAATCGAGCTGTTTAAAGTCTTCAAGCGCGTTGATCATCTTCATGCAGCCCGACACCACGGTGTTGTATTGCATGCGCTGGTAGTCGTAGTCCACTTGCTTGAGCACACTGTGGATTTCCAGCCGCAGGGCTTTGGCGGCTTTATCAAAATTTATATCATTTAGGCTTGTGGCGCCGGCCACGCTTGCGTGAGCAGCTACGGAATCAATAGTAGTTAGCTTGACGCCAAAGTTCCACACGCGGCGCAAAAAGCGGTAGCTGCCTTCCACTGCGGCGTCGTTCCACTCCAGCGTGGCCTCGGGCGGAGCGGTGAACATGGTGTACAGGCGGGCGGTGTCGGCACCGTATTTTTCAATCAAGTCTTGCGGGTCAACGCCGTTGTTTTTGGACTTGCTCATGGTGCCGATGCCCTCGTAGTCGATGGCGGTGCCCACCGGCAGCCCGTCCACTTCGACCTTGAGCTTGGCACCGATGACTTTGCCCGCATCGTCGAACACGTGTTCAACATCAGCCGGCCAGAAATAGTCTTTACCGCCCTTGTCGGTGCGGCGGGAATAAATGTGGTTCAACACCATGCCTTGGGTGAGCAGCTTGGTAAACGGTTCATCGACCTTGACCAGCCCCAAATCACGCATCACCTTGGTCCAGAAACGCGCGTACAGCAGGTGCAGGATGGCGTGCTCGATGCCGCCAATGTACTGGTCCATCGGCATCCAGTAGTCAGCGCCTTCGGCCACCATCTGGTCGGCGTTTTTCGGGTCGCAGTAGCGCATGAAGTACCACGAGCTGTCGACAAACGTGTCCATGGTGTCGGTCTCGCGCCGGGCTGCAGTGCCACAAATCGGGCAGGTGACACCGGCATGGAAGGCCTCGCACTTGTTGAGCGGGTTGCCGGAACCATCGGGCACCAGGTCGGTGGGCAGCACCACCGGCAGGTCTTTTTCAGGCACGGGTACGGCGCCGTGTTCGGGGCAATGGATGATGGGAATCGGCGTGCCCCAGTAGCGCTGGCGGCTCACGCCCCAGTCACGCAGGCGCCAGGTGATTTTTTTCTCGCCCAGACCAAGTGCACCCAAGTCGGCGGCTACGGCATCCACGCAGTCCTGAAACGCCAGGCCGTTGTACTTGCCCGAGTTGACTGCCACGCCCGCGCCCTTTTCGGCGTACCAGTCGTGCCAAACAGACGTGTCAAACACCCGGTAGGCCGGGGCAATGCCCGCGTTGGGTGACGATTTCTGCTCGCAGCATGAGGAACCCGGCGCGGGTGTTGCACCGGCCGGAGCCGCCACGGCCACCACGGGTTGAATCGGCAACTGGTATTTCAACGCAAACGCAAAGTCGCGCTCATCGTGCGCAGGCACACCCATCACCGCGCCATCGCCGTAGCTCATCAGTACGTAGTTGCCCACCCACACTTCAACCTGCTTGCCGGTCAACGGGTGCGTGACAAACAGCCCGGTGGCCATGCCGACTTTTTCCTTCAAAGCCATTTCGGCTTCAGTGGTGCCACCTTTCTTGCATTCTTCGATGAACGCTGCCAGCGCCGGGTTGCCGGCCGCCGCATGTAGCGCCAGCGGGTGTTCGGCGGCCACGGCACAAAAGGTCACGCCCATGATGGTGTCGACGCGGGTGGTGAAGACGTACATGCGGCCGTCGCCAATCAACTTGCCGTCCGTGCCCTGAATGTTGTGGGTGAAGGCAAAACGCACACCTTCACTCTTGCCAATCCAGTTCTCCTGCATCAGCTTCACGCGCTCGGGCCAGCCGGGCATGTTGTCGCCAGTCACATTGGCTAGCAGTTCGTCAGCGTATTGGGTGATGGCCAGGTAGTAGCCCGGAATCTCACGCTTTTCCACCACTGCGCCAGTGCGCCAGCCTTTGCCGTCAATCACCTGCTCGTTGGCCAGCACGGTCATGTCCACCGGGTCCCAGTTGACGACCTGGGTTTTGCGGTAGGCAATGCCTTTCTCAAGCATCTTCAAAAACAACCACTGGTTCCACTTGTAGTACTCAGGCGTGCAGGTGGCCACTTCGCGGCTCCAGTCGATGGCCAGACCCATGGCCTGCATCTGGCTTTTCATGTAGGCAATGTTCTCAAAGGTCCACTTGGCCGGTGGCACGCCATTTTTTAACGCAGCGTTTTCAGCCGGCAAGCCAAACGCGTCCCAGCCCATGGGCATGAGCACGTTATAGCCCTGCATGCGCAACTGGCGCGTGAGCATGTCGTTGATGGTGTAGTTGCGCACATGCCCCATGTGCAGCTTGCCGCTGGGGTAAGGCAGCATGGAGCAGGCGTAAAACTTCTTTTTGGGGTTGCCTTGCGGGTCGGTGGCGTGCTCGTTGACGCGGTAAGCATCCAGGGTGCGCCAGTGGGCTTGGGCGGCGGGTTCAACGTCAAGGTGGTTGTATTTGTCTTGCATGGCAGTCAGATGGCGCGCCAGCTGTGTGGCGCGAGGGCGTGAAGGGGAAAAGAAGCGATTTTAGGGTTTGACCACAGCTGCTGGGCTGGGGCTGGCAGGGGCAGAAGGGGCAGGCGCATCCGCCACAAAGCCAATGCGGTTCAGGCCAGCTTGTTGTGCGGCGCCCATCACCTCAACCACGCGGCCATAGGGCACGGTTTTGTCAGCGCGCAGCAGCACTTCGGTTTGCGGGTTGGCTTGCGCCGCTTGCAGCAGTTGCTGCTGGAGAGCAGCCAGCGCAATGGGGTGATCTTTCAGGAAAATTTGTCCGGCGGCATCCATCACCACCGTGACCGACTTGGGGGCGTCGCCTGCCTTGGCTGCGTCGGTTTTGGGCAAATCCAGTTTGATTGAGCTGGCCAACAGTGGCGCGGTGATGATGAAGATCACCACCAGCACCAGCATCACATCAATCAACGGTGTCATGTTGATGTCGCTCATGGGCTGCGAGCCCGTGCTGCGATCCAGGCGACCGAAAGACATGGCGGTCAGGTGCTTTCAGCGCGGGACGCAAGCGCAACGGTTTGGGTGCAACCCAGCTCACGCAGGTCGCGGGCGAAGCCTTCAAGTTCGGCTTCGATGCGCGTGATGGCACGCCCGAGCACGTTGAACGCCAACACCGCAGGAATGGCCACCATCAGCCCGGCCGCCGTCATGATCAAAGACTCGCCCACCGGGCCGGAGATTTTGTCAATGGTGACTTGGCCAGCGCTGGCAATGCCAATCAAGGCATGGTAGATGCCCCACACCGTGCCAAGTAAGCCGACAAATGGCGCTGTAGCGCCCACTGTAGCCAGCAACACCTGGCCATGCTGCAGCTGGGTGAGTGCGCCGTGCAGCGCGTTGCGCAGCACACGGGTGAGCTGCTGGGCACGGTCACCGGCACTGGCCAGAGTGCCATTTTTTTCAAGATGAATAGCAAGCACCAGAGGTAATACAAGGGCTACACGGTCAAAAGCCTTGATTTTTTGGGTGGCCTCAGCAATGTTGGCGGATTGCCAAAAAGCAGCCACACAGCGCTTGACATCGGTGCTGGCGCGCCGCAGCAGCCAACTTTTCCACAAAATCACCACCCAGCTGCCCACTGACATGGCTAACAGCAGCAACGCAACTGTGCGCGCCAGTGCATCACCTTGCCAAAAAAATTCGGCAAAACTCATTTCAGGTTCAGCACGTCAGCCATGTCATACAAGCCTGAAGTGCGCCCCTTCAAGAACCGCACCGCGCGCAAGCTGCCTTCGGCGTAAGAGACCCGGCTGCCTGATTTGTGACTGATTTCAATGCGCTCCCCCGTGCCGGCAAACAGCACCGTGTGGTCGCCCACAATGTCACCGCCGCGGATGGTGGCAAAACCAATGCTGGATGGGTCGCGCTCGCCGGTGACGCCTTCACGGGCATACACAGCGCAGTCTTTCAGGTTGCGCCCCAAGGCGTTAGCAATGACCTCGCCCATTTTCAAGGCGGTGCCAGAGGGGGCATCGACCTTGTGGCGGTGATGCGCTTCGATGATTTCAATGTCGTAGCCGGTGTTGAGCGACTTGGCAGCCAACTCAAGCAGTTTCAGCGTCACGTTCACGCCCACACTCATGTTGGGTGCCATCACGATGGCGATGTGCTGGGCAAGGTCGGCAATTTGCTGCTTTTGTGCGTCGGTAAAGCCAGTGGTACCAATCACCGCATTCACCCCCAAGGTGCGACAGGCTTGCAAATGCGCCAACGTACCCTCGGGGCGGGTGAAATCAATCAACGCCTGGGCATGGTTCAACCCAGTGGTGAGGTTGGCGCTGATAGCCACGCCGCTGCTCAAGCCCAAGAAAGCGGCTGGATCCATGCCCACCGCCGGGCTGGAGGGCAGATCAAGTGCGCCGCTGAGCTGACAGTCGTCTGCTTTGCAAACGGCCTCAATCAACATGCGCCCCATGCGCCCGCTGGCGCCAGCCACACAGATGTGGTGAAGAGTGGACTCTGTCATGGTCGATTTATTGGGTTGAAGTTTCTAACGGGGGAAAGCTTGTGCGTGCCGGTGTGACAGTTTTTGGAGTGGGCGCCGGTGCTGCAGGTGGGTTGCTTTTCAGGCTTTCAGGGGCCACTTCGAGCACCGGGACGGGGCCAGAGGTGCGCCCGGAGTCAAGCGAGGCCACAAATTCGGCTTCGGTCGGGAGCTTGTCGGCTTGCACTTTGCTCAGCACATCGTCTTTGAAAAACACCGTGACACGCCTGGCCTGGGGCGCCATGCCTTGGCGCTTGAAGGTGAACACGTAGTCCCACCGGTCTGCATGAAAAATGCTGTTGAGCAAAGGGGTGCCCAAAATGTTGCGCACCTGATTGCGGCTCATACCCTCTTTCAAGGCGGCAGCCTGTTCGCTGCTGACAAAATTGCCTTGCACAATGTCAATTTTGTAGGGCGACACCATGGTCACCAAGCGATTGCTGGCACCATCTACGCTGCTACAAGCAGAAAGGGTGAGTGAAAGTGCTCCGACTGAACACCAAACGGCACGACGCGCAAATGAATCAAGCATGGGCAAACCAAGTGACAATAAGAGTCAATCATTGTACTGGTAGGCCTTGTGTCAGCACCGACCCGCGCGTCATGCGCTTCGTTATCCCATGTCACACCATGACCCACATCGACAACCTCAAAAGCACCGGACTCAAAGCCACATTGCCACGTTTGAAAATATTAGAGATTTTTCAAAAAGGGCAGCAGCGCCACATGACGGCCGAAGACGTGTTTCGGGTGCTGTTACTTGAGCACTCGGACGTGGGGTTGGCCACGGTGTACCGGGTGTTGGCGCAGTTTGAGCAGGCCGATATTTTGGTGCGCAGCCATTTTGAGAGTGGCAAGGCTGTCTATGAACTCAACGAAGGCCAGCACCATGACCATTTGGTGTGCCTGGACTGTGGCCGTGTGGAAGAGTTCTTTGATGCGGCCATTGAGCAGCGCCAGCACGATGTGGCCAAGGCCAAGGGGTTTGAGATTGCCGACCACGCCCTGAGTTTGTATGCGCATTGCACCCAAACGGAGTGCATGCATCGCCCCAAGCGGTGACATGTTGCGGGTGAATTGCCCCTAATTGCTGTCGTTCATGGCTTGGCGGTGGCGCTCGACAAATTCTTTGTAGGTGTCTACCCCGCGAATTTGCAAAATAGTGTTGCGCACAGCGGCTTCCACCAGCACAGCCAAATTGCGCCCTGCCACAACCTGAATCACCACTTTGCGCACCGGTACATCGAGCACATCTTGCGTCAACGGCTCGTAGGGAAGACGTTCGTATTCACGCTCCATGGTTTCGCGGCGCACCAGGTGCACGATCAACTGCAGGGCTTTTTTTCGGCGCACCGCGGTTTCGCCAAAGATGCAACGGATGTCAAGCAAGCCAATGCCACGCACCTCCAGCAGGTTCAGCAGCAAATCTGGGCAACGGCCTTCTATGGTGTCTTGGTTGATGCGGTAAAGGTCGACCGCATCGTCTGCCACCAAGCCGTTGCCGCGCGACACCAGCTCCAAGCCCAGCTCGCTTTTACCCAAACCAGACTCGCCGGTGATCAACACCCCTAAGCCCAAAATGTCCATGAACACGCCGTGCATAGTGCAGCGATCTGCAAAATGCCGTGACAGGTAAGCGCGCAGCACATCAATCACAAAGGCCGAGGAGCCTTCCGTGGCAAACAGCGGAATTTGGGCGCGCTCACACATCGACAACAGTTCATCGGGTGCGGTTTGGCCATCCGCCAACACCAACACCGGCGGCTCCAGGGTCACGATGCGTGAAACACGGCGGGCGCAGTCCTCAGGCGTGGCGTTGGCAAGGTAGGCCACTTCGCGTTCACCCAATATTTGCACCCGGTACGGATGAATGTAGTTGAGGTAGCCCACCAGGTCAGCCCCAGAGCGGGCTGCGCGCACGGCAACTTCGTCAAAACGGCGCTCTGACGCACCTAAACCTGCCACCCATTCCCAGCGCAGGTTGCTGCGAAAAGCTTCAAACAACACATCGGCACTGATGACATTGGGTTTCAAGGGTTCAACTCCACAGGTCTATAGCGGTAGATCAGGTGTTTTGGGTTGACAGCCAATTGGTGATCAACTGGTGGAGTTCGTCTGCCTGGGTGCTGGCTGCCATTTTGCTGCGAAGGTCGGCATCACTGAGCATTTCAGCAATTTCAGACAATATTTCAAGATGTTTTTGGGTGGCCGCTTCGGGCACCAATAAAAAAATCATCAAGCCCACCGGCAATTCGTCTGGTGCCTCAAAGCCAATCGGTTGCGCCAGTTGAAACACCGCCGCCATGGGAGACTTCAAGCCTTTGATGCGGCCGTGAGGAATGGCCACCCCATGGCCCAAACCGGTCGAGCCCAAGCGCTCGCGCGAGAACAGACTGTCGGTGACCAGGGCGCGGCTTAAACCGTGCAAATTTTCAAACAACAAACCGGCTTCTTCAAAAGCTCTTTTTTTGCTTGAAATGTCAACTTGGACTTGCACTTGTGCAACTGGAAGAATAGACGCAAGACGATTCATGATGTTTGAGTAGGTGCGCCCGGCATATTCAGGCGAAAAAAAAGCCGCTCGCACCAGCGGGCGGCTTGTCAGAGTTTAAATTACATCAAGCGCTTTGGGGCTTCATGGGCGTGAGATTGCACGCGATCTTTGTGTCGAACCACTTGACGGTCTAATTTGTCGACCAATTCGTCCACGGCAGCATACAAATCTGCATGGGCACTTTCTGCAAACAATTCAATGCCTTTGATGTGAATGTTGCATTCGGCTTTTTGACGGCGTTCCTTTTCTTTGAGATTTTCAAGCGTGAGCAGCACCTTGACATCCACCACTTGATCAAAATGCCTCTTGATGCGATCAAGCTTACCGGTGACATAGTTGCGCAGGGCAGGGGTGACGTCCAAATGGTGTCCACTGATGGTCAAGTTCATAAAGCCTCCTAAAGCTGTGGAAAAAAGCCCGTCAGCCACATGGCTGGCAAGCGGGGAAACCTTGTTTTTTAGGTGTGGTTTAACTATGCACGTGCCTTCAACAGAGTGCAACCTTTTTCCATATTGCATTGCAACAATTTGAGGCTTTGACGGTGGGAAGTTTGCTGAAAATGGCTCCCGAGTGACATAATCAAAAGAGTTCAACAAAGGAAATTGACCTTGGAAACCTACCCCAGTCGGTAGCTTTCAACTCCCAAAATTGCATCATGGGGTTGAAAGCCGCAACCAACCCCTGCCACCCTTGATGCCAAACTTCAATTGGGAGCGAGCACATGCTCAACATTTTTACCCTTGCCAACGGCCGGCTGTTCCAGGAAGAAATTGAATCGCTGGAAGAGCTTTCAAGATTTCAGCCTATTTGGGTTGACCTGGAATCTCCCACACCCGAAGAAAAGCGCTGGATCAAGCAGTATTTTGGTTTGTCGATTCCAGACGATGCGATGGACGAAGACATCGAAGAGTCTGCGCGTTTTTACAAAGAGGATAACGGTGACCTGCACATTCGCAGTGACTTTTTGGTGGCTGATGAAGATGAGCCACACACCGTGCGTGTCGCCTTTATTTTGAATTTGGTCAATGACGAACTCAAAAGCAAAGGGGTGCTTTTTTCGATTCACGACGAAGACGTGCCCGTTTTTCGCTTGCTGCGCATGCGTGCCCGGCGCGCACCAGGCTTGATTGAAGATGCCAAAGAAGTGCTGCTCAAGCTGTTTGATGCGGACGCTGAATATTCAGCCGACACTCTGGAAGAAATTTACGACGAGCTGGAAAAAGCCAGTGCCAAAGTGCTCTCGGGTGACGTGACCGACGCCATGGCCGGCGAAGTGTTGGGGGCTATTGCGCGCCATGAGGACATGAATGGCCGGATTCGCCGCAACGCCATGGACACCCGGCGTGCGGTGAGCTTCATGATGCGCACCAAAATTCTCAACCCCGAGCAGTTTGAAGAAGCGCGCCAAATTTTGCGCGACATTGATTCACTGGACTCACACACGGCATTTTTGTTTGACAAGATCAACTTTTTGATGGATGCCACCGTGGGTTTCATCAACATCAATCAAAACAAGATCATCAAAATTTTCTCCGTGGCCAGCGTGGCACTGCTGCCGCCCACTTTGATTGCCAGCTTGTACGGCATGAACTTCAAATACATGCCGGAGCTGGATTGGGCCATGGGCTACCCCTATGCCTTGGGGTTGATGCTGGCCAGTGCACTGGTGCCCATGTGGTATTTTCGCAAGCGCGGCTGGCTTAAATGAGAAAATGAGAAAATGAGCTCTAGCGCTTGATCAATAAGCTCAAGCAGCTATTAAATTTATACTAATTTGATGAATTCGCGCATGATTGACAAGGCGTATGGGCTGGCAACTTGCTGCACAAACGCTGAAAAGTCGACGTGCGCTTGGGCGTCTGCACGGTCAGAAATGGTGCGCACAGCGGCAAAAGGGATGCCGTAGTCATGACAAACCTGTGCCACCGCGGCGCCTTCCATTTCAACCGCCAATGGGGCATGCCCCGCTTGTTTCAAGCCGCTGACCAATGCTGCAGCGCCCTGTGCGCTGGCCACAAACTGGTCGCCACTGGCAATCAAACCCTGGTGCACGCGCTGATCTTGAACTGAATTTTCATGGTGAAAATGACCTCTAGCGCTTTTGATACCTGTATGAGTAGCTTCTAAAAGAAGAGCACTGAGAGGCTCATCACAGGCCAGTGTGTCACGGCCATAGAGCGGGATTTCATAGCGTGCAAACAAGGGGCTGGAGTCCATGTCGTGCTGGATGAAGGCTTGGGCCACCACCACATCACCCACGTTGACCGACTGCCCCACACCGCCTGCAACACCTGTAAACACCACACGCTTCACGTCAAAGGCTTCAATCAAAGTGGTGGTAGTGGTGGCGGCGGCCACTTTGCCGACTTTGGAGAGCACCAGCACCACGTCTTGCTCCGCCCATTGCCCACACCAAAAGGTGCGTCCGGCGCGCTGCACGCGCCGGGGCTGACTCAACTGTTCAAGCAAGCCCCGCTGTTCATCCAGCAAGGCGCTCATGATGGCAAGCGTCAAAAAATGTCCTTCGGGTAGGGGTTACTTGGTGCGCAATTCACGTCGCAAAATTTTACCGACGGGCGTCTTGGGCAGCTCAGTGCGAAATTCAATCAACTTGGGCTGTTTGTAGCCGGTGAGGTTTTCTTTGCAAAACGCGCGAATTTGATCTTCAGTCAGGCTGGGGTCTTTTTTGACGATCACCAGTTTGACGGCCTCTCCGGCTTTGGCATCTGGCACGCCAACGCAGGCACATTCCATGATGCCTGGCATTTGCGACACCACATCTTCCAGCTCGGTGGGGAAGACGTTGAATCCACTGACCAAAATCATGTCTTTCTTGCGATCCACAATTTTGAAGAAGCCCCGTTCATCCATCACGCCAACGTCGCCTGACTTGAAGTAGCCGTCTGGAGTCATCACTTTGGCGGTTTCGTCTGGGCGTTGCCAATAACCCGCCATCACTTGGGGACCTTTGATGGCAATTTCACCGGCTTGCCCAGGTGCGACTTCCTGACCCTCATCGTCAAGCAGCTTGAGCCACGTGTTGCAGACCGGAATGCCAATAGAGCCTGAGTATTCAGTCACCGTGATGGGGTTGGAGGTGGCCACTGGTGCGGTTTCGCTCAAACCATAGCCTTCACAAATGGCACAGCCCGTTTTCTCAAACCAAATTTTGGCCACGGCACTTTGCACCGCCGTGCCACCCCCCGCTGACACCAGCAAACTGCTCCAGTTGACCTTGTTGAAGTCTGGGTGATTGGCCAGACCATTGAAGAGCGTGTTGACGGCTGGGAACACATGAATTTTGTGTTTGGACAACTCTTTGAGTACCGCAGCGAAGTCACGCGGGTTCGGGATCAAGACCAGTTTGCCACCCATGCGCAACGACAGCATCATGTTTACCGTGAAGGCAAAAATGTGGTAAAGCGGCAAGGCACATACCGAGATGATTTGCTCTGAAGCGGGTATGTTTTTCAAGGCTGGTTGAAACCAGGCATCTGACTGCAGCAAGTTGGCCACCAGGTTGCGATGCAACAGCACCGCGCCTTTGGACACGCCCGTGGTGCCGCCTGTGTATTGCAGCACCGCCACATCATCGGGCTTGAGTGTTAATTTTTTCAAGTTGCCGTTGCTGGCTTTGGCCATGGCGGCGTTGAACCGCACGGCTTGGGGCAAATTGAAATCAGGCACCATTTTTTTGACATTGCGCACCACATAGTTCACCAACGCCCCTTTGAGCAAGCCAAGTTGGTCGCCCATGGCGCAAAGCACCACGTGCTTCACGGGTGTGTTGGACAGGCATTTCTCAAGCGTGGCAGCAAAATTTTCCAAAATGACAATCGCCTTGGCACCAGAGTCTTTCAGTTGGTGCTCAAGCTCACGCGCGGTGTAGAGTGGGTTGACATTGACCAATGTGAAACCCGCTCGCATGATGCCCATCACGGCTATGGGGTATTGCATCACGTTGGGCATCATCACCGCCACCCGGTCACCCTTGACCAAGCCAAGACTTTGCAAATACACACCAAAGGTCTGACTGAGCTCATCGACCTGCCGGTAACTCAGCTCCTTGCCCAGAAAACTGTAGGCACTGCGATCAGCAAATTTCTTAAACGATTCCTCCATCATGACCACCATCGAGTCGTACCGGTCAGGATCAATGTCGGCGGGAACACCTTCGGGGTAGCTGCTTAGCCAGATACGGTCAGTCATGTGAATCTCTCCATGTGTCGCTTAAAAATTTCATTGTCACCCGGTTTGTCAGGTTCTGTAAGCTGTGTTTTCCCTTATTAGACAGTTCACTCCAGTTCGAAGAGATCATGCCCTTGGATCAAGATAAAAAAAGAGGCCCAACGGGCCTCTTGCGGTGAAAAGCTGCAAGCTCACGCTTTGAGCGCAGTGAGCACTTCATCAAGCATTTTCTTGGCATCACCAAACAGCATGCGGTTGTTTTCTTTGTAAAACAAGGGGTTGTCAACACCTGCATAGCCGCTGGCCATGCTGCGCTTCATGACGATGGAGGTCTTGGACTTCCAGACTTCAAGCACCGGCATCCCCGCAATCGGACTGGTGGGGTCGTCTTGTGCGCTGGGGTTGACGATGTCGTTGGCACCAATCACCATGGTGACATCGGTGTCAGGGAAGTCGTCATTGAGCTCGTCCATTTCAAACACGATGTCGTAAGGCACCTTTGCCTCGGCCAGCAGCACGTTCATGTGTCCTGGCATGCGCCCAGCCACCGGGTGAATGCCAAAACGCACATTCACACCCTTGGCGCGCAAATGTTTGGTGATTTCAAACACCGTGTGCTGAGCCTGTGCCACAGCCATGCCGTAGCCGGGCACGATGATCACACTTTTGGCTTCGCGCAGCAGCTCAGCAGTTTCTACGGCACTGACTGCCGTCACTTCACCCGCAGGCACCACACCGCCGGCAGCGGCTGTAGGCTTGGCGCTGGTGGTGCCAAAACCACCCGCAATCACGCTGATGAAACTGCGGTTCATGGCGTTGCACATGATGTAAGAAAGAATAGCACCGCTGGAACCCACCAGCGCACCCACCACAATCAGCAAGTCGTTGCTGAGCATGAACCCGGTGGCTGCCGCCGCCCAGCCTGAATAGCTGTTGAGCATGGACACCACCACGGGCATGTCAGCGCCGCCAATGGCCATCACCATGTGCACACCAAACAGCAATGCAATCACGGTCATGACGATGATTGGCGTGACACCCTCTTGCACCGTGTGCGCACCCATGAACACACCACCAAAATAAATCACGGTCAACAAACCCGCCAGATTCATCCAGTGCCGTCCAGGCAACAACAAGGGGTTCCCCCCAATGCGCCCCGACAGCTTGCCAAAAGCAATCACTGAGCCCGACAGCGTGACCGCACCAATGAAAATGCCGATGTAAATTTCCAGCTCATGAATGGTTTTGGCCGCACCCTCAAACTCTTTTGTGGCGGTGGGGTCGACAAACGTGGCAAAACCCACCAGCACCGCTGCCAAGCCCACCATGCTGTGCATGAAGGCCACCAACTCGGGCATTTGCGTCATTTGCACGCTGCGCGCCAAATACAAACCAATGCTGCCGCCCACCACCATGGCGGCAATGATCCAGGCGTAACCGCCGCTGTTGACCTGCGGACCCAGCACGGTGGCTAGCACGGCAATGGTCATGCCGATCATGCCAAACAGGTTACCGCGGCGAGAACTTTCCTGGTTAGACAAACCGCCCAGGCTCAAAATGAACAAAATGGTCGCACCAATGTAGGCAACCGTGGCCAGACTTGAATTCATGTATGGCTCCTCTTCTTATTTACGGAACATGGCCAGCATGCGCTGGGTGACGGCAAAGCCGCCAAACATATTGATGGCAGTCAGGGCAATGGCCACTGCCGCAATCCAGGTGATCAAGCTGTTAGGCCGGTCGGCTGCATCCATCAAGGGCGAAATTTGCACCAGCGCACCAATGGCAATGATGCTGGAGATGGCGTTGGTCACGCTCATCAGCGGCGTGTGCAGCGCGGGCTTCACGTTCCACACCACCATGTAGCCCACAAAGCAGGCCAACACAAACACGGTGAAGTGCGACATGAACTCTTTAGGCGCGCTGTGACCGATGAGCCAGAATAACGCTGCCACCACAGCAAACATCAGTGCCAGTTTGCCCGCAGGCATGGGGGCACTGGGCTCGCCGTGGCCTTTGGCTTTTTTGGCCGCAGGTGCGGCTGCCGGTTTGGCCACTGGTGCGGCTGCCGGTTTCAGGGCAGGTGCCGGCCAGGTAACGCTGCCGTCTTTGGTCACGGTGAGGCCGCGAATGGCGTCATCTTCCATGTTGACGTTGATCACGCCATCTTTGGTTTTGCACAACTCTTCCGTCAAACGGAACAAGTTGGTGCTGTACAGGGTAGATGACTGTTTGGCCAAGCGCGACACCAGGTCGGTAAAGCCAACAATCGTCACGCCATGTCTCACCACAGATTGCCCGGGCACAGTCAACTCGCAATTGCCACCTTGCTCGGCGGCCATGTCCACAATCACGCTGCCGGGCTTCATGCTTTGCACCATCTCGGCAGTGATCAGCTTAGGTGCTGGGCGCCCTGGAATCAAAGCCGTGGTGATGATGATGTCAACCTCTTTGGCTTGGTTGGCGTACATGGCGCGCTGGGCTTGTTGAAAGCCTTCGCTCATGACCTTGGCATAGCCGCCGCCGCCGGAGCCTTCTTCTTCGTAGTCCACCTTGACAAATTCGCCACCGAGCGAGACCACTTGGTCTGCCACCTCGGCTCGGGTGTCGTTGGCGCGCACAATGGCGCCCAAACCAGCAGCGGTGCCAATGGCAGCCAACCCGGCCACACCAGCGCCAGCAATGAACACTTTGGCTGGGGGTACTTTGCCCGCCGCCGTGATTTGACCGTTGAAAAAACGACCAAACGCATTGGCTGCTTCGATCACTGCACGGTAGCCTGCCACGCCGGCCATGGACGTCAATGCATCCATTTTTTGCGCACGGCTCAGGGTGCGCGGCAGCGCATCAATGGCCAGCACTGTTACGTTCTTGGCGGCCAGCTCTTTGAGCAATTCTGGGTTCTGGGCGGGCCAGATGAAGCTGATCAAGGTGGCACCTTCGTGCATCAAAGCCACTTCGTCTGCACTTGGGGCGCGAACTTTGAACACAATGTCAGAACCTGACCATAGTTCTGCTGCGCTGCCCACCACTTCAGCACCTGCTTGCAGGTAAGCTGCATCGCTGAAGTTGGCAGCATCACCCGCACCCGCTTCTACGGCCACTTTAAAGCCGAGCTTGATCAGTTTTTCAACCACCTCTGGCACGGTGGCGACTCGTTTCTCGTCTGGGAAAACTTCGCGTGGCACGCCAATGCGTTGCACTTTTGGACCAGATGCGTCTTGACTGATGGCACCAGTTTGCATGGGTCGACTCCTCATATCGTTGGTATTGTTTCTAAACCGCTTGAGCTTACCTCAGTTTTTTCCCCATCTTGCTGACAAAAATTCAACCCATCTTTGATCAAAGCCAAAAATCACCCTCGGCATCTTTTACCGATAATTCAGGCATGAATATCCGATGGAAACCCAGCGCCACTGTGGCCGCAATCATTGAACACCAAGGCAAATTTCTACTGGTGGAAGAGCACACCCCGGAAGGTTTGCGTTTGAACAATCCCGCTGGTCACCTTGATGAGGGCGAGTCATTGGTCGATGGCTGTGCCCGTGAAGCACTTGAAGAAACCACCCATGCCTTCACCCCTACCCACCTGCTGGGGGTTTACATGTCACGTTTTCAGCGCCCGGCAAGTGACCTGCAAGCTGCGCAAGACATCACCTACCTGCGCTTTGCCTTTTGTGGCACGCTGGGTGCGGTGCAGGCTGGCCGCAGTTTGGACACTGGCATTGTGCGCACCCTGTGGCTCAGCCCCGATGAACTGCGCACCAGTGCTAACCGCCACCGCAGCCCTTTGGTGCTTCAATGCATGGAAGACTATTTATTGGGGCAGCGTTATCCGCTCCATCTGATTCACACCGACCCGTCGGTCATGCAACTGCATCACCCGGCGGGTGTGACCTGCGCATGACCGCCCTCAAAAAACACCGCGTGGTGGTGGGTTTGAGTGGCGGGGTGGATTCAGCCGTGACCGCCTGGTTACTCAAACAGCAAGGCCATGAGGTGGTGGGCATCTTCATGAAAAACTGGGAAGATGATGACGACACCGGTTACTGTTCGTCAAACATCGACTTTGTGGACGCTGCGGCGGTGGCCGATGTGATTGGCATCGAGATTGAGCACGTCAACTTTGCTGCTGAATACAAAGACCGGGTATTTGCTGAATTTTTACGCGAGTACAGCAGCGGCCGCACGCCCAACCCCGACATTTTGTGCAACGCCGAAATCAAGTTCAAAGCCTTTTTAGACCATGCCCTGCGCCTGGGCGCCGACAAAATCGCCACCGGACATTACGCCCGCGTGCGCTGCATCGGCCCGGCGGGCAACGCGCTGGACGTGCATCAGGCGCAGTTGGGCAGCGGTCGTTTTGAATTGCTCAAGGGGCTAGACCCGGCCAAAGACCAAAGCTATTTTTTGCACCGCCTGAACCAGGCGCAATTGTCAAAAACATTGTTCCCGGTGGGCGAGTTGCTCAAAACCGAGGTGCGACGGCTGGCGCTTGAAATTGGCCTGCCCAACGCCAAAAAGAAAGACTCCACCGGCATCTGCTTTATTGGCGAGCGCCCGTTTCGCGACTTTCTGAACCGCTACCTGGCCAAAACGCCCGGCCCGGTCAAGAACGACAAGGGCCAGACCATTGCCGAGCACGTGGGCTTGAGTTTCTACACCCTGGGACAACGCCAGGGCCTGGGTATTGGCGGCCTCAAAGCCAAAGGCGCGCAACGCGGCGGCGGTGACCACGCGCCGTGGTTTGTGGCGCGCAAGGATATGGACAGCAATACGTTGTGGGTGGTGCAGGGGCATGACCACCCGTGGCTGCAGTCGCTGCAACTCACGGCCGGGCAGGCGAGCTGGGTCGCTGGTGTTGCGCCGCAGGGTGGTGCCTTCGCCGCCAAAACGCGTTACCGCCAGATGGATGCGGCGTGCGTGTTGTCGGGTGTGGATGCGAGCCGCTTCACGCTGGATTTTGCCCAGCCGCAGTGGGCCGTGACACCCGGGCAGTCGGCTGTGTTGTACGACGGTGAGGTTTGTTTGGGTGGGGGAGTGATTGAGGGGAATGGGTGAGACTGTAGATTGATTGCAAGCCATTTTGATCTGTAGCGCTTGTCTGGGAAGCACGACCAGCTACTTATTTTGTAGTGGCTAGCGTATTGAAATTCCGGGGGTTGTGTTTTGGATTTCAGCGTGTGCAGGCAAGGATGGGCTTCTGCAGCAGTGGGCGCGGGCGTTCATGGTACTTGGCTTTGCGCCGCCACCGGACGGTCTTGGTGTCAGCAGCGATTCAATTTCAACCTGCCCCATGTCATGCGGGTGCACCAGGACGTGAAACCAGATGAGGTTTTTGAACCATACCCTCAAGCCCCTTCGATTCTGAGGCTATAGTGCAGGCAGCGTTTCTGTTCGCGCAACTGGTCCAGCAACCGGATCGACTTCAATACCGGGATGCTGTTTATTCTGGGAGTGATCTTGCCCCCGAAAAATGGACTCCATAGCTGAAGGAAAATTTCAGACATTGGAGATTAGGAAATGAGCAAGAAGGTTGATGGACAAGCGCGGGGCAAATACACCCTGGAATTCAAACTGGAGGCAGTGCGCCTGGTCAAAGGTGGGCAAGCGGCTTCAGTGACCTCGAAGGTGCTGGGTATACCGAACCAGACACTGGACAACTGGATACGCCTGAGCAACAAAGGCCAGCTCAAGGGTGCAGGTGATAAACCGGTCTCGCCCGAGCAAATGGAGCTGGCCCGGCTGCGCGCGGAGTTATCCAGGGTGAAGATGGAGCGCGACATCTTAAAAAAAGCGACGGCGTACTTCGCGCGGGAATTGCTGTGAAGTACGCCTGGATTTCAAGACACAAGAAGATTTGGCCGATCACGCTGGCCTGCGAAGTGCTGGGTGTAAGCTCCAGTGGCTACTT
>NZ_JAQURE010000029.1 GCF_028715765.1 Rhodoferax sp.
TGGCCAGCAGCACCGACATGTCAAACATGCAGCGAATGCCAATGATCCCCGGTATCCCCTTTTTTGAAAACTAAAGCAGTCCTTGCTCTGAGGCAATCACGGCGGCGTGAACCCGTGAACTGACCCCAAGTTTGCGCAAAATGTGTTGCACATGAATTTTGACGGTGGTTTCCACAATGCCATGTTCGCGCGCAATTTCCTTGTTGCTGGCACCGCGGGTGATGCCGCGCAGGATGTCGAGTTCGCGTGGGGACAAACTGGCGACGGCTTGCTCTGCTGGCGTGACGGGTTTGGTTGATGACGGGACTGGCTCAGCGTTCTTGCTGGGAGCTGGCTTCAATGCAGCGCTTCGGTAGGTCGCCAACAGCTTCCCCATCATTTCTGGTGCAATGATGCTGTCGCCTTGAAAGGCGCGATGGACTGCGGCGGTCAGGTCGTCGCCCTCCATGGTTTTGAGTAGATAGCCACTGGCGCCGCCATGCAAGGCTGCGGCCAAGTCGTGTTCGTCTTCACTCACGGTTAGCATCAAGATGCAAGCTTGGGGCGCAGCCTCTATCAATGCGGGCAGTGCATCGACACCGTTGACACCTGGCAAGTGGTTGTCCAGCAAAATGACATCTGGCTGCAGTTCCTGGGCTTTTCGCAGCGCCTGGCCCGCATCTGCCACATCGCCGACCACAACCAAACCTTCGTCGCGCGTCAGCAGTGCCATCAAGCCGCGGCGAAACAGGGTGTGGTCGTCTACTACCAAAATGCGAACGGGTTTGTTTTCTGGTGAAGTCATGAGCGTGGGGTAAGGGAGGAACGGGGCATGCCGCGTGTCAATCAACGATGCGCGCCGCGTTGCTTGTGCTGGGGTGTGAGGGTGTAGGTAGCGTGAGTATCACAGAGCTGCCACGTGACGGGGTTGAGAAAACCTCAAGGGTGGCATCAATGCGCTGGGCACGCTCTGTCATGATGCGCATCCCGACATGAGTTTCGTCGAATTGGTCGGTTTCTGGACGAAAACCAATGCCATCGTCGCGCACTGCGAATCGCCATGTCGGTTGTTGCTCAACATCCAGCCAGGCTTGCGACGCACGGGCGTGTTTGCGCACGTTGGACAAAGCCTCCTGGAGGATGTGCAGTACCTGAATTTGCACGTCGGGCGCCAGTGGCAAGCCTTGTCCCTGAATGGACAAGGTCGTTTTGACGCCACTTTGGTGTTCAAACTTTTGCAATGTAGTGGCCAGCGCTGGCTCAATGTCTTCGGTGTTGGTGCGGGTTCTGAAGTGCAGCAGCAGTTCGCGCACGTCGCCGTAGCTCTCTTTGACACCCAGGTCAATTTCTTCCAGGATTTTGGCAACTTCAGGCTCATCGCAGGTTTTGATGGCATCCCGCATCAGCTGCACCTGAATTTTCAAAAAAGCCAGCGACTGGGCTATGGAGTCATGCAATTCACGCGCCAGCAAGTGGCGCTCTTGCGACACGGCAGCCTCTTTTTCAAGCGAGTTCAGTCGCAGGTTTTCCATGCCACTGGCCAGGTGGCTGCTCAAGGCCTCCAGCAAAGACCGCTCAGCTGGGCCAGGGTTGACGCGGGCATGAAAAAACAGGTCAACTTCACCCATCAGCACGTCGTGCAAACGTACCGGGATGGTCACCACGGTTTCAAACCCTGCCCGGGCGCAGTGCGCCAGGGGCGCGGGCGTAGCACTTTGGATCGGGATGACGTTCAGTGTGCTGCCCACGGCTGAGCCGCAATGGCAATCACCGGCATAAAGGCATTGTTCGGCATCCACTAGTGCGGCAGGCAAACCATGCGCGGCCAACATCAGGTGGCGCTGGCCGCCCTGGCTTGACCAGCGCAATGCGACACCGTCCGCATGAGAAATCTTGGCGATGTTTTTGGTGAAGTCTTGCGCCAGGGCGTCCAGCGAGGTGGCTTTGGCCACCAGGTTGGTTACTGCGTAAAGACTTTCAAGTCGCTCTGATTTTTCTTGCAATAAATTGGTTTTTTCGGCGACTTTGCCTTCGAGGTTTTTGTACATGGACTGCAAGTGCTCGGCCATGCCGTTAAAACCATCTGCCAGGGTGCCGAATTCATCACTAGAAACGCGTTCGACCCGTGCATTGAAGTCGCCGCGCTGAATTTTTTCGATGGCTTGTTTGAGCTGCCCAACAGGTTCCAGAACGAACAAGTAGCCGGTGTACAACAGTACAGTTGCACCCACCACAACCGATGCCAGCATGCTCATTTGCAGTAAGTGGAGCAGTGCAGTCCAATGCGCAATGTGCACCTCTATGCTGTTCACAAAGGCGTCAATGTGCGACGCGAACGCCACAGTGTCAGCACGCAGCGACTCAAAAACCGTGGGCTTGGCTGCAATCCACTGGGCTCGGTAACGCGCCCAGTCGGACTCAACCACTGCAAATCGTGCTGTGGTGTCATCATCCCAAGGAACAAACAGGGGGCGATCCGGGTCGCCGTTTTTCAGGGTGACCAAGCTGCGCTCGAATTCAGCGCTCTGGTCTGGCAACTGGCTGGTTTCACCCGTGCCCACCGACAATGACATGCGGTAAGACTGCATGCGCATGCGGCCCGCCTCATTGACGGCTGCCGCGCCGCCGTCAAGCTGCCACGACACCCACAAAGTGGCCACCGTGGCAATAAATATCAGAAGTAAAAATGGCGCCCCGACCATCAGGAGTTTGGCGCCCAAACTCCAGTGTCGGGTGCTTGTCATGGCTGTGGGGCTACTGCGGGTAATTGGTAACGCGCTTAAGCCACGCGTTCAAAAATAGCGGCAATCCCTTGACCGCCACCAATGCACATGGTCACCAGGGCGTAGCGCCCGCCAATGCGTTCCAGCTCATACAGTGCTTTGACTGTGATCAATGCTCCGGTGGCACCAATCGGGTGGCCGAGCGAAATGCCTGAGCCATTGGGGTTGACCTTGGCTGGGTCAAAACCGAGGTCGCGGCTGACGGCGCAGGCTTGTGCGGCAAAGGCTTCGTTGGCTTCTATCACGTCGAGGTCGTTGACAGTCAATCCAGCTTTTTTCAAGGCCAGTTGACTGGCGGGAACCGGGCCGATGCCCATGTACATGGGGTCAACACCGGCGTGGGCGTAGGCCACCAGGCGTGCCAAGGGTTTCAGGCCGCGGGCTTTGGCGGTGGCGGCTTCCATCAGCACCACGGCAGCGGCCGCATCGTTGATGCCAGAGGCGTTGCCGGCGGTGACTGTGCCGTTTTCTTTTTGGAACGCTGGTTTGAGCTTGGCCAGGTCAGCCAGGGTGCAGTTGGGGCGGAAATGCTCATCGGTGTCAAACACCACGTCGCCTTTGCGGCTTTTGAGTGTGACCGGCATGATTTGGCTCTTGAAGTAACCGGCTTCAATGGCGCGTTGGGCACGGTTGTGGCTTTCTACCGCCAATGCGTCTTGGTCGGCGCGGGTGATGCCCCATTTGGCGGCAATGGCCTCAGCGGTCACGCCCATGTGGACGGTGTGAAAGGGGTCATTCAGGGCACCCACCACCATGTCAACCATTTTGGTGTCACCCATGCGGGCACCCCAGCGCATGTTCAGGCTGGCGTAGGGGGCGCGGCTCATGGCCTCGGCACCGCCGCCGATGGCAATGTCGCAGTCGCCCAGCAAAATGCTTTGGCTGGCGCACACAATGGCTTGCAGGCCGGAGCCGCACAGACGGTTGACATTGAAAGCGGGCACACCTTGCGCACAGCCGCCGTTGATGGCCGCCACGCGCGACAAATACATGTCTTTGGGCTCGGTGTTGACCACATGGCCAAACACCACATGGCCTACTTCGTCGCCCTTGACTTGGGCACGGGTTAACACTTCTCGCACGATTTGGCCAGCCAATTCGGTCGGGGCAATGTCTTTCAGACTGCCGCCGTAGGTACCAATGGCCGAGCGGGCACCGCTCACAATCACAACTTCACGGGTCATCTCAAGTCTCCTTTAAGGGTTGTTAATAAATAATTACGGTTTCATCTTACCGTGCAATGCTGACACTTGTCGTACGCCATTTGAAGCTACTTCAGCGCACAGGGTTTAGCCCGCGTCTCGCACATCAGCCACCACTTGCTGGCCAAAATCTGGCCGTTGCAGCCAGGCCAGCACGCGCTGGGCGGCCTGGGCAGGCGTGGCAAGCGCACCGGTTTGCTTGAGGTGGGCAAAGTTGGCTTGGTCTGGAAAGTCGGCAGCGGGGGCGGTGCGCAGTTGCGTTTGCATGTCGGTGTCAATCACACCAGGTGCCAGTGAGCACACTTTGGCACCATGGGGGTGGCGCGCCTCATCCAGCGCCAGGCAGCGGGAAAAATGATCCATTCCCGCTTTGGCGGCACAGTAAGCGGCTTGTGATGCCATGGCACGCCGACCCAAACCTGAAGAAATGTTGAGCACTTTTCTGCTCAAACCCGGGTTATTGCCGGTGGCGCTCAAAAATGCCGCGGTCAACAGCATGGGTGCTTCAAGCCCCACCCGCAGCGCTTGGGTCATGTCATCAGCGGGGCACTGTGCCAGTGGTGACAGGGTTGGAATGACCCCGGCGTTGTTGATCAAGGTGGCGCTTTGCAAGGTGTGCAGGGGTTGCGCTTTGAGCCAATTTGTCAGCCGTTGCGCGGCGGCAGCGGCTTGGCCTAAATCCAAAACCCATTGTTCAAGTGCGCAGGCTGCGGCAAGGGCTTGCTTGGCTAAAGTTGGCGGGGTGTGGCGTGAAATGCACAGCAGTTGATGGGTGGGTGCAAGCAATTGCTCGGCCATGGCCAAGCCCATGCCGCGCGAGGCGCCCGTCAATATGTACAAGTGGGCTGGAGGGTTCAAGGTGGCTCCTTGGGTGGGGCTTTAAAAAGGCACAGGGCTTTCAAACCGAAGTGTTTGCCCGTGCAGGGGGTGGACAAATTCAAGGCTGTGGGCGTGTAGCAGCAGCCGCTCAGAGGCAAAGGCGACTACCTCAGGTGCGTAGAGGCGGTCTCCCACAATGGCATGCCCAATGGCCAGCAAGTGCACCCGCAGTTGGTGTGAACGACCCGTGATGGGCTCCAGCAGCAATCGGGTTTGTTGGCGGGTGGTGTCTGTGTGGAGCACTTGCCAGCGCGTTTGGCTGGGTTTGCCGGTTTCAAGGTTGATGACGCGCCTGGGGCGGTTAGGCCAGTCTAGGGCTATCGGCAAATCAATGCATTGCCAATGGCCAGTGTGGGCGCTTAGGCACCCGTTGACCACGGCCACATAGCGTTTGTGGATGGTGCGTGCGGCAAACGCTTGGTTCAAAACCTGCTGCACGGTCGGTGTTCTGGCCATCAACATCAAGCCCGAGGTGGCCATGTCGAGCCGGTGTACCACCAAGGCTTCAGGGTAAAGCTGCTGCACTTGGCGGCTTAAGCAGTCTTGTTTGTCTGGCCCTTTGCCAGGTACGCTCAAGAGCCCAGCTGGCTTGTGCACCACCAGCAGGGCGCTGTCTGCGTAAATGATTTCAGGCGGCGTCAATGGCCTGCTTCCATGAGGAGTTTTTGCACTGTGGCGCACAGTTCATCCACATCATTGGGTTTATGGATGAGTGCGCGTGCGCCCGCAGCAAGTGCTGCTTGCTCGATGTCTGGGGTGACATACCCAGAGGCCAGCGCCACCGGCAACTGTGGACGAACCCGTTGCACATCGCGCAATAAATCTATCCCGCTGTAGCCGGGCATGTTGTAGTCGGTGACCAGCAAATCACAAATCAACTCAGGGTCACGCAATTGCGCCAGCCCTTGCAAGGGGTCGGTGAACGTCAATACCCGATAGCCTTGGCGGGTCAGCAGGCGCTTGAGCAAAAAAACCAGCGCCTCGTCGTCATCGACCACCATCACGGTTTGGCCTGCGCCTTTGAATGCTGTGTTTTCAGTCGGTGTGGCTGTAGGTGGCTCGGCTTGAACGTCGGTGACAGGAAAAAACAGCTCAAAAGTACTGCCTTGCCCTGGCAAACTTTGAACTTTGACATTGCCCATGTGTGCCCGCATGATGCCGTGCACCACCGACAAGCCCAAACCTGTGCCTTGTCCGACAGGTTTGGTGGTGAAAAAGGGTTCAAAAATACGCTCCAGGGTGTCGGGCAACATACCACAGCCGGTGTCGCAGACTGAGAGTTTGACGTGTTGACCACGCAGGCCACTGCGGCGCTCAGGCATGTCTTCTGCGCCGCGAGCGCTGCAGGAGAGTTCCACCCGCAATTCACCCTGCTGGCTCCCAATGGCATGCACGGCGTTGTTGCACAAGTTCAGCAAGGCTTGCTCAATTTGTGTGGCGTCGGCCAACACCAGTGGGGTGTGGGGGGTAACGTGGGTTTTGAGGTGCACATTGGGGGGCAGGGTGACTTTGACCAGTCGCAAGGTTTCGTGGGTTACGTCAGCGAGTTGAATCGGGCTGCGCTTGGGTGGGTCGTTGCGGCTGAAGGTCAAAATTTGCTTGACCAAATCGCGTGCGCGTTTGCCGGCTTTGTCAATTTCATCCAAGCAAGTGGCTGCCGCGCTAAGCGCTGAGGTGTCCATTTTTGCCAGAGTGACATTACCCAAAATGGCGCTGATGATGTTGTTGAAGTCGTGCGCAATGCCCCCTGCCATGGTGCCAATGGCCTGCATTTTTTGCGACTCGCGCAATTGCGATTCAAGCGCTGCACGGTGCGCTTCCATTTTTTTACGTGCGGTGAGGTCGTGCGCAAACAATGTGATCACATCACCCTCTGGGTGATGCTCAAAAGACAGACTCACTTCGAGCGCGATTTTTTGCCCCAGGCTGGTGAGCCCCGTCATCTCTCCCAGCTGGGCGTGGCTGGTGATGTCGCTGTAACTTAAGGCTTGTGCTGCTGCTGGTAAAAAGTCTGTCAACGGACGCCCCAGGGCTTGGTCTGCTGCGCACTGAAACATGCTGGCTGCTGCTGGGTTGAACACCATGATGTGGTGATTTTTGTCCACACACACTATCGCATCGAGTGATGAGTTGATGATGCCAGCCAAGCGGCTTTTGCTCTCAACCAGCTGGTTGTTGCGCTCTTGCAAGGCTTGGGCACTGGTTTGCAGGGCCTGGCGCTGTGCTAGCAAAGGGCCTTGGTCAATGATGGCGCAAATGAATCGTTCGCCTTCATCTGCGCTGTGTTCGATTCGAGCCACATGAATGTCACCCGTGAAAAAGCCATTGGAGCTGCCACTGAACTCAACTTCATCTATTTCGTAGGCGCCCTGCTCTTTGGCCAGGAAAAAACACAGCCGAACCCGATCAAGCCCTGTACCCTTGACCAAGGGAAACAAAAAAGTCAGGGGTGGATCAGTCTCAAGTGGGCGAAACAAATCCAGCGCCCGACCATTGGTTTCCAAGATCAAGCCAGACTCTTCCACCACCATCAATGCCAATGGCACATGCGAAAAAAGCGTTACAAACCGCTCAGAGGCACCTTCAGCCTGCGCTTGGCTAAAGCGCAGGGCTTTGTTTTGAATCTCCAGTTCGGCTTGGTATTGCCGCAGGTGATCGACCAGTTTGGCGTTGGAAAATTTGTCTGGCAAGCCTGGGGGCGTGCGTTGCGGTCCACCCAACCGTTTGGGTGGGTTGTAAAACGCTTTTTTGGAAATGGGGTGGTTAAAGCGCTTACTCAACGCGCTGCGTTTTTTAATTTGCCACGCACGGGCACCACTGTTACCACAGTGGGGCGCACAGCGTCAGCAGACACGGGTTTAGGGGGGGATGTGTCTTTTTTAGGTTTTTTAACCATTTTGTTGTTTTGTTGACCTTTTGCCATACAAGCTCCTGTGAATGAGTAAAGATTTCATTATCTGCCTGACAAAGCGAACTTTGATGGGGCTCACATATTTTCAGTGCGCGCGTTGATCCCGTAAGCGGCTGACTTCTTGTGCAGTGACGGCATCCGCCTGATTGCCCCACGCACTGCGGACATGGCTCAAAACTTGGGCAATCTCGTGGTCGGTCAGGGTCAGTACAAAGGGTGGCATGCCAAAGGGTTGGGGATGACCGGAAGTTACGGGGGAAAAACCACCATGCAGCACGGTTTGGATCAGGTTGGTGTGGTCTGCCATCAGTACCGCACGGTTGGCCATCAAGGCTGGGTAATCGCCCGGCTGACCTTGACCTTGGTTGCCATGGCAGGTGGCGCAGTGCATTTTGTAAATGGCAAGGCCTTCAGTGGAGGGGGGAAGGCTAACCGGCTGCTTGGGTGAAGGCGCTGTGGACACTGCCGCTGCTTGCGCAGGTTGGCTTAAGGTCTGTAAATAAACCAGCATGGCGTGCAGGTCTGCGTCATTCCAGTGTTGTGTGCTGCCTTGCACTACCAGTGCCATGGGGCCGCTGACGGTGGCTTGGGTTGATTGACCAGTTTTGAACAAGGTCAGCAGCTGAGAGGTTTGAGCTGAGTCTGTGCCCGCCTCGTTGGTATGTAGCAAAGAGGAGGCATACCAGTTTTGCACCGCCACCATGCCACCACTCAACGACTTGCTGTTTTGGCTGGCACCCAATGCATTGCGTGGTGTGTGGCAGCTGGCGCAATGCCCCAAACTGTGCACCAGGTAAGCACCACGGTTCCAGGCGGCCGATTGGGTGGGCTCGGGCTTGAAAGTTTCAGGTTGAAAAAACAAGGTGCGCCATGCCCACAGCGCAGCTTGAGTACCCAAAGGCCAGCGCATTTCATGCGGGCGATTGGCAACTGCTTGGGCTGGCACGGTTTGAAAGTACGCAAACAGGGCATCAGCGTCGGCACGCGTGACGCGCGTGAACTCGGTGTAGGGGAAGGCGGGGCTCAATAAACGCCCGTCTTTTGATTTGCCGTGGTGCATGGCCTGCCAAAAGTCCTCGGCTTGCCAGGTGCCAAGTCCATAGGTAGGATCAGACGTCAAGTTGCTGCTGAAAGCCGTGCCAAAGGGTGTCTCAATGGCGCGCCCACCTGCATAAGGTTGGCCACCAGGGGCGGTATGGCAAGTTTGACAATTGCCAATTTGGGTCAGGTATTCGCCTTGTCTGGCTAAGCCTGTCAATGCCTTGGGTGCGGGGAGGGGGGCTGCGGAGGTGAAACTGCCGCAGTCCATTCTGATGATTCCGCTCGCCAGGGCAGGTAGAGCGGTCAAAGGTTCGCTGTTATTGGGCAAGGGTTGAGCCGCCAACCAGGCGGTGACTGCATTGATGTCTTGCGGGTTCAAGCGGCTGGCAATCAAGCTCATGCAGTCGGGCGCTTGGGCGTGCCGCTGGCCAGTGCGCCAGCCGCCAAGTTGTGCGTTCAGATAGTCACGGGGTAAGCCCAGCAAGCCAGGCACAAAAGGTGCCGCGCCAGTCAACGAGTTGCCGTGACATTGTTGACATGGGGGGATGTTTCGGCTGGCATCGCCTTGCGTTACCAGGGCATGGCCACGCGCCAGTTCGTTGCCGCTGGCCAGCGGCGCAATGGGTGCAACATAGGGCAGGTGCAGGTTTGAAAAATAGCTGGCCAAGTCCATCAAATACGCATCGGTGAGAGGTTCGAGCAAGGTGGCCATGGGGCTGTAGTGGCGTTTGCCATCTCGAATGTTGCGTAATTGGTTGTACAGGTAACCGACAGGCTTGCCGGCCAGGCGCGGGTAATAGCCATCTGGCCCGGCACGCCCCTGTGCACCGTGGCAATGGGTGCAAGCCTTGGTGCGCTTAGCCCAACGGTCGTCCAAAGCGGCATCAGCCGCCGCAGAAAAGTTGTGTCCGAGCACAATCCACAACAGCAAAATACGAATCAACATGGGGCAGACTTTGTGAAGAAAATGATCAGACTACTTTACTTCTCTTTGCTCTGTGTCATTGACAAACGGCATTTGTCAAAACGCCCATGTGGTTGGGTTAGCCAACAGGCAAAATAGACCATCATTTAATGATTAAAGGTGTTTCAGATGCGTTGTTGGGTTCTGTGTTTGTCTGGACTTTTGTGTCACACCCTGGCTGGGGCGCAGTCGGCGCAGGCTTTGTCTGAAAGCGACTACTTCCAAGATATGCCGATTGTGCTGTCTGTGTCACGTTTGCCACAGCGCTTGGATGAAACACCTGGCGCGGTCACCGTGCTGGATCGAGACTTTATTTTGCAAACGGGTGCGCGCGATGTGACGGATGTGCTGCGCTGGGTGCCAGGCTTTCAGGTCAGCAGTACTTTTGAGACAGTGGCTCCATTGGCCAGTTACCACGGGGGGTTTGATGGGTATTCCAACCGGATGCAGATTCTGGTGGATGGCCGTTCGGTTTACTCGCCCTTTTTCATTGGCAGTGGGGGTGCCGGGTTGCAAACTGTGGCGCTGCAAGACATTGACCGCATTGAGGTGCTGCGCGGCTCTAACTCCGCCAGCTATGGTGCACGCGCCCTGTTGGGTGTGGTCAACATTGTCACCCGGCACTCGCAAGACACCTTGGGGCCGAAGTTCAACCTGACCCAGGGGGAGAACGGTGTCAAAGACACCCAAGCAAGCTTTGGCTGGACATTTGCCACTGGCACAGTTCGTTTAGGACTTGACCAGCGTGCGGATGACGGTCTACTGGGTGCCAACGGGAAAAATCAGATTGATCGGTTTAATCTGCGGGCAGATTTCTCAACCGATGCGCACACTGAATGGCAGTTCAGGCTGGGACAAACTTCGCTGGCTTCAGGCAAGGGGCAGCTGGGTTCGATTGAAGAGCGTCCCACGCAATTGGATACGCAATATGTGCAGCTGGATTGGCGCAGAAATTTGAATGTTGACAGTGACCTCGCGGTCAGTATTTCTCATACACAAGAGGCTTATGTAGACAATATCATTGGCTACAAGCTCAACTACGATGGTATTTCAGTGAACAACAACCTGGCTGTAACGCACACGATAAGGCTCAGTGCCAATCATCGGGTGGTATGGGGTGGAGAGTTTCGTAGCGAAGCCATTGAGTCTGCGTCTTTTTACAGCCAAGCTAACCCGCTTGTCACGGAGTATTCACGCCTGTTTGGCAATCTGGAATGGCGTTTGGGGCCAAACTGGCTGCTTAACGCGGGTGCACTGGCCGAACACAGCAGCGTGACGGGTGACTCTGTGGCGCCACGTGTCATGCTCAACTGGCACGCAGCACCTGGCCATACCTTTCGTTTTGGGGTGTCCAATGCCTATCGCCCCCCGAGCACGTTTGAAAAATCTGCCAATTTGTATGTGCTTGGCATGCCCTACATTCAATCCAGTGGTCAGGTGGTACCAGAGAGCTTGAATGCCACTGAGCTGGGTTATTTGATGGATGTGCCAAAACTTGGCTTGAGCGGCGACTTGCGGGTGTTTCGTGAGCAATTGGGTGGTTTTATTCGCCAGCTCAATGGTGGCCCTGTGCGTGACTACGTCAACGATGAAAACTTTGCCATTGAAGGCTGGGAATATCAGCTGAAATGGCACCCCTGGGCTGGCACGCAGTTGATGTGGAGCCAAACGTACACTGACATTGGTTCTGTAAGTGTCGGGGGGACGCCCTATGCGGCTCCCAAACTGGCAAGCACTTTGGTTTTGCGGCAAAGGTTTGCCAGTGGTCTTGATGTGAGTTTGATGCATTTGGACAGCGGAACCGCAAAACTGCATGGCTCAGGTAACGGCAACTTGATGGCCATGACGCGCACTGACCTGCGCTTTGGCTGGCCACTGCGATGGGGCAAACATGCAGGTGAATTGGCGTTGACTCTTCAAAATTTGGGTCTGCCCTACGCAGATTACGACCCCGGATTTTTTTTCCGTAAGCGTGCGTTGCTGACATTGCGGCTGGATCATTGAGTTGAGCTTTCTGCGCATTTCCAGGCGCTATGCGCTCAGCTTAGTGCTTGGTCAGCTGAGTACCTTGACGCTGTCTGGCACCCTGCTGGTCAAGAAGCTGGTGATTGTCAGCAGTGACAGCACCGCGGCGTTCAAGGAAACAGAGCAAAAGTTGATTTCCGAACTGAAGGCGGGAGGGGTGTCGGCGCAAGACATTGGAATGTCCTCAGTAGCGTCGTTTTCACCAATATCTGTGGCCGTGGAAAGTACAACTTTGTACATCACGCTTGGTGTCAAAGCGACAGAGGCCTTGGCTAAAACCAATGCCAATGTTTTGTCTGTGCTGATTCCCCGCAGCAGCTTTGAGCGCATCTTGAGTCGCACTGAGCGAAAACCTTCAAGAAGCTTTTCTGCTATTTATTTAGATCAAAGTTTGAGTCGGCAATTGGCTTTGATTCGATTGGCCTTGCCCCAGGCCAAGCGCATTGGCGTCCTTTGGGGGGCTGACTCATGGGCAAAAGCACCAGCGTTGCGCACTGCGGCTGCAGCGCAAGGGTTTATGCTAGCCGAGGCGGGCTTGTCTGACCCGCAGAACATGTTTGCTGAATTGCAACAAGTACTGAACGATTGCGATGTTTTCTTGGCGGTGGCAGACCCCAATGTGTTTAACAGCAACACCATTCAAAATTTGCTTTTAACCACCTTTCGTGCCCGGGTACCGGTGGTGGCGTTTTCACCTGCTTATGTGCAAGCCGGGGCTTTGTTGGCTTTGCATGCGTCGCCACAACACATTGGCGCCCAAGCCGCGGCTGTTGCGTTGCAAGCTTTGTCGGGCAAAGGCATGCCAGAGCACCCCTTGGAATCGAACGATTTTGAGGTCAGTATCAATGCGCATGTGGCACGTTCATTAAACCTTAGTTTGGATGCAAAAGCTTTGCGCGCAGAGGTGCGGCGTTGGGAGGGCTTGCCATGAAGCCGCTTGACATTCGCCAACGCATGTTGGTGGCCGCCTTGTTGCCGGTGATGCTGGTCAGTGTGTTGCTGAGTGTGGTGTTTTTGGTGGCGAGGTTTGATGACATGCAAGAGTCTTACCTTCAGCGCACTCGGTCAATCACCCGACAGTTGGCACTGGCCAGTGAGTATGGGTTGTTTTCAGCCAACCAAACCCAGCTTCAATCGGTGATGCAAGGCGCCATGCGTGAGCAAGATGTGCGTTGGGCAGCTGTGTTGGACAAGGATGGCCGCATTTTGGCCAGTGCTGGAGATCAAGCTGACATTTCTTTCACGTCCGTGAGTGCCGTTGAAACCGAAAAATACGATGCCCAGCGGCAGCTTGATGTGTTGGCGCAACCCGTGTTCGCCAGTGGCCTCAAGCTTGATGATTTGTACAACGACGCAGCCCTGCCGCCCGATGGCTTACCGGTGCAACTGGGGCAAGTGGTGGTGAAGTTCTCGCGCCAAACGGTCAGTGAGCGCAAACAGCACATGCTGCTGTTGGGTGGTTTGATCAGTTTTGCTGGTCTGGTGTTTGGCTTGTTGTTGGCAGCGCGCTTGAGTCAGGGTGTCATTCGCCCCATTTTGCGTGTCACACAGCTGATTGAGCGCATTGGACGTGGAGATTTCTCTGCTGCCTCTGACTTGAATCAAGTGGCTGTCTCGGCCTCAGACCCGTTGCGAGATTTGCAAGAAAACTTGCGTCAAATGGCCGAGCGGTTGAGTTTTGCCCGTGAAGACCTGGAGCACCAAGTGGCTGTCGCTACGCATGCATTGCGTGAGAAAAAAGAGGAGGCAGAGCTTGCCACGCAAGCCAAATCTCGGTTTTTGGCTGCAGCCAGTCACGATCTGCGTCAGCCAACGCATGCCTTGGGTATGTTTGTATCGCGCCTGGCTCAATTGCCGCATGACACCCAAACGCGTGAATTGATTGGCAGTCTAGATGCGTCGGTGCGAGCCATGCAAAACCTGCTGGATGGTTTGTTGGATATTTCGCGCTTGGAAGCCCAGGCGGTGCAGGTCAAACTGGCACCCTTGCCTTTGGCTGGTTTGTTAAACCAACTGCAACATGATTTGCAGCAGTCGGCCATTCAAAAGAGCTTGCGTTTGCGTATTCGCACCAGTCCGGTCTGGGTGTTGAGTGACGCCGTACTGCTCTACCGCATTTTGTTGAATTTGGTGAGTAATGCACTGCGTTACACCGATCAGGGCGGGGTGTTGGTGGCTTGCCGATGGCTGCCAGGCGGCGAAACGGTGCAGCTTCAAGTGTGGGACAGCGGCGTAGGGATTGCGCCAGAGCATCAAACAGAGGTGTTCAAAGAATTTTTTCAAGTGGCCAACTCCGCACGTGAACGCCACAAAGGCTTGGGCCTGGGGTTGAGCATTGTCAAGCGCACGGCGGATTTGTTAGGCGTGCCAGTGACTTTGACTTCCCGGTTGGGCATGGGCACGCGTTTTACTTTGACGCTGCCGGTGGTCAACCCCAACATGCTGGCTGAGACTATTGAGCCGGCAGAGCTTGCCGTGCCCAATGTGCCAGAGTCTGGTGAAATTTTGGTGATTGAAGACGACGTGCTGGTCCGTGCCGCCTTGTCTGGTTTGCTTTCAGGCTGGGGTTTTACGGTGCATCAAGCGCAAAGCCTGAAAGACGCACAGATGCTGCTTCAAGAGCATCTCAAACCGGCTCTCATTTTGAGTGATTACCGCTTGTTGGATGGCGAAAACGGCATCGAGGTGGTGCAAGCCCTGCGCGCCCAACTGGGCAACCAAGTGCCTGCTTGTTTGATGAGTGGCGACACAGATGCCGGGCTGATGTTGGCGGCCAAGGCGGCAGGACTGACATTGCTGCACAAACCAGTGCGTCCGGCCAAGTTGCGTTCCCTCTTGCGGCGACTGTTGAGCCATCAACCCATTGAAGAAGACTTGCGATAACCCCACCGGGTGGCCTCTGTGGCAGCCTGGGTGCGTGTTTTGGCGTTGAAGGCACGCATGATGGTGGTGACATGGGTTTTGACGGTTTCCTCACCCACAAACAGTTTGTTCGCTATTTCGCGGTTGGTAAAGCCATCGAGCAACAGTTGCAACACTTCCAACTGTCTGGGGCTGAAGACGGGTGTTTGCCTGGGTTTGGGGGCGCCAGATAGCCCCATGTCATCATGAAACGCCGAAAAACAACTGGGCTCATAAATCTCGCCGTTCAAGACTTGTCGCAGTGCGCAAAGCAACTCCTCGCTGCGACCAGACTTGGTCACGAAGCCAGACGCACCCATTGCCAAGGCTTGTTGCATGATGCTGGGATTGGCCGAACCAGAGAGGATGACGATGGGGAGTTCAGGGTGTTTTTTACCCAGCACAGCCAAGGCTGCCAACCCGGTCATATCTGGCAGTTGGTAATCAAGCAGCACCAAATCCAAATCTGGATGGGTGTTGACCATGGCAAAAGCCGATGCGCAATTGGCAGCTTGCAGCACCTCCGTGGGCTCATCTGGGGTGAGTCCCTTGAGCACTTGGCACAAGCCTTCTCGTACCAGTGCGTGATCGTCTACCATCAGGATTTTCAAAATATCAGCCCTAAGGTCTTCTTACAATTCATCCTCAACATATTACTAGAAGCCCATGTTTGTTCACTTACGCCTGCACACTGAATTTTCCGTCATCGACGGCACCACCCGAATCGATGAAGTGGTGAAAGCTGCGGCGGCAGATGGACAGGTGGCTTTGGCCATCACTGACCTTAGCAACATGTTTGGCGCGGTCAAGTTTTACAAAGAAGGTCGCAAGCGCGGGGTCAAGCCTTTGTTGGGCACGGAGGTTTGGCTGGAAGGCTTGGGCAAGGATGCCGATCAACTCTCCCGCGTGCTGTTGTTAGTGCAAAACCGTCAGGGGTACCTCAATTTGGCAGAGCTGTTGGCGCGTGCCTGGACGCAAAACGCCAACAAAACGCAGGCCAGTGTGACTTTGGCCTGGCTTAAAGAGCTGCAAACGGGCTTGATATGCCTCTCGGGCGCGCAGGCTGGCCCGGTGGGGCAAGCCTTGTTGCAAGGCGATGAGCCGCGCGCCATGGATGCAGCTTTGCAATTGGCAGGTGTGTTCACCCACCGTTTTTACCTTGAGCTGCAGCGTGCGGGGCGCATGGAAGATGAGGCACAGGTGGCAGGCGCTGTGCAATTGGCGCAGCGCCTGCAATTGCCGGTGGTGGCCACGCACCCGATTCAGTTCCAAGCGCCAGACGACTTTGAAGCGCATGAGGCCAGGGTCTGCATTGCCGAAGGCGAAATGTTGGCCAACCCGCGCCGGGTGCGCCGTTTTACCCGCGACCAGCACTTCAAAACCAGTGCCGAGATGCAGGCCCTGTTTGCCGATGTGCCCTCGGCCTTGGCTAACAGTGTGGAGATTGCCAAGCGCTGCAACTTGAGCCAGGTGTTGAACAAGCCGCAGTTGCCAAACTTTCCCATTCCGCCCGTGGAGGGGGTGGTGATGCAGGCCAACGATTACTTCAGGTATGCCTCGCACGAGGGTCTGAAAGAGCGCATGGCACACCTCTACCCCGACCCAGTGCAGCGTGAAGCCGAGATGCCGCGCTATCTGGAGCGGCTTGAGTTTGAGCTGGTGACGATTTTGGGCATGGGTTTTCCAGGCTACTTTTTGATTGTGGGCGACTTCATCAACTGGGCCAAAAACAACGGTTGCCCGGTGGGGCCTGGGCGCGGCTCTGGTGCAGGCAGCCTGGTGGCTTACGCCTTGAAAATCACTGACCTGGATCCGCTGCGCTACAACCTGCTGTTTGAGCGGTTTTTGAACCCCGAGCGGGTTTCCATGCCTGACTTTGACATTGACTTTTGCCAAGGCAACCGCGACCGTGTGATTGACTACGTGAAAGAAAAATACGGCAAAGACGCGGTCAGCCAGATCGCCACCTTTGGCACCATGGCTGCGCGCGCCGCCATTCGTGATGTGGGTCGGGTGCTGGACATGAGCTACACCTTTTGCGACGGCATCAGCAAGCTCATTCCTAACAAGCCGGGTGTGGCCGTGACGTTGCAATTGCCCCCACCAGGGCATAAAAAAGACGACAAACTGGTTTATGCCACCGAGGCCGAGCCTATTTTGGCGGAGCGTGAAGCCAAAGAAGAAGATGTGCATACGCTGCTGGAGCTGGCACGCAAGTTGGAGGGCATGACGCGCAACATTGGCATGCATGCTGGTGGGGTGCTGATTGCGCCCGGCAAGTTGACCGACTTTTGCCCTTTGTACCAGCAGCCGGGCAGTACATCGGCAGTCAGTCAGTATGACAAAAGCGATGTGGAAGCTGTCGGCTTGGTCAAGTTCGACTTTTTGGGTTTGGCCACATTGACCATTTTGGAGATTGCCCGCGAATTCATCATCAAGCGCCACCCTGGCCAAGCGCAGTTTGCGTTTGAGAACTTGCCGTTGGACGACATGGCGGTGTACAAGTTGTTTCAAGAAGGCAAGACCGAGGCTGTGTTTCAGTTTGAATCGCGCGGCATGCAAGGCATGTTGCGTGATGCCAAGCCGACCCGACTGGAAGACTTGATTGCCCTGAACGCCTTGTACCGCCCCGGCCCTATGGACTTGATTCCGAGCTTTGTGGCGCGCAAACATGGCCGCGAGGTGGTGGAGTACCCGCACCCGCTGGTGGCCGACATGCTCAGTGAAACCTACGGCATCATGGTTTACCAAGAGCAGGTGATGCAAACCGCGCAAATTTTGGGCGGCTACAGCTTGGGCGGTGCCGACATGCTGCGCCGTGCCATGGGTAAAAAAGACGCCGACGAGATGGCGCGGCATCGGCAGATTTTTCGCGACGGTGCAGCCAAAAATGACATTCCACAAGACAAAGCCGACGAAATCTTTGACTTGATGGAGAAATTTGCCGGCTATGGGTTTAACAAATCCCATGCCGCCGCTTATTCTCTGCTGGCTTACCACACCGCTTGGCTCAAGGTGCATTACTGCGCCGAGTTTTTTTGCGCCAACATGACGGTGGAAATGGACGACACCGACAAGCTCAAGGTCTTGATGGAAGACGCCCTGAAGATGGGCTTGACCTTTGAGCCGCCAGATGTCAACCGCGGCGTGGGGCGGTTTGAGCCGGTCTCTGACAAGGTGATTCGCTATGGGTTGAGCGCTGTTAAAGGCAGTGGTCAGCAGGCCATTGAAGCCATTGTGGCGGCGCGTGAGGGCAGGGGCGTGGGGCCGCAGGGCGATGTGCAAGGCCCGTTTAAAAGTTTGTTTGATTTTTGTGCCCGGGTTGATCGCGCGCGCATCAACAAGCGCACGGTCGAGGCGCTGATCAAAGCCGGTGCCTTTGATGCCATTGAGCTCAACCGTGCCAGCTTGTTGGCCAGCGTGGACTTGGCGTTTGAGTTTGGCGCGGCGGTGGTGGCCAATGCCAACCAATGCAGCTTGTTTGATATGGGGGGCGATGATGTCCATGGCTCCAGCAGCCAGGCGCCTGACTTGGTACAAGCCACCCCTTGGGGGGTGAAAGAGCGGTTGACGTTCGAAAAAACGGCGGTCGGCTTTTATTTGTCTGGTCATCTATTTGACGAGGTGCGCACCGAGGTGCGCCGTTTTGCCAAGCGAGCCATTTCAGATCTGATCGACACCCGCGAACCGCAGTTGCTGGCGGGCATCGTGACCGATATGCGCGTCATCAACGGCCAGCGCGGCAAGCTGGCGCTGTTCAAGCTGGATGATGCCTCGGGCGTGATTGAGGCGCGTGCCGACGAGGCGCTGATCAACGCCCACAAAGACCTGCTCAAAGACGACGAATTGGTGATTGTGATGGGCAAGCAGCAGCCAGACCGCTTTTCGGGTGGCATGCAGCTGACCGTGACGCAGCTCTGGAGCCTGGCGCAAGCCCGCTGTCGTTTTGGCAAATACCTGCGGGTCAGCGGCGAAACCGGCGCTCAGGGCTTAAAACTCGACCTGGCGCGGCTGTTGCGCGACTTTCCCGCTCAAAAAGAGAGCACAGAGCAGGGGGATGTGATGCGTGGTTTGGGTGTGCGCATGCAGTTGACCTGTGTCAGCGCAGAGGGCACAGCCCGTGCCGAGGTTCAGCTGGGTGAGCGTGCCAAGTTCTTCCCCAGTGATGCCGCACTGGCCAGTTGGTGGGCACAAGTCAGGCCTGGGCAGGCCGAAATTGTTTACGAATAATATATAAGAAATTGGCCTCTAGCGCTTATAAATAAAGCGCTAATAGCTATTTAAATAATAGCTAATCTTTGGGGCGAAAGCTGATGATCAGCTCGGGGGGGACGCGGCCATCGGTGTCTCGGGGCAGCACTTCTGTTTTGTCAATGGCTTTGAGTACGGCATCGTCCCAAGCCTTGTCGCCACTGGATTTGAGCAATTTGCGCGAGATGATGCTGCCCTCTGGGGCGGTGCGCACCTCTACCTCGGCACTGGGGTTACCAGCAATGTCTTCAGTGAATACGATGTTGGGCTTGATGCGTGCCCTGATGCGGCCCGCATAGCTGGCAGAAGGTCCCGCAGATTTGAGGGCAGTGCCCGTGGCGGCTGGGCCGCCGCTGGCGCCTGCCAAGCCTGCCATGCGTTGCAGATTTTTTTGCCGCTGTGCTTCAAGCTGCTTGGCCTGCAACTGCTCTTGTTTTTTGTCTTTCTCACGTTGCGCCTTGTCCAACTGCGCTTGTTTGAGCTGTTCAGCTTTGAGTTTGTCTTTTTCAGCTTGGCGTTTTTCTTGTAGCAACTTGACTGCTTTGCGCTTTTCTTGTTCTGCAAGTTGTTCTTTGAGCTTGCGCTTGCGCAACTTTTCTTGTTCGAGCGCAATGTCAACTTTGGGGGTTTCTACCTCAGGTGGCGGTGCCGGTCGGGGCGCTTGTTGAGGGATATCTTGCACGGGTTCTGGTGGCGGGGGCGGTTGCAGCGCGGGTGCTGCGGCCACAGGCACACTGGCCCAGAGTTCAGCTTCTGCGCTGAGGTTTTGAGCGTCTCGCCTCCAGTGCACGCCCCAAGTCAAGGCGGCCATGAGCAAACCATGTGCCAACAACGCCAAAACCAGCGCACGCAGCAACCCTGGGGTGGGTGGCGGGGCAAATTGAAGGCGGTCGGTGGTGGCTTGCATGGGCAAAAATCAGGGGGTCATTTGAACCGACAAACCCACCCGCGCCACACCCGCGCGCTGCAGGGTGTCCATGACCTTGACCACGGCTTCGTATTTGACCGATTTGTCGGCGCTGATCACCACTGCTGTGTTAGGCACCTCGGTTTGGACTTGCTTGACCTGCTGAGCAAGGGCTTTGAGAACAACGCTGTTGGTTTGGTCTTTGATTTTCAGTTGCAAGGCTTCGTCTTTGCCAATGATGATTTGCACCACTTGATCCGGCTGTTTGCTTGCTTTGCCCACGCTGGGCAGGTCAATCACACTGGGGGTGATGAGCGGTGCGGTGACCATGAAGATGATCAGCAGCACCAGCATCACGTCAATGAAAGGCACCATGTTGATCTCATTGATGGTGCGTCTGCCGCGTCCGCGGTGGGCGATGGCTGCCATGGTTGACTCCTGAGGGCTCAGTGACCAGAAGGTGTTTGCGCACCCACATTGCGCTGCAAAATGTTAGAAAACTCTTCAATGAAGGTTTCCAGGCGAATGGCTGTTCGGTCAATGTCACGGGCAAAACGGTTGTAGGCCACCACCGCTGGGATGGCTGCAAACAGGCCAATGGCGGTGGCCACCAAGGCCTCTGCAATGCCGGGCGCCACGCTGGCCAACGTGACCTGGGTCAAGGCTGCCAATCCGGTGAACGCATGCATGATGCCCCACACCGTGCCGAACAACCCGACATAGGGTGAGACCGAGCCCACGGAGGCCAAAAAGCTCAAATGGGTTTCCACCACATCCATCTCGCGCTGGAAACTGGCGCGCATGGCACGGCGAGCGCCATCCATCAGTGTGCTGGCGTCGGTGATGCGCCGTTCACGCAGTTTTTGGTATTCGCGCATGCCACTGGCAAAAATGCGCTCCATGGGGCCGGCCGTGCGGGCGTTTTGGGTGGCTGCAGCAAACAAGTCGTTCAAGTTGCTGCCTGACCAAAATTCGCGCTCGAAATTGTCGTTGAGCTGCTTGACCTTGCCCAATGAAAACAGTTTACGAAAAATAGCCGCCCAACTGGCAATTGAGACGGTGATGAGCAGCAGCATGACCGCTTGCACCACCACACTGGCGTGCAACACAAGTTGGATGATCGAGAGGTCTTGGTTCATGGTGGTTTGTCAAAAAGTCTAAAGGGGGTCAGGTCAATGCGTCAAGAATTTGTGCGGGAATTCGCTCAGGCTTCAATGATTCAGCATTGACCCAACCCGCCCGAATGGTGGCCTCGCACAGCAACACACGCTGGGCAGGAGATTGTAAAAACGCCTGCTGAAAGATGGTCATGGAGGCGCGCCCGGCATGGGTCAAAGTGGTGGTGATGCAGAGTTCATCATCAAGTTTGGCGCTTTTCAGGTAGTGCACATCCGCATGTCCCACCACAAACATGCCGCCAGTGCGCTCGCGCAGCGCCTGCTGGTGAATGTCTTTGGTACGCAACCATTCGGTGCGCGAGCGTTCAAAAAACTTCAGGTAATTGGCGTAAAACACAATGCCGCCAGCGTCGGTGTCTTCCCAGTACACCCGCACTGGCCAGTTGAAGGTTTCGACGATGGGCGCCAACTGACTCATGCCAGCAAAGCCTTCAGCCGGTCAATGGCCGTATGCAGTTGTGGCATGGCGTTGGCCGTAGAAAAGCGAATGAAGTGTTGGGTGTCTGCCTGGCCAAAATCGCGCCCAGGAGTGACCGCCACATGGGCGCGGTGCATCAGCTCAAAAGCCAAATCCCAACTGCCGCTGAGACCCAGTTTTTGGCAGGCGGCAGTGCAGTCAGCCCAGGCATAGAACGCGCCGTCTGGCATCACGGGCACAGTCAAGCCCAACGCATTGAGTGCGGGAATGAAATCGTCGCGCCGGGCTTTGAATTCAGCTCGGCGGCGTTCGTACTCGGCCAGGCTCTCGGCCTCAAAACAGGCCAGCGCAGCGTATTGAGAAATTGTGCTGGGGCAGATGAACAGGTTTTGTGCCAAACGCTCGATCACGGGCACGAGTTTTTCAGGCACCACCAGCCAGCCAAGTCGCCACCCCGTCATGTTGAAGTATTTGGAAAAACTGTTGATGCTGATGATCTGGTCATCAAGCGTCAATGCGGTTTGACCAAATTGGGCGTCATGGCTGAGACCAAGGTAAATTTCATCCACCATTGAAATGCCATCTTGCGCTTGTACTACCTCATGTATAAGCTTCATTTCTGATAGCAAAATAGAGGTGCCAGTGGGGTTGGATGGCGAGGCCAACAACACACCTTTGGTGTGCTGCGTCCAAGCGGCTTTGACTTTGTCGGCACTGAGTTGAAAGCGCTCAGCCGCGGTGGTGGGAATCAAAACGGCCCGACCTTCTGCAGCAGACACAAAGTGCCGGTTGCATGGGTAGCTGGGATCAGGCATGAGGATTTCATCGCCAGCCTCGATCAGTGCCAGGCAAGCCAGTTGCAATGCGGCCGAGGCGCCTGCGGTCACCACAATTCGGCTGGCGGGCACATCTGCCGCAAAGTGGCAGGCATACCAGGCGCTGATGCGTTCGCGCAGTTCGGGCAAACCAGTGGCTGGGGTGTAGTGGGTCAGCCCGTCACGGATGGCTTTGACAGCAGCCTCTTGCACCAGCTCTGGTGCCGTGAAATCGGGCTCGCCAATGTTCAAAAACACCATGGGGCGGTCGGTGTGAGCGATTTGAGAGGCGATGTTGCTGGCGGCTTTGGCCATTTCCATCACGTAAAAGGGGTCAATGCGCTGGGCGCGCTGGGTAACACGCATCAAGGGTCAACGGGTGGCGTGTTGATCAGCCGCAACTTCAACTTCGCGCAGTTGGCGTGCCAATGCGTTGAGCACGCCGTTGACGTATTTGTGGCCATCGGTTCCGCCAAATTCCTTGGCCAACTCCACAGATTCATTGAGTACCACACGCCACGGAATGTCCAGGCAGTGTTTGAGTTCATACGCACCAATCCACATGGCAGCATGCTCTACCGGTGAAATTTCGGCCATGGGTCGATCCAGCAACGGCAAGATCAAGGCATCCAAAGCTTGCGCCTGCTCAGCGCACCCATGCAGCAGGGCATCAAAATGGGCTGAATCTGCTTTGGTAAACCCTTGCAAATCGCGGGTAAAGGCATCAATGAGTTCAGTTTCATTTTTGCCCACCAGCACTTGGTACAGGGCTTGCAGCGCAAATTCACGGGAACGCGAGCGGTCAGATTTGCTGGCTGCCTTGCGTACACCGGTACTGGTCAAGCCTTTGCGTGGCTGCCGTGGCGGGCGTTTGGAAGGGGTGGGGTGGCTTGAGACGCTCATTAAATACTCTCTAGTAGGTTGGCCATTTCAACAGCCACACGTGCTGCATCACGGCCCTTGTCAGTTTGTCGCTCGATGGCTTGCGCAAGGGTTTCAGTTGTCAAAATGGCATTCGCGATGGGCAATTGGTAGTCAAGCGCAACCCGGCTGACACCTGCCCCCGACTCATTGGCAACCAATTCAAAGTGGTAGGTTTCACCCCGGATGATGCAGCCCAAAGCAATCAAGGCGTCGTATTCAAGCTTTTCGGCCATGGCCATGAGTGCGACTGGAATTTCAAGCGCACCGGGCACTTGTACCAGCGTGATGTGTTTTTCAGGCACACCCAGTGCCAAGAGTTCTGCGGTGCACGCGTCAGCCAAGGCGTTGGTGATGCTGGAATTGAAGCGCGCTTGGACAATCCCAATGGTGAGTTTTTTCCCATCTAGGCGTGTGTCGTGGGTATTCAAATGACCCTGGTCTGCGTTCAACATATGCGTTATCCCAAAAATGAAGAGTTGATGAGTCAGGCAGGCACGTAGCCCACAATTTCAAGGCCATAGCCATGCATGCTGGGCATCCGGCGTGGGTTGCCCAAAAGTCTCATTTTGTGTACACCACATTCGCGCAGTATTTGGGCACCAATGCCATAGGTGCGTAAGTCCATGCGGCCACGCTCGGGGCCGTGGCTGGCTTTGGCAGTGCCATCAAACTGGGCTAAGAGTTGTTTGCCGGTTTCGCCGCAATTTAAAAAGACCACAACACCTCTGCCTTCTTCTGCGACCTTCTGCAGGCTGGCATCCAGGCTCCATGAGTGCATGGTGCGACCGATTTCAAGCGCGTCAAGCACCGACAAGGGTTCGTGCACGCGCGCCAAAACTGCATCGTCCGGCGACCATGTGCCTTTGACCAGTGCCAAATGCACGCCGTGCGCTGTTTTGTCTTTGAAAGCGTGTGCGGAAAATTCCCCAAATGCTGTTTTGAGCGGACGGGTGCCGAGCGAGACCACCAATGATTCGGTGCGACTGCGGTGGGCAATCAGGTCGGCAATCGTGCCAATTTTCAAACCATGCTCGGCTGCAAAGAGTTGCAAATCGGGCAAACGCGCCATGGTGCCGTCGTCTTTCATGATTTCGCAAATCATGGCTGCTGGTGTACAACCCGCCAAGCCAGCAAGATCACAACCAGCTTCGGTGTGACCCGCTCGCATCAGCACACCACCGTCTACCGCCTGCAGTGGAAACACATGGCCAGGTTGCACCAAATCAAGCGGTTTGGCATTTTGGGACACAGTGACTTGGATGGTTCGGGCACGATCAGCGGCTGAAATGCCGGTGGTGACACCTTCTGCCGCTTCAATGGAAACCGTAAAAGCAGTTCCTTTTTT
Source organism: Rhodoferax sp. (assembly GCF_028715765.1). Classification (GTDB taxonomy): domain Bacteria; phylum Pseudomonadota; class Gammaproteobacteria; order Burkholderiales; family Burkholderiaceae_C; genus Rhodoferax. The sequence goes on from NZ_JAQURE010000029.1 coordinate 24,524, forward strand.
GTCACCATTGCGTACGGTCATGGGTGGCAACTGCAGGTGTTCACAGCGCTCGCGCGTGAGTGTGAGGCAGATCAAACCACGGCCAAAACGCGCCATAAAGTTCACCGCTTCAGCGCTGACATGATCCGCTGCCATGATCAAGTCACCTTCGTTTTCACGGTCTTCTTCGTCAACCAAAATGACCATGCGCCCAGCACGCATGTCTGCCACGATGTCTTCAATGGGTGAAATAGCTGCAGGTGATAGTTTTGTCATGAAAAGAGCAGTAAAAATTAAGGTGTTGGCGTAAGTGAAGAGGTCGACAGCATGCGCTCTACATACCGTGCAATCAAATCAATCTCGAGATTGACCAGGCTGCTCTCGTGCAGCACATGCAACGCGGTGTTTTGAACGGTATGGGGTATTAAATTGATGCTGATGTCGCAGCCATCAGCCATGTCGACAACTTGATTGACCGTCAAGCTCACGCCGTTGACGGTGATAGAGCCCTTGCAAGCCAAATATTTTGCCAAGCTCAGAGGCGCCAAGATGCGCAATTCCCAGCTTTCGCCGGTTGCCTGAAAACGACTCACTTTACCCACTCCATCGACGTGACCTGAGACCATGTGCCCGCCTAAAAAGTCATTGGCGCGTAGAGCTTTTTCCAGATTAATGATCCCGAGGCTTGCCAAGCCCGCTGTCTTGCTGAGTGATTCGACGGAGATGTCTACCGTGAATTGTTGATTGGCCACATCAAGCGAGGTGACCGTCATGCAAGCGCCATTCAACGCAATGCTGTCGCCCAGCGCCGTGTCATCAAGGTATGAAGGTGGGCAAGTGATGGTGAGTCGTTTGCCATGTGTTGACGATTCACCTAAAGGAGAAACGGTTGTGATTCGGCCGATGCCGGTGATGATTCCTGTGAACATGTCATTATTTTCGCAGTTTAAGTTTGAGCGCTTTGTGTGAATGACAACTTCATTTTGACGATCAAAAAGTACCAACTTGCATAGGCTACAGCTAACCCCAAGCAGTCTGCCAGCCAATCTTGCCAGTCTCCAAACCGCCACCCAGTAAGCCACTGAGCCAATTCGATGAAGCAGCCAAACAGCACCAATCCTGAAAGAACTGATTGAGTTCGGCCTGGATAGGCCAACAGACCCACAAAGCCGAGAGCGATAAACCCCAGGGAGTGTTGAGCTTTGTCCCAAAAATGGAGTTGGGATGGAATTTGATTCGCTGGCATGAGCGACAAGCAAAGGGTCAGCACCCATAGAAACCAAAATGATCGCTTCCAAAAAATAAGGTGCATCTTCATGGGCAATCTGATGTGTGCTTTTAAAAGAGGTTGGGGATTTGAGTGAATGCCCTTAAAAACAAAAAGCCCTGAAGATTTCTCGTCAGGGCTTTTTGTTTTTAGGTAATTTGGCTCCTCAACCTGGGCTCGAACCAGGGACCTACGGATTAACAGTCCGGCGCTCTACCAACTGAGCTATTGAGGAACAGAACCAAAATTATAGACACATTTTTTTTGATTTATCAACACCTAGCTAAATTAAAGTTAAAAAAACTTCAGGGTTGTCAGAGGGTTTGGTGATTAACAGATGGCATAATATGCGTTTTCCAAATACGGAAAGGGCGGTTAGCTCAGGGGTAGAGCACAGCATTCACACTGCTGGGGTCGCAAGTTCGAAACTTGCACCGCCCACCAAATTTTTAAAGGACTTCGCTTTTGCCAAGTCCTTTTTTTATTTCTGGTTCGTATCAGTGAAACCAGACATGCGACCAAGGGCGCATGTGATTTAAATTTTTGAACCCCGCACTAAATCTTCAAATCTCAGGTGTGTGAAGCGTTTTTTATCATTAACGCTGCTTCTGATACCAAGTCGGGGCCTTGGTAGATCAAGCCGGTGTAAATTTGAACCACATCAGCACCTGCACGAATTTTGCTCATGGCATCTGCTGCACTCATGATGCCACCCACACCAATGATCGGAAACGCTTTACCTAAGCTGGCACGAAGTTGCGCAATGACGCGGTTGCTCATGGCTAATACGGGTGCGCCCGAAAGGCCGCCAGCTTCATCTGCATGTGGCATGCCTTTGACAGCGTCGCGGCTGAGAGTGGTGTTGGTGGCAATCACGCCCCATGCATTGTTGACTTCTCCTTGATCGTTCAAACCATAACGGCGCAATGTTTTTGCAATCACTGTGATTTGAGTTTCATCCAGGTCAGGTGCAATTTTTAAAAAAATGGGTGTCAGTTTGTTGTGTTCTTTAGCCAAAAGTTCACGCTGTGCCGAAATTGCACCCAGCAATGCATCTAACGCATCATCGTTTTGCAGCGTACGTAGATTTTTGGTGTTGGGGCTGGAGATATTGACCGTGACGTAATCTGCATGAGGGTAAACGGCATTCAGGCATGTCAAATAATCATCTGTAGCACGCTCAATAGGTGTGGAGGCGTTTTTGCCGATGTTGAGTCCCAGCAGCATGGGGGGGGCAAGTTCTGGGTGATCGCGTCGATATTGATACAGCTTGGAATTTCTGACATTGTTCAAAAAGGCATCTACCCCATCGTTGTTGAAGCCGAGCCGGTTGATCAAGCCTTGCGCTTGAGGCAAGCGAAACATGCGCGGCTTGGGGTTACCGCTTTGTGGCAAAGGTGTCACCGTACCCACTTCCACAAAGCCAAAACCCATGGCTGCAAACCCGTCGATGCAGCGTGCATTTTTGTCCAGTCCAGCCGCCAAGCCCACTCGGTTCGGAAACTTGAGCCCGGCCAGCTCAATGGGATCACTGACAAAACTGTTGCGATAGACCCGACTCAACACCGAGTGTTGAGAGCGAGCCAGAGTGTTCAAGGTCAATTCGTGAGCGACTTCAGGGTCTAACCCAAATAAAACCGCACGCGTTAAAGCATAGGGAACAAACGACATTAGATAATTCTTCAGTTATTAGATATTTTTGATTTTCACCGATTCACTCCTGAAAGGCCGTCGTCATGAGCACAATTTCCCAAGATGAACTTAAAACATTGGTCGGCATTGCCGCTTTAAAGTATGTCGTACTAGGAGAAATTGTGGGCGTTGGCACCGGGTCGACGGTGAATAAATTCATTGATGCGTTGGCCAGTATCAAGCATCAAATCAAAGGTGCTGTATCCAGCTCGAATGCCAGCACCGAAAGACTCTTGGCATTGGGCATTCAAGTCTTCGACTCCAATGAAGTTCAAGAACTTTCTGTTTACATTGATGGTGCTGATGAAATTGACCATCAAGGCTACATGATCAAAGGTGGTGGTGCTGCACTCACGCGCGAGAAAATCATTGCGGCACAGTCCAAGCAGTTTGTATGCATTGCAGACGAATCCAAACTGGTTGCCACGCTTGGGCGTTTTCCCTTGCCTGTTGAAGTGATTCCCATGGCCGAGCAGCGCATCATCCGCCAGTTTCAAGCCATGGGCGCGCAGGCTCAGATTCGCATGTGCGATGGCCATGCCTTGATCACCGACAACGGTCAGCACATTGTGGATGTGACCCACTTGCATATCACTTCACCCGTGCAGTTTGAAACTCAAGTGAGTCAGTGGCCGGGCGTGGTCACGGTGGGTGTGTTTGCTTTGCAAAAAGCAAATGTTTGCTTGTTAGGGACACCTGATGGGGTTAAAACGCTCACGTTTTAAGGGTAAACCCACCTAATTCGGCTCTGCCCGGCGTAGCCTGGAGCGGCATACTTGAAACACTGTTCATTGCCTACTTTTGAAAGGTCAATCATGAGTCAACAAACCAAATTTTTGCTTGAAGAAAGCCAGATGCCCAAGTTTTGGTACAACTTGCAAGCTGATTTACCCAAACCTTTGCCGGTGGTGCTCCATCCTGGCACCATGCAACCGGTGGGTCCCGCTGATTTGGCGCCTTTATTTCCCATGGAACTCATTCTGCAAGAGGTCAGTACCGAACGTGAGATTGAAATCCCGGAGCCCGTGCGCGAGGTGTATCAGCTTTGGCGTCCAGCACCGTTGTACCGTGCCCACCGGCTTGAAAAGGCGCTGGGTACGCCCGCCAAAATTTATTACAAATACGAAGGTGTGAGCCCAGCGGGTAGCCACAAACCCAATACCGCTGTGCCACAAGCGTTTTTTAACAAACAAGCGGGTACCAAGCGATTGGTCACTGAAACAGGTGCCGGTCAATGGGGCACATCATTGTCTTTTGCTGGTTCGTTGTACGACATGCAAGTTGAGGTGTTTCAGGTGCGGGTGTCTTACGACCAAAAACCTTATCGACGTGCGGTCATGGAAACCTATGGCGCACGCTGTGTGGCCTCACCCTCAAACGAAACCGTATACGGGCGCTCGGTGTTGGCCAAAAATCCAGATCACCCGGGCAGTTTGGGTATTGCCATTTCTGAAGCTGTTGAGCTGGCGGTGCAGCGCGACGACACCAAATATGCGTTGGGTTCAGTGCTCAACCATGTGTTGATGCATCAAACTATCATTGGTCTGGAAGCCATGAAGCAGATGGAGATGGCCAACGCCTGGCCAGATGTAGTGGTGGGTTGCACCGGTGGCGGTTCCAACTTTGCAGGCATAGCTTTTCCGTTCATTGGGCATGGTCTGCGGGGCGGTGCCAAACCCCGCATGGTGGCGGTTGAGCCTGCGGCTTGTCCGTCGCTCACACGCGGAAAATATGCCTATGACTTTGGTGACACAGGGCACATGACGCCGCTGACCAAGATGCACACCTTGGGCAGCCAATTCACACCACCCGGGTTCCATGCGGGCGGCCTGCGCTACCACGGCATGGCGCCGATGGTGTCGCATTGCAAAGAATTGGGTTTGATTGAAGCGGTGGCTTACAACCAAGTGGAGTGTTTTGAGGCGGGCGTGTTGTTTGCCCGGTGTGAAGGCATTGTGCCGGCGCCAGAGGCCAATCACGCCGTCAAAGGCGCCATTGTTGAAGCCATGCGTTGCAAGGCTGAGGGCAAAGCAGAGACTATTTTGTTCAACTTGTGTGGCCATGGTCACTTTGACATGGTGGCTTACCAAAAATATTTTGCCGGCGAGTTGACTGATGAAAAATATGCTGAAAGTGAGCTGGCCATGGCACTGGCGGGTTTGCCCAGCGTGCCTGAACCGTTGTAATTGATGGGGGGCGCTGCCACTAACTGCGCAGCGCTTGCAGTGAGCGCGCCAACCTGGCCTCTACTGGCCAGGGCTCACCCCCCATTTGTGCTGCCAGCAACTCGGCGCACAGCACCGAAAAACTCAAACCCCGCGAGCCCATGCCCGCGCAAATCCATAAGCTGGGCTGTTCTGAGGTGTCCAACGCACCCACCACAGGAAGCCTGTCACGGGTGATGCAACGTGTGCCTTTCCATGTCTGCACAGCGCCCGTGTTGAAACATTCAGCCACATCGCGCGACAAAGGTTCAAGCAGTTGGGAAAGATGCAACCAATTTTGTCTGTGGTTGTCCATGTCATGGCGCTCTGGTTGCGAGTCTGGTTGATAGGTTGAACCCATGAACCAGGCCAGCCCCTGATCTACTGGAATAAACGGAATCATGCTGCCAGAGCCATTGACGGGAAAAGGCGGGAAGCGGTGTGATGGCTCGGTGCTGTGCCACTGCCAACTCAATAAACCACGCATCCCCATCTTTGATGGCAAACAAGGCTCTATCCCTTGATTTAAAAGCGCTGAATGCTTCATTTTTTCAAGCAACTCGAAAGCTCCGCAGGCGTTGGCAAAAACCACTCGTTCTGCCTCACAAACCAACTCACCAAGTGGGTTGACCAACTGCCAAACGCCATTGACACAGTTCATCCCATCGATTTGGGTATTTTCTTGAAAAGTGATACCTGGCTGCGACAGCCAGGCACGAACCAAAGCCGCAGGTTTGACCCAGGCACCTATGCCATGCCACAGGCCTGCCCCCAAATTTTCATGCCCTTGTGGGTATCCTTGGGTAGACCATGCTTGCGATTGAGTTGCCCAAGTGGTGGGGCATTTGGGAGTGCCTCCAATTTGACGTTCAAACACGCCACTGGGTGCCCAGTCCTGGTTGATTTGCAGGTGTTGGGCTACCTGTTGCAACATCAGCCGAACACCTGCGCGCGACAAGCGTGACAGGGCACAGTCATCTGCCGAGACGTGTGGTGCCAGTAAGCCCACAGGTAGCCCTGATGCTCCCATGGCTGCTGCTCGGGCTTGATCAAGCACCGTCACCTGCCAGCCACGGCGCGCCAATGCGTCAGCTACGCTGGCACCCGCCAGCCCAGCGCCAATGACGGCACACCGCTGCACGGGCAAGGGGGCTGAACCTGAAACAGAGCGCGATTTTTTCAACTGCCATGGAGGATGAAAAACACCGCCACAAGTTAACCCTGTGGCCACTTCGTTTGAAGCGATGGATTCCATCTGAAACCCCAACGAACCCAGGCCAGTCCTTACTTGCATGCGCTGCATAGGGGTTAACGCATGAAGTGTCAAACGTGCGCCGCGACGGCAGCACTGAGCGATGGCTTTTAAAAACCAATGCTCATCCGTGGGCATGCTTTCTGGCATGCACAATTCAATGTGGTCGGCTTGCAGTCTTTGCGCCCTCAGCAGTGCCAAGGGCTCGCCCACACACAGCGTCAAGATCACCTGCCCCTGCGCCAGCAAAAACCTGTGAAAACCGGGTAACAACCCATGCCAATGACGACTGAGTTCTTGCGTCAGCGCTGCCAAGGCTGGTTTAGCTACCGCCTGTTGATTCAGTTGCTCGGCGCTGGGCGGCACAGTGCACAGCGCGACATAGTGCAGTACCCTGGGGCGGTGATCAGCTAGAAGCCAGTTGTGCCAGGTCTCTAAAAATCTGCCGCCTGCACCAAATGCGGTGTCCAGCACACACCAAGGGGCGGCATCCTGCTGTGGCAATGTGCCAAGCGCTGTTTCAAAGTTGCTCACACCTTGGGTGGAACATACCCTTGTGCTGCATCTGCACCCCCTCCAAAAAAATGGTTTTCCATTTGCCGAGCCAAATATTGGCGAGCGCGGGCATCTGCCAAGTTCAGGCGGTTTTCATTCACCAACATGGTTTGATGTTTGAGCCAGTCTGCCCAAGCTTGTTTGCTCACGCTCTGCCACAGGCGTTTGCCAAGTTCGCCGGGGTAGGGAGGAAAGTCCAGTCCCTCAGCTTCATGTCCAAGTTTGATGCAGTTCACCATGCGTGCCATATTGACCTCTTGCGTTAACGTTCAAAAGGTTGACTTTAGCAAGCTTTCTCAGGCTTGGGCTGACTGGCGTAAAATCACCACCTATGGCAAAAGCAGATACCAAAACAAAAATCGTGGCCGACGGCCTTCGTTACAAATCCAAAGTGTCGGGTTCTCCGTTCACTGCGGCCACCTCTTTTGGTGCCGCCACCATGTCGTGTTTTTTGTGTGGCAAACACCGCGCAAGGTCGCAAATGGTGTCCAAAAAAATCTTGGGTAAATCTCAAGCGGTGTGTTCTCCGTCTTGCAAGGCGTTGGACGAAGCCTCCAAATAATGCCATGTGGCGGTTCGCGTTAGGCGCGCTTCAAACGCACGCCCGGCAGGCATTGGCTCTGCTGAGTGCTGTTTGTTTGGGCATGCTCGGCTATGGCTTGTATTTGCAACACAGCCTCGGCCTTAACCCATGTCCGATGTGCATTGTGCAGCGGTACGCTCTTTTTTCAATAGCTTCCACCGCAGCTTTGACGGCGCTTACAGTCTCAAAACCTTTAAGAATATCGGGCACATTGCTGATCCTTCTTGAAACTGTCTTCGGTGCATTTGTGGCTGCGCGACAGAGCTGGTTGCAATGGTATCCGCCCGAGGTAGCTACATGCGGGCGAGATTTCTACGGCATGATCGAAGACTTTCCCATTGGCCGTGCCATCCCCATGATTTTCAAAGGCAGTGGCGATTGTTCTGCCGTTGACTGGACTTTTTTAGGCGGAAGCATCGCCAATTGGTCTTTTGTCAGCTTTTGCTTGATTGGCCTATTTGCAATTTTGTTAATCAAACAAAATTTGCGAAGTCGTTAAGTCGTTAAGCCGTTAAGCAACGGCCAGCCCATCAGCCCCTGCATGCTCTGATGGGGCTTTGTTTTCAAAGTGAAAGCGTGTCCAGAGCTTCGTAGCTTTTCTTCAACCAATTTTTCACGCGTTGGCGCTCTAACATGCCCAAGGCATCAGGTTCAGAGCGCTGGTGAATGGCAGCCCAAAATGAGGCATTTTGGCGGTCAATTTTCCGCATGCTGGCTTCATGTAATTGAGCCAAGTCGATCACTTTTGCTCCAAGCGACACAGCTTTGGCCATGGCCGATGAGGCATCGAGTTGAGAAAAATCGCTGCCACGGCCGTGATTCTTGACAATGATGTAGTTGGCCGATGAACCATAGGTTTCAATCAGACGCCCCAGTAAATCTACCGAATCTTTGCCGGCATCGGCTACATGCCAGAAATTCACCCGCACACCCATGTCTTGCAGCAACGCGAGCAAGTCTGAGTCTTGAATCCAGCGAGCCAACGGTGTGGCAGTTTGTGCCGCCATGTCCACAATCACGCGTGGTATGTCGCCAGATTCTGGTGCTGATTCAAAAATGCCCACCACACGATCCAGCCCCTCATAGCTGTCCACCAGCACCGGTGCCGCGTAGTCTGCATAAAAGCGCGTGAATGAGGTGTGTGAGCGATCTGTGTCAAACCCCATAAAGGCTTGATCATGGTCAATAAAGTACTGTGCCAGTACCCGTGCCACTACGGATTTACCCACACCACCTTTTTCGCCACCAATGAAATTAAGAGAGCTCATGAAATGTTCCTGTGAAATCAATTGAAGAAAAGCTGGATTGCCTCGGTGATGATCTATGCAAGATACATGCTCAAAAAATACAACGACGCGGTGTCTAAGTGATTTTTTTAACCAGTACCTGGCTTTTGCGATCCCAGTTGTACTTGCGTTTGCGTGCCTCTGGCAACCAATCGGGGTCTACCTGCACAAAGCCACGCTTGATGAACCAATGCATGGTGCGCGTGGTCAGCACAAAAATACTGTCTAGGCCAGCCAGTTTGGCACGTTGTTCGATGCGTTTGAGCACCCGCTCGCCATCTCCTTGGCCTTGCACATCGGGTGACACGGTCAGTGCGGCCATCTCGGCAGTGCGCGCTTCGGGGTAGGCATAGAGCGCGGCGCAGGCAAAGATCACACCATCGTGCTCGATCACGGTGTACAGACCCACATCACGCTCTATTTCGGTGCGGCTGCGCTTGACCAGTGTGCCGTCTTTCTCGAACGGTTCGATCAGTTGCAAGATGCCGCCGACATCATCCACCGTGGCCTCACGCAGACTCTCCAGTTTTTCATCCACCACCATGGTGCCAATGCCGTCGTGCACATACACCTCCAGCAAGATCGAGCCATCGACTGCAAACGGAATGATGTGGCTGCGTTCCACGCCGCCTTTGCATGCTTTCACACAGTGCTGCAAATAAAACGCCGTGTCTAAGGGTTTGTCGGCAGCTGGCAGGTCGCGCAGCAGTTTTTCGGCCGCATCCAAAGGCAGCTCGGTGTCAATCGGGTTGTTGTCACTCACCGCTTGGGTAATGTCGGTAGGAATGCCAGCCACTTCGGTAACAAAAATCAATTTGTCGGCCTGCAGAGCGGTGGCCACAGACGTGGCGACTTCTTCCATCGTCAGGTTGAACGCTTCTCCAGTAGGGGAAAAGCCAAAAGGCGACATCAGCACCAGCGCTCCCATGTCGAGTGAACGCATGATGCCTGCTGTGTCAATTTTGCGCACCACACCAGAGTGCTGAAAGTCCACACCATCCACAATACCCACCGGTCGTGCCGTTAAAAAATTGCCTGAAATAACCCGCACCGTGGCACCCGCCATGGGCGTGTTGGGCAGCCCTTGGCTGAAAGCGGCTTCAATTTCATAGCGCAATTGCCCGGCAGCCTCTTGCGCACAGTCCAGCGCCACTTCATCGGTGACGCGAATGCCCTTGAAATAACGTGGTGTGTGCCCCTTGGCTAAAAGTTGCTCGTTGACTTGTGGCCGAAAACCATGCACCAGCACAATCTTGACCCCCATGCTTTGAATCAGGGCCAAGTCTTGTGCCAAGTTAGGCAGCTTGCCCGCTGCAATGGCCTCGCCACACACGCCCACCACAAAAGTCTGGTGACGGAATTTGTGGATGTAGGGCGCCACCGAGCGGAACCAGGGGACGAAGGTGAAGTTAAAGACAGAACTCATGGCGTGGGCGGCAACAGTTTCAGACTGCTAGCGGGTAAAAAGTGAACAAAATCATGATCGAAAGTGGCCGTGTCATGGCCACTGTGGTAGTCGTACCAAACACATACTGCGTCAAAAAATCACGTACTTGGGCACTGACTGTCTTTCTTTGTTCGGTGGCTCTGATGCGCGCTTGCCGGATCAGCTCGTTGCCCACAGAGATGGTTAAGTTGGACATGTTTGTGCTCTAAAAAACAGTTAAAAAAGTGTAGCACGGGTACATCTGTAGCTGGGTTTCTTAATGCCGTGCTGTTGCTCACCGCATGCCTGGAACCATCGAACCCCAGCTGGCGCGCTTTTGCGAAGCCAGGGGTGCATGATTTCGTGGCTCCGTTGGTTATTTCATCCTGGCATAGCAGTTAGTAGCTTATGCGCGTTGCAACGGTAGAGACGGTTGTTGACAATGCAGAACACGCCACTTTCACCCTCTTACAAACGCATGAGTAACCTCACCCCCAGCGCAACATTCACCAAAACCCCCGGCTGGCTGGACTGGTACAGCGGCCCGAGCAAACCGCGTTTCCAGTTGCCCGCAGGTGCTGTGGATGCGCATTGCCACGTGTTTGGCCCGGGCGCTGAATTTCCCTATGCGCCAGAGCGCAAGTACACGCCCTGTGATGCATCCAAAGCCCAGCTGTTTGCGCTGCGCGACCACCTGGGGTTTGAGAAAAACGTCATCGTGCAGGCCACCTGCCACGGGGCGGACAACCGGGCGCTGGTGGATGCGCTCAAAAGCAGCAACGGCAAGGCGCGGGGTGTGGCCACCGTGAAGCGCAGCGTGACTGACGCGGAAATCCAGGCCATGCATGACGCCGGTGTGCGCGGTGTGCGCTTCAACTTTGTCAAACGCCTGGTGGACTTCACACCCAAGGACGAGCTGATGGAGATTGCCGCCCGCATCAAGGCCTGGGGCTGGCATGTGGTGATCTACTTTGAGGCGGTAGACCTGCCCGAGCTGTGGGACTTTTTCACCGCGCTGCCGACCACCGTGGTGGTCGACCACATGGGCCGCCCGGACGTGTCGCTGCCGGTGGACGGGCCGCAGTTTGCGCTGTTCCGCCAATTCATGCGCCAACACCCCAATGTGTGGAGCAAGGTGAGCTGCCCCGAACGCCTGAGCGTGACCGGCCCCAAGGCCCTGAACGGTGAGCAAAACGCCTACCGTGATGTGATTCCGTTTGCCAAAGCGATTGTTGAAGAGTTCCCCGATCGCGTGTTGTGGGGCACCGACTGGCCGCACCCGAACCTGAAGGACCACATGCCAGACGACGGCCTGCTGGTGGACTTCATACCGCACATTGCGCCCACGGCTGAATTGCAGCGCAAGCTGCTGGTCGATAACCCGAATCGTTTGTACTGGAGCTGATTCATGGCACTCGACAAACCCTACAAAGACATCCCCGGCACCATTATTTTTGATGCTGAACAAAGCCGCAAAGGCTACCACCTCAACCAGTTTTGCATGTCGCTGATGAAGGCCGAAAACCGCGAGCGCTTCAAGCTGGATCAGCGCGCTTACCTGGACGAGTGGCCGATGAGTGAAGAGCAGAAACAGGCCGTGCTCGACATGGACCTGAACCGCGCCATGCAGCTTGGCGGCAACATCTACTTTCTGGCCAAGATTGGCGCCACCCACGGCCTGAGCTTTCAGCAGATGGCTGGCAGCATGACCGGCATGAGCGAGGAAGAGTACCGCGCCATGATGCTCGCCGGTGGCCGTTCCATCGAAGGCAACCGCTATCCAGGCGAAGACGGCAGCGCCCAGCCGCAACATCAACCGCAAGGCCAGGCTGGCCGGAAAGTTTCCTGATCATGGCACGCATCACCGCCTCCGTTTACACCTCCCACGTGCCCGCCATCGGCGCGGCCATTGACCTGGGCAAGACGCAAGAGCCGTACTGGCAGCCGCTGTTCAAGGGCTACGAGTTTTCCAAACAGTGGATGAAGGACAACAAGCCCGACGTGATTTTTCTGGTCTGCAACGACCACGCCACCGCCTTCAGCTTGGACATGATCCCCACCTTTGCCATCGGCACGGCGGCGGAATTCATTCCGGCAGACGAAGGTTTTGGCCCGCGCCCGGTGCCCAAAGTCATTGGCCACCCGGACCTGGCCAGCCACATTGCCCACTCGGTGATCCAGCAAGATTTCGATTTGACCATCGTCAACAAGATGGAGGTCGACCATGGCCTGACCGTGCCGCTGTCTTTGATGTGTGGTGAACCGGATGCGTGGCCCTGCCCGGTGATTCCGTTTGCCGTCAACGTGGTGCAATACCCGGTGCCCAGCGGCCAGCGCTGCTTCAACCTGGGCCAGGCGATTCGCAAAGCAGTGGAGAGTTACGACGAAGACCTGAATGTGCACATCTGGGGCACTGGCGGCATGAGCCACCAGTTACAAGGCGCACGCGCCGGTCTGATCAACCGCGAGTGGGACAACGCCTGGCTGGACAAGATGATTGCCGACCCCGCCGCCTGCGCCGCTACACCACACATTGACTACGTGCGTGAGGCGGGTAGCGAAGGCGTGGAACTGGTGATGTGGTTGATCGCCCGGGGTGCTATGCAAGATGTAGCTGACAGCGCACGTTCTGTCAGCGTTAGACACCGTTTTTATCATGTGCCGGCAAGCAACACTGCAGTCGGACACCTTATCCTGGAGAATTCCTGAAATGAGCAAACCCATCAAAGTGGCGCTGGCCGGTGCTGGCGCTTTCGGCATCAAACACCTGGACGGCATCAAGAACATCGACGGCGTTGAAGTCGTCTCGCTCATCAGCCGCGACCTGGATAAAACCCGTGAAGTGGCCGCCAAATACGGCATTGGCCACGTCACCACCGATCTGACTGATAGCCTGGCCTTGAAGGAAGTCGACGCGGTCATTTTGTGCACCCCGACTCAAATGCACGCCAGCCAAACCCTGGCTTGCCTGAAGGCGGGCAAACACGTGCAGGTGGAAATTCCCCTGTGCGACGTGCTCACCGACGGTGAAGAAGTGGCCCAGGTGGCAGCCAAGAGCGGCCTGGTGGCGATGTGCGGCCACACCCGCCGCTTCAACCCCAGCCACCAATACGTGCACAAGAAAATCCAGGCGGGTGAATTCAACATCCAGCAGATGGATGTGCAAACCTACTTTTTCCGCCGCACCAACATGAACGCGCTGGGCCAAGCCCGCAGTTGGACCGATCACCTGCTGTGGCACCACGCCGCGCACACGGTCGACCTGTTCGCCTACCAGTGCGGCAGCCCCATCGTCAAAGCCAACGCCATCCAAGGCCCGATCCACCCCACGCTGGGCATTGCCATGGACATGAGCATCCAGCTCAAGGCTGCCAATGGGGCGATCTGCACGCTGAGTTTGAGCTTCAACAACGACGGCCCGCTGGGCACCTTCTTTCGCTACATCGGCGACAGCGCGACCTACATTGCGCGGTATGACGACTTGTTCAACGGCAAAGAAGAAAAGATTGATGTCTCTGGCGTAGCGGTCAGCATGAATGGCATCGAACTGCAAGACCGCGAGTTTTTTGCTGCCATCAATGAGGGCAGGGAACCCAACAGTTCAGTGGCTAGCGTGTTGCCTTGCTACCGGGTGCTGCATGGGCTGGAGTTGCAATTCAACGGGTAGGGCGCCCCATTGCATCAACCCCTCTGAGTGACGAGGTGGCTCGGATGCTGATTGCACGCTATGGTTCTGCAGCCAACCCAGACGATATGGTGACTTTGTGTTGCGATGAAACCTTGAGCATTGTGGAGCTTGCCCGCCAAAGCAATACGATTGTGCTGACTGTCAGCGCAGTTGCCGTCGACCTGGTGGGCTTAAATGTTGTCCCACCACTGAATGCAACGGGTCTGTTTGGTCTGATCACACTCCATCAGCATCAAGAGGCACCTGCTTTGCGCATCGCACGCGAGCAGTTGGCACTGTGGACGCAAACACCGTAATTTCATCAAACGACATCAGGCATCGACAGCGGAGTCATTCAACCGGCTTGTAGATTTTTTTTAACAGTCCCAGCAAGGTTTTGCGTTCGGTGGCGGTCAGGCGTGAAGTGGCTTTTTGCTCCAGCTTGGTCGCAGTTTTCTCGGCTTGGCGCATGAGTTGCTCACCGGTTTCAGTCAGGTGTAGCCCCATGGCGCGACGGTCGCTGGGGTGGGGCAGGCGCTTGATCAATTCACGCTTTTCCAGCGCGGTGATCATGCTGACCAGGTTGGGCGCTTGAATGCCCAAGGTGTTGCACAGCTGGCGTGAGGTGATGCCTGGGTTGTGAGTGATCAAGGACAGCACCGAAAAGTCCACCGTGCGCAGGTCGTACACCGCCATCTGGGCCATGAATTCGCCAATGATGACCAACGCGGCACGCCGGGCGTTGTAGCCCATCAGCGTTTCCAGGTAACGGGTGTTGACTTTGTCAACCGAAGGCGAGGGTGGTGGGGAAGATGGGGTGTCCATGAGGCCGGATGGGCAGTTTGACCAAATGGTCAAATATACCGGCTTAAACCAGGCGTGCCTTGATGATGCACAAGCGCATGGCAAATTCTGGCAACACCCAGTGTCGCAGAGCTGCGGCGGGGGCATGCCAGCGGGCTTGTTGTGCGTCGGGTAGTGCGGCGCTTGCATGATCCAGACGTGTCCACGCCCAGGTCAGCAAGGTCAAGGCCACGGCACGCAAAAAATCATCGGCCACCCAGTAAGCCAGCTCGGGGTCTTGGGCGCAGGCGCTGGCCAATGGCGGCAACAAGGCGCTCAAATCTGCCACTTGGGTTTGCAGTTGGCTTTCAAGTTGCATTTGCGTTGGGGCGATGGCGGGCATCGTCAAGCCATCTGCAGGGGTGTCAGGGGCGGTTGGGCAGAGTTGTTGCAGCAGGTCGGCCAAGGCAATGCCACCATCAGGCAGCACCTTGCGCACCAGCAAGTCAATGGCCTGAATCTCGTTGGTGCCCTCGTAGATCATGGCCACCCGTGCGTCGCGCACGATCTGCTCAATGCCCCATTCGCGCACGTAACCATGGCCGCCAAACACTTGCAGGCAATCGCTGGCACCGTTGAAGGCCTGCGCCGTCCAGGCGGATTTCAGCACCGGGGTGACCAGCGCGCACCAGCGTTCGGCTTGCTGGCGGCGCGGCGCATCGACATGGTGTTTGGCCATGTCCAGCTCCAGCGCGGTGGTGTAGGCCAGCACGCGCCCGCCATCAATCCAGGCGCGCTGGGTGTCCAGAATGCGGCGCATGGCTGGGTGTTCAATGATCAGGCTGGGCTCAAGGCTGGATTTGGCGCGACCCGGTGCGCGCATCTGGCGGCGCTCCTGGGCATAGGCATGGGCTTTTTGCCAGGCTGCATCCAGCAGGCCAATGCCTTGCAGCGCCACATGCAGGCGGGCGGCGTTCATCATGACAAACATGGCGTTCAGGCCGCGGCCGGGCTCACCCACCATCCAGCTGGTGGCATCGTCAAAACGCAGCACGCAGGTGGCGCTGCCGTGCAAGCCCATTTTTTCTTCAATGCGCTCGCACACCACGGCACTGCGGCTGCCGTCAGGGTAGAACTTGGGGCACAAAAATAGCGACAAACCTTTTGGGCCGGGCGGCGCGTCGGGCAGACGCGCCAGCACCAGGTGCACGATGTTGTCGCTCAAGTCATGTTCGCCACCGGAGATGAAGATTTTGGTGCCACTCAAGCGGTAGCTGCCGTCGGCTTGCGGGGTGGCTTTGGTGCGTGCCAGCCCCAAGTCGCTGCCAGCGTGGGGCTCGGTCAGGCACATGGTGGCCAGCCATTCGCCGGTGGCGATTTTTTCCAGATACTGGGCTTTGAGTTCCTCAGTGGCGTGGTGCTTTAAACACTCATAAGCACCGTGTAACAAACCGGGGGCCATGGTCCAGCCGTGGTTGGCCGCGCTCAAGAGTTCGTACAAAACCGCCTCCAGCACCCCCGGTAGACCCTGGCCGCCATCTTCAGGCGCACAAGCCAGAGCCGGCCAACCGGCCTGCCAAAAGGCTTGGTAGGCATCGCGAAAACCCGGCGGCGTGGTGACTTGACCTTGGTCGAACCGACAGCCCACTTCGTCGCCACTACGGTGCAAGGGCGCCACCACGTCGTCTACAAATTTGCCCGCCTCGGTCAGCACCTGGCGCAGCAGGTCGTCGTCAGCTTCGGCAAGGGCTGGCAAGGCCTGCAACTGTTGGGGCGCGCCCAGCACCTGCCAGAGGATGAAATTGATGTCGTCGATGGGGGTTTGGTAGGTCATCATTGCTATGAATGTAATAGTTATTGACGCTTGATGGATAGGCGTCAGAGCCTGCTTTTATTGATTGTTTTTCGGGTGTGTGAATAAGATGGTTTGAGCGGACATCGTTGCGTTGCAGCGTTCCCAATAGCTATAAAATAAAGAGCTAGTCACGATTATATCGTATGGCCTAGAGCTATATTTTGTATATAAAACGCTTACGCCGCCTTTTTGCTGCGCGCTGCGCCCAGATAGGTCTCGATCACACGCGGGTCAGTGGCCAGGTCACGGGCTGGGCCGCTCAAGGCCACGTCGCCCATTTCCAGCACGTAGCCGAAGTCTGCTGCCTCCAGCGCGGCACGGGCGTTTTGCTCCACCAGCAAAGTGGTCACGCCGGTTTGGCGCAGTGCGTCGATGGTGCGAAAAATTTCTTTCACCACCAGCGGTGCCAGCCCCAGGCTGGGCTCGTCGAGCATCAACAGGGTGGGGCGCGACATCAGGGCACGCCCCACTGCCAGCATCTGGCGCTCCCCGCCGGACAAGGTGCCGGCGGCTTGCGTACGGCGCTCTTTCAGCCGAGGAAACAGGTCAAACACCACGTCGATCTGGGCGCGCCAGTTGGGGTTGCGCAGGCGCACCTGGCGGAACGCCCCCAGCACCAAGTTGTCTGACACGCTCATGCTGCCAAACAGTTCGCGCTTTTCGGGCACCAGCGCCATGCCCAGCATGACGCGTTCTTCAAGGCTTAGCACGCTGATGGGCTGGCCTTCAAATTCAACCCAGATAGTCCATTAGGATTTTCAAAAGAAAAGTGGTGCAAACCTCCCAGTGCAGATTTCTAATGGATACCATTAGAAATTCCGTTTGAAATCATACGGTTATCCAACAGTCTGGAGGTGA